>NZ_JBQKME010000001.1:0-608007 GCF_052115865.1 Fundicoccus sp. Sow4_H7 | reverse complement strand
GTTTGAGGGGTACGCGTTTGATGAACGCAGGGAAGTAATTTGGTTTGAGGGGTACGCGTTTGGTGAACGCAGGGAAGTAATTCGGTCTGAGGGGTACGCGTTTGGTGAACGCAGGGAAGTATTTCGGTTTGAGGGGTACGCGTTTGATGAACGCAGGGAAGTAATTTGGTTTGAGGGGTACGCGTTTGGTGAACGCAGGGAAGTAATTCGGTCTGAGGGGTACGCGTTTGGTGAACGCAGGGAAGTATTTCGGTTTGAGGGGTACGCGTTTGATGAACGCAGGGAAGTAATTTGGTTTGAGGGGTACGCGTTTGGTGAACGCAGGGAAGTAATTCGGTCTGAGGGGTACGCGTTTGGTGAACGTGTGAAGCGTTTTATGTCGGTCTTGCCGCTATTCTCATACAATAAACGACTCTAATGTTTCTCAAAAGCACCACACAGTGACAAAAAGCCTCCTTAATCTAACCCACTTCGATAGCTGACCACAATTAAGTCTTATTAAAATCAGTTAGCTCACAATAGACTGACAAATAACACAACCCAAAAAGCGCCAACTTTGCATTATTATATGCTAGTTGACGCTAAGGTTTTTACAGAGATATTTAATTTTCAGGAAGGTGCCATCCGTTGACGACTTCAATTAAAGTGTCGACAAAAGCTTGTGAGGCAGTTAAGTTACTTTCTTCGTCGCCACCCATTAGCAAAGTTCCAAACCCAGGCGCTTCAGAAGTCCCATCACCATAGAATATATGGCCGGCACCTTCGTAAATATTGAGATGAACGTCAGTGTTTGCATGGTCTGCGATGATTTACGCCATCAATGATGACAGCCACAATTGATTATCATCTCCTGCGAAAATGAATATGTCACCCATAAAGTTTTCGACTTTGATACGCGCCTCTTCCAACTGATCGCCTAAGTGTAAAGCGTTTTACTTTTCAACATCAATTGATATGCTTATTAGACCAATTCCCTAATGCTCTTACTGCAAAGTAACCTAACACAGCCCCAACCATAGCTGAAGGCAAGAAAAAGGCTACATAGTAAAAAGGATTATCGATATCTAAATTTAATAAATATCGCATCGGATAAAAGTACACAATAGCTGAAATAATACCTGATCCAATCATTTCCGTTAAAGCCGTCAAAAGATAATTGTTGGTCTTTTTAAAAACAACTCCAGCTAATAAAGCTCCAATCCAACCGCTCGTGGCGATAAAAGTTCGCCCGCTAACTAGCATTCTTAAGCCACCCGATAAAAAGGCTGACAAGGCATTATACCACGGCCCAAGAACCACTGCCCCTAATACATTCATCATGTGTTGGGCAGGTGCCATATTTGGAAATACCAAAATAGTCGATAACACAAATGACAAGGCGACAAACAATCCTAATTGAGTTATTTTACGCGTGCGACTCATCTTAATCCATACCCGTGATCCAACGGGCCCGAACCACGACCTAAATCCAATTGCGCCTCAATCGCTGCCGTTAAGTATTTTTTTGCTTTATCAATACTATCGGTCAATAGATATCCTTTTGCTAAATTTGCCGCAATGGCCGACGACAAGGTACATCCCGTCCCATGCGTATTAGGATTATCAATGCGTTTATTTTCAAACCAATAAATATCACTGCCAACTGCCAAAACATCAATTGCTTCTTGATTTTTTAAGTGTCCACCTTTAAGTAAAACGGCGGTGTTAAAACGTTTAGACATATTAATGGCGGCTTCTTCCATATCACTAGCGGTCTTTATTTGGATTTTTTGAATGCTCTCAGCTTCTGGAATATTAGGGGTAATTACAGTGGCTAAGGGAAATAATTCATGGTAATAAGTCGTTGCATTGTCCTGATCGAATAAACTCGCTCCCGATGTCGCTACCATAACTGGATCAATAACAATATTTTCAGCTTGGTATTCTTCGAGGACGTTGGTCATCGCTCTAATGGATGCTGCATTACCGGCCATGCCAATTTTAATTGCATCCGGACGGATATCGTCAAAGACAGACCGTATTTGCGCTTCTAATAAGTCGGCTTCTAATACATAGGCTTGTTGGACGCCTGTCGTATTTTGTGCTGTTATAGCTGTAATGGCTGACATACCATAGACATCATTGGCTAAAAATGTTTTTAAATCGGCTTGAATTCCTGCGCCGCCTGAAGAATCAGAACCGGCAATGGTTAAGGCTGTTTTCAATTTATTTATTCTCCCTTGATAAATTTGTCCATGTATCGACAAGTTCTTTAGCTGCTAAGTAAGGATTGGAAGCCGAAGCAATGGCTGAGATGACAAAATAACCATCAATCCCTGTTTGATAGAGTTCAGGCAAATCACCTACTTTAACGCCGCCTCCAATGACTACTGGAATCGGACTTATCTGAGCTAATGTTTCAATTTCACTAAATGTCCTAAGTGTAATGGCCTGATCATCTCCGTCGTATCGGCCGGCATCTTTTTTAGTATCCGTTGGATGTAATGGTCCCGCACCAAAATAATCGATAGCAGAAGTGTCAGCATTTTCGACGTAGTCAATGAGATATTTACTTGAAGCGGAAAGTCCAACGATGGAATCTTCACCTAAGTATTTGCGGCAGAGATCGACTGGAATATCTGTTTGACCAACGTGAATGCCATCGACTTTATACCCCATTTCGCGGCAGGCTAACACGATGTCAAGGCGGTCATTGACGACAAGGCTAACATCATCCGCTTTTTTCATTTCTTGAATAAGAGATGCTGTCGCATTAGTCAATTCTATGATTTCTTTGGGATCGCTGTTTTTAGCACGAATTTGAATAAAAGAAATCCCTGCCTCAATCGCTTCTTTAATGATACTTAAAGTATCACGACCTAAAGTATTTTCAGGCCCAATGACAAGGTAATGCGTGAGATTAAATTTTTTACGATTATAGTTCATTGTGAAGGTCCTCCATTTTAAGTGGGTGCTGGCTAATCTCATCGGCAGATAAATTAAATAAAGCGTCTAAAAAATGCATGAAAAATGTCCCAGGACCTTTAGCAGTTTGTGCTGCATTTTGGCCAGCCAGATTAAAAGCATTCACAGCCGTAATCGCCGCTGTCATGGGATTGGCATCCGCTAAAAAGACTGACATCACACCACCAAGCATGCAGCCCATGCCCGAAATAGTCTCCATCCAATCAGATCCGCCATGAGAACGTATAATTTGTTTTCCGTCCGTGATTAAATCAATCGGACCTGTCACAACGATAACAGTCTTAATGTGCTGACCTAACTGAATCGCTGCTTCCTTAGCGGCTTCGACTGGATCTTGGCTATCAACCCCTTTTAATTGGTGAGCAGTCTCAATAAGTCTCCACATATTGGCCAAACGAATGATTTCGGACGCATTGCCTTTGATGATGGTCGGCGGATGGTCATGGATAAAAGCAATCAATTCATTGTGCAATTGCCCTTTCCCTAATCCTACCGGATCCAATAACCACGGCTTATTTTCTTTTTTCAATTGAAGGATGGTTTGCGGAACTAATTCACGGTAGTGTTCGCTTAATGTTCCTAAATTAATATACATCGCTGCACACT
This sequence comes from Fundicoccus sp. Sow4_H7, assembly GCF_052115865.1. Classification (NCBI taxonomy): domain Bacteria; kingdom Bacillati; phylum Bacillota; class Bacilli; order Lactobacillales; family Aerococcaceae; genus Fundicoccus; species Fundicoccus sp. Sow4_H7. Next base: position 604,437 of record NZ_JBQKME010000001.1, on the reverse strand, counting down.
TCTCAGCCAACCTTCTACCTTCATCAGCTAAAAAGAACATAGCAGGCGACCCCCCCACTGCGATTTGTGTATTTGCCACCGCCTGCATCGTAACCTTATTCGTTATCGACGGAACCAACGGCTTACGATCCTTCGTTATCGTGACAAGCGTGAGTATAGCCTCCTGATACATTCGCTTTCCTCCCATAAAAAAAGAGCAACCCACTAGGATTGCCCTCTTCGTTTAAATAAATATCTCCTAAACTATCCCTGTCCCAGCATTACCTGTTCAGGTTCAATGAGTGTAATCTCAGCTTTTTAAAGCACCCCAAATTATTTAAATGTTGTACCACTAACCTTACCTATTAATACAATTTTTGTCAATTATTCTGTTATAATAGGATGGTAAAGTTTTGATTATTATAAATTTAAATAATTGGACATCTCCAGTAAATATTCGATAATCAAAATTTTGCGATTGACACTTATAAAATTTATTGATATACTTCTTGTGAAAATATTACCAAGGAAGGAGGATAATTTCGATATTTTCTTATAGCAAGTATTAATTGTTTATATTTTTTGTGCATGTTTGTGAGTTTTTGAACATGTATTATTTATTAGGAGTGAAAAAATTATAATGTCAGAAAAAAATCAAAATAAATTCAATAAACTTATATCCTTTATTTGTATTGCTATCGTTGCAATATTAGTCGGTCAATCTGCTCTAACTCATGTAAGTTCACAGTCAAATTTTGTTGCAACAGGCGCAAATCAACCAGCAACAGATGACATTACTTGGGATTATGAAGCAGACGTGGTGGTAGTTGGAGCTGGTGCTTCTGGTTTAACTGCTGCTTTGAAAGCATTAGATGATGGTGCTTCTGTTCTGTTAGTCGAAGCAAACTTTGACGTTGGTGGACACGTTGCAGTTAGTGAAGGTCAATTTCACTCAGGTGGTGGCACGATTGATCAACAAGCATGGGATATTGAAGACTCAGCAGACTTGTACTACTACGATCATACACGAGGAACTTCGATTAACTCGCGCTATAACGACCCCGAATACACACGTTCCATTGCGAATTCCATGGCTGAAACTTATGATTGGTTAATGGACAATGGGATTAAAACCTTAGATGTTGAACCAATGGTTCGTGCTTATTACCGTGATGGTGGTAACGATGGTGATAGCGTAGGACGTATGACATATGTTGATGCTTCTGATTGGGAAAATACTTATACAGGTACTGAAGCTGCTGGTATCGGGATTAGCCGACCTTTAGAACAAACTTTACGTGAAGAAGGCGCACAATTTCTATTAAACTATCATATGGATAAAATTTACCGTGACGGTATTTTTGAAGGTAATGTTACAGGGATTCAAGCAAGCTACTCACCGACTATCTTACCTGGTGAAACAGAACCACTCCAAAGCTTAATGAGTGAAGGAAATATCGAAGAAAATAGAGAACTTGTAAATATTAAAGCCAATAAAGCTGTGATTATATGTACAGGTGGTTCAACAGGTAATGTTGAGTTTAGAACGATGTTAGACCCACGTTTAGGAGAATACTTAGATGGCCTAGCTGGTATGCCATTCTCGGACCAAGATGCTTCAGGTGAATATGCCGCTATGGAAATTGGTGCTTCACTTGGTAGCTTAGGAAACTATACTTCTGTTGTTGGTGCTAACATTACTGCCCCACAACGTTTTGGTACACAATATGGATACGGTAGAGGTTGGAGTGAAAAAAGTGTTATTTGGCCACTCGTTCGTACCAATGGTATCGTACCGGATTACAACAGTTTAGTAATTGTTAATATGGTTGGTCAACGAATTGGTAACGAAGACCAATATGCTATGAGTCAAATGAATACTGCTCGTGAACCATTCTTCGATCAAGCTTTAACCGGGACATTTATTGACCTTGAAGGCGATGGCAATGCGGAAGCTTACGGTGGACCACTATGGGCAATCATGGACCAAGCAGCTGTTGAACGCAATGGCTGGGATATGGATGCAGAAGGCGTTTTAGACTACGAAGAAGGCTATGCTTTTAAAGCCGATACTTTAGAAGAATTAGCCGATCTGATTGTTAATAAATATCACGAAGATATCGAAATGGATCCTGCAACTTTAGTGGATACTATTACACGCTACAACGGATTTATTGATGCTGGTTACGATGAAGATTGGCAACGTGAAGAAACACTTGTAAATAAAATTGAAGAAGGTCCTTTCTATGCACTATGGGCTACTCCAAGCATGCACGATACACTAGCAGGAATTCGTGTAGATGCAAATATGCAAGTGATTGATATTTACGGACAAACGATTCCTAACTTATTTGCAGCCGGTGAAGCCAGTGGTGGAATGCGTGTACACGGTCTAGGTCGTGTCATGACAAGTGGTTATGTAGCAGGACGTGCTGCTGCTTCAGTTGATGAAGAGGGTTTTGCGACAGCTGATACTTCTCTTAATCCAGACTATGCTGGTTCAGAAACAAATGATAAAACCAAGACAGATAAAGCTGAGTACTTCTCACAGCGTGGTTTAAGCCAAGGAACAATGACACATTCTGAAAAATTAGCTGAAATCGAAGAATGGAAACAATCAGCTGATGCAGAGGTTGAAGAAGATGTTGAAGAGACAGAAGTTGAAGAAGTTTCTGAAAATGTCTTTGAAGGTCAATCAAATAATGGTTTTGGCGGCCGTGTAAGAATCCAAGTAGTTGTTGAAGATGGTCAGATGACAGATATCCAAATCGTTGAACAAACTGAAACTGTCGGTATTGGTGTCGAAGCCTTACATGAAATGGCAGAAAAAGCATTAGAAAATCAATCGGCAGAATTGGACATTGTTTCTGGTGCTAGCGTTTCTTCAGAAGCTTTCATCGAAGCTTTAAAACAAGCTATGGAAGCAGCAGGTTTGTAATCAAATATATAAACATTATAACGTAAGAATCTCTTGGTTTGAGATTCTTACGTTTTTTGCATGTTTGAGTAAATTTCGTTAAAATATAACATACTAAATCGTGATTAAAGGAGATATTTATTATGAATGGAACAAAGCGTATCGATATTCAAATTGGTGCAACGGTTAATGTTGTCAGAAAAGCGGATCAACGCACGGGGAAGTTAACGAAAGGCGTCATCGCTAAAATTTTAACCAATTCCGCGAGTCATCCGCATGGAATTAAAGTGATGTTAACGGATGGCACAGTTGGGCGCGTGAAGGAAATTGTTGGGTAGACGAGGACTTGAAATAGGCTTCTGCGATTCAATGAGGAACCAAACTGGTACTCGTCTGGAAAACGAGTTTAATTTTTTTACCTCGTGGCTTCATGCTTTTTACATATTTTTGTGGTCTTTATCCGACTATTTCATACGACCGCGAACAAACCGCTCGGATGAAACTACCTTTTCAAACGAGCGCGGACAAACCGCTCGGATGAAACCAGCTTTTCATACGACCGCACAGCAACCGCTCGGATGAAACACACTTTCCATACGACCGCACAACAACCACTCGGATGAAACACACTTTTCATACGACCGCACAACAACCACTCGGATGAAACACACTTTTCATACGACCGCGAACTAACCGCTCGGATGAAAACACCATTTCATACGACCGCGGACCAACCGCTCGGATGAAAACACCATTTCATACGAGCGCGAACTAACCGCTCGGATGAAACACATATTTCATACGACCGCGGACCAACCGCTCGGATGAAACACACTTTTCATACGACCGCGATAGTAAGTCGTAGAATTTGTATAAATTATGGAGTTATCGTAGGCATGAAGTAGCCAATCGTTTCCTCAACTAATACCAAAAGTGACTTCATTGCTGCGACGAGTTGAAATCTTTAGCCTCGTTTGCAAAACGAGTTGAAAACAATACCCTCGCCGCCTCACAATTTTCACACCATCTAATACACATTATCTATTTTTGGCAGCTGTTGCAAACACAGCGTTCATCACGGTTGCGCGGAAGCGATCGTTTTCTAAACTATGGATGCCGGCCATGGTTGACCCACCGGGTGATGTGACCATGTCTTTCAACTCGCCTGGGTGTATGCCGGTTTCCAGTACCATTTGCGCTGCCCCTTTCACCATTTGGGCCGCAAACTCATAAGCATCCTTGCGTGCCAATCCTAACGCCACTCCCCCATCAGCTAAGGCTTCGATAAATAAATACACATAAGCAGGTCCTGAACCACTCACGCCAGTAAAAGCATCGATTAATGCTTCGTCAATTACTTTGGCTTTACCGAATGATTCAAACAGCGCCAACACTGTCGCTGTATCATTCGCATCAATCCACTCATTCAAGCACAAGGCCGACATGCCTTCGCCAACAATTGCCGGTGTATTGGGCATCGCCCGCACAATTTTTGTTTTTTCAGGGAGATATTTACTTAAAAATGCAAGAGAATTGGTAGCAGCGATTGAAACAATGATTTGCTTCTCAAACACAACTTCTTTAATCGCCAATAGGACATTTTCGACCATATTCGGTTTGATTGCCAAAATCAGCACATCAACTTGCTTTGCGACTTCCACTTCGCTATGAGCCCCCGTAATTCCATACAGATTTTGCATTTCCTCTACAATCGGCGCGTACACATCATAAACAAAAATATCCTCGCGCTCCGTCAGCCCAGCTTTCAACATCCCTTTCAGCATCGCCTGCCCCATATTTCCCATTCCAATAAAGCCAATCTTCATTAAAATCCCTACCTTCTTCATAATAAATATCTCTGCTAATAACAAAATGACTTCTGATATTTATTTAAATGATACAAGAAGTTGAAACTTTTGTATATGCGAAAAGGCTTCTGAATTGAAGACAATGCGTTTTTTTTATATAGTACATTTAACAAACAATTGCTTTTGAAAGGAATGGTGACTGGTTTTGAAGAAAATATTGTTAATCATATTGATGAGTTTTGGATTAAATATCACTCATGTTAATGCACAAAGCTATTCGGCTGTATTTAATGCAGATTACGATGGCAAGTCGATCCCCTTTTCCTATGATGGACTTTCCAACCGTTTGGCCTATGAAGTTTTGACTGCTTTTGATCTTGAACTCTCGCAAGAATTAATGTCATTAACGGTTGATCCAACTAAAAGCTCTGCGGTGACGGTTCCGCTCAATCTTCCAATCAATGCAACGGTTGGTTTTCATTCGGGAATAAATAACAGAGGCGACGGTTTTTATATTTATCAAACCATTCGTGCGGATGACTTATTAGATTTTGAAACCATCTCAACTTTATTAGAAATAGTCGATCCTAGTATTAACTTTGAAGACTGGGAGACATTTTATGACCAATGGGCAAAAGAACCCGATAAGAATCATAATCAGACGATTGAAAATCATGAAGCCTATGCTACAACCTTAAATGATGCAAATAACGATCATGTTTTATTTTTTGAAACCCGCTTTAATTTTCCGCTTTCGATGTTTGATGATGACAATTTAGTCAATTTAGTCGGAAGTTGGTATGATTCCGATTTAGGTTTAGGGGATATTTATTCAGAAGATTATGAAGGTGAGACAGTTTATGTGAATCGGGCATATATTAACCGGATTTTAGACCAGCTGGAACAGTTGTTTAATCTAGAAACGTCAGAAGCGCACATTCGTTCATGGGGAAATAGTGTCTATTTTTATGCGACCGAGCTGGCTGAATTGGGACGTTTGAATGAATTGTATTTGTTTTCAGGCGCAACTCCGACAGGTGATTTTCTCGAAATCCGTTTTACAACAGCTTTTGATGCCGATGAAATGCCGGATGATGATGAAAAACTGAAGTTAAATGAAGCCTACTTTAATTTATTTGCTAAATTATTGGATCCGGATTTATCGGAGGAAGAAATTGCAGTCGCTTATGAAGAATTCTCGCTTGGGGTGGATACCCAAATGGGTGAAATCAATATTCGTGCAAATGGGTTTACTCCAAACACAATAAGTCTGTCACGGAAATTTTCGGAGGAGCAAGATGCAACATATATTTCATCTGTGCCCGAAGAACATGCGAATGAAGTCTTAATTGACGAAAATAGCCAACATCTCGCTGAAGTACTAGTATTGAATAATCCAAGCAAAATTTACGGTGAATTGACCGCAACGGAAACATCACCCATTTTCAGTATTAATAATAATATACTTGAAGTTTTCGAATCCAGCCTTTCCGACTACCTAATAAATATCCCTGCTTTTAAAGAAAAGCTTGAAGTTACTGGCACAGTTAGTAGTCCTGCTTTTGATAATTGGCTGGTTGTTGAAGCTACGGAAAATGATATTTATGATTATTATTTGCTTTATTTAGGAGATGGATTGATTGAAGTTGAAGGCGACATTGAAATAGTAGGCCAAAATCTTGGCATGCAAAATGGTCAAAGCAAATCATTAGTTATCATTCCTGAAAACATCCTACAAAATGGTGAGATTATCTACCCTGCAGGAGGCGAAAATAATGAGTAAAAAATATAGCTTTAGTTTGTTGGCAATCGTGCTTATAGCAGCGGTATTTATTGGGTTGGCAAAAAATGAAACAGATAAATCTATCCTTGCGACTTTGCCATACGATGATAATGCCTTAAGGATGGAGTTTAATAATAGCCAGCGACTGGTTAAACTACGTGTTTTTCAAGAAGAAAATCACGATATTCCTTATTTTGAACAGCTAACTGAGCAGCAATTAATGGAAAAATCCATGGTTGAAGCCTATGATTCAGTCGCTCAAGACATCAATCAACAGCACTTAAGTGTCACGCAGGCAAGTGTCAATTTTTCAGGTAATGAAATTATAATTGATGATGTGAGCTATCCCTTCACACAGGAAAGGTCTCAATCGGGCGGATTTGACTATGCCTTGGTAGATGATAATAATGGCATCCTTACGAATGAAAATTTAAACCATTTAGCCGATCAAGCCAGGCCAAGCTATTCTGAAAGAAATGACGCCATCTGGGGTCTTGTTTGGCCTGCGCTAGCTATTTTTGTCCCCTTCACAATTATTGGTCTTCTTTTGTTATTTAACTTAGAAGCAGCCTCAAATGGTTTCGTTAATTTATTTATTAAAGGTTCAACTGCCGGACCGATGGTGATATTTATGTTAGCATTATCTGGCCTTATCTTGATTGTAGTTGGTTTTGCGATGGTGTACTTTGCTTATGACGGGTTTACTAGGCTTTAATAAAAGAAAGTCAGGCGCAAAAAATAAATAACAGAAACCACTATGTCATTGACGAGATAGTGGTTTCTTTTTTTTTGCCTTTATTGTCACTCAATCTTTAAAGCCTAATTTATGATTTCACCATGATTGTGCAACAATTTTCCTAACCATTCATCCCGCTGATATTTATTTAGCTTTTCAAGATCTTGAATTTCTCCAATGATTTTTAATAACGCGGTTGAGCGGTAAGATTGGGTTAAATTGCCCGGGAATTTTTGGTCGGTCAGATTGGGATCGTGTTCAAAATCGCCCGTTGGCTGCACAATATAAACGCGTTTGTCGCCATCCCCTCTAGCTAACGTTGCCGCTAAGATCGCCCCATTCATATTGGCGGTGAAATAAATGTGTTGCATGATAAGATCTGACTGATAATTGGAATTTAAACCAGGCGTTAAAAAACTGCCAATCGGTAGGTCAGCACGCGTCCCGTGAAAAAATGGACCCTTGTCAAAAATAATGCCATGATATGACTCCGCTAAGAAACGGCTCTGTTCCGCTTTCCCATGTTCGGCCAAAGCTTCATAACATTTGGCAATTTCTGAATATATCGTATAAAGTGCCGTTTTCGCCCCATTATCGCCCGAATTCATGGCAAAATTTAAAGAAGCAATCATCCCTTCAAGTCGTTTTGGGATGTCATCTTGCATCCGCGCCAAATGAAAACTAGCAATAAAACGTTCAAAATCATTGCGCGCAGTTTCCAAAGCTTCTTGAAATTTCGCAATAGCCGCTCCCCTATCGCCCGCTGCCTCGAGTCCGAGCCCTGCCATGCATAATTTTACGACATCATTATTTGGATCAAACACATTCATTACCTCATTCCTAAGTAACATTCTTTTATGGACGAATATAAGCATATCCATCGTTTTGTTTTTGCACCAACTCAACCACCCCGGCATTTACGATACGAATTGTTATGGGAACTGCTTCTGCAGTAATGGTATTAGAATTTAGCGCATTTTGACAGGCAACAAAATCGACTGTTTGCAACAATTCGCGGTCCCAGTCAGCACTCACGTAATACTTGACTGCCTCACCATTCGCCACCACCGTAATAGCAGCCTCCGGAATCTCCCTCTTAAAATTCTTTACATTGGCCAAAACCATTGGCCATTTATTTATTTCATCCACATGAAAGACAACCTTCATTTTTCCAATCCCCTTTCCAATAAATATCACTGCCACAAGCATTATAGACTGAATGAAGCAGAAAATATAGTTTGCTGTTTAAAATATGTTAAATGAAGTCAAAAAGGGTTCTTTAGCAAGTAAGGTTGATGAATACTATTTTAAAGCTCAAGCAATATTTTTTATGTAGCTTAATCTTTATAAATTCTCTATAACTCGTTTGGGAGAATATAGGAAGTGCAAGGACGACTTGTTCAAAAAGTTATTATCCTGGCGCTTTTCATTGAATTTATATACTGGTGGAAATGCATTCGGTAAACGCGTGTACCCTTTTTCAAGTTAGGGTAAATCCGATTTTTCACTTTTCATTTATTATAGAATCGTCAAAAAAGGCGATTTATTCAAATCGCCTTTGTTTGGAGTCATCTTATTTATTAAATTTTTAAGCTGCGTCATCTAATTCTTCTTCGGATTCCTCAACAGATTCTTCAGTTTCTTCTACTTCTTCAGTTTCAGATTCAACAGTTTCGCCATCTAATTCAGCGACTGAAGTTTGCCCTGCAATACGTCCAAATACGACAATATCTAGAACGGCATTTCCACCGATACGGTTACCACCATGGATGCCACCAGTTAATTCACCTGCTGCGTAAAGCCCTGGAATGATTTCACCTTCTGTATCCAACACATGTGTTTGAGTATCAATATGTAAACCACCCATTGTGTGGTGAATTGATGGAGTTACCATTAAGGCATAGAATGGACCTTCTACAAGTGAAAGAGTCATATTTTCACGACCAAACGCTTCATCAACACCGCTTGCTTGAGCTTCATTATAAGCATCTAAAGTAGCTTGTAAAGTTGCTGCATCAATATCTAAGTTAGCCGCTAATTCTTCAACTGAAGCTCCTTCAATCGCATCACCTTGTTCAATATAACCAGCCATTGAAGCATTTTGATCAACTAATGCTTGGTTCACAATTAAGTAAGCAACGCCATCTGTTTCCGCTAAAATCGCTTGCGAAACCACATCACGTGTTTTTAGTTCATCAATAAAACGTTCGCCTTCTATATTAATTAAGATAGCGCCGTCACCACGTAATCCTTCAGTATACAATTTACCTGTTCCTGGTTGAGTGGTTGGATGGATTTGAATTTGATCCATATCAACTGTTCCAGCACCTACTTCAAGTGCCATTTCAATCCCTTGTCCAAGGGCACCTGGAGCATTTGTTGTACCAAAGCCTGCTAAATCTGGGTTGTACTCTTCAACCATTTCAAAGTTTGCACCAAAACCACCGGTTGCTAAAATAACAGCATCTGCATAAACATTGAATTCTACACCATCTTTATTTACAGCCGTTACACCAACAATACGGCCATCTTCTTCTTGAATTAAAGAAGTTGCTTCAGTGTTTAGCATCGTTTCAACACCTTGTTCACTTAAGGCTTCTTCTAAAACACGAATAATTAATGGACCCACTGCAGAACCGTCTTCTGGTTTATGAATACGTGCATTAGTTGCACCACCAGAGAAACTTACGTCGGTTAAACCTGCACCCAGTTCATTTATCCAGTGTAATGCTTCTGCAGAATCTTCCACCATGACACGTAATAATTCAGGATCATTAATGCCATGTCCACCTTCTAGAGTATCTTGGTAAAATACTTCGACAGAATCTTCAATAGCTAATACTTCTTGAACATTTGTTTCAGCCGCATTCATACCACCTGTCGCACGTAAAGTATTTCCACCAACCATCGACATTTTTTCTAATACCAAAACAGATTTTCCATTATTAACCACTTCTAATGCCGCTGTTAAACCAGACCCACCTGCTCCAACAACCACAACATCCGTGTAAATATCATCCTGTTCACTTACTTCTGCTTCTGAACGATTGGCTGGATTGCTTAAATAATCAACATCAGCACCAGCTTGTGTTAAAGCATCCGTAATCGCTGCGATTATCGCATTACTTGAAAGTGTAGCACCAGACACAGTATCCACCGCTAAACTTTGTGACGCAATAATTTCTTCAGCAATCATCGTCATCGCATTCCCACCAATATCAGGTGTTTCTCCATCTGAAGCAACCACAATGTCTTCAATCGCATTTTCCGAAACCGTCACAGTCGCTTCAACACTTCCTGCAAAACCATCTTCAGAAGTGCCAACATAGGTTCCAGGAGTAAAACTTACTTCTTGAGCACTTACAGCACTTATACTAGGCAATAAAATACCTAATACAACCAATACAGTTGTCAAAAAAGCCAAAAACTTTTTCATTTACAATCTATCTCCTATCTATCTACTAAAACTTTAAGTAAATATCACTTTTTATTTGTGAATTATTTACCGTATTCAGCATTATACACTATAATTAATCTTTTTTATAGTTATTAAATGCATTATTTTTAAATTAATTTTTGTGATATTTTTAATAAATAAGAAAATTTGCTTTCAAATCAGCTATTTGTCAAAGTAATGAAAAATAATGAGGTGGTTTACGATGAATCCATCATTGCTGATTGCTATGAGAGTGATACCTGCCTTAATTTTGTTAATATTTGTTTAGTTGTTATTGCCAAAAAGTCAATCGTAACAAAACTCACTTTATCATTTTTAGCTTTTATTCTATTACGTGGCACCATGATGCAGTTAGGTATTTGGAGCTTTACAAGCAGTGGGTTTAATATTCAAATAAGCTTTACTGAAAGCCGACTTGTTTTATCGGTTTTAGCTATCGCTACTTTGGTATTGGCAGTGATATTTATTTGGGTGAATAAAGAACATCATATTCGGTGGTTTAAACAGCGTTTTTTTGATGTTTCGTGTATGGGATTGTTGGTGCTGTGATTGTGAGTGTTCCTTTTGTGTTTATAAATCGGGTTCTTCCTGGCAATCAAAATTTAGAAATCTTCAGTCATCAATTATTAACTTACCTTCTTTTATTTGGAATGATGGGAAATTTTCTCGAAGAAGTTTTGTTTCGTGGTTATATTCAAGGTAATAACGAATAATAGACAAGGGTTCGTCTGATATAAGGCTGAGCTGACGATTTACAAGCAATGGTTCGTCTAATCCAAGGATGTTCTGACGAATTACAAGCAATGTTTCGTCTGAACCAAGGCTGAGCTGACGAATAAAAAGCAAAGCTCCGTCTGATCCAAGGCTGAGCTGACGAATAACAAGCAATGTTTCGTCTGATCCAGGGCTGAGCTGACGAATAAAAAGCAAAATTTCGTCTGATCCAAGGCTGAGCTGACGAATAAAAAGCAAAATTTCGTCTGATCCAGGGTTGAGCTGACGAATAAAAAGCAATGTTTCGTCTGATCTAAGGCTGAGCTGACGAAGAACAAGCAATGTTTCGTCTGATCCAAGGCTAATCTGACGAATAACAAGCAATGTTTCGTCTGATTCAAGGCTGAGCTGACGAATTACAAACAAAGTTCCGTCTCATCCAAGGCTGATCTGACTCTTAACGAGCAAAATTTCGTCTGATCTAAGGCTGAGCTGACGAATTACAAACAAAGTTCCGTCTGATCCAGGGCTGAGCTGACGAAGAACAAGCAATGTTTCGTCTGATCCAAGCTGATCTGACGAAGAACAAGCAAAATTCCGTCTGATCCAAGGCTGAGCTGACGAATTACAAGCAATGTTTCGTCTGATCCAGGGCTGATCTGACGATTTACAAGCAATGTTTCGTCTGATCCAAGGATGATCTGACGAATTACAAGCAATGTTTCGTCTGATCCAAGGATGATCTGACGAATTACAAGCAATGTTTCGTCTGATCCAGAGCTGATCTGACGAATTACAAGCAATGTTTCGTCTGATCCAAGACTGAGCTGACGAATTACAAGCAAACTTTCGTCTGATCCAAGGCTGATCTGACGAATTACAAGCAAAGTTCCGTCTGATCTAAGGCTGATCTGACGAATAACAAGCAATGTTTCGTCTGATCTAAGGCGGATCTGACGAATAACAAGCAATGTTTCGTCTGATCCAGGGCTGTTCTGACGAATAACATGCAAAGCTATGTCTGATCCAAAGCTGATCTGACGAATAGCAAGCAATGTTTCGTCTGATCCAAAGCTGATCTGACGAATAGCAAGCAATGTTTCGTCTGATCTAAGGCTGATCTGACTCTTAACGAGCAACTTCACATCAGAACCGCAATTTACACAATTATATAGACTTGACTCACATAATTTAGTTTATATGGTTAATGAACTCGCCATTCGGCACATAATTCAGTTTATATGCTTAATGAGCTCTCTATTTGGAACATAAGTAACTATGCAACTTATTGAATTTACACAATTTTTTGGACTCGATTTAAACCACTAAAATTAACACAATAAAAAAAAGAAATCTCTTACTCATGAATGAAGAAGTGACTTCTGTTTTTCAACTCAACTGAACCTTTTTCCCCAGACACACAAACGATTAGTATTTCGCTGGATCGCACCAAACATAGATAATGGCAGATAAAATCAAAGCAATCAAAGTAAAGTGCATGATTCCTTTGATAACAATCGGCCAAGTTGCCAGTAAATTAATAGCTATTGGAAGAACAAAAATCATTCCAACGATAATTGCTATAGTCAACCACAATTTTCGACTTGTCGGCTGACGAAAACTGCTAAACATATAAAATACTAATCCAAAAAAAACAAGTGTAATCACAGAATGGATTACCGCTTTTAAGTTTGGTGATAAGTTAGCTGTCAAGGGAATCACGATTAAAAATATAATAACTAAAGCCAATAAATAAACCAATAATTGCTTAAACTTTTTATTCAAGGTATCACTCCTTTCCTTTTGAAAACAAGTTTATTTTAGCATAGATTGTAGCTAAATACGATAAACATAATTGCAACAGTTTCAAAGATATTCACTTGCTTTACTAAGCTGGTTTTCTCTATCTTTGCTGTGTTGCTGTCAGGTAAAACTGATTAGGTAACTGAAAGACTATGTTTCTGACGGCTAATCAAACTTTTTGCGTCAGAATCACACCTTTGCTGACGCGTAAACAATGATTTCATGTCAAAACGACACCTACCAAACCCCCACTAAAAAAGCCTACACAAAGGTAGGCTTGGAGATATTTATTAGGATTGAAAAAGGGTTTTGGAGGCTAGGCGAGCGCCTTCTTGCAGGGCTTCTAATTTTGCCCAGGCAATTTGTTCGTGTAATCGTCCGCCTAAGCCGCAGTCTGTTGATGCAATCACATTTTCAGGACCTACAATTTCAGCAAAACGAATAATGCGGTTGGCAATCAATTGAGGGTGTTCAACCACATTGGTGGAGTGAGAAACTAAACCTGGAATAATTTTTTGACCAGGCTTTAAGCGACCTTCCTTTTCCCAAACGCGCCATTCATGGGCATGTCGTGGACTTGAGGCTTCGAAGGTAAAGCCAAAAGCATTGACTTGGAGACATTGGTCAACGATGTATTCAAATGGTATATCGGTTGTGTGTGGTCCGTGCCAAGAACCCCAGCAAATGTGTAAACGCACAAGCTTTGGATCAATCCCGACAAGCGCTCGGTTAATCGCATCAATGCGTAACTGAAGCCAGCGTTGAAAGTCTTTTACAGTTGGCTCAGGGTTAATTTGGTCCCAGGCTTCTGCTAAATCAGGTGCATCCAATTGAAGAACCAAGCCCGCATCGGTAATGGTTTTGTACTCCACATGTAGAGCGTCTGCTAAGTCATTTAACAAAGCTTCTTCGTCATGATAATAACGATCTTCAAGACGGGCTGCAGAACCTGGTGAAACAGCTGCCATAAATCCTTGTGTCATATCATGTTTAGCCATCGCATCTTTTAGCAAGTGTACATCACGGTCAACATGCTCTTGACCGATGTAAGTAACTGGTCCAGTAAAAATAGGATTTCCTACTGGGGTACGTTTTCCTAAAACGCCGCTATCGGGATCTTCATAGGCTTCTCTAAATTTCTCACGGTCACGTCGATCAGAAAACGATGTAAGTTTGATCTTACCCGGTTCCGAACGGACAATCTCGGTTTTAGCCCAACGATCTTCGTCGGTCATTTCTAATCCACCGAGGCGATAAAAGGAATAGTTCCACCAGGCACCAAAGTCAACTTTCCCTGATGTGATATGGCCATATTCACCTTCATTGATAATATCAATACCAATTTTTTTTTGTTTGGCGACCACTTCATCAATGGCCTTTTCTAATATTTGATTGAAGGCCGCTTCAGAAATTTCTCCTTTTGCACGCTTTATATTTGCTTCTAGTAAGGCTTTTGGTCTTGGTAAAGACCCGACATGCGTTGTTAAAATCTTTTTATCTGTCATTGAATTACCCCCAAATAATTTCTAACATTATATCATATAAACCATTTTATTCGACATCTGCATCAATTAAAAAGCACCGAATTCTTTAATGAATCCGATGCATTGCCGTAACTATTAAGAAAAAAACTCACATTACCATTTCAACTAAATATCACCGCTTACTTTGACTGACGAGTCCTTCTACTTGGTCTAAAACTTCTGCAAAGACAATCCCCGTGCCTTCTTCCGCCATATCTAAATGCGAATAAATCGCTTGGCTAACGTCTTTATATTTTGCTTCTTGGACAATAATCATCACAATGTCACGCATCGGTTCGACTTCAAATCTTAAAAAGCGCTTAGGGGTCCTTCCGATGCCCTTTCCATGAATGACTGTACCTCCGTATGAGCCAGCCGATTCTGTGGCACGAATTACGTCACCGACTTTACCACTTGGGACAACCGCATAAATTAAATAATACATTATTCATCGCCTCCTAAAATCGATGTAAGTACACAATATTTCGCGAAAATGCGATTGCACCAGCTTCATTTAATTGAATCCCATCGTAAGCTTCTGTAAACTCTTGCAATTCATGCAGTTTTTCCCTATTTTCAGCTTAACAAACTGTTTAAAAATTAATTTCTTTTTCGAATTCAACAAAAGCTCTTCTCAAATCCCATACATCACAAGCAAAATTACTAACAGCTGTAAAAATGATGTCATTTTTTAAATTATAGCTGGAAATAAAACTAACACCCGGATCACTGCCTTGAAAATATGGTGTAATATAACCATCTTCCGTTTTATCAAGCCAAACACCATAACCGTAATTTTGATAACCATTGTAACTTTGGATACTAAACATCTTATTTAAACTTTTATGCGAAATTAAACTTCCATCTATTAAATGCAACCAAAACTTATTAATATCAAGAACCGTAGTAAAAGCACCACCTGCCCCAGTACCTTTAGCATCGACACTAAAAATATTGGTGTAAAATTCATTCTTATTCTCATCAAAAATATAAGCATTGGCACAATTTTTTGGCAGGCGATCAAGTTCATAGTATCCTGTGTCTATCATCCCACTGGGTAGAAACACATTGGCTTTCAAATATTCATCAAACAATTGACCGGTTACTCTTTCGATGATTAATCCTAATACCACAAAACCAGTATTATTGTATTGAAATTTTTCTCCTGCTTTAAACATCATCGCTTTATCAATAAATAAAGGAACTAAATCTGACGACTGTCTAATACGATAATTTGGAAAATCCTTCCATAAATCAGCATACTCAGACATCGTACTTTCATCGAAATAATCCGGTATTCCCGACGTATGGTTTAGAAGCTGTCTAATAGTTATTTCCTTATCAATTTGTCTTAAGTCCAATTCCAGTAATTCACCAATCGTATGTTCTAGAGTCAATTGTCCTCGTTCAACTAACTGTAAAATCCCAATTGCAACAAAAAATTTCCCTGCTGAAGCTGTAGGAAACTTCGTATTCAACTGATTGGGAATTTCATTATAGTAATCCGCAAAACCATAGCTCTTCTCAAATACGACTTCAGCATTTTTTACAACAGAAATACAGCCCGAAAAATCTTTTTTAATCAGTTCATCAATTTTCATTTCT
The DNA here is from genome assembly GCF_052115865.1 of Fundicoccus sp. Sow4_H7. NCBI lineage: Bacteria > Bacillati > Bacillota > Bacilli > Lactobacillales > Aerococcaceae > Fundicoccus > Fundicoccus sp. Sow4_H7. The sequence goes on along the minus strand of NZ_JBQKME010000001.1, from coordinate 588,112 downwards.
CATACCTCAAGCTGTTTAATAAAACAGATATTTATTTAGTGTTTTGTAACGAATCCACAAACTACCGTCGTTTAAGGTTTTCACTTAGTCTAGTTTGACATCGATCGGCACATTAGAATTATATTTTTCATTTGAGACGAACAAAGATTGAGAATCCGGTGAACTATCTGCAATAGGTGTGACGACTAAACTAATTTCGTTGACGAAGTCAGTACTTAAAAAGGACCAGTTGGTACCCCTCCTCCGTCCACCAACTCATCAATACCAAAAATCACCTTTATTTTCATAGCGGTTAATCGTAAATCAATGATTTCTTCGACTGCTAATATATAAGATATTTCTTTTTCTAGTAAAAGGTGAGTTCATCAGTCTATCCTTCCTTTTCATTAGATTAAATTCATTTTAACATTAATCTAATCTTCTTGTTTGAAAAATTAGCTGGTTTCAACTTCATTGTCCCATAAACAAAGCATATCATTTGATTAATATTATAATGTTGATACAATAAAATTAAAGGAGAGGATATAATATGAAAAACATTTTAAGAAAAAGTTCGCTTGTTCTATCCGCTGCATTATTAGTTGGTGTGAGTGCACCGACTATTTACACAACTTTTGCCCAAGAAGAAACTGAATCAACCGAACAAATGGATCATGAAATGATGGAGCACGATGACGAAGGACGTTTACCTGCTAACATCAAATTAGACCGTGAGTCAACTTACAAAGCTGGAGACACCGTTTTAGTGAACGCTGATCATATGTCAGGTATGAATGGTGCAGAAGGTGTTGTTGTAGCAGCCTTTGATACAATTGCTTATGAAGTAACTTATACACCAACTGATGGTGGAGAAACAGTTGCTAATCATAAATGGGTTGTCCACGAAGAAATAGCTGGCACAAACAGCCGTGATGAAGCCGATACTCCACTTGAAGTTGGAGCGGAAGTTACATTAGAAGCTTACCATATGGACGGTATGGAAGGTGCGACAGCGACCATTGATTCAATAAACGAAACAACTGTTTATCTGATTGATTACACAGACACTGAAAGTTCAGAATTAATCATAAACCATAAATGGGTAACGGAAGATGAATTAGAAGCGTTAGAAACTGAAACAACGACTGAAGTTGAATCAGAAACCGACACCACAACGTCTGAAACTGAAGTTGAATCAGAAACCGAAGAAAGTTCTGAAGAAGCAAGTTCAGCAGAAGAATCAACCGAAGAAAGCGCAGAATCAACGTCTGATGCAGAATCAGAAGAAACTTCTTCTGAAGAAAGCGAAAGCACTGAATCAGAAGAATAATTCAAAATTTTAGAGTGAGAGTTCATTCTCACTCTTTTTTTGTCAAATAAATATCACTGCTACCTTTTAAAAGATGACTTTATTATTAACTTTGTTAGAATGAAGTAAAGGAGTGGTCTCATATGATAACAGATAAAGATTTAATTTACTTAGAGCGTTGTGTGCAATTAGCTGAAACAGCCCTAAACGAAGGGGATGAACCATTTGGTTCTGTCTTAGTTTCAAAAGATGATGAAATTTTGTTTGAAGATTATAACCATGTTTCTGGTGGCGATTCAACACAGCATCCAGAATTTGCGATTGCTCGTTGGGCTGCCGAAAACCTTTCCCCTGAAGAAAGAAGTCAGGCAACTGTTTATACATCTGGTGAACATTGCCCAATGTGTTCAGCCGCTCACGGTTGGGTCGGTTTAGGTCGAATTGTTTATGCGAGTTCTTCTAAACAGCTACAAGAATGGCAAAAAGAATTAGGTATCGAACCTTCCAATGTAAAAAATCTTCCGATTCAAGATGTGATTCGAAATGCTGAAGTAGAAGGACCTGTCGATGAGTTAGCACAGCGTGTGAAAGAACTTCATATTAAATTATATAATAAATAAATCAGAGATATTTATTTAAAGGAGGATGGTATTGATGGGTAAATTAGATGGTAAAGTCGCCTTAATTTACGGTGGTACTTCAGGTATCGGTGAAGCTACTGCCCTCTTATATGCTCAAGAAGGTGCGAAGGTTGCGATTGTTGGGCGGAATGAAGAACGTGCCAATGCTATTTTAGACAAGATGAAGCATTTTGATGCTGAAGCGATTTTTGTAAAAGCCGACCTGAGTGATAGTCAGTCAATTAAAGATAGTGTGAAAGAAACGGTTGACCATTTTGGTACGATCGATATTCTTTATAATGGTGCTGGAATTCTTGATAATTACGATCCCATTCAAGATACGGATGAAAGTCTATTTGATCAAGTGATTCAATTAAATCTGAAAGCTCCCTGGCTGGCTACCAAAGAAGTTGTTCCTTATATGATTGAACAAGGTTCAGGAGTGATCATTAATATTGCTTCTCAAGCAACGGCTATGGTGGGGGTTGGTGGCACACCTTATATGTCTAGTAAATATGGCTTGGTAGGCATGACCCGTCAATTAGCGCATGAACTTGGTCCTAAAGGAGTTAAGGTAAATGTTCTGTCGCCAGGCTTCATTGATACGCCAATGACAGAGAGCGTAACAGATAAGCGCCTTGAAAAATCGCCACTTGGTCGTCCAGGTAAACCTGAGGAAATTGCGAAGACTGCCCTCTTCCTCGCCTCATCAGATTCAGATTATATTCACGGAATTAACCTGATTCAAGATGGTGGCTGGACTTTAGGTGGTTATCCAGTAGATTAACAAATTAAAACGTAAGAATTTCATTAATTTTGAAGTTCTTACGTTTTTTTGTATTTAAGCCTAAACACTTTAGCTATAATAATATTAATTTGAAGTTAAAGAGGTATTTAACTTGAAAAAATATATTATGTCTTTACTTATTTTTGTTGTCGCAGTGCTTTTTATCATATTTGGCGTGCCACTCATTGCTTACTTCAAAATTAGTCATTATAATCCTGATGCAGAAGCCAAATAAGCATATTTAACGGATGTAGAAAATCTAGCTTCTGTGGAAACTGTTTACCAATATCATTATGATGCTAACACATTGAATTTTCATCAAACCGATAAAAATTTTACGCATGTTTCTCCAGAAGACTACTCTGTCTATATCGAAAATGTACGACCAACTCGTATTGTTCAACAAATTGGATGGCGCTTTTCGCCTTCAAGTAATAAATACTTCCATTACTTTGATACAGGACAAGTTGCTACAGCACCGTTCAATTATTTGCTTGTGAAATTTTGGGATACAATGATTCATTCAAAACTCCGGTCCAATCAATTACATAAACTACACATTTAAACGGTCCTCTTTAGATATTTCATGGGTCTTTAAAGACGGCAACGACTACGTAAGTGTCACTGCAAAAGTAGATTTTAGCGAAGCATCCGACATGAGTAGTCTGGAAGATTTAAGTTCGTTGCCGGTTACCGAGATAAAAATTACCGTAATGCAGGGATCAGATGGTATTCTAAATACAAATGCTTTTCTAGCAAGTCCTTCAATCATAAATAAATATCTCTGCTCCAAAGCCTTGACATGGAGTCAACTCCATGTTGTATACTTCAAACATATTAGTTTAGGAGGTAGATAATGAAAATGTCAGAGGTTAGTCAATTAACAGGCATCTCAAAAGATACTTTGCACTATTATGATAAAATCGGACTGCTTCAACCACAACGAAATGGCTCTCATCGAGACTATCAAGACACTGATTTGGAAACAATCGAATTGATCCAAATCCTAAAAGACGCTACATTTTCACTGGATGAAATTCGCTTGTTATTGGATTTAGATAAGCAATACTTGACGATGGAGAGTATATTGCAAATGGAAACGAATGATATTGAAGATATTAAAGACTTATTGGCGATTAAGTTAGACCAAATTGAGCAAAAAATGAATCGACTATTAACAGCCCAGCAACTCATCAAAGGCATGCATGAAAAAATGGATCAACTTTCAAAAAGGAGTCATCAAAATGAATCAAATACTTAATATTGCCTACTATGTCTTTGTCATTGCTTACAGCTTACTAACAATGCTTGCAGCATACCAGGATATCAATCTCCAAGGTTTTCAATATTGGCACAGTTTTTATTTTATAGGCGCTATTTTATTACTACTTGCTTTATTACCGTCTATGCCACACTGGTTTTTGCCAGTTGCTTTAGTACTTTTTGTTATTATCGCAACTGTGAATGGTTTATTAACCAATAGCTTTCAGTGGACACATATCATTGTCAGAACTGTTATTAGTTTAGGGCTTATTTTAATTTGGTATCAATTTATAAAATAAAAAAGAGGGAAAGATCGAATTGTCTCCTCTCATTACATTTTTATATTTTCTGTTGCAGTGATATTTATTCAAAGTCCCAAAGATTCCATGGGAATGCATCTTTTGGTAGGGACCGAACGGTCACATCGCTTTTTAATGTAGGATGTTCGAGTGACAGTTGATGTGCCCAAAGGGCAATTTGTTGGCCGACTTTGTTCATTTCTTGGCCGTATTTTTGGTCACCCCAAATCGGATGTCCCATCCCTGCCAATTGCACCCGAATTTGATGTGGGCGACCAGTATGAAGTTGCACTTCTAATAATGATAGTTTGCCATTTGATTGCAAAACTTTGTAATTTAAAATGGCTTTCTTGCCCTGTTTGTGGTTGGATGAGACAATCGACACAATATTTGTTCGGGTATTTTTGAATAAATAATCCACCAGTTGTCCTTCAGATTTTTGTGGTTGTCCGTGAACGACAGCATAATACTTGCGTGTCATGGCGTTTCGACGGACTTGATCCGACAAGCGTGAAGCAGCCTTCGAAGTTTTCGCAAAAACCATGGCACCTCCAACAGGCCGGTCCAAGCGGTGAACCAACCCCAAATAGACATTGCCCGGTTTGTTGTAGCGTTGTTTCAGATCTTCTTTTAATATCGTTAATAGGTCCTTGTCTTGGCTTTGATCCGATTGCACGGGTATATTTACCGGCTTTTCAACCAATAATAAATGATTATCCTCAAATAAAATTGGCACGTCCATGTCAATCTTCTCCTTTTTAATCATAATGTATCTATACTAGCATGAATAAAAAATAAAGCACGTTATATTTTTAAGCATTTTTGCATGATTTGACCTTATTATAAGCATCAAATTAAAAAATTGATTACAATAAAAAAACAGCATGGATTTATTCATACTGTTTTTAGTTACTATTCTAATTAGTTATTGCCTTTATTTTCTTCCAATTCAAATAAATCTTCTACGGTTGTTTCAAGAAATCGCGCCATTTTCATCGCAAGTTCCAAAGTTGGATTGTATTTGTTATTTTCAACGGCTATGATGGTTTGCCGCGTTACCGATAATTGCTTGGCTAATTCTTCTTGAGTTAATTTCTTCTGTTTTCTTAATTCTTTAATTTTATTTTTCAATTTATCGTTCACCTATTTAAATATAAAAAAATTAATCTATTTTCCAGTAAACTCTGCACCAATTCCATCTCATTTAAACACCTTTTATAAATGTAAATATCTCTTTACATTCACTAATATAATTCTCATTTGAATAAATATCAAGTGTTCTTCACTAGGGATTTATTCAACCCAAACCACGATAGAAAGCATATACGAGTTAACATTCTTTAACTCGTAATCAAAACGAGTTAACTTTCTTTAACTCGTAAGCACTTCAGATTTATCATTTATTTCTGATACCAGTTCGGAATAACATTTTGCAGATTACCATACCAATTTAACACATCTTCAGCTTGCTTAAGCATTGTATTAATTTCAGTTTCTCCAAAAGGAATTGCCCACGGGAGAGCAGAAATTAATCTAACACACGAATACAAAGCAAGCAATTTCCAAAATTGTAATGGAACAGGACCGTTAAAATAACCGTCAATGATACCCGATGCAAATTTTGGAGATGCCTGAACACTCCAAACAATATTACTAAATTCTTCCCAAGGATCACCGTAGTCGCTGCGATCAAAATCAATAATAACGATATGATTCTCTTCTATCATCATATTACCGATATGAAAATCACCGTGTTGAAAGGTTTGAGGTCTTTTGTAAATCAAATGACGATTAGCTTCTATAAAGTGTTTAATATTCTTATCGTCTGAAAATTTAATTGGACATTTTTCATAATGCTCCATTTTTAGGTCTAATTTAGCACTATATCGCTGGTCCCAACTTGGTAAATTTTTTGGCGCAGGAATAGAATGAATTAATTTTAGCATTGCGCCAGCTTCAACACCTAATAAATATTGTTCTTCGAGCTTAAGTTGAGGAATAACTTCTTCAGCATCTTCGCCATTTACCCAAGATTGAATCATATAGACAGCTTCATCACAAACACCAAAGTCAATCGGATTACACATATTAACACCTAGATCAGCAAGTTGTTGTTGAATATGAAATTGCTCTTTACGCGCTGTGCTTTTTTCATTAGAACTTATTCGCAAAAGATACTTACTGCCGTCTTCTGTTCTAATGCAAAACTTTTTATCAGATGACCATCCCTTATGAATAAGTTCTTTAGAAATAATACTTAAATTACGAATTGTTTTAATGTCAGTTCGATAATTACTCATTTGAAAATCCATCTAGTCTCCCCTTTTGTCTCATTATTCATTTTAACGACTAGTAATCATATTAATATTTTACTACTTAATATTCAAATGTTACTCTAAGCATTTTAACAACGATATGTTAAAGTAAAATAAAGTCTTTGAATTGAGTGATAATTATTTAAGAAAAAGGAGGATTTAAATGATAAATGAAAACTTGACCCTTACGAAGAATGGCGATTAACTCCAGAAGAACGTGCTAAGGATTTGGTTCAACGGATGACAATGGATGAAAAAGCTGGCATGATGATGATTAGCTCGCAATCGATGGGGAAATCTCAATTCTATTCGTCTAAGACCAGTCATTATGGGTTTCTAAATCAAGAAGTGCTTGAGGTTGGATCCAATATTTTTGTAAGGAAAAAATATAGGTCGACTTATAGCATTGACTTAGCTGATGCTCTTATTGTGAATTTTGAAACATATGTTGAAGCACAATTGGTTGTTATGACTGGTAAAGTATCACCATCCGGTAAACTTCTAATCACCTTCCCTAAAAATGCTGAAGTGATTGCAGTAGATGAAAATGGCGAATGTGTTTCTCCAAATGATGTCCCTGGTTATGATAAAGATTTGTATACCAGATGGCATGACGTACGCCTATAAAGATGTGGATGGATATGTGTATAAATTGAGACACGGACTCCGCTACTAAGCAGAGATATTTATTAAAAAAGAAAAAAATCCCAAAAGTTTAAGTGTAGCACTCGCTTTTGGGACTTTTCTTATTTTATAGACTTACTTCTACGTCGTAAACGCGTTCTTGTTTTTTGAATAAATACTCTCCGTTACGAACAGAAGCTAGACATTCTACACGGTTTCTTTGTGCTTCAAAAGCATCTGGTGCATCTAGAACGATAAAGTTCGCTGGTTTACCTTCTTCTAAACCATATTCTTCTTCAATCTTCATTAATTTTGCACCATTGTAAGTGATAAGGTCAAAGTTGCGTGGGAAGTCTTCTTCACGCATTAATTGTGCTGAGTGGATACCGTTATCTAAAATGTTCATTAGATTTCCGTTTCCTGCTGGATACCATAAGTCAGCAATTGAGTCTTGACCGAATGCTACGTTAATGTTGTTGTCAACAAACTCTTTCACACGTGTTAATCCACGACGTTTTGGATATGAATCTTGACGTGCTTGTAGGAATAAGTTTTCTGTTGGACATGACACAAAGTTCATTCCTGATTGACGGAATAAACCAAGCATACGGAATGCATATGCATCGTCAGCTGAACCGAATGAACATGTATGACTTGCGGTCGTTAAATCACCACGTCCAACTAGCATTGCTTCTGCGTTTAGAGCCTCTACAAAGCGAGCTTGTGTATCGTCCGTTTCATCACAGTGAACGTCAATTAATTTATCATACTTAACAGCTAAACGAACAATTTCTTTAACTGCTTTTTCACCTAAATCACGCGACCATTCATTATGTGGAATACCTCCAACACAGTCTGCACCTAATTGTAGTGCTTCTTCTACTAAGTCACGTCCAGTCTTTCCATCTTCTTCAAATGAGTACATACCGTTTTGTGGGAAAGCAACGACTTGGATTGTAACCTTGTCTTTTAATTCATCACGTACTTCAAGAGCCGCTTTAATTCCTGTTAAGTTAGGATCGGTACAGTCTGTTTGCGCACGAATATACTGCGTTCCATAACCAACTACGTCACGAATAGCAGCGTACATACGCTCTTTCATTTCTTCTTTTGATGTACCTTTCTTGAAGTCATTCCAAATATCAATGGCTTCGAAAAGTGTTCCTGATTCGTTTTTAGCCTTATCTGTTTTACCAGTCATATAGTAGTCTAAGTGTAGGTGTGAATCAACATATGGAGGTAATACTAAACGTCCGCCAAGATCGATTACTTCATCAGCGTCACCTAAATTATTACCAATGGCTTTAAATTTTCCATCTTCAACTAAGATTTCAGTTGCATCATCATGTTTGTAAATTTTTGCATTAATAAACTTCTTCATTTATGTTCCTCCCAATTGTTTTTTCAGGTTCTTGATTCATTATATAAATTGAAGCTAACATTAAAATAATTCCTAGAACACCAACCCAGTTCATCGATTCGTTAAACATAACAACACCTAACAATGTGGCAACAATTACCTCTACTGAAGAGATTACTGGTGCTTTTGAAGCATCGATGTTCATTGACATCCCTTTCAAATAGAACAGGTTTGACATTGCGCCTGTAACAACCGCATTCGCTAAAGCCCAGAAGAGAAATTCAGTATCCATGAATAAAGCGACGTTCTTTGCTGACCAAGGTTGTGAAAAAATACCTTGCGTGATTGTAGAAAACAGCAACATATAAAAAGTCATTGTTAAAGGATCTTCTGAGTCTCCAGAAATTTTAGCCATAATCGTATTGGATGCATGTAAAAATGCCGCTGTAAAACCTAGGACAACACCAAACGGTTCAACATTTAATTTTGAAAAATTACCTAAAGTAACCATTAAAAAAACCCCGCTTAAGTTCATTGCCAAGGCTAAGTAGTTATTTGTATGTAATTTTTCTTTAAAGACGATCATCGACAAAATTGCCGCAAACACCGGTGCCGTATAAAGTACGACTGCAGCCGTTGATAGACCTACCGTTGCTATACTGGTATCATAAGCCATTTTGAAGAATCCTTTTGTCACAACTCCCATTACTAAGGCAAAAAGTAATCCTTGCTTTGAGACTTTAAAACCTTTAAAGCCTTTTGTTAATAAAATGGCTACTGCTATTATAGGTAGAGCAAATACGTGACCCGTAAAGCCCGTTAATAAGGAAGAAGCCCCCATTTGGGTCATATTGGTAATATATATACCACCTGTCCCCCACCCTGCACCGGCTAAGAATACTAATAAATAACCAAAATTTATTTTACTTTTAATCTTATCCATCCCATCACCACCTTCACTATAAAATTCACTTTGTGAACTTTTCTGTTAAATAGTTCCACAGACACTCACAAATACTATTATAACAGCATTTAAATAATAGTCAAACTAACATTAAATATCACAAAGCAGAAAATGTGTTTTAAATTTTTTATAAGAAACAATTAGTAATTTGATAGAATAACTGATGTGGGATGGGAAAATTCTTGAAAATGGATGGTTATAATAAATAAAATTAATTACGGGGGTTGATTGGGTATCTTTTGAGTAGAAGAAGGTATTTTATTGTCAGTCAATGGGATATTCAACCGACATAAAAACTGTTATTGTAGGTCAACAGATGAGTTCACAGACATTAAGTAGCTGTTATGTCTGTTTCTTGCCAAATAAAAGCTATTTTTGGTTCAGTCAAGTTCCTTGAAGAATGAAAAAGTGAAAACTGCCAATAATTTTACCTTAATATCCAATAAAAAAACAGAAACCACTAACTCATAACTGAAATAGTGATTTCTGTTTTTTTTATTTAGCTGAAACTTGTAATTAAATTTATATTCGCGCTTTATATTATCACTTTGGATTTTAGTCCTTCGGCTTCTAAAAATTCACGGAAAGGAACTAATTCTTCCGCTTCATATTTTTCTTTATAGGCTTTAATTTCTTCTTCATTATATAAAGCTGGATCTAATTTTAATGATTCTACTGGAATTGGACGGTCTTTTGTGATTTTAGCATCAATAACAACAGTATTGCCTGCTTTATAAGCTGCAACCGCATCTGCCATAACTTGATCCATATCTTCAATACGTCGAACCGTAAAACCAACTGCTCCTTGTGCTTGAGCAATTTTTGCGTAATCTACATCTCCGAAGTCAGTACCAAAAGTATTGGTGTTAGTATCCTCATATTTATTTTTGATGAAACCATACTCGGTATTAGTAAATACAACATTAATAACTGGCATATTGTATACAACGTTGGTCACCACATCTGGGTAAGTCATTGAGTAGGCACCGTCTCCCATTAAGTTCCAAGCTTGACGATCTGGGTATACGTTTTTAGCTGCAATCCCACCCGGTAAAGCAATCCCCATAGATGCAAATAACGGTGAGGTTCTCCACATATTTTTTGGTGTCATATGTAAATGACGAATAGAGGTTTGTGTTGAGTTCCCAACATCAATCGAATAAATAGCATCTTCATCTGCATATTTATTAATCGCATTGTATACTTGATAAAGTTGCAGAGGGCCGCTTTCTTTTGTTTCTAATTTTGTCATATAGTCACGCCAGTTTTGAATGTTTTTCAAGTTGGCATTCCACCACGCCGATTCTTCAACGGCGGTTACCTTATCTAATAACATATGAACAGCTTCACCTGCATCGCCAAGAATCGCCACATCAGCATTATGACGTTTACCAAGCATGGCAGGATTATTATCAATTTGGATGAAGTTTTCGATGTTTGAAAAAGTACCTTCTACTTCAGCAAATGGGAAATTCGAACCAACAAATAGGACTGTGTCAGCTTCTTTAACCGCTTCGTTAGCAGGTTTCCAGCCGACACGATAAGTTGAACCTGTTAACCCTTCAAAGTCCCAGTCGAAAGTTTCATAGTTTTTACCAGTCGTAATGATAGGCGCTTTGATTTTTCTAGACAATTCTTGAACGGCTGGACCATGTCCCATGGTTCCGATACCCGCATAAATAACTGGGCGTTTAGAGTTATTTAATACTTCTACAGCAGCATCAATATCTTTTTCATCGATAGCTGAAGAGATGAAATCGCGGTAACTATGACCTGAAGAATAAAATGCATCAGCATCCATTTCATAGAAACCAAAGTCTCCAGGGACTTCTAATACCGCAACGCCTCGTTTAGAAATTGCTGTACGAATTGCATCATCAATCATTTTAGGTAATTGCTCTGCATAGGCAACACGTCGATTATAAACAGCGATATGATCAAACATTGGATTTTGATTTAGCTCTTGGAAGGCATCCATATTTAATTCTTTTTGAGGACGTGAACCTAAAATGGCTAAAACAGGAGTATTGTCCATGGCTGCATCATAAAGACCATTGATTAAGTGAGATGCACCAGGTCCACCCGATCCAACACACACACCTAATTTCCCGCCATATTTCCATTGCATAACCGCAGCCATAGCTCCAACTTCTTCGTGCTTCACCTGTAAGAACTTAATGTTTGTATCTTTTTGTTCTCCCAACGCTTCCATTAAAGGAGCCAGCGTACCGGATGGAATACCATAAATAGTATTGATTCCCCAACCTTCCATGACTTTTAATGACGCCGCACTGATTTTAATTTTTCCTTTTGACATACGATTAAACCTCCAAATTATTCTAATAAAACTGTTAACTATATTATTCTAATACTTATTTGATAGTTAGGCAAGCGACTGTCTTATTGAATTTTTTTATGGAGCTTTCTAAATCAATTTTCAGCAGAAAATCACGTTAACATCTAGTAATTGATTCTAATTATTGTTAAAATTAGCGTACCAGAACCCACTACGTTCCCTGCATTCAAAAGCTAGTGGGGCTTTTTTTTGTATACTCAAATTATTTTTCTAGCATACAGCCAGACAATTAATATTAGTTTAAACTACTTAAATTTAGTTGATGCGCTTCAATCTCTCAATTACATTCTTCATTTCAGTAACATCCTCTTGAGCATAATACTGACCTGGATATATTTTTTCTTTGTTTTCACATCTATAAAATTATTCAGTTTATTATTTTCCACATCTATTTCTATGTCTTTAATATCTTCCCATTACAGCAAATAAATAACTATGCCATTGATTCTGGCAAGATAAGTTGACAAAAGAAAACCAAAGATAATCGTAAATGATAATAATATACTTGGTATGGTTAGTTTTACTGCATATAGACATTCTGATTTTATTTTACATGCTGAATGCTTATTAAAAAAATACTATTTTGATTAGACCCTAAATTACAATTTCTTTAATCATTTTTCACCCTTCAATTTTAAAACAATCCTGCAACTCATCAAGCTGTGCTTGATTCTCCTAATAAATATCACCTGATATTTACTCAAAAAACAAGCTGCTTGCCATGTAAGATTGACCTTCTAACTTGACTAGCAGCTTTATTTATTTTGAGAAAGTCAATCAACTGCTCCGAGTCAGCGTGTTGCAGATTATGAAGAAAAGGTGGTTGATGTTAAAACATTTTTGGCTGATTATCCAGAACAATTAGGATTCTTTCAAGAATTAACGGCTGGATACCAAAAAGGCTGGGCACCTTATGTCTTTTCAGCTAAGCAGCAGAAAACGAAAGATGACCGGAAAACCCAAATGATTGATATTTAAGCGCAAGGTTATAAGTCTATTGAATTATTTCGTCAAAAAAATAAATAACTAAATCTAAAAAGGAGTTGAAAGAAAATGGAAAAATTATTTGATGAAACTTTTGGTACAGAAGACGGTTCAAAAACAAGCCGTAATATTTGGTATGGTTATGCAGAGTTAGCTGAGGAGGGTGATATTGGAAATGTGTTAAAACTCGACGAGCTTGTCATGAGTGAATTAGGACAGATTATCCAAAATAACTTAGCAGAAACAAAGGCATCCAAACCTACTGAAACGAATTGGTATTTCTATGGCAATACTCAAACAAAAGATGCGATTAACGACAGTATTCGACCTTCGATTATGGTGCGGGAGAAAGATGGTGCGTTTGTCGTCCATTGTAATTTCAGTGATCATGACTTTGCTATTAAACTTGACCATATTTTGGATTTTAAAGAAGCGTTTGAGGAATATTTACTGAATAAAATAGATTAGAAATATATAAGAATCCTACTTTATGTGCATTTTTTAAAGTGCCAATGAGTAGGATTTTTTGCTATATGTATTTATGTTCATAAATACATTATTCCTTACCGCAGTCAAAGCAGCGCTTGTCTTGATCGTCTTCTCCATACATACGCAGTTCTTTTTCTTCTCCACAACGATTGCACAACTCAAAGTAGATTTGTGGCAAGATTCCTTCTTCAGCTAAAGGAACCCACTCGGCTTCATATAAAGACTTAGTCATGCCATAATCGATAAAAACAAGTTTGCCTTCATCATCTAATCCAAAATTACCACTGTCTTTTAAATCAAAGCAATCGAAAGTTTTATCTAATACATTTAAAGTTTGCACAAATGAATCAGGGATTAAATGCGCATGTTCCTTCAAATCTATTTCATACGATTGATTATCGATTAGTTCTAAAGGTTTGTAGTACTTTTGTATCGAAATATGATCATCAACATAAAATGTTTGAGCTAGTAATGAATCTTGTGATTGTTTAGCCATTGCTGTATAAATTTCAAATTCATTTTTAGATTGGTCGTACCCCAGCGGGTGGATATTGACTTTGATGACATAATCCGAAACGTGATAAGCTTTTCTTGTCGAACCTATCCCCACAAAATTCTCTTCATTACAGTACTGTTCCCAATTTTCAATTAATTCCGCAAGCATTCCATCCCTCTTTCGATAGCGATATTTATTAAATATGTTGTCGTTTTTCAAGTCTTTAGCTTCCGTTTGATTCACCACCATTTAGATTTTGTCTCTGTAATGCCCCTTACTGAAAGAGATTGTTCATTGGGTAATCCCTTGTAGATGTATTTCAATAATTTTATGATAATTAATCATAAAAATACCTCCTGTAACTTATTTTTATAAAAGCTCATACATAAAATAAGTATACAATAGGTTATTAATTTGGACGATTGTTTTCGCACTCAGCAGACGATTACTCCGCATTCAGTGGACGAAATCCATCGCCGTATTTATCCATAGGTATATTCGTTTTTTTATTTAAGAAGTGCCAGTTTAATGAAAAATAAGTGTATAATTTTCCTGTACATAATCTACTCAATGAAAAACTAAACATCATCTGAAAAAAAATCGCTTGATAAAGACGATAAAAGTTTTTAAACATAGAACCAATATAATTAACGTCTAAGAAATTAGAATCAAAAAAAGCATTTGTATTATCTAAAAGACAATAACATTGTATTATAGATGAAAAAAGTTCTTATGCTTTCGACTTGCTCATTTTGTCAGCCTAATTCATGAAGTTATGGTTGTAATATTTTTGAGTCACAATTTTTCAGTTTTTATTTGTTACGAATTGTTACTTAATTTTTTTTCATTAATACCACACACTCAACATGCCTCGAATGTATAACAATCTAAAGAATTTGACTTTAACCGTAAGGTGGATATGTCATAAATGTTTTTGGTGCTTTTGCATTTTATGGGTTCTAGCAAACTGATTGTATTTTCAATTATTTCTATTTATTATTGAATACCATATAAAATAATTCATATCTCATTATTTCAATTATTTGTTTTACTCCTTATCAGACTTAGGTGGTAGAGGTATAAAAACACTTGTCCTTCTCTTGTACTTTTTCCAATCTTCTCTACCCTCGTATTTCTTTTCAAGTAATGGGACACCAGATACAAATCTAACTAGTAAAGTAATCACTATAGGGCTAAAGATTAACCAAAGATTATTTAAATTAGATATGGATATAAGATATATCCCCCACCATTGAGTTGCTTCTCCAAAATAATTAGGATGTCTAGTATATGACCACAGTCCTATTGTCATCAATTTTCCTTTATTTTCAGGTTTAGATTTAAATTCTTTTAATTGTTTGTCACCTAATGATTCAAAAATAAATCCAACAATCCACACAATAAGACCTATAAATGTTAAAGAAGATAATTTAACATTTCCACTTATATTAATAAATATTACCGGAAAAACAATAATAATACATAAAATAAACTGAACTAGATACATTCTAAAAAAGAAATATAAATCGAAATTTTTACCTTTATATTTCTTTCTATAGTCATCATATCTAAAATCTTCTTTAGCTCCTATATTTCTTTTTGTTAAATGGAAAGTAAGTCTAGATCCCCAAACAAAAACAAGCCCGGTCATCAATAACCCAACATCACTCTTATTTTCAGATAGTAAATATGATACTACTGAAGCTAATATAAAAGCAGCTCCCCATAATACATCAAGCAAATCATGCTTATTTTTTTTCTTTCCAATAAAATAAACAAATACAAAACTAACAAATACAATACAAACTGTTAATAAAATTTTATTCATAATTCTCCTTTAATTGATATCCAATCGCTATACTCCCATCTCCTGAGAAGTTTTCAATAATAGAAGATGCTTCTGATATATACAGCGGTGGAAATCCTAATCTTTCAATTAAATATTCTTCTAATTCTTTAGCCTTATTAAGGTTATTTACATGTACTAAAGCATAAGATTCAATCTTATCTTTATTGTCTTCTATTTCTTTTAATAGATTAGCATAATTACTTTTTTGAGTAAAAGCTTTCTTATTAATAGATCCATTACCATCTTTGTCTATTGTAACAAGGGGTAGAAATCCTACTTTTTGAAGTAACCATCCTATTTTTTTATTAAGCCTTCCAGATTTTATCATCCCATCCAAATTTTTAAGACTTACGAATATCTTGTTTCTACTAATAATATTTTCTATATAATTTATTAGTTCATTAAAACTATAACCTTCTTTTATTTTATTGATAGCGTGATATGCAACTTGTCCCTCTGCCACAGAGTTTAATTTTGTATCTATGATTTCTAATAACATATCTGGATTGTTTTGCTTAAATTCTAAATATCTTTCATAAAGACCCGACATTTTAGAAGATACGGTTAAAACAATAATATGCTTATGTCTTTTTGATATTGGTTCTAGAAAATATCTTATCTCTGAAATGTTTGTCTGTGAAGAAGTTACTTTTTTATATTTAGATAAATTTTTTGGTGCACTTACCTTATCTTGATATGATACACCCTCAACCATTAAATTTAATGGAAGCATATAAACAAAATCGGGCAAGTTGTCTATAGGTAAGTCAGCAATGCTATCGATTACAATACCTATATCCGAATCTGATTTTTTAGATAATCTTTGCTGTAAAATCATATCATCAGCTTTTACCTCAATTATTTCTCCTAAATCACTGAGAATTTCTATAATTTGTCTAGGCTCATTTGTATGAATATGTGTTCTTCTATAGTTTTTATTTTCTGTAATAACAATTGAATCTCCATACTTTTTTAATAAATTTTGTAGATTACTCTTCTCGATATACTTGTCATTTCTCATTAATACTTCTGTACAATACCTAAAATTATCTACTATGTGAAAATCAAATTTATTTGTTTTTACTTCTTTATTTATATTTATATAATCAAGATTATTTTCATTAGCTTCTTTTCCATTGATACCGTCAATAAACCCTCTTACAAAATACATAAATCCAAGTGCCCCAGCATCTACTTTATGAATACTTGTTTTCGATTTTAAAGTGTACTTTGTTTCTTCTACAGTTAATTTAAGTTTTTTATATGATTCTTCGAAGATTGATTCTACGTGCCTCTGCTCATCTCTATATACTTTTAAGTTTTCATAAAATGTTGAAAAAGCCGTTAAAATAGTACCTTCTACTGGATTCTCTAATGCAGAATAAGCATACTCTGATCCAAACCTAAAACATTCTATTAACTCTGATGTGTTGATAACTGTCTTATCAGGACATCCTTCCTCTAGCCCTTGAAAAAATTGAGAAAATATCGCACCTGAATTTCCTCTAGATCCTTTAATGGCTGCATCACTTACTATTCTAAGGATATCCTTAACACTTTCTTTTTTTCTAATTTCTTTTTTTATTCTTTGCATTAAATGGTTTAAATTTTCTCCAGTATCATTATCGGGCACTGGAAAATAGTTAATTTCGTTTAAATAGTTTTTATTTTCTTCTATTTTTTCTATTCCTAGAAGTATTGAGTTATAAATCGTACTGCTTAATATTATTTCCTTCATATCATAACCCAAATACTTTTATTAATTTAATGCAGATTCCTGAAGTAATCCCTGTCACAAATGCTCCCCAAATTAAATCAACTACAGTAACTATAGTCGGCCAATTTTTAAGTGTAGCCATATTTGTCAGATCATATGTCGCATACATTACAAGACCTAAAAATGATCCCAGTAATAATCCTTTAATTAAATTTCCACTGTCTGCATAAGGATTTACAATAAATACTAAAATTGCTAGCACATACAAGCAATAAAAAATAGCCGCCGGAATAAAGTTAACTTTATCCGCCATTAAATGACCAATGTTATTTTTATAAAATTTAGGCGCAACTAGTCCAAGCCAAGCTGAATCAATTACTAAAAACACAGCAAAAATTATTAAATATCTTTTTATCATTACTTTTTCTCCTTTTTTATTACACAATAATTATTTCTTTTGAATTGTATTATTGAAGCTATCAATAAAGCTATTATTCCAAAAATAATAACTGGTTTAATATATTGAGCATAGTTTGCTTGATTACCTTCTCTATTAAGTTCATTGAATATTCCAAAGTATGCCCATGCAATCGGCAAAGGATAAATAGCATTATTCAATTTAATATTAATACCTAATACTATAAATATTGAAATAAATAGTATAACTGGAGCCCAAATTGCAGGCGAAATTCCTAATCCATTCCATTCAACACTTACTAAAAAAGCGGATACATTTACAACTGTAGCAATGGTTAGCCAGCCTGCATATAATCCGAAGGCAATGCTTGTAAGCCTAAAAGATATTTCTCTTCTATTTTCAACCAACTTTTTATTAATCGTAGTTAAAGAAATCAGAAGCATGAATATTAAGACTGTTGAAATACCAATTTTTTCATACGAAAATGTCACAATCCATAAAATATTTAAAATAGAACTCAATAAGAATATAGGTGTAAAGATATTAATTAGTTTTTTTACACTTGTTTCTTTTTCTTTAATTATCATCATTATTAAGCTAAATAAAACTAGTAAATATATAAGTCCCCAAATAGAAAAAGTAAATGGAGCAGGTGTTATTAGTGTATGATACTTATCCGAAACTGCTTTTTGACTCATCCCATTAATATAGCCTAAAGATCCTAAAGCATTGATAAATAAAGTTACAATAAATACAATAAGGTTAATCCATGATTTCATCTTTGTGTTTTTCATATTAAATCTCCTTAATTAATCTATTTGTTATTTTTTGTGATAGTCGTTTATATGCTAGGCGATAATACGATAATACATATGTGACATAAAACTAAATAAAAAAGGAAGCTTCTGGTACGCTAGGTATGACTGTTACAAAGTGAAAGAAGCTTTCTATGAAATTAACTATAACTGAAGAGATGCGTTACAGAAAGAAAGTAGTTGAATTTGCGATAAAACATGATAATAATTCAACAGCCGCAAGAAAATATGATAAGAGTCGCCAGAACGTTAAAAGGTGGCGAGATCGCTTTGATGGGACATGTGACAGCATCAGAAATAAAAGTCGACGCCCCCATTCCCATCCTAATCAACATACATCGGAAGAACTGTTGTTGATTAAAAAGAAGTAGCAACGATATGGTCATGAAGGCTTGGCTGAAGTTTATGTGCCATGTCAGCGAAACGGCTATAAGCGTAGCTACGACTCATTGTGTAAAACAAATATGCAAAAAAGTTTGATTCCTACGAAGACCCCATCCACTAAAACTTATCCTTAATCAAAATAGAAACCAACTCATGTCGATTATCCTGGTCAAAAGGTTCAAATTGATATTAAATATGTTCCCCATCATTGTATTCTGTGGAATAGTTATGGGAAGCGATATTACCAGATAACATCAATTGATGAATATAGTCGAAAACGCGTCTGTCGAATAGTTGATGAAAAGAGTGTCACGCAGACAGCGACCTTTCTTCTAGATCTGGAAGAGCGCTTCGGCTTTAAATTGAGACGATTCAAACAGATAATGGCGCAGAATTTACTTACCACGGATTATCAGTCGATAAACTTAGTGTTTTTGAAGAAGTACTTGGTTCGAAAGTAATTGAACATAAACGCACACGTCCATATTCACCTTGGCAAAATGGGATTGTTGAGCGAAGTCACCGAAAAAATGGTAAACGATTCTATCAACGTAACTTTCATTCCAAAGAGGAGCTCCTTGCTGCTCATCAGCGGTATGTGAACCGAGGCAATAATGTTCATCGAAAGTGTTTGAATTTTATGAGTCCTAATGAAGCTGGTAATATATTTAATATGACTTCTAGTTTCCTTAAAAGAAAAATATCTTATACAATATTTATATTTTAAAATGTATTCCCTTACTTAATAAATTTTGAATACATTCATCCATATATTTCTTATCATGCTCTTTATACATTGGATTACCAGTAACTTCTTCTTTTAAATCATTATATCTAATTGCAGTTTTACCTCTGTAATCTTTATCTTTCCATTCTTTAGAAATCTTGTATCCTCTTTTTGTCATTTCATTCATTACTAGTAAGTGATATTTATACAAATAATAAGGAGAATATTTAAATACATAATTTACAGTCTCATGTTTTCTACCCCATCCATTCCCCCTAAGAGCGCAACATTCTCTATGTTGACCCAAAAGTTGATTTCTAGGTAATAAACTTATTAATTCTTCATGCCATAATCTCATTATCTTCCCCTAAAAGTAATCTAGAATTTTTTAAGTATTCATTTGGATATTTTTCAAGGAGTTTATTTATATATTTTATTATGTCAATTTGACTTGCCTTATCCAATTTATAGTTTTCCAACAAATTAAATAATGTACTTTTTTCAGTTTCTGATGCATCTTTCTTAAAATATCCCCAAATGTGCAGAATGGCATTTTCGAAATCTTTTTTACTATCTTTAATTAATTCAACTTTTCTTATTTTTTCCTTTAGAACTTGAAAGTTTAAATCATCATTTTTTAGATATTCTCGAATCTCTAAATATACTTTATGTGACTTGCTTAACACATAATATTTATTTTTTGCCCACATTTCGTAACAATCTTTTTTCATTTATCCCTCTCTAAAATAGATTATTTTTGTATAATAAATATTTTATTTATTATATTATTCATTATTATAAATTTTAAACCCAATAATTTTACAAGAGTAAAATTACTAATTCCTATTATATAATTTATCTTCGTACTCTTCCACTCTAAACGAACTAGCGTCTATAAATTTAATTAAGTCTACTATTCTTCGTTTGTTAGCATCTACAATTGATTTTTCTGTTTGAAGTTTACTTTTATTATTTCTTAACTCCTCAAGCTGTTCAACTATTTGGTCATAGGATTTATTATCTTGAACTGAACTCACCTGTTTCATTTGCAGTTTATTTATCTTTTCATCTACTAATGACATTTGTTTTGAATTGTCATTTTTGTCAATGTCTAAAACATTCTTTTTAAGTACTTCTTTCACATTATTCTTTCCAGCAAAAGTCTGGTTTAATGCTCTAAGTACAGCATTTTGAATTTCCGATTCTTCTAGGCTTCCTCCTTTACAGTCTTTAGGTCCATAAGTTATTCTAGTTGCACATCTCCACTTTGCTGAAGTTGATGCTTGATTATTCAATGCCACTCTTCTATAAAGGTCGCCAAACTCGCTGCAGACTAGGACATTTGATAAGGCATATTGTCCACAATAGACTCTCTTCTTCTTTGATTTATTTTTACTTTTTCTAAGATCAGATTTCTATTTAGTTCATTTTGAGTTTGCATAAATAGTTCACTTGGAATAATAGCCTCAGTACTATTTTCAACATAGTACTGAGGTATAATGCCATTATTGTTAACTCTTTTTTTGCTTATAACATCAACGGTATATGTTTTGGAAGTAAAGCATCTCCCATATACTTCTCATTTCAAAGAATTTTCTTACAGCTTCCCCCACGCCAATGTTTTTTTACCTGCAGCAGTAAGTATACCATCCTTAATTAATCCATCTGAGATTACTTTTAATGTGGGACCTTCTAGATACTCCCTGAATATTTTTTTTACTATTATTGCTTGTTCTGAGTTAATAACTAGATTACCTTCTTCATCTTTTGTATATCCAAAAAACCTATTATGATTAACTTGAATTTTTCCTTGTTGAAAGGGGATCTCTGGAAAGGGTTGAGACAACGAATCAATCGGAAAGCAATTTGAGAGCCCATGCGAGTCTGTTTCATCTAGTAAATAAGGGAGTCACTCCCTATGGAGAAGAAAGAACGATTAATTGAGTTATGTAGAGAATTACGATTACCCAGTATCCGAAAAATGGTACAAGAAGAAGGAACATTTTATAATCCAACCGAAGCCTATACAGTTCTTATCCAAGTCTTAGAACAGGAAAAAATGACCGCTTTATTCGTTCAAAACAATATCGAATACGTATAGCTAACTTTCCACAAAAGAAATTGTTAGAAGAGTTAGTAATAGACGCCTTACCAGAACAAGCAAAGCAAAAGTTACCACATCTAAAATCGTTAGATTTTATTAAAGAGGGACAAAATGTGATTTTAACTGGATCACCAGGTACTGGAAAATCACATATAGCGATAGGATTAGGGATGGAGGCGTGTTTAGCGGGATATCGCGTCTTTTTTGCGACAGTCCCTTCCCTCATCAATCAGTTGAAAGAGCATCGCTCAGAAAGAACCTTACGGTCATTCAAACTAAAAATTTGTAAATTACGATCTCGTCATTATTGATGAACTTGGGTATATTTCTTTCGACAAAGAAGACGCTGAATTAGTATTTTCACATCTATCTTTGCGATCAGGAAGAAAATCTACAATTATCACGAGTAATTTGTCATTTTTAAAATAGCAGGAAATATTTCATGATCCAATACTAACAGCTGCATTAACCGACCCTTTGACTCATAAATCATATGTTGTAAATATGGTCGGTCCTTATTACAGAATGAAAGAAACAGAACAATGGATAAAAGATAATTCAAAGATGACAGTGGCTCAGTTTTAAATTGCGAAATGGCTCACTTTTAACTTGCGAAATACATGTGATAATAACCAAACTTTTAAACTCATCGTTAAGACAGTTGTTAGATGTCACAACTTACATGCAACATTCATGTCTAAACCTTTATTAAGTATTAACGGTTCAGGAATGCATTTTAATATGCCATTATTCACAGAGAAAGGTAATTCTTTCTATGATGAGTCGACTACTTCTAGATTATCTGAGACAGCCATGCATATTATCGCTGGATTAGTGAAATATGGACCTGCCTTTACGGCAGTCTGCAACCCAACTGTGATCTCATAAAAACGTCTAGTACCTGCTTATGAAGCCTCAGTATATGTTGCTTGGAGTGAAAAGAATCGTTCTCCATTAATTCGTATTCCTGCTGCACATAGAAACTCAAAAAGTGTCGAATTACGAAGTGTGAATCCATCAGCCAATCCATACCTTGCCCTAGCAACAATCTTGTGTGCAGGGCTAAAAGGTATTAAAGAGACATTAGAAGCACCAAGCCCAATAGACTGTAACATCTACCGTATGACAGCTGAAGAACGTCTGGAACAAGGAAACATCAGCTTACCGGGTTCACTTAAGGAATTAATACATGAATTGAAATCTTCAGATGTAATATTAGATGCCTTAGGTCCACATATTGCCAGCAGCTTTCATTAGAACCAAAACTAAGGAATACGAAGAATATCTATGTATGTCTCTCCATGGGAAATCGAAAAATATTTGACTAATTATTAAAATTCGATTTGTAATTAGTTGACGTCAATTAATATGGGTGTTATGCTATAAAAAATAAAAGAAGGTATTGTGCGAGGCGCGGTTGACATGAGGACTTAATAGTCTAGGGGAAGATCGCCGAAACGATTCGTCGTTGGTTAGTAATCATAATAGGTTGCTAACTGTTCAACTTAACTGCCAGTTATGTTGATTGTGCAAGCAATTACCGGGCAAAAGCATACCACTCTTCAATTAGAAGGATCATGGACTTTTGTTCGTGGTCCTATTTTTATTAACTATAATTAAGGAGTGAATGTAATGTCTGAAACAAAAAAATTAACTGCTATCCCCTTTTCAAAGATGGAAGGTATTGGTAATGACTATGTCTATATTAATGATCTAGCTGAAGCGATTGAAGACTTACCATCGTTAGCCATTCAAGTCAGTGAGAGACACTTTGGGATTGGGAGTGACGGATTAATTGTACTTCACCCTTCTGATGTCGCTGACTTCCAGATGAGAATGTTCAATCTGGATGGTAGTGAGGGACGTATGTGTGGTAATGGTATCCGCTGTCTAGCTAAATTCATCTATGACAGTGACCTTTGGGATGAACCAAGTCTCAAGATAGAAACTTTAAGTGGTGTAAAAATTGTGAACTTACTTTTTGACTCTGAAGGTGAAGTGATTGGTGCAAGTGTTAATATGGGACAACCGATTCTAGAGAACTCACTTATTCCAATTACTGCGGATGAAACTCAATGGGTCAGCCAAGCTTTCACATTAGATGGACAAGATTATAAAGTAACCGGCGTCTCAATGGGGAATCCACACCTTGTCATCTTTCATGATAACATCTCAGAACTTGACCTTGAGACATTAGGACCTCGCTTCGAATATGATTCTCGCTTTCCTGAACAGATTAATACTGAATTCGTTGAAGTTAATAGTAGAGATGAAATGACCATGCGTGTTTGGGAACGCGGTAGCGGAGAGACTTTAGCTTGTGGAACAGGAGCTTGTGCTGTTGCCGTGGCAGGTGTACTTAATGGACTTACTGAAGAGACAGTAAAGGTTAACTTACTCGGTGGTACCCTAAAGATAACTTGGGACAAAGATGACACAGGTAATGTCTACATGGAAGGTCCTGCGCGCACTGCTTTCTCTGGTCTATATTACCCACAATCACATTAGGAGGATTATACATGCAAGCAAACCACAATTATTCAAGAATTTCTGACAGTTACTTATTCTCAACCATCGCTCAAAAGATTGCTGCCTATTCAGAATTACATCCTGATAAAAACATTATTCGCTTAGGGATCGGGGATGTGACGCAACCCATCGTTCCTGCCGTTATAGAAGCACTGCATCAAGCCGTCGATGAACAAGCTACAACTGAGACATTCCGTGGTTATGGGCCAGAAGGTGGCTATGACTTTTTGAAAGAAACCATTGCTTTACATGATTTCCAAGAACTTGGTTTATCTATTGACAGTAGCGAGATTTTTGTCTCGGATGGTGCCAAAAGTGATATTGCCAACCTGCAAGAATTATTCGAAAAAGAGAGTATTATTGCCATTGGAGATCCTGTCTACCCTGTCTATATCGACAGCAATGTTCTAGCGGGTCGTCTTGGCGACTGGGATGAGACAAGTGGTGAATGGAGTGAACTAGTCTACTTAGCTAGTCATTCAGATAATAACTTTACTCCTTCACTACCCACTGAGAAGGTAGATGTAATCTACTTATGTTATCCTAACAACCCAACTGGGATGACTTTAACTAAAGAAGAACTACAATCTTGGGTAGATTATGCACTTGAACATGAAAGTCTTATACTCTTTGACGCTGCCTATGAAGCCTATATCCAAGAAGATGGCATTCCACACTCAATCTATGAATGCGATGGTGCAGAGCATTGTGCCATTGAAGTTCGTAGTTTCTCTAAGAAAGCTGGATTTACTGGATTACGATTAGGTTATACTGTTGTTCCAAAAGCCTTGACTTATCAAGGTAAGAGCTTGAACCACATGTGGAATCGACGTCAATCGACAAAGTTCAATGGTGCGCCTTACATTATTCAAAGAGCCGGATGGGCATGTTATCAAGAACCTGCTAAATCTCAAATTGATGAGAACATCCAATATTACATGGATAATGCCCGCATCATTCGTGATGGACTTGAAGAAGTAGGCGCTACTGTCTATGGTGGCGTTAACGCCCCTTATATCTGGCTTAAGACGCCAGAAGGTATCACTTCTTATGAATTCTTTGATAAGTTATTAGAAGACGTACAAGTTGTAGGAACACCAGGTGTTGGTTTTGGACCAAGTGGTGAAGGTTACTTCAGACTTACAGCCTTCAATACTCGTGAGAATACTGAAGAGGCTGTAGAAAGGTTACAGACATTTTTTAGAGAGTTATAAAAAGGTTCTACAATAAATGAGGTTGATGTTCGTTCATCAACCGCATTTATTATAGAGCCTATATTTTTAACTCTAACTTTGGGGGGCACATCATTTAAGGGGGTTCATTTGGTTTAATTTTTACCTGTTATCTATTAAATAAACAGGTAACAAAAACTAGCTATCTTTTTTATTTTTGTTCTCTAAATATTTACTAACGATGAAAGAAGATGATGTCATGGCTATGACAACCCACCATTTAAATTCTTTATTAGCTAGCAGTGTTAATACATACACCATCGTTAAAGTTAATAAGTTATAACCTACTAATTTTATTAAGTCTTTGATCATTAAAAATTAATCCTTCCATAGTTAGGAACAGCATCGTTTTCGTCCCATAATTGAGCTAAATAGGTACCTGGTGATAGTAAATTCATTGCAAGTTCTAATACAACATCATTCACAACCCAACTTCCTAAATATTTTGCAATTGCTGAACGTATGGCACTTTTTGCTGCGTGTTTGCCTTTTACTTTTATTAAATTGGCTAGGGTAGCTGTACTTCCTCCTAGAGCTAATGCAATAGCAGTATCTAGGGCCGCTCCCATTTGATCTACAGTTATACCTTGCCATGATGATCTAGTTTGAGCCTGAGACGATGTATATTCTGTTTGTAACGAGTAATCACCTTGAAGTTGTTTGTATATTACTTCTATAATCCAATTTGACTTGCCTTATCCAATTTATAGTTTTCCAACAAATTAAGTAATGTACTTTTTTCAGTTTCTGATGCATCATTCTTAAAATATCCCCAAATGTGTAGAATGGCATTTTCGAAATCTTTTTTACTATCTTTAATTAATTCAACTTTTCTTATTTTTTCTTTTAGAACTTCAAAATTTAAATCTTCATTTTTTTAATATTCTCGGCTCTCTAAATATATTTTATGTGACTTGCTTAACACATAATATTTATTTTTTGCCCATATTTCGTAACAATCTTTTTTCATTTATCCCTCTCTAAAATAGATTATTCTTATATAATAAATATTTCATTTATTATATTATTCATTATTTTAAATTTTAAACCCAAAAATTTACAAGAGTAAAATTACTATATCATATTATAAAATTTATCTTCGTACTCTTCAACTCCAGATGAACTAGAGTCTATAAATTTTATTAAGTCTTCTACACTTCGTTTGTTAACATCTACAATTGATACATCTGTTTGAAGTTCACTTTTCTTATTTCTTAACTCCTCTAGCTAATCAACTATTTCGTCATGGGATTTATTATCTTGAACTGAACTCACCAGTTTCGTTAGCAATATATTTATCTTTTCATCTACTAATGATATTTGTTTTGAATTGTCATTTTTGGCAAGGTCTAAAACTTTCATTTTTAGTACTTCTTTCAAATCATTCTTTCCAGCAAAGGTTTGGTTTAATGCTCTAAGCACAGCATTTTGAATTTCTGATTCTTCCAGGCTTTCTCCTTTACAGACTTCTGGTCCATCAGTTATTCTAGTTGCACATCTCCATTTTGCTGAAGTTGATGCTTTATTATTCCATGCCACTCTTCTATAAAGGTCACCACACTCGCTGGAGACTAGGACATTTGATAAGGCATATTGTCCACAATAGACTCTCTTCTTCTTTGATTTGTTTTTACTTTTCTAAGTTCAGATCTTCTATTTAGTTCATTTTGAGTTTTGCTATGGCTGCTGTTAGCGGCCCCAAAACTTCAGGTCTTTGTCTAATCAAAAAATGAATTACAGCAAATCAATATTAAAGCTATTATTATTACTCAACTTCCCACAGTAAGCCCTACACTTATAGATAGTCCCACCAAAACTGCATCAAAGGGTGAAGTTCCAAGGTCTGATTGTATTGTAAATGAAATACCAAGGGTTAATAATAAAATTCCTAATACATAAAAAATATATTTCACTTTACTACACCTCATTATTTTATTTTTTGTTGCAAATACAACAAAAACAGGTTAAATTTAATGCAAATCAATCTTGTTGCATTTGCAATAAAATATTTACTAAGGAGTTAAGCTATGAAGGAGATTCTTCGTGAGATTGGAATGATAGCAAGAGCGTTAGATTCTATAAGTAATATAGAATTTAAAGAATATGACCTTACAAAAGGACAGTATTTGTATCTTGTACGAATATGTGAGCACCCCGGAATCATTCAAGAAAAGTTGGCTGAGATGATAAAAGTAGATCGAACAACAGCCTCTCGAGCTATAAAAAAACTTGAAAAGAATGGCTTTATTGAAAGAAGGGAAGATAAGTATAACAAGAAAATTAAAAAAATCTTTCCAACTATGAAGGGGGAAAATGTTTATCCTAAGATTAAAAGAGAGAATGATCATTCGAATAGTGTCGCATTAGCAGGATTTTCCGAAAGAGAAGTAGAAATCATTTCTCACCTTCTTCAAAGAGTTAGAAAGAATATAGAGGTTGACTGGGAACATGTAAAAAAGGGAAACAAGAGAAGTTATTGATTATATTAAGGGGCGAAAAAGTAACATGACGATAAGAACGAAAAAGTGCATGGTTGAGGATTTACAAGCACTTCAAGGAATAAGTATAGAAACATTCAATGCAACATTTAAAGATCAGAATTCACCTGAAAATATGAAGTCCTATTTGGAAAGGGCATTTAACCTTGAACAATTAGAAAATGAATTATCCAATATTTCTTCAGAGTTTTATTTTGTTTATTTTAAAAATGAAGTCGCTGGATATTTAAAAATCAATATCAATGATGCTCAGTCTGAAGAAATGGGCCATGATTCACTTGAAATCGAAAGGATTTATATTAAGAATAAATTTCAAAGACATGGACTTGGTATAGTTCTGTTTAATAAAGCATTGGAAGTTACGAAGGAACATAATAAAAAGAAAATCTGGTTAGGTGTATGGGAAAAGAATGAAAATGCTATTTCCTTTTATAAGAAAATGGGATTTATTAAAATCGGAACCCACTCCTTTTTTATGGGTGATGAAGAGCAAACAGATTTGATCATGAGTAAAACACTCGTATAACCCTATTGGAAAGGTGGATTTATATGTATATTTCAAAAAATTTTTAAATAATGAAGCAGATTATCACAACATTATTGAAAAGCTAAGTGCGGAAGATGGTATAAATTCCAAGTCATTAGCTGAAGTGATGAAAAAGAGAAAGTAATTTCGTTAATCTTCATATAATGTTTCTATCAATGGGACTAATGTTTATTGTGATGGGAATTACTGAATTCAGGAAACGAAAAGCAGATGCTTTTAATCTTTTTCTTGTATCTGCATTTGTTTTGTTCGTTGCGATTTATATCTTGTAAAGCAATCGGGCACGATTGTGGAAGAACAAATAGTCATTTAAGTTACAACCGAAGAGTTTAACTACTCTTCGGTTGTTTTTATCTACTCATACTTCACAAACGCATCTTTAAAACCAGCCTTCTTTGCTTTTTTCAGTTGCTTATCTGCATTTTTTTTAACACTATAAGCTCCAATCTGCACACGATATAATTTCTTACCGCCAGTTGATGGTTTAGATGTCGATGTTCCTTTCGCTAATTCCTTCTTCACATCCGCTCGGAATGTCTCCATTGTCTTGCCATGTTTGAAAAACCAATGACGCGGGTCGCCATGATTACTAGCGATCTACTTATGATAGCCTTCAAAATGACCGATGTTATTTTATCTTTCCAACTTAGTGTAACCTATCCATTAGCATAAATTCTTATAAGATTCACCAAGAACCTCATTATATCAAGCTTTTATTCTCTGACTTTCCCATCAATACTACACACTCAACGTGGGACGAGTTGATAGAATTGATGTATTTATGATTTTTAGTGAAACTGTCATATGCGGGAACATATCGACTAATTTGTACGTTCGTGGGAACATAACGACTACCTTTCTAATGGTTGCCAAAAGAATCGAAATATAATTCTAGTTTAGAATACTTCTATCCTTATCAAATATATGAAACCTGTAATAATAAAATTTAATTGGTTTCATCGATTAATGTTAAAACCTACAACACCAGAATTTAAATCGTTAGTTTACACGATTTACTATTCAATCAATTTAAGCTCCTTCATTCATATCCCGTCTACTATAACCCAAGAAACCTATTACTATTAAAGCAATGCTAATCATAGTAACTGTAAGAAAAACTGATGCTTCAAAATCATCCATTGGCATTTGAGGCATCCAACTTTGTATAGCAGTATTTAAAAACCATTCCGGAAGGTCTATTAAGCCGCTAAAATAATTTAATAAAAAAGAGAATGTAAGATAAATATACACTATTTTACCTAGTTTCGGTGCCCATCCAAGAGCTAACGCTGCTAGACCTATAAAGAATAAAACAGAAGGGAAAAGGTTAAAGCCAGCAGCAAAAAAGTCAACTATATCCATCTCTCCGCTATTCCCCATCGCAGAGATAGCAGTACCCCCAAGACTACCTGCTGCTAATAAAACTCCTAATAATCCTCCTAATATCGATAACCCTATACTAGTCCAATACAATTGACTGCGGGTTACTTTTGTTGCATAAATCTGACTTAAGTGTAATCGTCTTTCTTCAGAAAAGAGTTTATTTACAATCGCAATTGGTAGAATAGAAACCAAACTAATCAAAACCATCATAATTGTGCCAGTGAATGATTCTTCAATAGAAAATCCTGCTTGAGAAAACATTTGTTTCATCATTTCATTACTTTCTAGGAATGTCTGCATATCTCCATAAATCGAACCATAGGCAGCGCCCATAACAACAAATGCGATTAACCAACTAATGATGACACCTTTATTAATCTTTATAAATAATCCCCGGACGGACAGCAAAGACTGCTTTGCACTTTCACGCCCTTCTCTTTGCGGTAAATATCCAGCCCCCATATCGCGGCCACCTTCAAGTGAAAAAGCTATGAACACCACTATTATACTGAAAATTAAAGCAAAAATAAGTGGAAACCAATTATTATCTGTAAAAGGAAAAGTTAAATATGTCCATCCCATAGGATTCATCATAGATAAGTCAACATTGGAGACATCTGTTCCAGCACGAACAATGTAAAGTAATCCTACAATTCCTAAAGATGATCCCGTTGCAGCCGATGACGTGGGCATAATTTGTGCCATTATTAGAGCAATCCCAGCACCAATAATCCCTGCCATTCCGATTGATGCCCCGTATAACACGGAACCAAAAATAGAAATCGTATCGGCCCCGAAACTTATCATTACTCCTGCAATAAACAGTGCTAGTAGACCATTGATGCAGACTATCTCTGCTATTGCTGCAAGAGAATTTGCTTGACGACCTATTTGAAATGAACGCACTAGCTCAGTAAGGCCAAGATCTTCTTCTTTACGAGTATGACCTATCACGTGTAAAATAGATATTATCATCGCAAACAAACCACAAAACAACAACATTTCATGCGCATACATTGCTCCTAAGGTATAATCAGCTCCTGTTTCAACTGGAGTCGGACCCACCATAGAGATCATTGCGGGGTTTTGCAAAGTTTCGAACATTCCGACTAAACCTTGCCCTTTTGCTATTTCTTTGAAAGCTGGAACAAATCCAGCCGAAAACATGCCAAGTCCCAATACCCATATAATAATTTTTTTCCAATCTCGTTTTAAATACTGTAAAAACAATGTGTCCCAACGAGCGAATTTTTCTTTTATAATAATTTTTCCTCCTTCCCACGGTTTAGCTTTCATAATGACGCATAAACAAATCTTCGAGTGTTGGCGGTATAGATTCAAACCTTGTGACACCTAATTTGCTAGCTTCAATCAAAATATTATTGAGATATTGATTATCGGCAGAGAATGTTGCTTGGCTATCATTTTGAATAAAATCATGTACTCCATCTACAAAAGCCATTTTTGATACATCTCCACTTGTCACTAAAGTGACAGTAGACCGAGTTAAATGTCGTAATTCATCAAGGGTTCCAGTTTCAACAATTTCACCTTGGCGTATAATTACAACCTTATCTGCTAATCGTTCTACCTCACTTAAAATATGGGAGGACAATAAAATAGCTTTACCAGATGCTTTAATTTTTTCAACTTCTTCTTGGAAAACTTGTTCCATTAAAGGATCAAGACCAGATGTCGGTTCATCAAAAATATATAAATCAGAATCAACAGATAATGCTGCAATCAATCCAACTTTTTGACGATTTCCTTTTGAATATCCTTTGGCTTTTTTCTTAGGGTCTAAATCAAAACGTTTAATTAAATAATCGCGCTTTTCTTTATCTCCACTACCATGTAATTTGATGAAGAGATCGATAATTTCTCCCCCCGTTAAACTTCCCCAAAGGGCAACATCTCCAGGGACATAAGAAATGCGCTTATGAATTTCAAGACTATCCTTCCAAACGTCCTTACCGAATATCTCGGCAATACCAGCATCACGTTTTATAATACCTAATAGGGCACGAATAGTTGTAGATTTCCCAGCACCATTAGGACCAATAAACCCAACCACTTCCCCCGACTTTATCGTGAACGACACGTCACGCAATGCTTGAAATTTACCAAACTTTTTTTGTAATCCTTGTACCTTTACAATATCGGTCATAATATAGACACCCTCTTTTAAAATTTTTTAGATAAAAATCTAAAGCTACTATGTTTTCATTTCAATACACCTTTAATTCAGTTTTATTTATAGAAGCTGTATTTCAGTAATTCGGCATAAACGTTCCACTCTTCTAGATATTTCTCTCCAAATTTACCAATATCCTCAAAGGTAACCAATTCCTTTAGTCCTTTCTCTCCTATACCAAACATCGTCCAATTCAAAATCTCAATTGCTTTTTCAATATCAATTCCTTCCCGGAATTTAGAGTAATCAATGTCTTTATATAATTTATTCATGGCTTGATTATAGATTGGATTGAGCCTTTGTTTAATGATATCCTTTACTTCTACAGACTCCTCTTGTTTAGTTGATGCCAAGAAATCGAATACCTGTGGGTACTTTTGTTGAACATAGAACTTTTGTAAACCAACTCTTTCGATTCTTTTAAATAGATCATTTTCAGACAAGTCAATTTGTTCATTTAGATTCACGATTACTTGATTACCATACTCAATCAAGTACAAGTAAAGATCCTTTTTACTATTAAAATAGTTAAACAGCGAGCCTTTTGAAATATTAGCTCTTTTTACAATTTCGTTAGTAGATGCTTTTTCAAAACCACTTTGGACAAATTCTTTTATAGCTGCGTTAATAATTTGCTTTTGTTTTTCTGGTTTTAAGTTATTAAATTTTGAATAAATAATCATAACCACCTTTCTTAATAAACTGATGACCCAACCGGTCATTTAGAGCGCATCAAAATTGACCGTTCCAGTCAATATGAAATGAAGCAATTAAAAATAACATATCCTTAAAAATAACTATTCATTTACATCCATCTACATAATTTTTACCAGCTATTTTGTCAACTCACCACATCAACAATTATTTCGGCTGATATTTTTTTATTTCATCATTCTTGGATAACTTCCCTCAAAGCAAAAATCCGTGATTATCCTTCCGGCTTAGAACCAGATCTCAAATCACGGAAAGCCTTTATTTACTTATCTTATTACACGCTTACTTATCCACCCGTGACATCAATACTACCGTCTCAACATGTGTCGATATTAAGGTATGGATTGAAATTGATATGTTGATTGTGCTTTTTTGCTGCCATGATAAATTTTATCAGTAAGATAACCTTTTCCTAAATGCTTTCCTTACAATAATTTGACAGCTTTTATTAAAAAATCAAATTAAATAAGTAGGCAATACACAATATAGCAATCGCTCCCAAGATGCAAATAATGAAAACACGGAGAGCATCTCTATTTTCTTTTTTCATAATTCATCCCTCTTTCTACAAGAAAAATATACCTCTTATTTTCTCTCTTAATGTCGGATGCTTACTTCCGTATACCTTACCTTTCCATAAAGCAAAACTCGTATTAGAAATAGGGTATAGCAAGCAAAAAGATAGACAAACACAATTAAAAGAATGCCATCGATTATTTGACGGACCATCTCATTCAGAACCTTTCTTCCTATTATTATGGACGCTCATAAGTCTTCTTCAACTTCGGAACATCTTCTACCCATTCTTCAGTATATCCACATTTTGTACAGACATAACGATTTACCAAAACAGCCGAGAGTGTGGTCAATCCTGTCATAATATTATTACCCGTACCATAAGCACCTACAGATCCTGGAACATAGATCAGATCTTTTCCCCCACATTTTGGACATTTGCCCGTATTTTTCATGATTGATCCCTCCTCTAAAAGATTACATCACTGGATTAATGTAGCCCAGTTCCATCGCCTTATTATAGGCTTCAATTAAGTTGCTGGCGTTCAACTTACTATAAATATTAGTCAAATGATTATATAAAGTCCGTTCGCTAATATACAATTCCTTGGCTAGCTCTTTCTTGCTTTGACCCTGGACGAGCTTTGTAATAGTTCAATCTCCCGAGAGGTTAGAGGATCAAGAATCTTCTCTGGTTGAGGTGCACTCATTCAATCTTTCGCTGCTTTAAGCCTTAGGAATAGTTCCTCAATTTCAACCGACTAATTGATAAAGTCCTTCAGACCTAGTTCATAGGCGGAGGTTCGATAATTCGCTAAATCATAAGCTGTTAAGATGACAGCGGGAAATTTACACTGATTCTCCCTGAGTTGCCGGACCACATCGAAGCCTGTCAGGTCTGCCTTGAGATTAATATCAATCAAGAGGAGATCATAGTCCTTGCTGTCCAGGAATTTATAGAATAGATTAGGTTCACTCGCATAGTCACAATATTCAATCTCCGCTTGATCTTCTAACAATTGTTGTAAACTCTGCCCGAACAATTGATGATCATCGAGAAGTAATAACTTCATGAGGACCTCCCTTCAGTAAAATTCGTGTGGATAAAACATCACCATTCAATTGGTAGTTAAGCTCTCCACTTTGCGTATTCACAAGCATTTTCATCAACAGAACGCCACGTTTCGGTGACAGAATCGCGTCAAGATCTCGACCATCTGCACCATCACTTTCCAGTTCAATCGCTATGCCCTGGCCCGCTTGTTGAATTTGGTAGGACAAATAAGTTCCTTGAGAATGCTTATAGATATTATTAATCAATTCTTTGGTCAACACGCACACCAATCGAATTGTCGGTTGATCTATTGATTTGGAGAGCGTATCTTCAATTTGATATTGAATATCTAATTTTTCTGAGGATAGAGGTCCTGAATCGATTGAAATATCGTCAGCAAGTTATCTTCTAGTTTCATATTTTCGAAGAAATGGTATTGGTAGAAATTCATGATGTCACGTGCTTTTTCTTCTAGTTGAGCTAACACTTCTTTAGTATAGGCAATATCTGGTGACTTCATCGACAATAAATTCTTTGCCACATAAATATCTTGAATCAGTTCATCATGGATGAGACGCGCAAACTCATTGCGATCCTGGGCAAAATAGTCTGATAAGTATTAAATTTGATAGAGTTTTTCATTAGTATTTATTTGTTGTAATTTAAAAGTCCTATCCTAAGTCTACTTGGAAAGTGATGAAGGTGACCCATCCTAGCAATAAGGTCCTAATTGACATTAAGTATGTCCCTATGTATTGCTTAAAGTTGATACGCGTGGAATATGATATTACCATTTTACGACAAACTTTCTATTGAATTTAGAGGAAGGTTTAGGTTTTTCCTTTAAAACGGTTCAAACCAATAATGGTCTCGAATTTACCAAAGATGCAGATGTCACAGAGCAACTCACAATCTTTGAGGAAATTCTCAAATTTAAAAGGATAGAGTTTAAGAAGATATGTACTTATTCAACCTGTCAAAACGGTATCGTCGAGCGAAGCCATCGTGAAGATGTGGAGCGCTTTTATACTTGTCGTGAATTTACCAGTGTAAAAGCTCTAAAGAAAGCCCATCGGTGCTACGTTAATCGAGGCAATAATATTCATCGAAAAATATTGGATTTAAGTCAACAAATGACATTGTCTCGGATTACTTTACTAGAGAGGTTTCTTAGGCTAGCGACAAGGAGCTTCTATCTAGGCTAAGTACAACGTCAAGGACCTTTTCACTTTCCTCCTTGACCCTATTCTTAGATAAGAGTGCTGAACGCTAGAGCCAAAGCAAGTCGAAAAGAAGCACCTCCTATAACATATGTTTGATAAAACTAGATTAAAAATCAATAATTTCCAATGCACTTATGGACTTAATTTTAAAAATTGGTATATTATATAGTTAGATAATGAACTAGTGGAGGAAGCTATCATGGATAAACTCAAGCAATTTTATGATTATAAAAAATTGTTAAACGAGTATAGACAAAAGTTGAACGATAAAAACAAAATAACTAAAGATATACAAGAAAATAAAAAACAAATATCCCATGCTGAAAATATTATTTCAAATATTCAATCAAGCAGATCACCTGAACAAATATTTAGTAATAACAATATTTCACAATTTAAAAATATCGATGCACACTTATACTCGGAACTATCATCATTTTATGACGAATATTCAGAAATTAAGAAAACCGAACAATCAGATATTTTAGAAGCCCGAAAGAAAGAACAAAATGATATAGACGCGCTTAATATTGAGCAAGATAAAATCAAAAAATATATTGATTATCTATTAAATAAAACACATACTAATCTTATCGAATTACTAACTGTCGAATCAATTGAGAAATGGCTTGAGGCTGAACCGGACTCAGTTATAAATAATTTTGATCTAACTTTTGCTAAAAATGATTTCGAAGATCACATCCATAATATTAAAGATCCTGAAGATATTTATCTTGATGAATACGAAAATATACATAATTATTTAAATTATCATTCTAATGCCAGTCAAATAAGGAATCAACTTGACCAACTTAATTCTTTGAATATGTTAGATAAAAACTTTTGGTCATCTATAAACAATTCGGATTGCGTTGACTATTCAGATTATAAATTGGACGATATCATAGAGAAAATAAACCAGACTCCTAGCTTTGAAACGGATGTCTATCATTATCCAAAGTGGGCTCAGTTTCTAGCTAATGCATTACTACCCGCTTTGATTTTTATATTCGGTGCTTCAATTGTTTTATTAATACCCGGTATATCTCAGTTTATTTCAGCTATTATCGTGTCAATTGGTTCGCTTATTCTTCAAGTTATTATCCCCGTATTCGTAGGGTCAATGCTTTATACTCTGTTTTATGATCGTTTTTTATTTAGCACTATTAAAAGTGTCATATTTAGTATACTTGGAGCCGCTTTAAGTTGGTGGATTATTAGCTTATTCGATATATCAGTTACAATACTGATGATTCCTATAATGCTTATCTTATTAATTGGTGTCGCATTTTTAGCCTATAAAGCTAACGATGCACTGCTTTTTCCCGACAAAATTCTTCAGTTTTTAGATGAAAAGCAACTGTTATTTGTTGGCAAACGCAAAGAAATCAATAAATTAATTAACAAAAACGTCGACTCAATATATTTAGCCCTATCAATTAATGATATCAGTCATCATTTTGCACAACAAAATACAGATAGTATTTTGACTTTAAATACACAGAAGCAACTAGAGCTCGAAAACAAAGTATCTCAAGCTGAAAAAGAAGTGAAAAATCAAATTCATGAAGAAGCTATAAAACAACTCGAAAATGCCCTGGCTAAACAAGATTATTTAAATAATCTTTCTTCACGAATAAATCATGTTAAAAGTAAATATATGAATGAGATTAATAAAATTGAATCGTCTACAATTTCTAAACTAATTAAGCTTATGGATAGATTACGTGGAAACTATGACAACTATATTTCAATAGTTAGAAACTTTATTGAAAGCAAACATAAAAAGGTCGAGAATCTCAATGAACATAAAAAAGATTTGACTCAATCGATTTCTAATATTCTTGAGGAGTTGAGACCCCTTGGAGAAGGGCTATTTACTAATAATGTGAATGGATATGAAGTTAAGGGGCAATTTCCAGATAGATTATTTATCCAGAACCATGATAAAAGAAATAAGGACGAGCAAAATCTAGTTGATTTTACTCAATTGACTCATCATCAATTGCCAATTGTCTTTTTATATGATTTTGATTCTGATCAAAATTTATCTGAAAAACTATTTAACTTTATTCAAATATTAATTGAAGCCAGTTTTAGTATCTATCCATTAGATTTAATTAGATTTATTATCACTGATGTACAAAATCATGCGATCAATTTTAAACGCTTAGAAGAACAAGGGATACTTGAAATTATAAGTGATGTCCCTACTCTCGCATCAACTATCAATAATAGTATGTTACAAATTTCCTCAATCACTAATACGATAGACGATTATAATCAAATGCAAGAAATGAAATATGGGCGCACAGCCACGTATAAAAAGCAAATTATTAATTTCTTCTTTGTACCAGATTTAACAAAAATTCAATCAAATCAAAGAATATCAAACGATGACTTTTGGCGTGTTGTAAATAATGGTTCTAAACTTGGGTACTTGCCAATTTTCTTCATCAAAAAAGATAATTGGACAGATGAAACACTTACTAATAAAGATTCATTTATCAACCATCTGCAATCATTTTACGATGGCAAAAAGTCCAATATTTATGAATTAGATAACAATAATAATTTTCAACCACTATAATACTCTTTCGGAAGGATGTATATACATGATTAAAATTAACTTAAACGATCAAGTCAGAGATGCGATGTTCACTAACTATTCAGACTCTATTGAAAAAATTGAAAATGGACTAGAATCTTTTTTTGAAGAGATGCAAAATATATATATGACCCATCAATATTCGCCACTTCAAAAAACAACTCAAATTTTGGCAGATGTATGGAATAATCAAGTAAATGATCAAATTTCTACGACCATTCGCTCATGGATTGATAGTGAATCAAGCATTGAAAATATTTTAAAAAACATGGGCGCTTTTGACGATCAATCTAATGAATCACAAAAAGTTGCAAAGGCACTACAAGATGATTTGTTAGAAGAGACTCAAACCCTTTTTGAAAAAGAGATTAAGTTAAGTCCTATTACCGAATCTGTCAGTATGTCAAAAGATTTGAAAGCGATATTTGAGGATTTCACTAATACTGCTAATCAATTTAAAA
This sequence comes from Fundicoccus sp. Sow4_H7, assembly GCF_052115865.1. Taxonomy (NCBI): domain Bacteria; kingdom Bacillati; phylum Bacillota; class Bacilli; order Lactobacillales; family Aerococcaceae; genus Fundicoccus; species Fundicoccus sp. Sow4_H7. The sequence goes on along the minus strand of NZ_JBQKME010000001.1, from coordinate 549,294 downwards.
ATATAATTAGCACACAACATGAGAATCTACAAAGTCTTATCTCTAAAAATGCAGAAGATAATCAACTATATATTTCTTTTGGATATTTAGTAAAAATCGTTTTTTCTGCACTTGAATTACAAATAGACAATATTAATAATCAACTTCAAGAGGCACATGATATGATTGCAGAACGAGGCTCATCCGCTCAAAACTTGGGAAGTGATACTGCTTCTACTCTATCTCAAGAATCAGATGGAAATGCAGCGAATACAGATTTTTCTGACATCAAACATTTGTTTGAACATTAAGCATAGGTGATTAACATGGATATTTTTAGTCAGCTACAGAGAGAACAGCTAAAAAAAACTAAAGAACGTCGCCAGTATGCATATGAACTCTATATCGATGAATTAATTAATTTGATAAATGAGAGACCTGATCTTTTTGTGAATGAAGTTTTTGAAGAAGATCCCGAGTCTATTGGTCTAGCTTTAAGAATAAATGATGAGATAATTAAACCTGTAGAATATGATAATAGCACAATAACAATCAGTCCTGAGCCTTTGGAATATATAAAGTTGTTTACTAATATTTCGAACAACCAAGAAGCCAGTAGAAAGTTATTTAAACAGCTAATGATGTCAGATAGTTTTAAGCAACTATCTTTAAATCATACACCTAAAGCCAACATTTGGTTTAACGAAACGTCTAGTCATATAAATTTAAGACCTGGTCTAGCTGAAGAAGAAGAATTTAAGTTACAGGCAATCAAACTAGGTAATATAAATGTACATGGATTGATTGCTGGTCGTACAGGATCCGGAAAGTCAGTATTTTTAAATAATATTATACAAAATCTATTGACCGAATACTCTCCCTGGGAGTTAGACATTTATCTCGCTGATTTTAAAAAAGTTGAATTAAGCCGGTATGTCACTAAATATCAAACGCCGCATATCAATGCAGTGGCTGCGACCAGTGAAATTCGATATATCATTAGTTTATTTGAATACCTTGTCCATTGCATGAAAGCTCGGGAAAGCCTTTTTACCTACTTAGGAGTACAAAATATTAAAGAATTCAGAAGTAAATTCCAGGTTGTTCTCCCGCGTGTTATGCTGATTGTTGATGAATTTCAGCAAATGTTTCAAGAGTCAACCTACAGACAAAGTGAACAAATAAAAATGCTATTGACTTCCATTGCTAAATTGGGCCGTGCAACTGGTTTTCATTTGTTATTTGCGTCTCAAGATATGTCTGGTTCCTTATCATCGAGAGTGATGGCCAACTTCAAATTACGCTTTTCATTGCCTGCTGATGCCAGTGTTTCCTCTGAAATTTTGGGTAACTCTGCTGCTTCAACTTTACAAGTTGGATATGTTTTAGCCAATGATAAATCTGGTGCAATTGAAGATAATATAAAATATCGCGTTCCTTATATTAATGACGATGAAAAAATAAATGAAGACGGTAGCATTGATGATTCATTTTTTTATGAAAGGCTAAAATTGTTTTGTGACGAAAATCAAAAATTTGATTTTAATAAAAAACAGAAATTTTATCAAGAGGATTATCAAGAAGATATAGATGATTTAACCACAATTCTAGATAAAATTAAATCTAGAAGGTTTAATATCATTTCAAAACACCCAAATAAATTTTTAGACGTTTTTACTCTGGGTTATGGCGTTGTATACTCGAATAAAGAATATGATTTAGAAACTGTTTTTATAGAAAAAGGCATGAATAAAAACATCCTTATTGCATCACCTAATATTGATGATATTGGATATGTCCAAGATATATTAGCAATGAATTTTAAATCTTCCCCTTTCCAAACACTAAATCATTTTCATTTTAATTTCAATCCATTGGTGGATGCTTATAACAATCTTTCATCTCTTATAACATTAAGATATGATACTGATAATATAGACCAGTTAGAAATATTAAAAAATCGCTACCATATGCGAAAATCAATCTATGCAGCATATAACTCCCAAACACTTGAAGAATTTTTAACTATTTTTATCAATAATATGATTAATTTTAACAGCTCGTTACAAAAGAGATTCCTTAGCTACAAAGATTATATTTTTTCTCAATTTAAACACATTGATCCTGAAAATTTAGCATCTAATTTACAAATTATCGAGAAGGAAAACCCTGCAGTTGATTATGGTCCAATTAAGCATTTTATTCAGAGCTATATAGATAATTTCAGTGAAATGCCACGATTTGAACAGGATATTTATTGGATTTCTACCTTGGATCATATCGAACGCATGCCAAGATGGTTCAATGAAATGATGCGAAATGGATCTGATTTAAATATGTTATTTATCAACGCTATTGCTTCTGAAGAAATACCAAGTGATATCGTTAATAAAAGTGAGTATATTTTTGTAAGCGGGAATATAGAAAAAATTTATACTCGTACTGGTGTAGAATTTACCCATAAAGGACTAAATTCTATTGTAATTGATTTCAAAATTAGAAGTTTAAATACTCAGCGATCATTTAAAAAATATAGAATCAATCATAAAGAAGTCACAGCACCATCATTAGATTTTGATGCCATTATGGAAGAGGTTGAATAATGAGGTATAGCTTAACACAAGACGAAATCACTAAAATTATCAATACATACTCTGGTTATACTGCATCAATTAAAATAATCAGAAATGTATTTTTTACTGAACTTGAAAAGATTTATTTAAAACATAATTTCATCCCCCTACAGGAATCTGCAATAGCTATAAAAGATTATTGGGAAAAAGAAGCATATGAATCTATAAATCTTAAGCTTCAAGATTGGATTGAAAGTGAAAATAGTATCGAACATATGCTTTACAGCATTGATGCATTTGATGAAAACGTAGTAGCTACTCAAGCTGCTGCAAGAGAATTGCAAGATGAATTAGTGTCATTAACACTGGAAACTTTTAAAAATCCCTATAATTTTACTCTGATTAATGATAGCGTTAGTATGGAAGAAGATTTGAAAAAAATTTTTGAAGAGTTTAAAGATTCTGTAGATTTTTTTATAAATGGAGTTGGAAAAGAAAATAATGAGATTAAAACAACTTTCTTAAAATATTTAGATGGTAATGATGTTCTCGCAGGACTCATTCAGTTTATCGATTATGTAAATGAGACACTAATTACTCATATTAGTTACGTTAGATCTCTGCTAGAGGACTTTTACGATAATATAATTAACAAAATGTCTAAAAGTTTATCTCAATTATCAAATAATTTAAGTAAAGATATAAACAATCCTAAAGATTTAAACTTTAGTGATTTATTTGGATTCTCCGATGTTCCTATTAGTAATGTAGCTACAGCAGATGAGAATATTGAAATCATTTTTCCTACTCAACAGAATAAAGTTAATAACCATAAGTCATCTAGTGCAGTAAATAATAATTTGAGCGGCGGCAGTGGAACACCAAGTGGTCTTGCAAGGAAGAATCAAAATTCTCTTTTAAAACTTTACGAAAATGAAAAAGTTTATTCTATCCATCGGTATAATTTTCAAAATATTAATGGAGTTCGATCTATTGTTTATGAATGGGTCGAAGGCAAACCTATAACCGATTGGAACGAAGATGAATGGGAATATTTAGAAGAAATTATTCCAGAATCAAGAAACATACCAGGGTTCATATCAATCAATAAGACCCTCAATAAAATTCCTAATCAATATCCAAAAAAGAAAATAACTTGGCAAGATATACATCATACATATTTCATAGATAAAAATGATGATGCACATGATAATTTTCCATTAACAGATCATTCTTTCAAAAAATTTTATCAAGACGAATATGATATTAACGAATATGATATTAACGAATATGATATTAACGAATATGATATTAACGGATATGTTATTTATAGATTTTTAACTCTAATTGAATCAGTGATAATAAATAAAAAAATAGATGGTGATGCGAATAAAATATATTTTCAAACATCTAAAATAACAGATTATCTTCTAAATCTAAAAATAAATCCATTTAAACCTACTCCTGCATACAACGATAGTAATTGTATAGATACTATTGATGATGCTGTAAAAGATATTGTTAAAAAAATGGTTCCTGATGTAAAAGATTTTGTTAAAAAAATGGTTCCTGATGTAAAAGATAAAGTTCGTCGAAAAATTAAAGAACCTGATGTAAAATATAAAGTTCGTCGAAAAATTAAAGAACCTGATGTAAAATATAAAGTTCGTCGAAAAATTAAAGAACCTGATGTAAAAGATAAATTTCGTCGAAAAATTAAAGAAAAAGATATTACCGTAGACTATATTACAAAAATTCTAGAAGAATATGTTTCTTATATCCACGAAATGGGACATTTAATCGGTGCCCTTTCTACTGGGAATTTTAAATTTAAAGCAATCGTTGCTAAAAATATACTAATTACTATAAATGATCGTAAAGAAGTAATCATTTCTAAAACCCGTAAATTAGGCAATGTATGCATCTGTGATTATACCTATGATATTTCTCATGAAACAGCCACTAATGATTATTTGTTATATAATAGAGGCTCATTGATTAGTAAACCATTTTACAAATACCTCGACCCGCATTTTAATGATAATTCAAATTTATATTCTAAACTTGGAGGGAAATTTAGTTCAGATCTAAAGATGGAAGAAGATTTATGTGATTCAAGTGTTGGATTAGAAAAAGTACAACAAAAGATTGATGATAATTTCAAAAATATTAACAACTATATGAAGGGTTAGTGACGCAAACTCAATACATACTAAAAACTCCAGTTCTTTGGTTAATTTGGTTCTTTGTCTGTAAGCGGGTATAAATTAGGTATATTCAAAATAGCCCAGTATTTTGGTAAGATAAATCGGTTCTATAATAAATGATGTTGATGAGTGAAAATTCACTGGCATCATTTTTTAGTAAGTGCTTCTAAATTTGGTATCTATTCTCCGATTCCCTTTTCCTGTAAAGTTAAATTATCTTATAGAGAAGGAAGTTACTAATGGAGAAGTTGGATGTCGTCAAAATTAAATCATCCGCTCATCGAAAAGAAAAGTCGAATCCCCAGTCTCAAAAGAAAATGATTCTAAGTTTAAAGAAAGAAGGATTATCTATCCAAATATTCAATGACATTGACCTCGATCAGCTCAGTATTCTGTTAAATGTGGGGGTTAATGATGGTCGTTGATCTTACTCAAGTGGGTGAAGTTTATCTTGTTTGTGGTAAGACGGATTTACATAAAGGGATTGATGGTCTCGCTCAGCTAGTGGTTAGCGAGTACCAACTTGATCCGTTTACCGATGCCGTCTTCCTGTTTTGTAGTTCGCGAAGAGACCGTTTCAAGGCGCTTTATTGGGATGGAGATGGTTTTTATCTCTTGTACAAACGACTTGAAAATGGGACCGTTCATTGGCCACGTTCGTCATCAGAGGCTTTACAGATAACAACGAAGCAAGCCGAACAACTTCTTGCAGGCTATACGATTATACCTTCGATTCAACCGCCTCAAATCGCCTCCGTTATCTAATTTTAGATGGACAGGAGGCGCTGTATTTGCAAATGCCGAGTATGTTTCCCAGAAAGAATCGGGATTTTTGTTTTTAGCTCTTGTTAACTCTACGTATTTCCCTTCACTAATTTCTAGTATTTCAGATTGCTTCACTTAAATTCTCCATTCCTTCACCTATTTGGGTTACAATCTTACACAATTTTCGCACGATTCACTCACGATTATTACTTCCAAAACATTATACCAAAAAGAGAGACACAGAACTACGCAATCCCCATTCTTATACATAGTTCTGTATCTCACTTATTTTTCTACTGTAATGATTTCTCCTGTTTTCAGTTTTAGCTCAATGCTATCTTCCTTAACACGCACTTCCTCCACCAACCGATTGACCAAGCTCTCATCATATTCCTCGAGCCCAATATGCTGCCCTTTGAGGAAGGCTTTGATATCTGCTAATCTCCTTCGCTTATCTTCGTTAGTCGCATTGGCAATCAACAAGGCTTGCTTCTTCTCTCTCAAGTCATAAATTTGTTCCGCTATTCGTTCATATTCATCTTTTTCATTGGTAGTATGGTAGAGTTGCTTCTGCAATTCATGCAGTTGATCGTCTACATCCTCCACGGTTTCATCATTTTTTTGATTCAAGACTTCTTTGATGTTCTCTTCTAATGTACCTAAGTAGTCACTATCCTCTATCAAGGAATTAATAACTTCAACAATCACTTCGTGCAGCAAGTCCTCTTTAACTGTTCGAGCCTGGCACTTAGAAGGGGTATCCATGCGGGTGACACAACGCCAGACCACTGATTTACTGCCCCGACTATTCCATTTAACCCGTCTAAAGATCTCCCCACAACACTCACAAACAACTTTTGTAGCAACGATACACACTCCACGTGTGTCGATTATAAGCTATGGATTGAATTTGATATGTGGATTGGGTAGTTTGGGTGCATATTATATCTAAAATAATTAATTTATCCGAGTACAATTAATTTTCTTCTAATCGATAACTGTCCGGAAGTACCGCACCATCCATAACAATCGGTAATTGCCCAAAATTTATATATTTTTTTGCTATTTCATATTTATGTGGTGTCCAATTCATAATAGAAGTTCCTCCAATAGTCGTAATTTCATAATGAGGACCTAACTCATCTTTATTATCTACAATCTCATAAACAAACTCTGCTTGCAAAAATTTTTCTTCGATTACTATATGAATCACAATTAATTCTCCTTAATAAAAGTTTTAATTACATTATTACATTAATAGTTTAATTTTATATTAAAAATATAAGGCGGATTTTATAATGAAGTTAGCCACTGACCTTCGAAAAACATAAAAAATATCTATTATCATCAGTAGTTAGCATTACCGCAATTGGAAAGTTTATTCTCGTATCACACAACCGTATTATGGATACATTCAAATCAAATTGCAACCAAACATATAACTCGGAATAAACGTATAAAAATGAGAACTTTCATTGATAAATTTATTTAAACAAACAAGCGTACTAAAAATTAGACACTCTAGTATTACTAGTAATATACATACATTGAAGTTAGAAATAAGAAATAGAATCTGATTATAGCTTACTGATTTCAAAAAAGACGCCTAAATATCCGCTGATTCTTTTGAGCTATATTCAAAAAATATATTTTTCCTTAGTTTTCTAATAGAATAATTACCTTATCTTTTTTTCCACATGCGTAAAATCCTCCCCTCAACTTCTGCTTTATATCCAGATTGTCTAAGTAAAGTTGCCACTTTTTTAAGCATTGATTCTACATCAGGTCCATAATTATCGAAAGCTAATATTCTACTTTGCATTGATTTACGATTGTGAAACTCTCTGATCTCATTTGAGGAAGTCCATCCAGATCCAAAATGAAAGTTGACGGAACATTTACCGAAATATCCCCACCCATCATATTTTTTTCCAGTACGTTTTTCAGATTGTTTAAACTGATTTATACAATATTTTTTTAATTTAAGATGTAAAGCATTTTTTTCAGCAGTTGTTAATGCGCTATCTTTACTGTATCCTGAAGGTTTTTTATAATATTTATACATAATATTTCCTCTTTCTCCAATCTTAGATGGTTTTATTCATGTGGCATATCATATGTTTTGATTATTTATTATGAATTCTTATTTACAACAAATTAAATATAATGACTTGTTCACCTTCTTTTAAGTTCTGGATAAATTATTCATTGAGATACACCAGTACGCACTCACATTTCGACTCATCAATTGAATGATGAATATAGCAGGTGTCTATCTGAGAATATCCCTTAAACCAACGGCTTTCATAAGAACTGAACTAATTTCTTTCATTCTCTTTTTGATAATTTGAATGCCAATAATAAGTGTAAATAAATTGTAAAATTAAGGTAGATGCTTAACAAACAAAAAAAGTCTACTAATACCAAATTAGTAACCATAAAATGAGGTGATTGACCATAATGACTTTTAGTTATATTACCATGCACTAGTTAATTTTGAAAGAAAATATTGGAAAAATAGTATTATCTCAACAGAAATTATCCAATTGATATCAAAAAGAGAGACACAGCACCATGCAATCCCCATTCTGATGCGTAGTTCTAGGTCTCTCTTATTTTTCTACTGTAATGATTTCTCCAGTTTTCAGTTTCACTTCAAGGCTATCTTTCTTAACACACACTTCCTTCACCAACCGATTGACTAAGCTCTCATCATACTCCTCCAGCTTAATATGCCGCCCCTTGAGGAAGGCTTTGATATCTGCTAATCGCTTTCGTTTATTTTCATTTGTCGCATTTGTGATCAACAAGGCTTGCTTCTTCCCTCTTAGTTCATAGATTTGTTCCGCTAAACCCTCGTACTCATCTTTTTCATTGACTCGATGGTAGAGTTGTTTCTGTAATTCATGCAATTGATCGTCTATATCCTCCACGTTTTCATCGTACTTTTGATTCAAAACCTCTCTAATATTTTCTTCCAAGCTTTTAAGGTAGGCACTATCCTCAATCAAGGAATTAATGACTTCAACAATCACTTCATGCAACAAATCTTCCTTAACGGTTTGAGCCTGGCACTTAGGAAGGGTTATCCATGCGGGTGACACACCGCCAAACCACCGCTTGACTGCCACGACTATTCCATTTGACCCGTCTAAAGATTTTACCGCAATGATCAGCAACCCCTCTTTATCATGATCATAGCCATAACATTTTCGATGATAGAGTTTTGATGTTCCATCTATCGCTCTGTATCTGTGCCCTAATTTGATATTCTGACTGCGGGACTCATTATCAGCTTGAGTTAAAGTTTCATAAATTGTTAACAGTAACTCACTATCTTCACTGACAGTATCAATGTCTTCTTGATCAAAAAATATTCGAACTTTTAATTCCTTGAGCAATCTTACTGTCTCTAATGCTTCAATCGTATCTCGACCAAAACGACTCACACTCTTTGTGATAACGATATTTATTTTTTTATTACGACAGTCATCAATGAGACGGTTATACTCTTCCCGCTTTTATTTTGCTTTGGCTGAGGCTACATCAATATAGATATCAACTAACCGCCAATACTCAACTAAGGAAACTTTCTGAGTTAAGGCTGAAACTTGATTAGCTAGACTTCGTAACTGATCTTTTGTATTGGAACTTACTCGACTATAAATGGCTACTTGCTTCCGTTTCGGTTGACGCCTCGCTGGAATATAATACATGTTGTCCTTTAAATCCATTGGTTCCCTCACTTTCTGGAATGGCTTAAATAATCACATTTAACCTAACTATCTATATAGAATAACCCCATGATAAGTAGGCTACTTAAATTTATTTTTATTTTATTTTTTATATGAAAAGTTGTTGACCAATTCCCACCTACTACCTAATAATTATTGGATATCATTCCCAATCTCAACCGTTTCCAAACCAATCATACTAAAAAATCAGCCTCTTGAATATGGTAAACACATTCAAAAAGCTGATATAGCAACATATTACCCTTTTACCTTTTGCATCAATACTACACACTCCACATGGCTCGAGAGGACAGAATGAATGTCATTTGAATGTGTCTGTTCTCGGAAACACATCCACTGCTTTTTTGTCACTATCAGTAGACGGGAACATATCCATTCCACTCGTAAAATATAAAGGATGTTCTCTACTGCTCTGTCGATTTAAATGGCTCACTCCAAACATTATAGGCAAGTATTTTCCCAGTATCTGAATATTGCTATCAACCTTTTTCTGAACGATACTTATGCTTAAGAGCATCAGTTACTGTTTCAATAATTGAAAATTCAAAATCCCTCTTTGACATTTCTATCGAAGACAAGAACTTCTTGTTTCCTTTGAAAGACTTCCATAATAGTGTCTTATCTTTTTCATTAAGATCTATCTTAAACAAGAGATTGGAGAGAGAAACCATCAAAGTTTTCTGCTTATCATCAAACTTCTTTTTACTGAAAGCTATGTATTCCTTCAAATCACCTATGCCGTATTTTGGTTGCAATCCAGTTATCGGATTAACCAACAATTGAGTAGAAGAATTCATCAGATTTACATAAGAACCCAATTCATATTGCTGTGTCTCTGTCATTAAGTTGTAGTCCAGACCAAATGTTCTTGTTCTTTCGTTTGCACAATTGAGCTTTTGGCTTTCATCTTTTATGCGGCTTATACGCTCATTTATTTCTACAATAGCAAGTTCGTATGATTTAACATCACGCTTGCTGATGAGGGTGAAAATCTCCTCAAGACGGTTCTGATCACTTTTCCCTTTCCATAGCAGAAACCCGCTACCCACAAGTGCAACCCCGGCAATCGCCCAACCAACAGGTCCAGTAAGAGCCAGAAATGCATTTCCGGCAGCCATTCCTCCACCACCAGCCGCAAGCGCACCTCCGCCCAACCAAGCTAATGCCGCGTTGGTAGCTGCCGCGCCACTCAATGTAGATATAGCTGTTCCTGTTGAAGCAACACCGAATGTCGTCGCAATTCCCATTGCGGCAGTAGGGCCAAGAGCCGCAACTGCGATTCCGGCACCTAGACCAGCAGCACCTTTTCCAGCATTTTTTGCGACGGCATTTTTGTAATCTGATTCAATCTTTTCTGCTTGCTGTTTCCAGTTCAGGCGGATTTCTTTCAGCTTTTCATACTCTAAACGCTTCTCATTCGGCACATTCCTAATTTCATCAAAGAGTTTTTGTATGGTGTTCATTTCATCATAAAGCTGGCTTGTGAGTGTGCCCAACTCGTATATTTTTTCATTTGTTTTCTTAATAGCAGATTCTGCCTGCTCTTGTGCAAGTTTTAACCTCGATTTTTTCTTGTTCATTGTCTGTTACCCCCAAAATATAAATCTATATCGGATTTTGTTCTGAGTATATTATTATCAGGGACCTTTCTGAGTTCTGCCAATCGGACAGATTTTTGGAAAGCCTGAACATACATATCGCTATTCTTAAAGTTATCAATAAAATCTACAAGATCCTTATCATCGTATAACTCCGATAATAATGAGAGTCCGTTCAGATAGTTTTCTACGATGGTTATTTCTCTTCTTACAAACTGAGCTTCGGACTCAGCTTTTCGTATTACACCAAACTGCTTTGCTTCGCCATACAATGAAATCGTGAAACGGCCCACCCCCGCTATGTTAAGCCGAAGGAAAAATTCCTTCACATTGAAGGTACCAACTCCGGTTATGAAAGCCCGAATGGTTGCATCGCCGAGATCCATCATGCAGAAGGTGCCGTGCGCTATTGTAAGCATTCTTTTTACGGTAGGATTTGAGAATGGCTCACAAGCTATCCACATAGCGGATGCCGAACGTTCTTCTTTCCCTGTTGTTACTAAGTATTTTCCCAATCGCCTTATCGCATATACCAACCTGACAATGATTTCATTGATAAAGACTGGAATGACTTGGGTGGCTTGAAAGCGGATATCGTAACCTTCTTTGTATATGCTCAGAGCCAACTCATTTATTGTGTTGTCAAACTGTGAAGCGGGAATGTTCAGTGTTCTCTTTATTGCAATAATATCATTCGTCCACGCCCAAAACGGAGAAGGTATTCCCATACCTCGACCTTTACTGCTGGATGATCCAGACATATCGGAAATCAAATGGCCAAACCAGTTGACGAACCCACAAAATAATTTTTCTGGAACATTACTGCCGCGAAGTTCAAATTTTCCATCAGCATTCTGTAAAGATATCAGTTCTCCACCGGAAACAAAGTGCGATTGATTTGTAAACTGATCTAATATCGAAAAAAACAAACCAAGCAAAGTCGGATTATGGCCAAGTGATTTGAAATGATGATTTGAAGGATTCAAGTCAAATACTATACTCCCAGCATCACCGGCCCCGTGCTGGTCATATGGAATTTTAAATTTCTTCTCAAGAAAGCGAATTGCTGATGACAGTGAATCATTTTCTTTGCCTTCCCATCCGCAAAGTTTAGCGAAATCAGTTGTCCGATTTACAAACCACTTATCAGTAACATCTCCAGCCGGTGAATCTCCAGGTTTTCCAACCAGGAAAATATCAATGATGCCACAGAGAACTCCTGAACTTGCAGCCAACGCATAATCCAACTTATCACAGTTCGGTCTGAGACTCTCAACTGACATGATTGTCTCTTTCAGACTCTGAATTTCAGTTTCCGCAGATATTAATGCTGTTTCGATGGATGATGAAAAGCTAAACCCATCGTCAGCAACACTCATTCTAAGAACGAATCGGTCTGTTCCTTCTGTTTGATTCATGCCTTTATACTCCCTCCCTTTTTTTAGTTTGCGTTATATCCGAATATCTGGTTGTATCTTATTTTTAGGTTATCAATCTCCTTGAGGGTAAAGCCGAGAAAGTCAATAGACCCGACATTTTAAATCACTTTTCATTTTTCCAATTACGATTTCTGCTTCTTTATTCAATTGTCATCACATTGTAAATGTAAGAATATGTAGTTTGATTTTCATTTCAGAATAACAACACATCTACGTTTTTTGCCGAATTTTCCTTTTTCATAGGAATAGTACATAATCAGTATTTCTTTTACCTCAAATATTGTATGGCAAGTGCAATTAGTGATAAACAACGATTGAAAAAATAGTCGTAATAACGGACATCAGTAATATCAATCCTATCAGTTTCATGATGCCGTATGCGATATTTATTTCCAATGTCCGTCAACACCTTAAACTCATTATTAAACAAATCGGCAAAATCATCACTTCCGTTTGCCATATCATTTACTATTTTTTTGAATGAATGTTTCTTATCTAATGTTGTATAGTAAGTTTTTAGACGTTCTAACGCATCCCATATCTTTTCCACTGAATCTAGTCGTGCTGTTGGATTTGGTGTCTTATATAATGCAACAGCATCTTTCAACAACTCTCTTATGCCTACCTCATGTACCGCTGCAAAAGTATTTTCAATTTCCGTTGTAAGTGGACTGTTTTCAACAATTCTTTCTATAATTTTTTCATCTGTAAGTTCATAAAGTAACCCCGACTCAGTAAATATTTCATTTATTGCCTCCTGGAAATTTTCAAATACATCTGAAGAGCTATGGCAATCTATCGTTTTATAGTTTCGGTATCTCTCATTATTCCATCGTTCTGAGATATCCATAATATTTTGTGCAAAAAACTCAATAAGGTCTAAAAGTGCATACTGGTCATATTCATCGTCATATGCAGGGGCACAAATTCTATCGTACTCATCCCGAAATAGAGAAGGGATTCTTATTTTAATTCTAGTTATAAATCCTTTTTCATCAAATGCAACATAGTCACTATCTGTAAAGTCATGATGACAATTTAGAATGATGAATTGTAAAATTAAGTGCGACAAATAAAGAAACCCATAACAGGTTCGTGTAAGATGTTAGTCACGACAAAAACATACACACGGAGGTCTGTTATGAGCTACGCACATCTTACCATAGAAGAACGTTCAAAAATAGAGATACTCTACCAAGAAGGCTATAAAATTAATCACATCGCCCAATTAATCGGTCGCCATCGATCAACGATTTATCGAGAATTTAAGCGGTGTCCCACAGAACAATATAAAGCCCAGGATACTCAAGAAGCTGCCAATCAACGTGCACGTCATAAGGGGAGAAAGCCAAAACATACATCCAAGCTTCTTGAAGATATTCAAGATAAATTGGAACGCACTTGGTCACCGGAACAAATTATTGGACGAGATTATGAGGGGAAACTTTCCTTTAAATCTATTTATAACTGGATTTACCAAGGAATCTTAAAGGTATCCATAGATGTTTTAAGACACAAAGGAAAAAGTCGTCAACCTCAAGAAACGCGAGGCAAGTTTAATATCGGTACGCCCATTTCGAAACGGCCCAAATCAGTAAAGAATAGACAAGAGTTCGGGCATTGGGAACTGGACACGGTGGTTTCTTCTCGAGGCCAGAGTAAAGGCTGTTTAGCGAGCTTTGCAGAAAGAAAAAGCCGTTTATATATCGCTTTACCTATGCCAAATCGCTCTAAAGTTTCCATGCCTACTGCGATTGAAGAACTGAGAGAAAGCTTACCAAAAGAGGCTTTAAAGACCTTCACCTCAGATCGCGGGAAAGAATTTGCTTGTTACGCTGAGGTCGAAGCAGCAGGGATTGATTTTTACTTTGCCGATGCTTATAGCGCTTGGCAAAGAGGAACCAATGAGAACGCGAACGGTTTACTACGTGAGTTCTTTCCTAAGAAAACAGACCTCGCTAAAGTGACGCACCGAGAACTCTTCCAAGCCTTGTGGTTAATGAATAATCGACCTAGGAAATGTCTAGATTACCGAACACCCTTGGAAGTATTTTTACACGAACTCTTGTTAATTGAATAAAGATAAATTATTTGTCGCAATAATTATTGCAATTCAACATATAAAAATAAAGTTGGCGACTTATGACATTTAGAAGTATAATATTGTTAGAACATTCACAATATATAGAAAGGAAGATTAGATGAAAGTTATTATCATTGGCGCTTCTTTTGCTGGAATCAGTGCCGCAGTTGAAGCATAGAAAATTTACCCCGATGCAGAAATTACTTTAATCGAAGCACAAGAGCACATTGGTTATATTCCAAGTGGCTTAAATATGTTATTAAATGGAGACCTCCCTTCTCTCGATAAGTCATTTTTTATGAAAGAAGACTATCTTGATGATTTAGGGATCAATTTGTTTTTAGGGACACGTGTGATTAATATTTTCAGTCAAGAGAAAAAGGTCATCACTGCACATATGCGTTACCAAAAAACCTTAGACTATGATTACCTAATTTTAGCGACAGGTTCAAGACAAGCAGACTATTTAACAGCAGAGCTCAACCATACGAATATTCTTTCGACTAAAGATTATGTAAGTTCATCATATGCACGAAAAGTTTTAGAAGACGCTCAGCATATTGCGATTATTGGTGGTGGCCAAATTGCAGCCGAAACTACAGATGCACTTGTTAATATTAATAAACAAGTGACAATTATTGAGCAAAAAGACCGCATACTTAATAATTATTTTGACATTGATTTTGTCCAATCCATCCAATCAGTGATTGAGTTTACAGGAGCCGAAGTTGTCTTAAATGAAGCAGCAGTAAAAGTAGAAACAAACCCTTTGAAAATTGTTACTGAACAACAAGAAATTTATCCAGATGCAATCATTTTAGCGACTCATCTGATTCCTAATTCAGAATTAGTTAAAGATCTTGTAGAATTAAATGAGAATGGCACTATTAAAGTCAATGACTATTTACAAACGACCGATCCGAATATTTTTGCTGTAGGAGATTTGATTGAAACTCCTTTTAGCGAAAGTAATGAGGATACATTTATTGCTTTAATCAATAATGCCATCCGGTCTGGACAAATCGCTGCTTTAAATTTAACTGAAAATCGGGTCAAACAATCCCATTCGGTTCGTGTAATGGGAACCAAAATCTTTAATCATTATATTTCAAGTGTGGGCTATACTTTTGAGCAAGCAAGTCATTTATTCAATCCAGCAGAAATCACCGTTCAAGTTCCTTATACCTTGGATGATGATACTCCGGTCTTTTTAAAACTTGTAGTTGAAAAAGAAAGTGGTAAATTACTCGGTGCACAATTCAGATCACGCGCAAATATCCTTAGCTTTACTAATCTGATTGCCCTAGCCATTCAAGACGGCTTAACCGATGTCGAATTAGCCTTTAGAGATCGTCTCTATTATCCAAGTGATATTACATTAAATACAATGATTTACGAGGCTGCTTTGGCATGTTACCAAAAACGCACTTTTCCTCATTTAGCAAAAAATAAAATCAATCCTAATGAAGAATTATTGGTAGAAACTATGCATTCAGCCTTTGAATCGAAAAGCCATTACTCAAATAGCCCTGTCCAAATGATTTCAACTGTTTCTCCTTTTAAACTACCTAAACGTCCTCAAAAAGATTAAGATTCAAATAAATATTATCCGCTTAGTGAAAACGCTATCTATGCTGTTAGAATGGGTGTATAATGATAAGAGAAAGAATGTTTAAAGGAGGTCAAAAGATGATTAAACAATTGTTTTTGCTGAGTAGTATATTATTGTTTATGGGGTTCCCAACTGTTTCTGCTCAATCAAATTCAGAAGTAGAAAGTTTGACAGAGGAAATTCAAGCTTTAGAAGAGACTTTGCAAGATAAAAAAGAAGCTTTAGCGATACTTAGAGAAGATTTGGACGGTTACTATACGATTGAAACCATCAATGCTACTTATGTATTTAGTAATCCACGGATTGAAGATGATTTATTAGTGTTAGATTTAGATTTTACTAACGATTCAAAAGGTGCTTTAGCAGTAACTGACGAGCTGTGGATGTTATCCTTTTTCCAAGAAGATGACATTAGCTTACAACAATTATGGGTCTACTATGAAAACCTACCCGAAGTAGAGGGTCGCCGACCTATTAGTTACAATACACGCATTAAGAGTGGTGCTACTGTGCAATTAGTCCTAGCTTTAACTAAATCTCCAGAAGTATACTATGGTGAACCTTATCTTTATGAAGACTTATCTGAATCTGAAAATCTTGACGAAGTAGATGAAGAAATCATCGAGGTTCAGGAACCTTTTGACGATTTCTCACCTCTTTTAATTCAAGTCGATCCTTATAATCATCCAAGTGGTCAATCAGCTCAAATTGAAATTCCATTAGAATAAATAGTTACCGTGACTCGAAGATATTGCTCGTGTATCAATCTTCTATATTCTATAAATGGCTAAGCGCGAGGAAAAGAAGTTATTGAAAAGGAAAATAAAAGCTCTAATAATTGGTGAATAATCCAATTTATTAGAGCTTTTTATGTTTATGATGATTTTAATCTGCTGGTTCCGGTATTATTCATTGAAATAATACGAGCGGTTGCAAGATAGACAGAAGTCACATTAAATCTCAAGCAGCCTCAAACTTCTAGCAAACTAAACTTTATTTAAAGTTTATTTCTCAATTTGAATGATTTTATACTCATATGATTCTAATACATGTTGCCCAGCAGTCAAAGCTTTTCCTTCTAATAATTCCTCAGCTGACACTTCTAACGTAAATTGTTGCGCTGTATCAGTCATATTGACTAGATAAAATTGAATTGTATCCGAAGACTCACGACGATATTTTACAATATCTGTTTGCAATGAAAGATATTCTAAGTCTCTGTCATAAGGAATGACTTCTTCTTCCAAGAAATTTGACCACAAGTCACTATTAATCAAATCCTTTGGAGTCGCGCCAATATATACGACAGACCCTTGTCCAACTTTTCCTTTAGCTGCAACAATTTCATTAGCATGTGTCTGTACCAGCACTTCCCAATCACTTTTTGGTTCAAATACAGTGACTAAACGATCAAGTGCTTCCTCAAAAGGTTTGCCATCAGTTAAATAGTCATAATGATGCACACTCAGTTGTCTAATATTTTTAAAGCTAAACCATTCTCCTAAATCGCCTAAGCCATTATTAGCGTGGAGAGCTAACTCATCTGTTCGATCCCCTGTCATTGGGCCAAAAATCACTTTTCCACCTTTAGCAACAAAAGCTTTTATTTTTTCTAACATATAAGTAGATAGATGACGTATAAAAGGCACAAAAAGAAGTTTGAAGTCAGAAAGGTCTGCAGCTTCTTGAACAACTTCAACAGATAGACCTTTACGAACAAGACTAGCATATAAGTCTGTAATTAAACCACGATAATTATACACGCCACCTGTTTCAATATTATAATGCCTTCTAGCATCATCTGAATAAATAAAACCAATCGATGCCTTAGCTTGTTCAGTCTTTTCAAGATGCGTACTCATCTCTTTAATTAATTTTCCTGATTCAACCACATCCTCATAGCCATTGCCTGCTTCCCCCCAAGGGCTTACGACAGTACTATGTGGCTGTTCTACCCCATAACGATGACCTCTAAAATGCCAGTAAGTAAATGCTTTTAAGCCGCCTGCAAAACCAGCAAAAACTTCAGTTTGTAAATATTTAACTGGATGTGGGGAAATATAGTTTTCAATATGTCCTGCATGAGAAGTACTCGTCTCTAACAACATATATTCATTGACTTTATCCTTCATATTGCGCCATACATCTAAATTAATAGTGAAAGCAGGATGATTGCTTGCTGGAGCATATGTATCAAATCCGACAAAATCAAGCTCATGGAATAATTCATCATTTAATAAATTAAAGCCCATTGCTGAATTATGAGTAATAGGTATGTCCGTTTCCATCCGAATCATATGACATAAACCTGTAGCAAAGTCATTTAAAGTTTCCGCAGTGAATTTTCTAAAAGCATTCATCAAAGAGGAATTATGTAAAAATGGCGTAGTCGTTGGTACAGGTACATCATCAAAAGCTAGATATTCTTCACTCCATATTCTTGTACCCCAACTCATATTTAAATTCTCGATATTTCCATAAGTATCTTCTAACCAGTCATGCCACTGAGCCTTACAGCTGTCACAATAACATAAGTCCACATGACATTTAAATTCGTTATCTAACTGAATGCCGATAACATTGGAAAATTTATCCGCTAATTTGGCTATTTTTTGGGTAATTAAATAAGCTCTATCACGGAAATAAGCATTGTTAGTACAAGCATGCTGTCTAGAACCGTGGACCATGATTGTGCCATCAATATTATGAATACATCTTTCTGGGTGATCTTTTGTCATCCAAATCGGTGGCGTCGGGGTCGGAATACATAATACTAAGTCAATATCTTCTTCTTGATACCAAGAAATGACATTCTCTAGAAAGGATAAGTCATATTCTCCTTCACGAGACTCTAAAGTACTCCAAATAAATTCCCCTATTCTTGCAAAATTCATATTAATTGATTTCATAAGCTTGATGTCAGCTTTTACAATTTCTTCCGACCATAATTCTGGATACATACAAGCCCCATAGTAATATTTATTGAACATGCTTGATTCCATTAATAAGGGTTGAAGTCTTTGTAACACATACTTGCCCATCACTTCATGCATATTATCTGATAATTCAGCTTTGTATTCTTTAACAAAGCTTGAATATTCAAACAAATCAATAAAATAGATTCCTTCTTCACGCCATAATTGCTTCATCATTTTATTGCCTTCATTATTACTTGAAGTCACTAAAATAGGAATCCCTTTTTTGTTCTGAACAGCTTTAACTTTCTCTTCGATACTTTTGACACTTGTAATCAAGACTAAATCTTCTTTTTCAATCTTTTCTAATAAATGACCCCAACCATCCTCATCATTTTCAATTTGTTCAGACTGATACACAGTATATTTATTTTCATATTGTTGCGAAAGTAATGCTTCAAAATCATTTCGCCAAGTACTTTCTTTATTTAAATTTTCAAAAAATATATTCATTTTGTCCTCCGTTTTTTTATAAATTTAATCATTCATGCAACATATTGTTTAAATAAAACCAACTTATTATAAAACGATTACATTTTATTGTTTAAATTTCTTAAAATTCTCGATGATCATCCTTTTATTTAGCAAAAAATTAAATCCAATCCTTTGCTCTATATAGTTTTCTACTAATCTTAAGCCTACCATAAGCTAATTTTTATAAGTATGGAGCAAACAAACATTTTTTGTCTAAATTAAACATTTTGCTTAAATAAAAAATACCCTTCAAGTAGACCCAGAGTCGGTCTGTTGAAGGGTAGCCAAATAAAAAGGCTATAGACTCGGTTCACTTACAAGTGAAATACTGTCATTCACTTTACCATCAGTTTCGAAAATAATAATTTCATTAGTGCCTTCATTTAATAATGGAGCAGGAATATAAAGACGTTTTTGAGGACCCATTTCCCAGAATCGACCTAAATTAAAGCCATTAATAAATGCGACACCTTTACCCCAACCTTCAAAGTCTAAAAATGTATCGCCTTTTTCATCCACTTCAAAAGTAAAGCTATAAAATGCTGGTGTACCAGCTTGATATGATTTTGAAAAATCAATTTGACTTACATCATCTAATGGAAGACTGTAATGTGTCCAATCACTTTGGAAAGCCCCATTAACTACCACACCATCGCGGATACCTTTATGTTGGTGATTCATTTTTACAGAATAATTTACTCTTCCCATATTTTCAACTAGAATACCTAAGTCATTTTCAGGAGCTGTAAGTGTAAATGATTCTTTGTCCTCAATATCTAAATCATATTTGATAAATTCTAATTCATTATTTACAAAAACATGAGCACGATCCATACAACCAATCAGACGAAAATCTTCGATTTCTCTAGCCTTTCCAATGGAACTCTTATAATACACATAACCAAATGCTTGGTCTAATTCTTCCATCGATAGAGGATAATTAGATTCAACGGGTTGACTTATTTCATCAATCACACTAAAGAGTGACACTTTGTCTTGAACAGTTAACTTACCATAGTCTTTCTTTTTAATTTCTGTTGAAAGAGGCATTTCTTCAATTGGACCATAAGATTGAATCACTTCTTTGAATAAGTCATATTTCTTAGTCGTATCTCCCCACTCAGTTAACAAAGCATCATAGTCGTAAGAGGTCACATCTGGAGCTAGTTTTTCATAGTAATTGGCACCATTAGTGAAGCCAAAATTCGTTCCACCATGGAACATGTAAATATTTACATGACCTCGGTCTAAGATGGCTTTCAATTCCTTAGCAGCTTCATGTGCATCAGTTGTATGGTGAGCTTCGTCGCCCCATGCATCAAACCAACCAACCCAAAATTCCATTACCATCAATGGTAACTCTTTGCCGTGGAAATCTCTTAATCGTTCAAAATGCTGTTCAATTTTTGATCCACAGTTAACAGTTGGCAAGGCTAATTCTGGAATTGACCCATTTTCTAACATATCACCCCATGGTCCATCAGATGTCACTAAAGGCACTGTCACACCATTTTCTAGCATTAATCTTGCAATTGCTCGCATATAACTAAGGTCGTTAGCATAACCACCATATTCGTTTTCAACTTGCATCATAATGATTGGACCATTATTATCGATTTGCAAATCAACGAATTGCGGAAGTAAATGTTCAAAATATTTCTTAACTTTTTCCATATAAATAGGATTATTAAATCTAATTTTGATACGTGGATCCTTTAATAACCAATAAGGTAAGCCACCAAACTCCCATTCTGCACAAATGTAAGGAGCTGGTCTAACAATCACATATAGTCCAACTTCATGCGCCGTTTGAATAAATTTACGAATATCAAATCTGCCAGTAAAACAATATTCCCCTTCTTTTGGTTCATGCATGTTCCAAGGAACATAAGTTTCTACTGTATTACAGCCCATATTTTTTAACTTTTCCAAGCGGTCACGCCAATATTCAGGCACCACACGGAAATAATGAATACTTCCAGAAATCACTTTAAACGGTTGATCGTTTAAATAAAAATCCTCTTTTACTTCAAATTTTCCCATAGTTGATGTCTCCTTCTACAATCTAATAAATTATTGTCTTTCTCGTATAAATTCAATGACTGGTTCAAAATTAAGTATTAATAATAATGAGATCAATCCCACTCCGAATATCATTAAGTATATGGGTATTGAATTTAATATCAACCAACAACCAATGATGATCTTGTAATTGACACTATTCATCTCATTAAATTCCCTAATTAAAACTCTTAATTGTCACAACTGATTGTCGAGGAATAAGTATTTGTTGATTATCCGTTATTTCTTGTTCTTCTAAGTCGTGATCGACATTTGTAATAAAGCTAATTTGATTCGTATAATCTAAACCATCTAATGATACGAACTTGTCAAAATAACTTTGGTTTATGATAACAGTAATCAATTCTTCTCCATTATCACCCTCACCTATAAAACTTACTGAATCAAGGGCTTTATTACTACTAGATGTGGATACACGTACATAGCCTGGTTTGATATATTTACTAAAGTTCCCCATCGTCCAAAGTCGTTTAGTTGGAGTGATTGTTTGATCATCTAACTCAACATAAATCAATCCGTCTCTATAATCATAGCTACTTACAGCAATCCAATATTGCCAAGCCTCAACATCAAGAGTCGTTAAATCTTCATAAATTTCATTGGCTAGAGTCAAGGCAGAGTTCATAGTATAATCTCTACCATTAACCATTTCAGTCCATTCTGTCATCTTTAACGATACTTCGACTTCATTTTCTTCCATCCAATCAATGAAATTCAACTTAGCAAGATTGTCTGACCAATAAGAATGGATATCCCATGTATCTATAGAATCCATTAATTTCTCACTCTCAATCAGACGGTTAAAATAAGCAGTACTGCTATTAGCCCACTCGCCCAGTTCTGGCATTGAGAGAGAAACATCAGATAAGCTAGAACGCTTCTCCATTTCATCCACAAATACTTCTAATATATTCACCACTTCTTCTGGTTCATAGTGAATACCTTCTTGTCCTCCCGTCCACTCCCATTGCGGTTCGTTAATCGGTGAAATATGTGTCACAGGTATGCCATCTTCTAAGAAATATTCGGTGACGTCAAGTACATAATCGGCAAAAACTTGATAATTTTCTGGTAAAAGATTGATTTTGTTCTTCCCTGAAGCATCAGTTTCACCATAGGCTGCACCTGATTCGGTTAAACGAGTGAGAGGACTATTCACAAACAAATAAATATCATCGATTCCATAAGCAACTGCTTGCTTTAGAAACCACATTGAATTTTGGTCATTAGTCCAATCATAGACTCCTGGGGCTGATTCAAAGCTTTCCGCTCGTCTCCAAGGATCTTCAATTTTAGGACTATTTTCTAAAGTACTTCCTGCTCCGAGATTATATCGGTAAGAAGATAAGCCAATGCCATCAGTCGGGTCAAAAAGCAATTGAGCAATATATTCTCTCTTTGAAAGACTATCGTTTTCCATGTCAGTCCATCCGCCAACATCTTGACTCCACCAAGCACCGCTGGCACCGAAACTTTCTATTGTCTGGTGTTCTTCTGAAATATCAATATCTATTGTTACTGTTTCTATTTTTTCGTTCATATCAGTTCCCAATACTTCTATATTATTTGTTTTTGTTAAAGACATGCCTATCAAGACAAACAACAATGGAATGATTAATAATAATTGTTTTCTCATAGATTTAAACACCTTTAATCGGTAATTCTAATTCAGCTATTCCACCTGATTTAAACTTAACAATTAATTCATCGTTTTCATTAGCTTTCACAAAACAGATTAACTTCCCTTGATAAGTCCGTCGGTATGATGCACTATATTCCGTTACATCTGATAAATCACCGTTTTCAATTCCTAATAGTGTCCCATTCACTACTTCAATATGTACTGGTTTTTCTGCTAAAGTAGGTTCTTCATTAATGTCTAATAAATGACATTCAATTTGATACATATTTTTCTCAACTTGAATATCCGTAGCATCAATTTTGTTAATCCACTCTGTAGGCAGGTCAACAATTTTAGCATTAATAAACGCGGGTCCATAAGTAGGATGAAGTTCGTCAGTTAAGACTTCGCTTCCAAAAGTAGCTTCCGCTTTAAGAGCCTCCGGCTTATAAGGTACAATTGCTGAATAATAACCGTATTTTTCATTAAACTCAAAATTTGAAATTTCTTGATTAGCTAGCGTTAATTTAACTGATAAAGAATTAGTGTAGCATCTGATTTCCACTTGTTGCTTTGGTAAATATTCCCATTTCCTATAAGTAGCTTCCCACTCAGGATGCTCACTGTTTTCCTTAAAAGGTAAAGTGGTCAAATGAAGTGTTGGTTTTTCACTCCACCAACTTTTTCTTTTATAGTACTCAGCTTTTTCAAAACCAGCTAAAGTCAATAAACCGGCTGGCGACCCATGAACTGGCCAACCATGTGCCTCTCCTAAATAATCAATCCCAGTCCACAAAAATTGACCCGATATATATGTAAGGTCATTAGCTATAGACCATTCTCTATAACCATGACTATTCTCACTACCTATAAATGGTTTATTAGGGAATCTTTGATGATCTTCTTCATATAAATGTTCCTTGTAGTTATAACCCACTACATCTAGATTATCTATTAGACCAAGTTGTGATGACAGTTCAGGGAAGGCTGCGGCAAGTGTAACAGGCCGGGTTGGATCCATTTCCTTTGTTATTTGAATTAATTCATTCGCAATTGTTGTTAATCTTTTCATATCTGGGCGATTTGGATTATATTCTCTTTCTGCAGCAGGTTTACTCTTATCATTGTTCCCTGTCATTTCATCAAATAAAGGATTAGCATATGGATCATTTGGATAATCCACTTCATTGCCAATACTCCAAGCAATAATCGATGGATGGTTTCTATTGCGTAATATCATATTTTCTAAATCTTTTTTGAACCAATTTGGAAAATGTTCTGCTGCCCCTTCTAATTTAGGAGGATAAACATTATGCCCATCAGAACGTTCAAGCATATCCTCGTGCTCGGCACCAGATGCTCTCGCACGAATTTTTGCAACATCTTCAGGAATTTTTTCATAAATCTCAATCATATCCTTTAAAGGACTCACACCCGCAAATTCTTTTGTAACATCTTCTACACCAGCATCATCTGATTTTCCTGTTCCCGCTACCATAAAATATGGAATTCTTATTTTACTTATATCATAATCCCAACCCATATTTGTAGCGAGTAATGGATATGCAGCACTTCCTGTGAAGATTGTTTTATATGTTTTACCGATTTCATACTTTGTCACAGCTGCCAACGCTCCAGCTCCCCCCTGTGAGTAACCGATGATAGCAATATTTTCTTGATTAATTTTATCCGATAACACACTCTCGGTCCCAAGAGAAAGTACAAAATCCAGCGTTTTGGAAGCCGTCTCACCTGTCCCCGTTTGCGGATCATCATTGCCAACTACAATAAATCCCCAACTTGCCAGTCTATCAAAAAAGGGTTTGTAATTGACTGCTCTAGTACTACTCGCATTGACTACGAGTATCATTGGGTACTTTTTATTCGTATTCTCCAATTCTTTTGGATACCAGATGCGTATCTTTTGGATACTTTGGTTATCAGAGTCGAATTCTGTATATGCTGTTTCAAAATCACCTCGATTGGAATACTTCATTTCAACCATCGAATCACTCTTAAAATCCTTATAGTATTCATCGGTAAGATATGCCTTTCCTTCGTCCATCTTGCCTTTGATGAACAGCACACTGATTAAAATCACAATGACAATCATAATAATCAATAAGGCTATACCAAATATTTTCAATAATTTTATCATAACAAATCTCCTAATAAAATCAAGTTAACTTATGGATCAATTCACGCAAAATATAAAAAACCTCTTGATGATAAGACCATCATTCGAAATGATCTGACGCATTATTTCGTTTTATCATTCAAGAAATCAATCAAACGGTCAAACGCCTCCTTTGCAATCGGATCTGTGCGCTCTGCACCAATAAAGCCATGATCTTTGAGCTCACCATATTCTATGTATGGATCAACAAGAATATTTTCACCTCCAAGCTCATTAAGTTTATTGTGCATGACATTCATATCGTGCCTATATTCACTTCCGAGCAAAAAAGCACTAGGATATTCCGCAGTTAAGCTTTCCATGTTGTTATATTTCAGAATATCATCATTCGATAGATAGATACTTCCTTTTACATAATTACCAACAAGCATTTTCGTTGCAATATTAAAATTCTTATAGTCAAGAGGTGCATCATCTAACACAACTGCTTTTACTTGATTCGGATTTAACACAGGTACAATACCTAATGACTCAGCATAGGTAGGATTCGTGATAATACTTCCAAGCTGACTTGTCATAATTGCTCCAGCAGATGAACCCATGATTATAATATTATCCATATTCAGATGGTATTCCTTTTGATGCTCCATCATATAGGCAAAAGCACGGTTTGCTTGAATCAATGGAACTGGAAAACGGCAATCGGGAACGAGACCATAGTCCACATTCACGATGTTATATCCTTGTGCACAAATATCGTCCAATAAAGCAGTAGCATCAGTCTCTGCTAATGGATCGCCCATGTTCTTACTACCTGCAAAAAAACCTCCACCATGAAAATAGAAGAGGGTAGGACGATTTGTCATCAAGTTTGCATCAGGATAAATTACATCCAGATAACTATTTGGATATTCTGCATCATAGCGAATTTCACTAATGAGATATTGACCATTTTCTTTTTTTCCATGAATAGGTTCATAAAATGGTTCATAAGAATTAATGGGGGAATTTCCATACGTCAGTTTCTGAATCGCTCCCACAACTATCTGTGTATTTGTTGTAATGACAATATAAAGTATTATAAGTAGCGTGATCAAAACACCAAATACTGAGAAAAATATTTTCAGCTCTTTATGTTTTTTCTTTGCAGTTCTCTCCTCCACTTTAGAATTCTCCTCTTTTCACTTTTACTATATTTTTTGTATTCCTTAAAAGCCCCATCAGATAATCATTAATAAGCTAACTTTCTTTCTTGATAAATTCTATTCATTTTGTCTCGTCTAAGGCAAACAATAAATATCACTTGAATTATTGTTGTAACAAGTGTATCATATCTTTTTTGAGGAAATAACTGTTTCATCAAAATGAAACAGATTGAAGAGGTTTGTATCATCTTATGAATATTAATAACCACCAAAAAAACACTTATGTAAAAAAACAGATTACTCTTGCCCTCCTAGAACTTTTAAAAGAGAAAGCTATAGATGAAATTTCTATTAGTGAACTTACAAAAAAAGCTCAGGTTGGAAGAGTATCATTTTACCGTAACTATCAAACGAAGGAAGATATTCTTAAAGAAGAATCTGATAGGCTCATAAAAGAATGGGGAAAACTTTATGAATCAAATCCGGATTCTTCACCCCAGACACTTTTTCCTTCTCTATTTGATTTCTATAAACAACATAAAGACTTTTATACAATTCTATATCATGCTGGTATGTCGACTATAATACAAGAAACCATTATTCGTACAATACAAATAACCCCTGAAATGGAAAATATTGAAGCCTATATTAAGTCATTTTGGGCATATGGTATCTACGGTTGGTTAATTGAATGGATGAAACGCGGAATGCCTGAGTCTGGTGATGAACTCTATCAATTGTTTAAGAACATGAATCAATAACCTCATTCAAGTCTTAAATTAAAACCAACACTTATACGGCATTAGAGTTTTAGATTTTTATGTGCATTTACCGTACTAGTCGCTTTCTAAAAATACTTCGCTTTTACTTTATTGATATTTATTCTTCTTTTTACAACATAATGAGTGTTCTGAAAAAATGATATTCGTTTCAAGAGGGGGGTGCAAGGGGGTGCATTTTTCATGTCATTCATTTCCTGGTGTATGCTTGCACTCTTAGATATGTTCCCTCTTACATAATTTTTCACCTAACAAACAAGGGGTATCCCAAGCTAACATTACCTTTTAACGATAATCTTAGAATAACCCCCTGTTTTCTACACTTTATTTACTTGTCAGGGTGCAACTTTTGACATCAAAGCTAGCGTCTCCACATGTGTTGAGCATAAGCTTTGGATTGATTTTGATATTTTGGAAGCGGGTCTAGTTAAATGATATTAGTCATTACTAGCAAACTACTGTCAAATTACTACCAATTACTACAAAATCTACTCTCAATTACTATTAAACTAACAAGGTTAAAAATTTCTATTAGCGAAGGGAAGCGAATAGTATTGTTTGGGGTCATTCTTTGAATTACCGTGCCATCCAACTGATCCTTTTTCCAACATAAAAAAAAAATCTAGTTGTTTCTGTAATCATTTCAATTAATTCAGCAGCTATTTTTACTGTAATCCGCTCATTCCCATATAAATAAGCCAATATTTTGCGTTCATTTTCATTGAATTCATCAAAAATTAGTTTTTTATCCAAGTCATCTACTCATTCATCCAATCTCATTTGGCGTGAAGCATAGTTGTTTTCTAATTTCAATATGATGGAATAACTGTTAAATATTAGCAGCCTGAAAATTCTTCTCTTAGAGAGAAGATATCCACTGTAAGCTTTTGTATGTGGAAATATATCAACATTCTCTTTTGAGATTTTAAATAAAAAGGACACTCTTACTAAAGAGCGCCCTCAACTATAACAGTGATATAATTAGTTGTTATTTTTCTTTACCGGAATCCAGATTTCACTTCGGTACTTCGGATTTTCGGTGTCAGGACTCTCGTTCCACAAAATTTCTGGCCCCGGTGCAACCTCGTACCCTGAAGATGGAAACCATTCAGAGTATATTCTTCCCCAAATATTTTGAAGTGTTTCTGGGAATGGCCCAACAGATTCGAAAACAGCCCAAGTACTGGCTTCTATTTCCAATACATCGAATTCTCCTGTTTCATCACTTGAAGTTGTTACACCGATATAATGATCTAGCTCGCCTTTTTCTTCCATTCTTCCTTCCGAAAAATTAGCAGATGCACTAATAATCCCTGTTGGCTCTATATTTGAGAGTGCTTTTAATTCATTAATAACCTTAGGGGTTAAAAGTTCAGTCATTTTTGCAATCTCTGGATTGACACCTTCAAAAACAATTGCAACTCTCTTTTTAAATCCTACTAACTTAAACGACCCTTTCTCAACAATACGATAATTCATCTCGCATCCTCCTTTAATTGATAATTGAAAGGTCATTCTAGGATAGGCTTTTAACTGCGTGTTCTCACTTCTTGCTTCAGAAGGAAGAATACTATGCATAGAATGAAAAGCACGGGAAAACGAATCAGCTGAATCATAACCATATTTGACAGCCACATCGATTATTCTCAAATTTGTATCTTTCAAATCAAGAGCAGCCAGCGTTAATCTCCTTCTTCGAATATATTCTGACAAACCAATTCCTGATAAAAATGAAAACATCCTTTTAAAATGATACTCTGAGCAGTAAGCAATTTTCGACACTTCACTGTAATCAATTTCTTCAGTTAGATGCTCTTCAATATATGCCAAAGCTTTATTCATATTACTTAACGTATCCATCAAACAACCTCCTTTCAATTTCAATATTATCAAAGGATTTAATTACCCACCCGATAATCTGTGCACAATAAAGTCGACTAAATTTAAAAATATTACTTACAATTACAACTATTATAATGAACTGAACTTCAACTACAATTAAAGACTTAGGGAGTTCTTTCGCTGAAATGTTACAAACCACAAGCGTCTCAACATGTGGAGAGGATAAGTTGTGGATTGATAATATGATGTTGGAGTAGGCTTATGTTCGAATGATGTTGGTAATTACTATCAAGTCCATAGCCTTTTTGTAATTGAGTCGTTTGTGGGAATATGTCTGTGGAATTGAAATTTATCTCTCTAAATCAATATCTATTTTGTACTCGTCATCAATAAGTATATAATTAACTTCGTGTGCGATGGCGTGTTCCAAGACTTGCCTATTATCTTCTATCACTGAATCCAAAGTACAACAATCATCATCAAAACGAATTTCGATTATACTTGCATAGCTTTTTATATCTGCAAAATTATTTCTAATATAATCCTCACTCATTACAAGACAATAATATTTGATACTATCAAGATACTCTTTTTCAAAATCTTTCGCCCAATCAAATGGAATATAACAGCCTTCCACAATCAAATTCTGCTTATTTTCTATTGCTGTCTTAATCATTTCACGAACAATCGCCCACAAATATGCTGTTAAATCTGAATCATCACTTGTTGGGGTAAGTTCCGTGTTGCCACTTCTTATTAAACCCATCTTCAAATGGTCTATTGAATAATATGGATATTTATATTTTTCAAGCAGCTTCTGTGACAATGCTGTTTTTCCTGTATGTGAAGCTCCTGCTATCAAAATAATCATAATCTAACCTCCCTGTAAAATTCAAATTTCCCGTTTACTCTTCTCTAACTTTCTCTTCCAACTCAAGTAAATATCTGTCATAGTCAGACTAAAACAGCCTGTCCTGCCCATTTTCGGAACTGCACTGCACGTTCATTATTTACTTTGATATCAAATATACTTATCTCCAGTTGAATGCTTATTTTCGAATCAGGCTGACAACACATTCAACATGTTTTGAGATGAGTGGATAGCTGTCAAAGGACAATTTCCATTTTCCTTTTTTACTGAATTCTCTTTGAGGGAACATATCCACTGTGGGCTTGCGTATGTGGGAAGATATCGAAATTCTCTATTGCTGTTAAAGAAAAAAGATTCTAACAAGGACTACTGTTGAGTTAGCAGTAATAATTGCACCTTCTCCATTTTTAACACCCGGCATTATGATTACATTTTGACCTATCCACACATCATTGCCAATCACTGTGTCACCCTGAAAAGGAAGTTGTTCTATTGCAGGAGTTACTTTTTCCCATCCACCGGTAGAGATATTAAAGGGGATAGGTTGTAACTTCATACATCCTATGAGTTGCTCCATTCATGATAAACCTAACACCCTCTGCAATAGCGCAAAATTTACCGATGATTAGCTTATCTCCAAGAAATTCATAGTGGTGCTCTATATTATTGTAAAAATTCCTCAGGAGACTTTTTCATCATCACTATAGTAAGTGTATTCACCAATCTCTGCATTGGGTTTTTCGGTAGGTTACTTATAGAACAAACCATTTTGATATTTTATTTGGGTATAATTTTTCTTATCTGATCCTAACATAGAATATAACTCACTCTCATATTTTTATATATTTTATTGTGTTTTATATGATTTATTATTTTGATACCACAGCAAAGCATCCTTTTCTAGTTGCTTTACAAATGCATCCTTGCCAGCGCAGTAGCCTTCAATATCCTCCGGGAATCGATAAGCCAGCTCCATCTTTAATTCACCATACTCTAAAGCGATGTCAGGATGTGTACGCAGAAAGTCCCTTACCGCTATATGCCTATTAATATCTTTGTGATTGCTTTGCTCAAAAATATGAATTTGGTATGTCCTGTTATCGCCACCTTTACGTAAATATCTCCGCCCTTTAATACCAAACTCACCCATACACTCATACCCAATGGCTACAAATTCTTCGTTATGCTTATCAACCAAACTAATATTTGTCACTACGGGCATTATATCTATGATTGGTTTAGCATGTAACCCCTTAACTGCTGTACTGCCAATATGGTAAATCTCCACCAATATATCCTTCAATATGTTACTTATCTTCTGTGATTCATTTTCATACTCTACTTCCCAAAAGGGGTCGTACGGAACAACTCGTATAAACAATAATAACCCTCCAATCTCTTTCTCAACAAATAACGTTACGACATTATTAGAAAAAGTCTTTATACTCTTTAACAATGGAGTCGCCAGCCAGAATAGACTATATTGACCAGCGACTACCTTAAATTTAATGTTTCAGATTTATTTTCTTATCACTAATTTCATAAACCACATCAGCCACATTATCGAGTAGCCGTTTGTCATGGGTGATAAACACTATAGTTCCAGAATACTCCTTCATTAATATTTCCAAAGCCTCTAAGCTTGGTATGTCAAGGAAGTTGCTGGGTTCATCCATTAGTAGGATGTTATATCTACCCATAAGCATTTTAGCTAACAATAATTTCATAATTTCACCACCGCTTAAAACAGCTAAGCTTTTTCCTATGTCGTTTTGTTTAATTCCCATTGATGCTAACACAGAACGAATTTCTGAAACATTGTAATCACAATCCTCCTGCATAAATTCCAAGACTTTTTGATTACTGTTGTACTTGTAACCATTTTGTGCAAAGTATCCTATTTTGGCCTTAGGTGAAATAGTAATTCCATCTTCATGATTTAAGATCATTTGGATTAAGGTTGTTTTTCCTGTTCCATTACCTCCAGTTATCGCTACTTTTGCTCCTAGCGGAATTTGAAAAGATGCATTTTCAAACAGTGCCTTATCCCCAAATATTTTATTAATTTCCGCACCGACTATAGGGTATGGATTATGGAGCTCCAATGCTTTACTTTGCCTGAAACGAATTCTGCGAATGTCTTCCGGAGCTTCTACTTTTCCTAAGGCCGCAATCCTGTGCTCTAGGGATTTAGCGGCATTATGCATCTTTTTTTCCTTACTTCCTATTGATTTTTGATGAGCTAAACGCCCTCCGCCTTCAGTACTTTTTTTCTTTGAAGCACCTTTTGCCTTCTGTTCTATTTTACGAGCCTGTTTTCGCTTTTCCTCTGCAGCCCTTTCCAATCGGGCACGTTCCGCAATAAATTGTTCGTATTCTGCAGCTTGGCTCTTACTTTCTTCCTCTTTCTGACGAAGATAATCAGAATAGTTTCCCCAATACTCAGTGATTTTGCCATCTTTCAGTTCCCATATTTTATCTACTATTTCATCAAGAAAATAGCGGTCATGGCTAATAACTAACAGTGCACCTGTAAAATATTTTAGCTGTCCTATTAGAAAATCAATTCCTTCACGGTCTAAATGGCTCGTAGGTTCATCCGCTAAAATACCATGAACCTGTGCCGATAAGGCCTGTGCTATTTTAAGCCTTGTTTCTTCACCACCGCTCATGGTCTGTATATTTAATTGCTCAACACCGAGCTTGCCTACAAGTGCAAAATCTTTTTCCTCCTGCAGAGTTACTTCGTCCAACTGGGGAATATAGGCAAGTTCACCCAGACGATTCATTTTACATCCTGGGGGAATTAATTCTCCTAAAAGTACCTTGAGTAAAGTGCTTTTTCCTGCACCATTTGCTCCTACTAAACCAATACGGTCATAATCATATACTTCTAATTCATTTATATCTAAAACATCGCGTCCTTTGAATTCCACACGAATGTCTTTTGCTTTTAATATTAATTCCATAACATTTCCTCCTGTCTATAATCGCATGCTTTCATTTGCTTGTACGCAGGGAAAACCCTGCGATTTTAGCAGGAAGAATTACATGAAAATAAGATACATAAATATCCCTCCAATATTGTTTATTTTAAATCTAATTTTCTAACCTCAGTTATCATTGGGCAAACTATAGCAATGCCAATAATTAAAATACCTGATAGTAAAAACCAATGATTTACACCGATTTTATCAGCAAAGAATCCAGAAAGAATTAACCCAATTGGCATAGCAAGTGACATGATACTTCCGGTCAAAGAAAATACACGTCCTAAATATTCAGACTTAATTTTCTCCTGAAAAAGAGCTGTTTGCACACCGCTATAAAATGGCACCGAAAGCCCCATTATTGCACAGCAAACTACAAATATTACAAATCCATTTGGAGGAAGTATTCCCGAAACGGCTAAACTGGCCCCCATTATAAAAAATGAACTAGTTATTAGTAATACACGCTTTTCGAAGCTCCCTAATCTTCCTAACAATAAGCCTCCTGCTAGCATTTCAAAGGCAAAGGAAATTTACGTAATAGAAATATGCACAGGTGTTCCATTAAAGTATTCCATGCTTATTAAAGGAAATAGTGCATTAATTGGCATATAAACAAAAGTATATAGTGTTCCTAAGAGTAATAAGGCAAACAATCCTTTGTTTTGTCTCAGAACGACAATTCCTTCTTTCATTTCTCTTATGAAATTTGGTTCCAAACTTTGCACTTGATTACCCAGCTTAGGTATACGTACAATTGCTACCGTAATAGATGCAATCACAGCACCCAATACGTCGATGGCAATAATAGCATTTAAATCCCAAACGGAGTATAAGAGTGCTGCAACTGCCGGACTAACAATATAACTTATAGACTGCAAAGACTGACTATAGCCTGCGCATTTCGTTAGCTGTTCTTCTGGTACTAAAAGTGATGTAACCGCATTGAGCGCTGGGGTATGAAAAGCTGTTCCAATGCTACGGATAAACAATACTATCATAACCATCCAGACAGGTAGCTCCATATAGAATGCAACAATAGCAAGCACTGCACCAGCTGCTGCGATAATTAAATCGGCACCAATCATTATCTTCTTCCTATCATGACGATCCACTAGCACACCAATGGCAGGCCCCAAAATCGTATAGGGTAAAAAACCTACTAATGAAGCCATAGACAAGACCATCGCAGATCCTGTTTTTTCTGTAAGGTAAAAAATAATCGCCATTTGCAGGATGGCACTAGTGATTAATGATACTGCTTGCCCTGCCCATATTGCATAAAATTTTCGTTTCCAATTGTTGTATTTTTCCATTTATATTATCTCCTGCATATTATTTTGCTTGAATTTCTATTTTGAATAGCATTCTAGGCAATAAAAAATGCAGGCCAAACCCCACAATGTGGCTTTTGGTCTGCATACATACAATTTGGAAACATTCATATTAAAGACATAGTTAAATAAAGGTATAGTTAAATAACCAATATCCTCACCGTAACTAATGAATGCTCAATATCGTATAAATAAGCACAACAAAAAAGCCTATCATCGGGGATAGATTCTGCTTTTTTTATTGCCAGCTTATCTTAAACGCATTGAGGCTGTCATAGGTTCGGTTCCTCCTACATCTTTATTTATACCAATTTATAGAATAACACAACAAGATGATATGTTCAATATAAAAATTATGGAATGAGTCTCATACTTCCAATTCGATGCCAGATTTAAAGGTTATGATAAAGTGGTCTTCATAGACTGTAACGCTCTGGATTATCTTTCTCACAAGCTTATCGTCGTACTCTAAGGTACGGAATTTATTATTGCGGATAAATTCAATCACCTCACCGATTCGCTCGTTCTCTCCACTGAGAGAGGCATCTTCTACTAAAAAGGTCTGGCGCTTATCTCGCAGCTCATCAATTTCATCTGCTAGATATTCATAGTCTTGACCCTTGTTCGCCAGCTTGATAAGTTCTTTTTGCTTTTCCTCCAATAAGTTGTTAATCTCTGAAATTTGGTAT
The DNA here is from genome assembly GCF_052115865.1 of Fundicoccus sp. Sow4_H7. NCBI lineage: Bacteria > Bacillati > Bacillota > Bacilli > Lactobacillales > Aerococcaceae > Fundicoccus > Fundicoccus sp. Sow4_H7. The sequence continues at coordinate 514,344 of NZ_JBQKME010000001.1, read as the reverse complement.
TCTGTCGTTTCACCAATCACAGCATGAATATTTTCTTCCAGTGTTTTTATCATGTTATCGCCACCTGAAAGCAGCTTATTAACTGCGGTCATCACAGCTCCATAGAGTTCATCTTCTTTTACGGTTCGGTTCTTACAGACTTCAGGACCCTGCTCAAATCTAGTAACGCATCGCCAGACAAATTCTTTTCTGCCGTGAATATTCCAATATGTTCTCCTATAAGTATCGCCACATTCTCCACAGAAGGTGATGGCACTTAAAGCGTACTTACTGCTATAAGTTCGTTTGCTCTTACCTTCTCCTGTGTAGATATTGCTTCTTCGATGAATTTCCTCCTGAACCTGCAAGAATAGTTCTTTTGGAATAATCGCTTCATGGCTATTTTCAACATAATACTGGGGAAGATGACCTTCGTTCTTCACTCGTTTCTTGGTCAGAAAATCTACTGTGACTGTCTTTTGAAGAAGGGCATCTCCGATGTGTTTTTCGTTTTGAAGGATCTTCTTAACTGATTCCGGTCGCCATCTTGGTTTTCCTGCTGCTGTTAAAATACCATCCTTTTCAAGACCCCGACCAATGCCCACTAGACTCTGACCTTCAAGGTATTCTCGGTAGATGCGTTTGATAATCTCAGCTTCTTCGGGGACAATGATTAAATTTCCATCTTCATCTTTGCTGTAGCCCATAAACCGTTTATGGTTGACCTGTACCTTTCCTTGTTGATATCGGTACTGTAGTCCAAGCTTAACGTTTTGTGAAAGGCTCTGGCTTTCCTGCTGTGCCAAAGATGCCATAATAGTCAGCAAAACCTCACCCTTGGCATCGAGTGTGTTTATTGCCTCCTTTTCAAAAATTATTCGAACTTTTAATTCCTTGAGTAATCTGACTGTCTTCAATGCTTCAATCGTATCTCGACCAAAACGACTCACACTCGTAGTGAGAACGATGGTTACTTTTTTATTGCGACAATCATCAATGAGACGGTTATACTCTTCCCGCTTTTATTTTGCTTTGGCTGAGGCTACATCAATATAGATATCAACTAACAGCCAATCCTCCACTATGGAGACTTTCTGAGTTAAGGCCGAAACTTGATTAGCTAGACTTCGTAACTGATCTTTTGTATTAGAGCTTACACGTGCATAAATAGCCACTCGCTTCCGTTTCGGTTGACGCCTCGCTGGAATATAATACATGTTGTCCTTTAAATCCATTGGTTCCCTCACTTTCTGGAATGGCTTAACTAATCACATTTAACCTAACTATCTATATAGAATAACCCCATAATAAGTAGGCTACTTAAATTTATTTTTATTTATTTTTTATATGAAAAGGTGTTGACCAATTCCCACATACTAGCTATTAAATATTGGATACAATTCCCCAACTCAACCGTTTCCAAACCCATCATATTAAAAAACCAGCCTCTAGAATATGGTAAACACATTCAAAAAGCTGATATAGCAACATATTACACTTTTACCTTTTGCATCAATACTATACACTCCACATGTATGGTGGTTAACGTATTAATTGATAATAGTATGTTGGAAGTGTGGTTTGGATGGTAATTAGATTACATGCTCAGATGCCAAAATTGCATAGACGTAACTATCCGTCCATTCGCCTTTACTCCAATAATCTTGGATAAAGTGTGCCTCTTGTCGCATACCTACTCTTTGACATAATTTCGCTGAGGCAAAATTTCTTGCATCTAGCACCGCCTGGATACGATGAACATTATGTTCTGAAAATAAATAGCCAATCACTCTCGTTACCGCTTCACTTGCATATCCACGTCCAGAATACTTAGGATTAAAAACATAGCCAATTTCTACCGTTTCTTTCATATCGGTGTACCAAACAGAAATATCCCCGATAACTTTCTCCTCTAACACACAAGCTATGTTCAACAACTTCGCTTCAGAAAGCTCATTATTATTTATTTTCTCATTTAATAACTCAGTAGAAGTACTATCATCCCATGGCTCATGTAACAAGTATTTACAAACCTCTTCATCTTGATAAAAATCTAATAGATCTCTTAAATCTTGTGATTTAAAAGTTCTCAAGGTCATTCTTTCTGTTGTTAAATTCATGCTTTTTCTCCTCCATATCGACTAGACAGAACCTTACAAGAAATTACTTCTTCTGGTAAGTCATCTGCACAAAGTTTTCTTGTTATCACTCAAATTTTATTGAAAAGTGCCTTCAAAGTAAATATTTATATACGACACATGACACAAATTTTCTTTAAAATAATACTAAAGAGGGACAAAGGCTATGCATAATCACTGCATAGCTCCATGTCTCTCCTATTTTTCGTTAAGATTAATGTTTAACTAATTCTTCAATCAATCTTTCAAAAAGATTATATCCAGCTCATATTAGTATTAGTAGAGCTTTTCAAATATACATCACTCTTTTCATCAATATGTCTTAAAAATTGCTCATTGTGCAATCCGCCTGAATTTATGTTTGTCTACATATCAATAGTCTAGCCAACATTAGGAATAAAACTTAAGAATCATAATCTATAAATTTAATTAAACAATTGATAACTCTCAAATATACTATCAAATTGTTCCAATGTGACCTGACTAAAATCATTAATCTTTACATTTTGTTTAACTCTTCGAATTTGGTTTTTAGTAAATAATTTTCGATAATCTTTATTCACCTAGCTATACACAAAATCCTCATAGATTTGTCTATCTCTTGATGTCATATAATTATTGAGTCTTTTCATTCTAATTAGTGAAGAGTCAACACTAGGTCTAGGATGAAATATTGTTCTCGGAATATTTTTTACGATTGATATTTCTAAATCTTTTCTAAGGATTAATGCCAAAGCTCGATTCATATCTAATAATCTTTTTGCAAAGCCTTCTTCTACAATTAAAAAACTGTCGCTTGCCGAGGTTTCGTAAGCAATCTTTTTTACAAGATCGGTACTGATGTTGTAAGGTATATTTCCAAATATTTTATAATCCTTGTCATGAGGGAAATTATAGGACAAAACATTCTCATTAATAATGTTAAGATTATTTTGATTTCCAACTCTTTTTCTAGTTGCCTCACACATCTTTGTATCAATTTCAATGGCAGTTACTTCCTTACAAATTTTGCATAATTCTTTTGTAAAATGTCCTTTACCAGATCCTATCTCATATAATAAATCATTCTGTGAGATATTAGTTAAGGATAATATGCCTTCAATGTCTTCTTTAGCAGTTATAAAATTTTGTGTGTATTTAATTTGTTGTCTTTTCATTATAAGCCCTTTCTATTGCTAACCGGGGGTTATTCTTTAGATAAATTGGTTTTAAATTATATGGTGCTTCTGGGATATGAACGAAAATGACATTTGTGCCATCCTCTAGATTTATAATTCGAACATCTTCATCTTCAATAATATTTGCGCTAACTTTTTGAGTGTTATTAAGCAAGTTAAACAAATCATCTCTTAGTTTATAAGGATCATCTACTCCAGTCACTTCATTATTTTTCTCATCCACTCCAAATACCACAAGACCACCATCAGTATTGGCGAAAGCAGAATAAGTATCCCAGAATGAGTCTGGAACATTATTTTTTGCTTTTTTTAGTTCAACGTTCTTTCCCTCGGTTAACTCTAATAATTTTTCTTTATCCATCTATATACCTCTATTTTTTCTATTTTAGCACGATTCACGCACGATTATTTTCTAAAAAGAGCCCTTTGTAAAGGGATTCTTTATTTATTTCTTGATTTTTTTGCACGATTCACGCACGATTCACGCACGATTTATTCATAATTATTCGCTTTATTCTCCTAATCTATCAAAAAAAAACTACCTTACGTGCGAAATAATTCTTCTAATAATTTTGCGAGTTTTAGGTTTCGAACCTATTATAGCAAAAAGAGAGACATAAAACTATGCAGCATCACTGCATAGCCCAATGTCTCTCTTATTTGTCAATATTAATTATGTCCCTAGTCTTCAACTCGACTTCAATACATTCATCCTTAATGACCACTCCCTCGACCAATCGATTCGTCAAACCCTCACCATACTCCTCCAGACGAGTGTGCTGAGTTTTCAAAAAAGCTTTGATGTCTGACCAGCGTCTCCGCTTCTCTTCATTGGTTGCATTCTCAATTAAAAGTTGCTGTTTCCTTTCTCGAAGTTTAAATATTCGCTCTGCTATGCGTTCATAGTCTTCTTTCTGATTTGCAAATTGATATAATTGCTTTTGTAAATCGTGTAACTGATTATCAACATCTTCCGCTGTTTCATCGTATTTGTTATTAAGAACTTGGGTAATATTTTTCTCCAAAACTTTCAAGTAGTTACCTTTATCTCCTATGAACTCATTAATCGCCTCTAATACTGCTTCATGAAGGAGATCTTCCTTAACCGTTCTCGCCTGACATTGCGTATGGTCAGTAAGGCGAGTCACACACCGCCAGACAGTCGCTTTACTTCCTCGACTGTTCCATTTTACTCGTCTAAAAATATCCCCACAGTGTTCACAAATCACTTTGCCTGATAAGGCATACTTCCCTTGGTACACTCGCTTCTGTTTTCGTTTGCCTGAATATAAGTTACTTCTTCTAGCCTTTTCTTGTTGAGCCAAATGAAAGGTTTCTTTGGAAACAATCGGCTCATGGTTGTCTTCGATATAATACTGTGGGACTGTCCCGTCATTTTCCACCCGCGTTTTGGTGAGGAAGTCCACAGTATAGGTTTTTTGAAGTAAGGCATCTCCCATATATTTTTCATTGCTAATAATGCGGTTAATACTATCTCCCGACCATTTTAGTTTGCCGGATCCCGTTGGGATTTTGTCGTTCATCAAGCCTCGTGCAATTCGTCCCGTCCCTTTCCCCTCAAGGTATTCTTTAAAGATGCGCCTGACCACCTTTGCCTGTTCCTGATTAATGATTAACGTACCTTCATCATCGGAATCATAGCCTAAGAACCGGGTTGTATTAAATTTCACCTGGCCTTGTTGATATCGATATTGTAATCCTAACTTGATGTTTTTACTCATAGATTCACTTTCTTGCTGAGCAAGAGATGCCATGATGGTAATCAGAACTTCCCCTTTTGAATCCAAAGTGTTAATGTTTTCTTTCTCAAAGTACACTGCTACATTCTTTGCTTTTAGCTGTCTAATATATTTTAGACAATCCAAGGTATTTCTAGCAAATCTTGAAATTGATTTTGTGATGATTAAATCAATATTTCCTGTCAAACACTCATTTATCATCCGGTTAAATTCGCGCCGGTTCTTAGTATTAGTCCCTGAAATACCTTCATCCGCATAAATATCAACTAATCGCCAGTCAGGATTTTTGTTAATATAATTCGTATAGTGACTAACCTGGGTCTCGAAACTTCCAGTTTGTTCTTCACTTTCTGTAGATACTCGACAGTAAGCAGCGACTCTCAATTTTGGATGTTCTTTATCTAATGCACCCTCTTGTAATTTTTTACGAGCTGGAATTACCATAACTCTTTTATCTTTCATACTTCCACCTCTATGCTTTCATACAGCACTGATGCCTTTCGTAGGGGGTCTCGTGGTAATTTGGCTTTTTCCTTCCATTGAAACTTAGTAGAGATAGACATTTTAAGGGGCTTACACTCAAAGTTTCGTCCTAGCTTATTTTTTCGCCTCTCACGTTCCATTTGAACTTTTTCAAATAGTTCTATTGAAACAATTGCCGGATAAAAATCGGTCCCCATATATATTGGATTTGCCAGAACCCTACCAATAAATCCATGGGTTTTATTGAGGCCCGCTTCTTCACCCACTTTAACCAAAGACTTTCCAGTTAAGTATATTTCAAATAAGTCCCTAATTATTCTCGCTTCGTTTTCATCGACTGTTATTTCACCATGTTTTATCTGATATCCGTAATAGGTTTTCATTGGCTACTCCTTTCCGTAAATCTTAAACCACATTTTAGATAAAAATGAAAGGTTTCTCGATTCTCTACTTTTACCCTTTCTAAGAATTCACTTAATACACTATCCTCATGCTCATTAAATGGATTCCTTCGTTTCAAAAATTGATTCAGTTTCTTTAATTCTTGAAATCGAATTAATTTATTTTCATCTTCCTCAAGAACAGTTCGTTTTTCGTTCAACAGATTCTTCTTTTCTTGTTCAATTCGGTTCAAGTACTGATGATAAAATTCAACATCTATCAACCCACTACTCTTGAGTTCCGTAAGTGTTTGGATGTTATTCTGACAATCCATAATTTTTTCCTCTACAAGATTCAATCGGTTTTGAGTGACAAAAGATGTTTCACTAAAAGCGTCAATCGTTTCTTCAATAAGTTCTTCTCTAGCAAATATTAGCTTGTTTATCATGGTCATGAATGCCGCTTGAATGTCAGTTTCTTTTATAAATTTCATCGGGCATTGTTCCTTGTTACTGATATGCGTAGGACAGCACCAAGCTATGTAATTGCTTTGATTAGTGGAATAGTGAATTCTCCTTTTATAATTACTTCCACAATGACCGCATATTATTTTCTTCGTCAAGGGGTAGACAGTATTGCCTCGACTTACTTTGGTTTCACTTCGATTACTGAGTAAATCCTTAACTTTTTCAAAGTCTTCTCTTGAAATAATAGCCTCATGATTATCTGGAATGTATAACATATCAACGTCACCGTCGTTAACATGACGCTGAAATTCCGAGTCAGTGTATGTTTTTTGATACAAAAAATCTCCAACATAACGTTCATTTGTCAAAATATACAGAATCGTACTTTCTCGCCATATCTCTTTCCTAGGCGGAGTTATATTTTTAGAGTTGAGCTTATTGGCAATGCGATAAGTCCCTTCCCCAGCCAGATAGCTTTCGAAAATATCTTGGATAATCCTTGCTTCCTTTTCATCTATTTCTAGATTATTATTTATAACTTTATAACCATATGGTGCACTAATGTGTCGATAGGAATTATTCTCAACGCGCTTTCTCAATGCCCACTTGATATTTTCGGATATTGTTCGTGATTCATTCTCCGCTAAGATACTCATTGAGGATAGTAATAATTCACCATCCATCTGTTGTGTATTCAAGTTTTCTTTATCGAAATGAATAGCTATTTTTAACGCACTTAATTCTCTGACTACGGTTAAACATTCCAAGATGTTTCTTGAAAATCTTGAAATGGATTTTATCAACACAAGGTCAATCTTTAATTGCTTGCAATCATCAATTAGAGATTGTAGACCTGGCCGTTTCTCCATATTCGTTCCGGTAATACCATCATCCGAATAGATCCCTACTTTATCCCATTCTGGATGAGAATCAATGAGTTGATCATAATGCGCCACTTGACTTTCTAAAGAACCTAATTGTTCTTCGCTATCCGTTGACACTCTACAGTAAGCTGCTACACGAGTTCGATTATTATTTAACGGTTGCTGCACCGCTTCTATTTTTGTTACTTTCTTCATAATCTCACCTCCTTCGGCAGTCACATATTACCTCTCAAACCTTATACTATCAACGTTTTAGGCCAGTAAATCCTTTAAGTATGGATTGAATTTTTCTAAGTTTAATTGATGTATTTCCGCCTTTTCCTCCTCGGTGATTAGACCGACTTCCTTTAATTCATTTAAGGCTTGTTCAGACAGAAAATAATCTATTTCACCATAAAATTGTGATGTTGTTATTTTGTCTTTCATCGTTCTCCTCCTTATTGCTTTATCGCCAAAATAGAGGTGAGTTCTTTTGTAAGTTAGTCTCCCTCTTACTATTAGCCAGGAGAATGAATGAATTCGGACGGTCTAAAAAATTTAGGCAAAAAAATAGACCTACCAGCACAGAATGCTAGTAGGTCATCTTATTATTTCTCTTTCATGGTTACTAAATATATTACGCCATCTACTTCGACTTCACCTTCTCCTTTTCTTGGTTGAGGCTGCTCACCACCTGCTGCTTGTTCAGAAGACAATGTAATTAGGTCTTTATCATTTTTTAACTTCTCATTTACTGCTTTTTGTATCAGTTCTGGATCATGCCCCAGTGAACGAATGCTTTGAATTCTCTCTTGACCGTTGCCATGCTTTCCGGAAATAATTTCACCAACTAACTGCTCCTTTGTAATGGGTTGGATTTGACGGTTCACTTCTTTTTGAACTTTTACCGCATCATAGCCGGCTTGTTCTAATCGTTGTGTCCGAGCATTTCCATTTCCCCATTTTCCTTGAATCACTTCACGTGCTACTTCTTGAATAGGAAGTCCTCTGTTGGATGTCACAAAACCATAACGCGCTCTTGCATAGCCCTGAATGGTACTAGAATACTTATGATAGCTTCTTCTGGCTACTTGCGAAACACCATTAATAATCGCATTCCCCTCTATTGTATTGATGTTATTTCCAGATACCGATTCTACCAGCCCAATGTGTTGTGCCCAGCCAGTTCGTAGATGATCCCATCTAAAAATAACGATATCACCTGGCAAAGGTAAGTATGTGTTCTCAGAAGATTTAAGTTGATACCAGATCCCTTTTTGTTTAAAGATATTTTTATGACGTTCGACCCCACACTCCCGCCCAATTAAGTCTGTTGCCCCTGCTTCATCGGATATAACAGTTATAAAGGCATCACACCAATCATCGGTATATTTTACAGGATAGCCCACTGGTAATGGCTTCACCTGATTATAACGGTCAATTAAATTTTTATGGTTAGTTGATTGTTTAGTCATACCAAGGTATTTTTTTGCTACTTGTATTATATTATTTGCACTTACAGGCATCTGCATTCCTCCTTCATCTAATATATCCAACGCCCCTGAATTTGCTGCGTTAATTGCTTTTCTTCTAGCAATCATTAGTTTTAAGTAATTCTTATAGCCAATCGCTGCATAATCATATTTTGCACCGCCCACCTTAAATAGACCTTTAACAGCTACTTCAAACTCTCTTTGACCACTCACGTTATAAATTCCTCCAGGACGTAATAAGTAGGTCCAATCATCAACAAAGTCCTCTAACGAATGATATCGATAATAATACCCCCCTTCTCTATCCGGTCGCTTACTTCCTTTGGTCACAGTAATCCCTGAAGGTCTCACTACAACATCTAAACTTTCTTCATTAAAAGGCATACTCATACCCGATAAGTTATTATTTTGAATCGCAACCGGACTCTTGCCCCACATACTTTCAACATGTAGTTGTGTAATTAATAAGGAAGGTAATATTAAGTAAGTTTTTGATTTGTCTAATATAAGCTGAATAACCTCTAACGCGAAGGTAGCACCTTGATAATTTAATTCCATAATTCCTCCTAACTTTCCGAATCTTTATCTTCAGACTGATTAATTTGTTTGAGCGCTTCTTTGATTTTGGCAGGAACTGGCAACCCTATTTGAATCGCATTTTCCAATATTGACAATCCTTCATTTGAGGCATAAAAACTGATTATTGTTGTTCTCAACACTGCGGACTCTCCTCCAAAAATATGAACATCTAATAAGTTAGCTAGACTTACAATGACGAAAATCATAAATTTCTTGGTAATACCTTTACGCCCTACTCGACTCGACAATTCATGATCATGGTAGGCTCTTAATAAACCAGTCACATAATCCGATAGAACCAAAGCAACAAGAAATGTCAGTAGACCGTCTATTGGCCCCAGATACCATCCCAAAATGCCGCCAACAATTGCGCTTGTATTATTTACTACATTTGAATTTAATAGTGTTTTCAATCGTCTTCACCCACCTCTCAAAGATGCACGTAATTCCATAAATCGATTGCGATAGCGGATATTATCGATAAAGGTAATGTTATAAACATTGTCTCTAAACGTTATCGCAGTATCTTCAGAAATGTCGTCTCGATACCGGATTGTAAATTTTAATTCCTTTTCTAATGATAATCCTAAAGCTGAATAATACTCATCACCATGAAGATTTGATACATGAGCCCATGCGGATCCAAATTCAACATACTCTTTCCCATATGGCGTCCCATATTCATCCACTAATGTGCGTTCCTCTGCAAAACTCATTCTTTGGTTTAAATCATTGATCGTAATATTCATTAAAAAACCTCATTTCGATAAGGAAACAGAATCGCCCTCATTAACTGAATCATGGATTTAAAATCTGCAGTTTCTCGATTTTCATATAAATAGGCTACCCCATAAAGGATAGCCATGATAATATCTGCTGGGACTTCATCATATTCTGTCAATGAGTGTCTTAATGTATTTTCTACAGTTTGCTGGGAGGATTGAATGAGTTGAGTAATCAGACTATCTTCAACTTCATTCTCTACCCTTAAAAATAGCTTTGCTTCTTCTAAACTAACTACCATTACATTCACCTACTAACTATTATGCTCCTGCTTTTTGTTTTAATAACTTAACAGCTTCTGGTAAGATCAGCTTTCCGTCCACTCTTTGTGACCCTAAAAAACCAACCTGACCTGTCGTCGCATATAATTCATTTAATCGTTTAAAGCTGCGTCCTTCTCGATCCGCAATCCAGTAGTAACTGAAATCACCAAAAATCACAGTGGTTGCTCCAGCTGCAATTTCCGGAACATAAGGAGAGGTTAGGACAGGACAGTTTAAAATTTTATCTGGTGTACCGGCCACTAAAGATGGCTGCCAGATATATTGGCCATTAGTATCCTTTAGCTGACGAATGGCTTTGACCGTTTGGTCATTCATAATGAATACTGAATTTTTACGGTAAGGCTCTTTAACGGAATAATATAAATCAATAAGATTATCGAAAGTGATTGCCTTATCAGAAGTAGTAGTAATTCCTACCTCCACAGAATTATCAGAAAGTAGCCCTAATGGTTTTCCAACCCCATCCCCTACTAAGAAGGCCTCTTCTTCCTTAGATCCTAATCGGCGAGCAAACTCACGCGCAATATAACTTGGTAAATTAAACGCAGAATCGTTTAATAATTCCTCTGATACTTTTACTAAAGTCCCCAATTTATGAGCTCCTAATAAAACTTGATTGAAACTCAAATCACTCTCAACATAGGACCCTTCTTCATCCATCCAAGAAGCATCTCCTTTTGAAGCGACCACTGGAATTTTTCGTTCACCGCTACTCGTTTGAATGACTTTCGCAATGCGGCGGAAGATATTTTCTGACTCTAATCCTTCTATTAATTGTCGTTCAAATTCATCTGGGACTAAATACCCACCTTCTGAATCCGTTCCAACCTGCAGTGCATTCTGTATAACACCGCTATTCTTACCGCGCATTACATTCCAAAATGCTTGTTCATATTCTGGGCTAGCTTTCCCTGACGCAATTTCTTTTGTACTCTGCGGTGATGTGACAATACCTTGTGAAGTAGCTTGGTTCATCACTTTATCCATTTCTAGTTGTTTTTCTAAACGTTCAATTTCATGACCTAAAGAAATAACTTCTTCCTCCATCGCTTCATAGCGCTGCGTATCTTCTGCTGATAAGACATCTGACACTTTATAGCAATCATCTAAAAAATCCTTGGTTTGATCCCAAGCTTTAGCACGTTTTTGTCTTAATTCTTGTAATTTATTCATTAAATTTTCCTCCTAATATTTCAATCGCTCTAAGCGATCATAAAATGATTGAATCGGTGTGTATTTAGTTTCTAACTTCGCGACAAATTCAAGAGCTAATTGCTTCGTTGAAAAAGAATAATTTGATAACGCAAGCTCTTTATCACCTTGATAAATCACATCGCAGAAGCCGAGTTCTTTGGCTTTATTCGCATTCATCCAAGTTTCAGCATCCATCATCTTAGACAATTCTTCTCTTGATAAATCAGTTTTTAGTTCATAGGCATTAATAATTGATTCTTTCACTTCCTCTAACATAACAATCGCTCGACTCATTTCTTTACTGCTTCCCATCACCGCTGTTAATGGATTATGAATCATCATGAGAGAGGTTGGTGCCATCTCCACAGTTGTTCCGGCCATTGCAATCACACTGGCAGCAGAAGCAGCAAGCCCGTCTACTCGAACTGTTACCTCATTGGGATAATTCATTAACATCGTATAAATTTGACTGGCTGCAATACAGTCACCTCCCGGAGAATTCAACCAAATAATAATAGGCCCATCTCCTTCATCTAATTGATTTTTAAATAGTTGAGGTGTGACCTCATCGTCTAACCAGGAATTCTCAGCAATGACTCCATCCATTACCAGCTCCCTTACACTTTCATTATTTGTCTTCTTCCAATTCCAAAATACGGTCATCTGCATCTATCCTCTCTTTATAAAAAGCCCCCGCTTGATCCAGTGGAAGCATGTTGCCATTCACTAAATATTGATTGCCACCCTCTTTATCACTGATATGGTTCATGTCTTCTAACTCTCGAATGTCATTTGCTGAAAGCCAACCGTTTTGACGTCCTACAGCATAACCATTCATTCGCGTCTCATAATCACCTCGTAAAAGTCCACTTACATTAAACTTTACAAAGTAGGTATCTTTCTCATCTTTAAAAAACAGTGATTGGTGAATTGCTTGTTCAATACGAACGAGCCAAGGATTTAGTGTGTATTTCACAAATTCCATGGATTGTTGCTCGATATTATTGAAGCTAGAGCGGTCTAAATCTCCAATCATATGTGGCGGCACTCGAAATATTCGCGCAATTTCATTCAACTGAAATTTTCTTGTTTCTAAAAACTGGGCTTGATCAGGTGGAATCGTTAATTGATGGAATTTCATCCCCTCCTCCAACACCGCGACTCGATGAACATTCCCTTTAGAAAATTGTGATTGCCACGTTTCTCTTAACCGTTCCGGATCCTTGACAATCCCTGGATGCTGTAAAACGCCTCCGGGTGTTGCACCATTCGCGAAAAACCTAGCCCCATAATCTTCTGTAGCCAACGCCATACCAATCGCGTTTTTAGCCATCGCAATGGGGCTGTACCCCATCAGCCCATCAAAGCCCAAACCCGGAATATGAAGCACTTCTGATCTAGTTAGTGATATCTTTTCTTCTCTACCTGAGCCATCAGAGGTTTTGGTGTAAACATAAATCAATTCATTATTCTTCGCTCTTTGAACTTCTACTTGATTAGGCATCAATGGGTACATTCCTAACACATCACCTCTACCGTTGCGAATCACTTGAGCATAGGCATTTCCGTATAGGAGCAGATGTGACATCATCGTTTCTCTGAAAGTAAAACTCGTCATTTCTTCATTGGGCTCATCATGTAATAGAAAGTAGAGAGGGTGCTCTCGTGCTTTAACTTTGCTGCCATTGTCTTCATAACGATATAAATGCAAAGGTAAGCTCGCAACAGACTCGGACAGAATACGAACGCAGGCATACACTCCTGTTGACTGCATGGCCGTCCTTTCATTAACTTGTTGGCCAGAAGGGGTTGAGCCAAATAAAAAAGATAAGCGACTATTTGTAAAATTGGTCGGCTTATCTCTCGATCGAAATAACATTTTTAATTGTTCAAACATTTTCAATTTATCACCTCATTTATAACAGTAAAATACCTCGGTCTTCATACACCGAACCATGTTTCCCAGCATTTCGAATGGCTCGATCTAATGCCATAATCGTTGCGACTATCCCATCAATTTTTTCAGATGATTTTTCCTTATCTGGTTTAATATTTCCAGCTGGATCTTTCTTAATAAAGATGTTATCCGCCATCCAATGTAAAACTGGATGACCACCATGAGCAATTTTTTCTTCAAGAACCAGTTTCATTAATTCTTTGGTCGGAGGACTCATGTCTTTAAATCCTTGCCCAAATGGAACCACAGTAAAACCCATTCCCTCCAAGTTTTGCGACATTTGAATTGCTCCCCAACGGTCAAAGGCTATTTCCTGAATATTAAATTGCGTTCCGAGTTCTTCTATAAACTTTTCAATATACCCATAATGAACGACATTACCTTCAGTCGTTAATAAATCTCCACTATGTATCCATTGATCATAATGTACATGGTCTCGACTTACTCTAAGTGCCACATTATCTTCCGGCATCCAAAAGTAAGGTAGCACTGCATATTTATCTTCTTCATCTTCTGGAGGAAAGACTAGGACAAATGCCGATAAGTCTGTCGTAGAAGATAAATCTAATCCGCCATAACATACCTTGCCTCTCAGGCGCTCAGGGTCTACTGGAAAATCACAGGCGGACCATTTATCCATTGGCATCCACCGCACCGCTTGTTTCACCCATTGGTTCAATCTAAGCTGTCTAAATGAATTTTCCTCCGCCGGATTCTGTCTGGCACTTTCAAAGGCTGCTTCGACTTTTTCCATAGCTACAGTAATATCTAAGGAGGGATTCGCTTTTTTCCAAACCTCTGGATCGGTCCAATCCTCATCTTCCTTCGCTCCATAAATGACTGGATAAAAAGTAGGATCCGTTTTGCGACCTTCTATAATATCCTCCGCTTTTTGATGAACCTCATAACCAATGCTTTGAGTATCGTTACCTGCTGTTGTAATTAAAAAATATAAAGGCTGTGTCCTCGCGTCCCCAGAACCTTTCGTCATAACATCAAATAATTTACGATTAGGTTGTGTATGGAGTTCATCAAAAATAACCCCACTAATATTAAACCCATGTTTCGAGTAGGCTTCTGCCGATAAAACTTGGTAAAAACTATTAGTGGGATGAAAAATGATTCTTTTTTGTGAGGCAAGAATTTTTACGCGTTTATTTAAGGCAGGACACATCCGCACCATATCAGCGGCCACTTCAAAAACAATTGAAGCTTGTTGTCTGTCTGCTGCACAACCGTATACTTCGGCTCGTTCTTCCCCATCCCCACAAGTGAGTAATAGCGCTAACGCTGCTGCAAGTTCTGACTTCCCTTGTTTCTTAGGAATCTCAACATAGGCGGTATTAAATTGCCGATACCCATTGGGCTTGATGGTGCCGAACAAATCTCTGATGATTTGTTCTTGCCAATCAATCAATTCAAATGGTTTGCCTGCCCATTGACCTTTGGTGTGCGTTAAACATTCAATAAAATCTACTGCGTAATCCGCTTTTTCTTTATCATATACTGATGTCTTTTCCTTGAATTGTGTAGGTACATACTTTTTAAGTTTTCTCAATCGTCTCCCTCCAAAAAAAACCAGAAAACTCTTTAAGAGTCCTCTGGTTTTAGAAATTATTGAGCCATATTACAATGTCGACAATAATAGGCTGTTCTATCTCTCATATTATGACAATATTTACACTCGATTTCATCCAACTCACCGGTCGATAGAAGCGTCCTATGATAACATTTTTGACAGTACACTGTATCACCTTCATCACAAAGCCAATCTTGATCATCATTACCACAATTTGCACAATTCATATTAACCTCCTAGAAATATATGATTTTTTATTATAAATATATTATATCTTGTATAAAAATAGAAGTTAATATATATTCTTAACTTTATCCTTTTGATATAGTACGTTTAATGAAGAACCGTTATCCCAAGAAACCATAATGGAACCAATATCATCGACTCCTACAACGGTTCCTAATGTGCCCACAGGAGGAGCTTGAACATCATCCATTTGAACTAATTCAATCCGACTGCCAAGAGGGTATCGTTTTTTGATAATTTCTAAAATTCGCTTATCCATTTTGGACCTCCTTTGGGAACCTAAAAGCACTATTTCCGGATAACTCTTTAAGTAAGATATTTCTTACGTCTTTGTAGTCCGGTCCTATCATCCCAATTGCCAGTAAAAATGTCCTAAAAGTATATTTGTCATTATCCGTTTGCGTTTCTTTTGCTGAAATAAATTTCCGTTCTTTTACGTACTGAATGGTTTTCTCAATGAATATGACTGTGGCTTGTATGACTTCTTGATCCGGTTGTTCATCGAACCAAGGAAATTCTAAATGATCACTTTTCACTTCAAAACAAACCCTGTCAGCATTTAAGGCTTTTTCAATTAGCACCCTTTTGGCAGTTAATAGATTTTCTAATTTGCCCAATTCACCGGCTTCAATTAACGGCACTGAAACAGCAAAGCCAGTTTCATTTTCTTGATTTATCACTCTAAATCCGGCTTCAAGAATCACTTGATGGACTTTTTCATTTAAACCAACGACTGTCGCATCGCGTTCAACCTTTATTTCCCCAATTTGATAAGCATATGTGGGTGTGCCAAGATACTTTATCGCCTCACCAGTTGCCTTTGATATGACTTCGCAAAGTTCTTTACGTTTACGACTTTCTAATTCATACATTATTTGCATGATTTCCCCCTCCTTTTCTTCATGTACATATATCACTCTAAACGGAGTAAAAGTCCAGTCATATCAGTGATTAAATAGCATTTATTACACATGATAAGATATACTATAAATAAAGGAGCTGATTTTATGCAATGGTTAACAACTTTCAATACCTGGTTTATCAATAGCAAAGATTCGATTACTTTATGGATTGCAATCATTGGATTTTTCTTGTCAATTTGGAACTTAATCTCAAAATGGTTAGATAACCGGACTCATTTAACCGTTGAAGTTAAAAACACCTATCGGATAAAATCAAACGTTCTTTTTCTAGAATTAGCTATTACCAATCATTCCAGAAAACAAACTGTACTCCAACGAACTAAAATTTCTATTCAAAACGAATATTTTGGTGTTTTACATGACGCTCGTCAGATTATGACAACCCAAGAAGTAGCAAAAGGATTTAAAGAAGCTACATATATTACTGCCTTTCCACTAACAATTCCACCGCTAGGTTGTGATCGATTTTGGGTAAGATATGACTTTGAAAATGAAATACCAGAATTGCTTGACGAAACGCAGGCTAATATTTCTTTAGTTTGTTTTGGTAAAGAGAAGCTTCATCCTGTCTCCTTACCTAAACGTTTAACTCTTGAGGAATTATTCAGAAATACTTGATAATACATCTGAATAGGTAAAATCTTTTCCTTTACGTTTTAAGCTTACACCTTTATCACTTCCAACTTGTTCAATATACCGTTTGATAATCACATCGCAGTATTTCTCATCTAGTTCAATTGTATAACAAACTCGATCCGTTTGTTCACATGCTATAAGCGTTGACCCGGATCCTCCAAAGGGGTCCAGTACAATCCCATTGGTTAAAGAAGAGTTTAAAATAGGGTACGCAATTAAGGGCACTGGTTTCATCGTTGGGTGGTCGCCATTTTTCTTCGGTTTATCAAACTCCCAAATAGTTGATTCCTTTCGTCCGGTATACCATAGATGCTTCCCTTTCTTCTTCCACCCAAATAGAATCGGTTCGTGTTGCCATTGATAAGGAGAGCGACCTAAGACCAGAGATTGTTTTTTCCAGATACAAGTGCCTGACAGATAAAACCCTGCCTCTTTAAAAGCTTTCCTAAAATTAAGACCTTCCGTATCAGCATGGAAGACATAGATCGATCCATCATCTGCTAGAACATCGTGAGAATGTTGAAATACGTCTAATAAAAACCGATAAAAGTCTTCATCGCTTTGGTTGTCATTTTGAATTTTCCCCGCTTTTCCTTCATAGTTCACGTTATAGGGTGGGTCCGTCACAACCAGATTTGTTTGACGGTCCCCCATTAACGATTCAAAAGTAGAGGCTTGGGTACTATCACCGCAGATTAAGCGGTGTCGGCCCAATTGCCAGATATCCCCTTGCTGCGTTATGGCGGGTTCACCAAGTACTTCATCCATATCAAAATCATCATCATGTATCCCCTCTTTTAAATCATCTTTAAATAAATCATCTAATTCATCCGGGTCAAATCCTGTTAATGATACATCAAAGTCTGTTGCTTCTAGGTCCGATATTAAAATGACGAGTTTGTCTTTATCCCAATCACCGCTAATTTTATTTAAGGCAACATTGAGTGCTTTCTCCTTGTCTTCATCTAAGTCGACAAGGACGCAATCGATCGTTTCATACCCTAAATCTTCTAATACCTTGAGTCGCTGATGCCCACCTACTACCCGTTCCGTTCTTTGATTCCAAATAATTGGATCAACGTAACCGAATGTTTCTAACGAACGTTTCAATTTTTCATATTCTGCATCACCTGGCTGTAAATTTTTTCGCGGATTATACTCAGCAGGAGTTAATTCTTTAAGAGATAACTTCCTCATCTCCATTGATAATCCCCTCCTTCGTTAATTTCTTATGAGCTGTTTGCTCCCAGGTAAACCGACTCGAATTAAAGTGGCCATAACAAGCTGTGCGCTGATATTTAACATGCCTTAAATTTAAATAGTCGATAATTCCCTTCGGACTTAAATCGTATGATAGTAAAATAATCTCTTTTAGTTTGTCGTCCGATAATTTACCGGTTCCAAACGTATTTACTGAAATGGCAACTGGCTGTGCTTTGCCTATCGCATAGGATATGCCGATTTCACATTTTTCTGCTAAGTTCTCATCAATCACTTGTCTTGCGATATGTCTTGCCATATAAGCACCCGACCGATCAACTTTTGTGGGATCTTTTCCTGAAAAGGCTCCTCCACCATGAGCACCTAAACCACCATATGTATCCACCATAATTTTACGACCCGTTAGTCCAGTATCTGCGTCAGGCCCTCCAATAACAAACCGACCAGACGGATTAATTAATATCAATGTATCTTCATCCAGTAAATCCTGACGGACAACTGGTAGAATAACACGAGATTTAACTTCTTGTTTTAATTGGTCGATATTTTTATCCTCATCATGTTGAATCGAAATGATAATCGCAGCAATCCTTTTCGGCTTTCCATCATTGTATTCTACACTGACCTGGGACTTGCCGTCTGAGTGGATTCCTTCAATCGTTCCTAACCATCTTGCTGAATCTAATCGTTGACATAATTGATGGGCATAAGATAATGGCATAGGTAAGCGGTCATAGGTTTCATTCGTCGCATAACCATAGACTGTCCCTTGGTCTCCGGCACCCAGCTCGTCATATTGACTTCCTTCTCGAACTTCCAGAGCTAAATCTACACCATCTCGAATGTCTTTACTTTGTTTTTGAATATGCATATGGATTTTGAACTTTCTCGCGTCATACCCACATGACTCCAATACCCGCCTAATAACTTGGCGGATTCCTATTTTTGTATTACATGTTATTTCTCCAGCTATAAATACATGACCTTTCGTAATCATTACTTCACAGGCTACTCGCGATTGATTATCCAGCGATAGTGCTTCATCTAAAATGGCATCCGATATTTGATCACATAGTTTATCAGGGTGTCCCTCACAAACACTTTCTGCTGTTTTAATTATTGTCATTGTCTATCCTCCAATTAAGATTTTTTCCTAAGTAGTTTTTCCATCAAATCATCTTTAGGTATCGGCCCATCATAGGACACACTCGCATTCTCTCGGACAATTTGATAAATCTGATACCACAGTGTATTAATTTGTTTCATGTAGTCTTTCGACATAGAAACATAGGGAGAGGCAATGGCATTCCCCGTCGTAGGATGCTTCGCTAGAAAACCAAATTCTGAAATAGCTTGTTCGCACTGGATCCATCTGGAAACTGTCATCGCATACTGTTCAATGAGTTGCTGATTCACAAGGGCTTCGCATTCATGTATTTTGAGCCAATTCCACATCTCCTTATAAATTTCTTCCACATAAAACTTTTCACCATTTTTTTGTTCTTGTTTTAAATAATCATTAATGGGTGGCATATCGGTCGCTTCCAAACCTGCTGGTGTGGGTAGAATATAAGTATCCTTCAACCGGTCATCATTTATCTTGTCCACTAAAGCATTCTTCTTTCGTCCTGCACCAATACGTGCGCCACCGCGCCTAGTACCATCTTTTGCCAACCACCTTTCACCTCATCTCAATTAGCCCCACTGTCAGGCAAATAGGAAGGGGGTAATACCCTGTTTGAATTCAAAAAAATTTACGCGAGGGTCCCCGCCCGCTGAACGCCTTAGCTTCAGAGAGATTCGACCTCCCCCTCCCCTTATATATTTCCACCATATTGACGTCACTAAAACCTATTTCTAGTATTTATACTCAACACCCTTTGGAAATCGATCCCCATCTAATATCGATTGCTTGGAGTGGCAAGGTTTGCATAATGTTTGAAGGTTAGTAAAGTCATTCGTTCCTCCTCGTCCCAGCGGTAAGATGTGATGCACTTCCTGACCAGCAGTCAGTCTTCCCTCTGCTTGACACTGCTC
Source organism: Fundicoccus sp. Sow4_H7 (assembly GCF_052115865.1). Taxonomy (NCBI): domain Bacteria; kingdom Bacillati; phylum Bacillota; class Bacilli; order Lactobacillales; family Aerococcaceae; genus Fundicoccus; species Fundicoccus sp. Sow4_H7. The sequence goes on along the minus strand of NZ_JBQKME010000001.1, from coordinate 494,163 downwards.
ACACAAAGGATTCTGATGCAGATACAATTGTCGTATCCTTCGCCACTGTCTTCCATAGCGTTTGTTACTTTCAGGGTCTCTCTGATATCGATTGTAAGTTTGATGGCTTTCCTTTCGATGCGCCTCACAGTACCGTCCATCTACTAACTCTGGACACCCTGGATAAGAACAAGGTTTCTTGGGTTGTCTTGGCACAGTCTTTCACCTCCACATAGAAAAAGCCCATACAAGTTTTCAGCTTGCATAGGCTCGTGTCTTATCTTTTTTTCCTAGCTTAACATTAACAAAAGAGTTAACTGACATTCAATGACATTTACTGCTAAGATTTAAATTGTTTAGTCACATCATCTAATCCTTTATTATGTAACCGATAGATATGGCGGATATTATAATTTAAGTCGATAGCAATTTGTTCAAAAGGGAGAAAGCATAGATAACGTTTCTCTAGTACCATTTGTTCTTCTGAATCTTTTACTAACTTTATCCTCACCATGATATCTCGTTTCAAGTCCACTAGCTTATCTATATCGATATTGATTTCTTCTTGGAGGCTCATTATTTTGATAACGGTTTCTTCTAAGCTAGACTGCTTGGAATGAGGATACTTTGGCATGTCTGATAAAGTAGACGTTGCTTTAGTCGCTAAAAGTCTTAATTGGTCGACTTGTTCTAGTTTTGAATTAATACGTTGATCTAAGTAAAAAGCTTGTTGTAAATATTCTTTAGCATTCAATCTAACTTACCTCCAATTCCGCTTTGACAGCTTCCATTAATTGATTTTGAAATTTATCTTTTAACCTTAATGCTTTCATAACATCCTCATCAATCGTATCCTCAGTGATAATGTGATGGACTACAACTGACTCCTTTTGTCCTTGCCGATAGAGCCGCGCGTTGGTTTGTTGGTAAAGTTCTAAGGACCAAGTTAATGAAAACCAAACTAAAGTAGAGCCTCCTGCTTGTAAGTTTAAACCATGACCAGCACTAGCTGGATGAATCAAAGCGATTGGGATTAATCCTTTATTCCAATCTTGAAAGTCTTGTTGCGTCTTTAATACCTTCACATCAAATCGTTGGGTGATACGAGTTAAGTCATGTTTGAACCAATAGACTACCAAAAGTGGTTTTCCATTCGCAGCCTCGACAAGATCTTCTAGGGCATCTAACTTACGGTCATGAAGCCAGACACTCTCTTTTTGCTCATCGTAAACGGATCCACTGGCCATTTGGAGTAACTTATTGGAAAGACTGGCGGCATTAATCGCATCAATTTCTTTGTCTTTTACTTCCACAATCATTTCTTTTCGCATCTCGTCATAAACTTTGCGTTCCTTATCTGATAGCCTAACAACTACTTCATTGGTTATAAAGTTTGGCATATCTAAATAGTCCTCTGCCTTCATAGAAACTGTAATGTCTTCAATTTGATTGTAGATTGCTTCTTCTGCTTCAGGCTTAGGTTTATAAGAATAAATGACCATGCCATTCCGTTGATTGGGGTCAAAGTAACGCTGGCGGTAGTGAGTGATAAACCGTCCAAGACGCTCTCCCTTATCTAAGATTCGAAATTGTGCCCATAAATCCATTAAACCATTACTCGATGGCGTCCCAGTTAATCCGACAATTCGTTCGATAAAAGGTCTAACTTTTAGCAATGATTTAAAACGTTTTGCGGCATGTGACTTAAAACTAGAGAGTTCATCAATGATGACCATATCAAAATCAAATTGATAACCACTCTTTTCGATCAACCATGTGACATTCTCACGATTAATGATATATATTTCGACCTCTTGTTTAAGGGCTGACTGTCTTTCTATTTGATTACCAACTACGACAGAATAACGAAGATCCTGTAGATGGTTCCACTTTTCTATTTCATTGGGCCAAGTATCTCTTGCTACCCTCAACGGAGCTATCACCAAGACTTTCTTTACTTCAAAAGAGTCGTACATCAAATTCTTAATTGCTGTCAAAGTAATGACTGTCTTTCCAAGTCCCATATCTAAAAACAGAGCCGCGACAGGATGAGTATCAATGTATTCAATCATCTGTTGTTGATAACCATGTGGTTTAAACTCCATCACGAATCACCTCCTCAAGTATTCTTGATATATCTTCTGTGCTATCTAATACAAAACATTTAAAATCTAAGGATTGAAGTTGGTTAATCCGTTTCTGTTGAAGTTTACGTGGTTTATGACCGGGTGCTTTCACTTCAACAAAAGCCAGCTTGCCTCCTGGAAGCAATACCATTCGGTCAGGAATCCCAGTTAAACTTGGACTCGTCCACTTTAAACACCATCCTCCAAGACATCTGACTGCTCTAATTAATTGCTGTTCAATTTCCTTCTCTCTCATGTTACCCCCTCAAAAGTTTGATAAATCAATAAAGTGACGGTGAGTGATGGCTGTATCTATTCTTATTTATATATAATTTAAATTTTTGCTCTATATAAAATAGGTATAGAAATAGCCGTCACTGGGTGTCACTTTCCCTTTGAATCAAGCTTTATAAAAATTCACTTTGTAATTTCAGCCCATGGATGAAAGAACCACGATTGGTCTTCTTCCGTTCAAATCCCGCTGAGGCAAGAGCTGTATAAAAATCAGTCGTGCTTCTAGGGAATTCTCCAGAACGGTGACAATAGGCTCTATATTCCTCGTAGACTCTTCCTGATTTTTCTATGAGCCCTTCTTTAACATCACAGCAATCCATTATGAAATGATGGAACCAGTCATTCGTTTCCTTATAAAAAGCAACCGCATCTTTTACCTTTTGAGGCTGCGAAATTTTATAATCTTCAGCAATGACCTTCTGTGCCCCTTCAACTACCCAAGCTAAGATAGCTTCGCCGGCTTCTTGATAAAGAAAATCCGCGTAGTTTTTAATATCACTGTTTCCTTCAATCTTTGCCTCAAAGGGAATAACAATTAATCGTCGCCATGTTCCTTCATCCAAGGCACCTACTTTTGGAAGGTGATTGGTGTAAAGGACCAATGTATGACTCGGCGTATAAGAAAAGGGATCCTTAAACTTTTTCTCCGCGAAAATCTCATCAGTGGAGCATAACTTTTTGACAACCGACGTGTTGAGTCGCATCCCTTCTTGAAGTTCTGCAGAGATTAAGAGACGTTTTCCTTTTGCTTCTGCCAATTCGTATTTCACATTACCTTGTTGCTTCATCGTCAATGAATCCGCCGATAGATTCCCAGAGTAGCTACCTAGAACTTTGGCAATCACATTCCAAAAGGTAGACTTCCCGTTGCGGCCATCTCCATAGGCAATGATAAGGGCTTCCACGTATACCTTTCCTATCGCAGCAAGTCCGACAATTTTCTGAACGTAATCAATCAATTCTTGGTCCTCTTGGAAAAAAGTATTTAAAGCATCCAACCAATGTTTCTTTCCTTTGTCCGATACGTCCACTAAGGTTTGTTTGGTAATGAGGTCTTCTGGCCGATGCGCTAATATCTCTCCTGTTTTTAAATCAATCGTATAAGAAGGTGTATTAAGTAAAAACTCACCCTGGTCTAATTCACCTTGTTCAATTTCTACCAAATGACGTACCACATTTAATGCAGATTGAATGTATCGATTATCACGTCGTCTGAGCACAAAATCTTCATATGCTAAAGCATCTTCGAGATTTCGCATGACAACAGCTTGGTCTTTCGTCATGGCTTCTTGAGCTTTTTTCTTACTCATGGAAGTAAGTAACTGCATTCCCCCATTATTTTCCAGAAGCTGTCTGTATTCGTTGATTTTATTTCCTGCTTCTTCAAGTTGTTTATTCGTCAATTCTTTTACAACCCCAACAGCTTGAGACTTTGACTCGTCCCAATAACTCCCGTTATATACTAGAAAGTCCGTTGAAGGAGAATAGCAAAGCTGATGAGAAAAGTGTTCTGCCAATACAGAAGCTTGACCCACATCTGAATAGTCAGTGGGTTTATATTGATAGGTCACATTAAATTGGTCCGGCGGAATGTAATTAGGATCCTGAGACACGCGCTCTCCAAAATTCAATGCAGACTGCCAAATCTTATTCAATTCTTCTTCCGATAAAGGTGGCGAACAATCTAATGCTTTTTGATTAAACTGCTCTCGTGCTTCCTTAGTATTTCCTAAGCGAATTAAAAGTCGTCCAGCATAATGGCTCATCGTACTATTCCGAGACCCTTCTGGTATTAAAGACTGTTCATGATTCCATGTCTCAAATGAAGGCACTTGACGGATAAAGCTGCAGACCTTTTGATTGCCGGCGCAGTGGACTATTTCAGGATTGGCCACCCCAAATATCATACGCGCGCTATCTAAAGCATTGCGATCAAAGTAGGGAAAGTAATCGACAATTGATTCTTTTAACTGTTTATAATCTTGCGCATCATAAACTTCCTCAATCGGAAAATACACATGAAAGCGAGGTCGAGCTGATAAGCTGCCTTTACTCTTTTGATGGTTTCGACTCGCTACTAAATAACACGTCACATCTTGGAAGTAGGTAGTAAAGTCACTCATCTCAATCCAATCCTCTGAGTTATCAGAGTGATCATTATCTAAATCTAGTACAACAACATTTGACACCTTAAAATTCCCTACCGAACGATAGTTATTTTCATAGTCAGCAGCAACGTGATCATACGCTGCTGCTTGTTCTAATTTTTCTTTTGAATCGACACTGACTTGATGTGGAAATATGGTAGCTCGATGATTTCCAATCGTGTCTGAACAATATAAATCCATCTTTTCCCTCCTGTTAATCTTTTTGATAAAAGTGACATTCAAAACCATCGGCTCCAAGTTCTAAACCTTGAGCCCATTCTGGCTGTTTACTCATGATGGTTGATATTTCTTCAACACTTGATTGGCCTTCTGGAACTTCCAAGACAATCTCATCATGAACATGCATAACGACGCGATAGTCTTTGAGTCGGTACATAGCTTCAGCTAAAATATCTCTTGCAATACCTTGTACAATATTCTCAACAAACTTAGCTCCATAGGATTCTACTTCTTGCCAGTTATTTCCGGTCCCTATTCCCTCATAAACAACAGATTCTCCGCCGAAGCGATTTGATCCGATGCGAGGTTTGCAGTAAGCTAACCGACGTCCGGAGGGCAACTCAATAAATAAAATTCCTGATTCATAGGTAAAACGAAGTCCATGCGTTTCAGTGAGCATTCGTCCTTTCACTGTTTCTTTCGTACAGCGATCCACTGACCACCAGAAGTCTACAATATTAGGACTTGCATGACGCCAAGCATCTACGAGTGGTTTTAGGTCTCCTTCCTCTATCCCCATCTCAATGGCTCCCATGGCTTTAAGTGCGCCGACAGAACCCCCATAACCGAGAGCGAGTTCAGCAATTTTCCCTTTTTGGCGGAGATAGCTATTCACTCCATGCTTTTCAACGGGAACACCAAACATCTGGGAAGCAGACTCACAGTAAATATCCTTCCCTGCTTTAAAAGCTTCTTGTCGCCATTGTTCCTTGGATAACCATGCTAAGATTCGTGCTTCGATGGAAGAAAAGTCATCTACGATAAATCGATGACCCTTCTTGGGAATAAAAGCTGTTCGGATCAATTCCGATAAGGTATTAGATACTGAACCAAATAATAGTTCCAAACTTTTGGTATCTTTCATTTTTACTAAATTACGAGCTTCCTTTAGATTAGTTAGGTAGTTACGCGGGAGATTTTGTACTTGAATCAGGCGGCCAGCATAACGCCCGGTTCGATTGGCTCCGTAAAACTGGATAAGTCCTCGTGCTCTGGAATCCAATCCCGTCACTGATAGCATCGCATCATATTTCTTCACACTCGACTTCGAAAGTTCTTGCCGCAGTTCGAGCACTTGCTTGTTCTTTCCTTTCGAAGTTTCCAAAGCTTCTTTCACTGCTTTTTTCGCCATAGATTCGATGGGACATTCTTGTTGATTGAGCCATTCTTTTAATTGAAGCGGTGAGTTTGGATTTTCTAAACCCGTTAAATCTTTAGCTTCTTGAAGATGATGCTCTCTGGTTTGTCTGCCGCAATAAATTGCCCCTTCTACCAAATCCATTTCCACCTCAATCCCTAAATCATTGATTTTCTGGTCTTGGTGATAGTAGTTCCACTCTTCACTTGACACAGGAAATTTAGACAGACGATGTTGAATTGCTAATTCTACTTCAATATCTCTTAGGTTATATTCTTTGAAAGATTTCCAATCTTGTAGGGAATGATCAGGCAGATTCCTTGCTCGGTAGTCATTCGCTTTGGTTGGTTTACAAGGTGTGCAAAAGTATCGAATCAGCCGCTTACCTTCCTGCATCTTTTTACATTCTAGCCCTAGCACCTCGCCAACTTTCTCTAATGACAGAGGTAAACCTAGAGAAGCGGACCACACCATAGAGCAATACCATCCACTTGGATCCAAATATTGTCCCGGTGGATATCCCAAAAATTGGCTTAAACAAACGCGTTCAAAGTTGGCATTAAAAGCCCATTTTTCAATGGTTTCATCTTCCAAACTTTTCAATACCTCATCAGGTAATTTTTCTCCCAAAGCGATATCTACCACTTGAGCGGGACCACTATCAATTGAATAAGCAAAGAGGAGGACTTCAAAGTCCCCACTCTCGGCATATTTATACACTCCTGCTTTAGATAAATTAACTGATGAGAAAGTTTCTATATCAATACTTATTGTCCTCATTTTTCATCCTCTTTACTTCTTGCTCATATTGATTCCATCGTCTAAGGATTGAGATCATAAGGTCCGTTCCAAGATCTAAAATAATGTTTAACCAAATTACGACGATAATGATCCAAACAATTAACTCTCCCATTACTCCCCCTCCTAAGCTAAGAAATCATCCGTTGCATCAGAAAGTGGTTTAAAATCTGAACTCGCAGAGGATCCACCACCTAGAGGTTCTCCGTCACGAATTTTCTGGATATTTCCTAGACCGCAAGCTACTCCTCGGTTCCCATTCACGTTATAAGCATAAAAATTGATAGACACTCGCGCATAAACGCCAGAATAAACTTCTGAACGGTCTAAAATGGGATTGACATACTCATCGACAATCTGTGGGGCTCTTACAGCATTGGCATTTACAAAGTAGGCATCTTGGTACTCTGTATCTTCTTTCTCAATATCCCCATCACGTAACGGCAATTTTAAAGCTGCTTTATTAGGCTTCTTCCCTCCAAACTTTCCAATTCCCTGTTCAATCGCGGCATCAATGGCTCGTTCAATAGCCTCAATAGTTTTCGTATCTGACTTCGGAATAATTAATGACGCGGAGTATTTTTCTTTTCCACCATTCATGGCAGCACGTGGCTCCCAGACATTGGCATAACTTAATCTCACTTCACCTGTAACGACTTTCGTTGAATTCATATTTGACATAATTCTTTCTCCTTTTTTATTTAAAATCTTCTTTAACATCGTGTCTGACAATAGCTGGACGTCCATCACTATCTGGGACTAACTGTATTTTGCCTGCTGAGCGCATTATCAAATCACCAAATATTTCATTAAATTTCTTGTTACCGATTTGCTTCTCTAATTTTGTTAGAGCCTTTAATTTCACTTCATGAATATCTTTAATGTCTTCTTCATTTGCACGTTGTTCCACTAAATCTACATCCATATATTTTCGAGTGGTTCGGCCTTCTACCAATTTAAAGCCAGACCATTCTTTGTTATGATCAGTTGCTTGTTGGTAGGCATAGGCCTTCACATCCTCAGCCCATCGCACGAGGTCATCTAACTGAGGTAATATCGCTTCAATCTCCTCATCTGACAGCAAATGCGCTTCTTTTAATTCATGCTTTTTGAGTTCAAGGTGGTGATTCGCTCTGTCTTTAGACACTGCTCTAATCTTGGTATGCTTTAACCACTCGCCAGGATTCAATTCACCTTCACCTTGATAAGCAAGTTCGGCTTTCTCCTTCAAATCACCGTTTGCCCATTCTAGGAGCGCATCTAAATCAATGACCCATGTCGCGATATTTCCGATACGAGGTTGATAGATAGAAAGATGGATTGTTTCAATATCATAAATCGCTTCAAATATCGAAAAAGCTCCAAGTGCGTATAGTTTCATTTGTGGGTTGTCTTCCACCGGGACATAGGTCTTTCCATACTTAAAATCTACAACTTTAAGGGTTGCCCCCGATGCGAGAATACAGTCTGCGGTTCCGAATCCTTCTGGAACATAAGTTGAAAAATCAACTCTTTGTTCAATTAAAACAAGCGGACTTTCTAATTCAGACATTTGTTCATGAATAAAACTGACGTAATCATCAGTGTAGGCTTCCATTTCATCAGAGTGATAAACAGAGGCCGGACGATTATTTTCAATACCTAATGACTTTTTCAATTTAAATTCAGCTAGTTCATGGGCAGCGGTTCCTTCTTCGGCATATACATTGGAGTCATCCACCCCCATGTCTTCGACAGCAATTTGTTCGAGTCTTGAAATGGGTGGGTGCTCTAACCACTTATGGGCACTGGAAGCTGATAAGAGAGCATGCTTCTTATTCGTCATGACTTAATGCCTCCGCTTCATGCCATAGGATGAAATAAGCTGATGGGTCTAATTCGCTTAACTTATTGGACCCCATTTTTTTAATGAGCAATCGGATTTCATCCGAGAACCCTTCTTGTGCTTTCTTTGCTAAATGTTTTTGTATTGCCTCAAAACTGATTGGCTGGACCGATTCTTGTTCATCAGGAATCGAGTATTCATCTAATGTCATCTGATTAGGATCCTCACTAACAAATGCTTGGTAAAAGTGTTCCCAATCTTCGTAAAACGATTGAATATTATCGTTGATGGCTTGTAACTGTTTCATCTGACTCATCTAAGATTTCCTCCTCTTTAATTTCGACTGATGTAATTTCATCGCCGGGTACTAGAATAGTGATATTCTGTTCTGCGCCAAACAACTTTTGACATAAACGCTGACTAAGTCGAGCTTTTCTTATGCGGACCATCTCTTGCTGACGCTTTGGCATGGTTTTAATGGTTAGAGTTTGTCTCATCCAGGTTCCTCCTTTCGAAGGGCTTTTGATTTTTTCCCCTTCACTATTAGCCACCAGGGGGACCTAATTCGGACGGTCTTGTAAATATTTTTTTAATTTAGTTTTTGCTCGGTTGACTGCTTTACGAATGGCGGATTCATCTTTACCTTCTTCTCGTGCGATGCTGGAGTAACTTTCCCCATCAATTAGGCATCTTTTTATCAAATATATCTGCCGGTCAGATAAGATACTCGATAACTCGTTCATCCATATTTTGCTTAATACCTGGGACTCCACATCAATATTCGATTCAATAACTCTTTTTTGTAATTTACGATTTTTATAATCCTCACGACTTATATCTTCATAAGACCTATGTCGATCACTTCTAGATTGTTTCCTATCATTCAGCTTTTCCTCATAATAAAAATCTAGAAGTTCTGTTTTCCAATCAGCCTGATAATTCGAATCAGTCATTGCAATGATTAATTCCTGGTCATCTGGGAAGTCCTCAATTATCAACTCAATTTCTTTGCCACTCTTTCCTACATATTTCACTTTTAACGGTTTATACTGTTTCACTGTTTTGCTCCCTCTTGCCTAGAGAGCATCAAGAGCAAGAGAACAGCAAAAAGGCCTGTGACCAACAAAGTACACAGACCTACTCCTGCCATAAAATGAGCGCATTAAGGTAAGGGTACTTTTATCTACTAAAATCTAAGTACCAAACTTAGATCTTGAGTAGATTTTGTATCCTCTTGCCCTTAATGCATATCAGGCAGTATGATATTTAATATGAAATAAATTATCTATTTCTATTTTCATTATCACAGGAAGCTCACATTATGACCCGGCATTAATCGTGCCGATTTAAACACAAAAAAACTGCTTTAATCAACGGTTTTCATTCCGTTGATTAAAGCAGTTTTTATTAAATCCAATTCTAATAGCATTTCAAGCGGCAGTTCTCATTCCGCATTTTCAAAATAATGTTTATCTGTTCTACCTAAAACATTAAAATTTTGTGAATATAGTATTTTATTACATGCATGTAAGCCTAAATTGGAGTGACTAAATAATAAAGTTTGATACATTACGTCTCGAGGAGTAGACCTTAACTCGTACCCAGCTAATCTCAGTATTTTAAAACTAATATGGGGAGGTAAACTCATACCTAGACAGAATTGCATTATAACATCAAGAGAATGCTCTATATCATCTTGATTTTTCAATTGTCTTAATTTTCGGTCACTCAAATCACATAATTCCGCGACTTCCTCTACCGTATAATCATATAATTTGATAATATAACTAATCGCCTCAGGTAAATTATTTGGTATGTTTTTTAACAGTTCGTACAGATTGTCTTGTTCTTCTCTCAAGAAGCTTGTTTTATCCTCAACATCTTCTGGATAGGCTAAGCTAAATTGTAATCTTGACCTTTGGCTATGATATAAAACCCCTAAATAAAGAAAATGAAGTTGGGACCTGGTTGTTGACATTAATTTCACGTTAAAAGGAAGACAACATTCATCCATATGATATCTGGCATAATCAGTTAGATTAATTTCACCATTAATTGTCTCATAGAGGTAAACTCATACCTAGACAGAATTGCATTATAACATCAAGAGAATGCTCTATATCATCTTGATTTTTCAATTGTCTTAATTTTCGGTCACTCAAATCACATAATTCCGCGACTTCCTCTACCGTATAATCATATAATTTGATAATATAACTAATCGCCTCAGGTAAATTATTTGGTATGTTTTTTAACAGTTCGTACAGATTGTCTTGTTCTTCTCTCAAGAAGCTTGTTTTATCCTCAACATCTTCTGGATAGGCTAAGCTAAATTGTAATCTTGACCTTTGGCTATGATATAAAACCCCTAAATAAAGAAAATGAAGTTGGGACCTGGTTGTTGACATTAATTTCACGTTAAAAGGAAGACAACATTCATCCATATGATATCTGGCATAATCAGTTAGATTAATTTCACCATTAATTGTCTCATAAAGATATTTACTATCATTTTTAATTACATGTGATTCTACATAAACATAGTTTTCTCCAGATAATTTACGCCCTAATTCTTCTGAACTATCAAGTAGGTCTATAAAATCATCATATTTTAATGAAAATGTCTGATTTCGTTTTAAACTTCCTCGAGAAAATGCATAATCTTCAACATAACTTCCATCTACATAATTTAGTACGCCAATAGCTTCTTCATAACCTAGGTCAATGAGTCTTATTTTTGCTGTAACTATAGGTACATTAAAGTTTTGAGCAATCTGAAATATGGCCCAATGGATCTGGGCAACCTTTTTTTCTAATTCACTTTTTTCCTGTAAGTGTTGTAATTCTTTTATACTACCCAGCAAATCAGAAATATTTTGATGCTCTATTTGATATTCTTCAACTTTGGTTATGCAAACTTCTCTAGGCAGTAAGATACATGGAGCTAGACTCCGAGCATGTACTTCCATAAAAGCATTTTCTTGGTGAGTTTGATTAAAATTATGTAAGAATGTTTCTTCATCAATTTGCATATTGGAGTGAACTAATTCGCCAAACATTGCCGCTTTATAATGAAGAATCCAATGAATACATTCATGGATGATTGTATTGTTATATGCTCCCGTACCTTTTAATTCTTTTAGTCGGGGATCAATTACAACTGTTCCTTTTTCTATAGAAACAATTTCTTTAGGATAATGTTGGATTTCCATAGTCTCGACTTCACAGTCACGGAAATAAACTTGTCCATGAATGCTACAGTCTTCGCTAAGAACTAACTCTTTCACATCAAGTTTAATACGATGGGCAAAAGCTAATGGATTAATAGCTTTGCCATTTTCTAAAACTTCTGGATAAACTATCTTAAGAATTTCAGAGGCTATTTCATCATTTTGACCTTTATGTATAATAGGAACTAATTGATCATCAAGCGGATAAACGTGATCAACTTTTTCTGAGTATTTACCGTAGCTTAGAGCTCCCATTTCATGAAAATCTTCCCCGATTCTGAATTGTGTCTGCAAGTTAGCCCAAGGATGCCCAGTAAATCCATAGGAACCATCTTCCTCATAGACCGAAACTTGCCACCTTTGCCTAATTTGAATTGTTATATCTAATAAATAAGGACCAATATCATTGATAAATAACTTTATTATATCGAAATCAAGCAATTTAATATGGCCAATACTTTCATTCGGATAATGTAAGTCGGTCAATTCATTTAAATGGTTTGGAATATAGCTTTCCAACCAATCTTTTATTTCATCTGTATATTCAGTCTTAATTAGCTGTTTAAATGATAGCAAAAGAGCACCCCCTTCAAAAAAAGAACATACGTTCTCGTTTATATTCTAACACCTTTTAATATGGAGAACAACTTAAGTAAAATTAGAATAAATAATATAATACTCCTCTTAAGGTAGATTTTTCTTAAGCATCTACTGTAAAAGGAGTATTCATAACTTATCTAAAAATTGTTATAGTTTTGATATCATTTCGTCAACAGCTGTTTTAAACTCAGCCAGACGATGCTCTTCATTGAATAAAGGTAATCCAAGTACACGATACTTATTATTAAATGTATACTTATCATCTAACTTAGCGACAGATTCAATCTGGATAGAAAAATTATCTTTCCACTGATCATATTCTAATAAGTGGCTTCCTTTCGGTTCAGCATATACTTGACTAACTTCATAGCCAGAATCTCGATTACGTTTGATGAAAAGTAGAAAATCTGGTTCAAAACGTTCTCCATTTTCGAAACTATAAATTGCTAAATCTGCGATTCGTTCATTTCGAATAACATAATACTCCAATCCTTTTTCATCTAATCTAGGTGCAATATAAGTTTTGAAATAAACTATGAACTTCTTTTCTTCACTCGTACCATAATTATCTTCATAGACGTACCAATCTTCTTGTCTTAAATCAAGCCTTAATCGTTCATCTGACACATCTCTTTGAGAAACACCTATACCATCATTATTTTCATCAAATAAACTTCCCTGACCGCTATCCGATAATAAAATACTCTTATCTTTAATAACATTGCTTATAGCATTTGCTTTAAAAAATTCACTACCTTGATACTCTGGCTTTATATTAACAACAGTCTTAGCAATATTTTTAAAAATATCAATTAGCCCATTATATAAATCTCGGGTTGTATATTCCTCTGTATAGTAAACTAGTTCAAGTGTATTATTACCTAAGTAATCATCTCCAGTTAAAAACTGACGTAAACTTTTTAAATGCGGATATTTCTTCCTAAGTGAAGAAAATCTCAATGCAGGGTAGCGCTCACAAGCACCAACTAGTACGTTGTATGGAATCTCTGCAAATCTTAATTGTACAAACTTCTGGTTTATTTTAGTATGAGGAAGTTCTTTGATGCCACCTTCTAGCATGGTCGTAACTAAACCTGAATGTGACCGAAGTACTGCTCGGTGTGTTTCGAATTGTTGACTAGCATCAAGGCCTAGTACTTCTTGTCGATCTTTCAATATTCGTTCATTTGAAAACACCAACCCAGTGTTGAATAAATCAGACTCTCTGAAACTATCTTTTAAAATATACGTAATCTTACGTTTTTTATCATCTACCATGCCTGTGAAAATCAAAGCTTCCCGCAATTCTGAAATGTAGCGTGAATCATTGTTACTATGAAAGTACATTGTTTCCAAGTATCGAAATGGATTATCTATATCTTGATCATACTTCCGTTTATATCGTTCTTGGCCCTCTGTCACCTGGAATGGAAAATACCTAGCACCACGACCAATTAACTGCGCTTCCGATAAGGTGTACTTTTTAGATTGACGTTTATCGAACGCTCTAACAATATCGAATAAGTTTAACACATCCCAACCTTCGATCAGCATTTTCACTGTGAAAATTAAACGTAAAGAATTGTCCTTATCCTCCAATGAGTTTAACAAAACATGATTTTTCGGAGTATTTTCTGTCGTACTGTTAATGTTTAATGAATATTCTTTAGTCATTGACTTACGTAGGCTATTAGCAAGTAAGTTCAATGATGATTCTTTCTTTTTAAAATAATCAAGTGCTTCATGAAGCTCTGGGACATTTTGAATGCTATATAACTTCTGGAGCTCTTCTGCAGTGATTTTGTGGATGTTATCATGGAATTCTTCATAGAAAGTTTCCGATTCCTTCTTCGTATTAGATTGAATCATTATAACTGGCTTCACATTTTGACCAGCATCTGCAAACAAATACCGTCTAAATTCACTCATAATACAGGCAATAAGTGTTCGCGTCCAGATATCGGTACTTGTTGCAAAGTTATGGAATTCTTTCGTGAATCCACTCTCACGGAAATGCTTCAATGAATAGTCGTAGACAATCTTATCAAGATATTTGTTACGAATTGATTCTTCATTTAAGTCCACCGTAGCAGTAAATTCCAACATAATATTATTAATATTTGCATGAAAAGCCCGCCCTCGAATAGTTTGTTCCCAATTATTATCTATTTCCGCAGCGTCTCTCTTTTCAGTGGGGGTCCTTAAAGTTTGACGATTTAAATGATGGCTCTCATCTGCTAAAAATACTACCGGCGTACCTTCAAAGTCATCAATTGACATTAAATTTTCTCTAGGCATTGTAATATTATTGTGTAGACCATTCGTGGTTGAAAAATGGATATTAATCGCGTTTTCTTCTGGATTTAAGGCTGTAAACTTATCGACCTCACGAATAATAATCTTTTCACCTGAAATTGACAGTTCATTGGCAAAAAGATATTTGTTCGATTTCATATTCAAAAAGTTTTCTTTTGTTTTTTGTATAATATTATTCTGATCTACAACAAAAACATAATTACGATAACCTTTAGTATATAGGTAAAGAATTAATGCTGCCATAATAACAGTCTTACCTGAGCCGGTTGCCATATGGAAAAGTGTATCAATTTGCTTGTTATCACTTAACCCCGTTTCATAGTAGGTCACAAAGTAACGTAAAGCTTCTATCTGATACGGCCTTAAAGCAATATGATCGGCCAATCCTGCCTCAACAATCTCTGGTAACTGTTTCAGACCGATTGCTTCTTGTACGGCTAGAATTTTTTGATGAAGATACTGTTTATTATTCATGACTTCCACTACCTTCGTAGAATGATTTGCTGAAAGCTTTATCTTCTTCACTTACTTCGTATTCATCATCATCAATAGAAGAGTAATTAACATACAGCTTATTTTTATCAATTAGTCCTATCAGTACTTCCTTCTTATCTTCTAAAGTTAATTCGCTGAAGACCTTATCTGCTTTTTTTAAGTCTGAAGTCAAAATATAAGGGACGATTTGCTCGCTGTGATAAATAGTTTCTTTGATCCCTTGTATGGTGTCCTCATTAGCGGATATTATCATATCTATTAAACGTTGGCTGTCTTCCAAAAGTTCACAGTAAACAAAAGTACCACCACCCTGCCAATTGACGTCGACTAAAGTGGAAATTCCAGATTTATCACCTGAAATAACATTTTTAAGGCGTTGAACTGTAAGATTATTAATATAATTCATTTGTTCAATTCCTATGTATCTTCTATTTAATTTGTGACAAACAGACGCTGTAGTCCCAGAGCCTACAAAGAAATCTAAGACTAAATCTCCTCTGTTTGTTGATAATTCAATTATACGCTTTAAAAGCTGTTCCGGTTTCTTTCCAGCGGGAAATGAAATTCCTCCTTCATTTTGAGTATTATTAAAATTAATATCTACCCAAATGTCAGTTACCAACTTTGCAATAACCTCTTCCCCGTCAACATATTTGATATTATTATTTAAAAAACCAAGTCTTCTACCATTTAAAGCAAACTGTGGTTCATTGTTATTATCAAAATAACTAATAATTTCCCCTTGCTTTGAGATTGATTCTTCTTTAATAACTTTCGGAATAGAGCTTTTGGTTGTGTAAATCTTTTTTCTATTCTCAAAAACAAAGTTTAAAAAGAATTCGTCATTTATAGAATTTTCATCAATTTTGTAATCCTCAGGGATAATACCTTCTTGAATCATGTAATCTCTTAATGATAGTGTTTCGTATCCGTTATCGCCCTTATGCAAGATGGAGTTAAAGTGTGTATCCCACTTATCTTGCGCCATATATTGAGGATTTAAAATTATATTTGTACTGTTTTTATAAACCAAGATAGAATCTTTGGTTTTAATTATTGTTTTATCTTTGTGTGCTGTTTTATTTCCTGATGCTGTTGAAGATTGAACAGCGATACTGTTTACAAAGTTTTCTTCTCCAAATATTTTATCCATTAATACTTTTAAATAGTGTTCCTCATTTTTGTCTATTTGCACAAAAATAATGCCTGAACTTTTTAGTAATTTTTTGGCTATTTTTAACCTGTTTTGCATAAATGTGAGCCAAGTAGCTCGATTAAATCGATCATTATATTGAAAACTATCATTCAGAGTATTAAATGGCGGATCAATATAGATAAGCTTAACTTTCTCCTTATACCGCTCTAATAGACTGTTTAGTGCTGCATAATTATTTCCTTTAATGATTAAGTTATCGTTATCATCTAAGATAATATCATCTTCAGTACCTTCGGAGGTGTACCGCTTTGCATTAGCCAATACTTTAGGGGCTTTTAAGTTCGTAATTTGATCATAACCTAATATTTCATGATACATTATTTCTTGTCGTTTCTGATCATCTTTATCTTGACCTCCCACGACAATTGCGTCCTTATAAGGGAAGTCTAACACAACGTCAGTGCTCGCACTCAAAAACCTGCCACCCGTTGTTAAACCAATTTCAGAAGTGTAAGCCGTATAGCTATCTTCTAAAAACTCTTTTGAATTGACTACCCATTTTAACTTTTCTTGATTCAACACCCATGTATCTTCTATTTGGCTAAAGAATACCTTACAAGTGATCTCGTTATCTCTAAAAGCTTTAACTAAGAATGAATCAAGGTTACTGACTGCCTCTATTACTTTTGTCTTAAGTATCTCACCGTTCTCCCCAATATAAGCAGGATTTGAACGTAAAATATGCTCTATGGTTTCATGTAAATTCATAAGTTACAACTCCACTATCTGTAAAAAATATTTAATATACATTATCTAATTTACAATACATTATAAGTATTATTTATTTACTATTTTTATTATCATTTGACATTTTACCATTAATGTCAACCTTTATCGAATTATTTTTATCGTCCTGTTCCCACACACGTGCCCATCCTTTATAGCTCCAAACGAAAAATCAGACACTGATTTATCCCTAATTTCGTAAAAAGAGGTTTTTAGACGCTTTCATAAAGCCTACACCCCCCCTCTGTTAAGCGATTCTATTCTATTTCTTTTCCATCAATACTACACACTCAACATGGGACGAGTTGATAGAATTGATGTATTTGCGATTTTTAATGAAATAGTCGTATGCGGGAACATATCGACTGTTTCATACGTTTGTGGAAACATGTCAATTATAGGAAAGATGAATTCCCATAATTCAATTAACATTGCAAAAGTATTAGTGATATTATATTATATTATTATGTTAGTAACTTTATAAATTAGGGGTGTACATTATGAATCAAGAGGTTATGCAAAAAAAGCAGAAATTCGATGAGTTTATAAAAAAAATAGAAATCAATCATATTTTTGAAAGTAGAGATAGTATTGAACATAATGTAAGTATATTTGAGACTCAACAATCCATAAAAGGAGGGCAAAATGCCTACTTTTTCATTCCATTTGATGATTCTATCTTTAATACGTGTGAAATTGCTTTTGCTAATTTAAATAATGTAAATAAAAAAGAACAAATTCTTGAATTATTAAATGAACTAAATGCAGAAAATAAATATATAAAGTACATATTAAACCCTCATAATAATGATATTATTTCTGAATTCTGTTTAATAGGAGATGCAAATTCTTTTGATGCAGAACTGTTTTGGGGTTTGATAATTCAGGCATTCAAAAATATTGAGGATAATATTTATAAAAAAATAATGAGAGTAATATGGTCATAATTTTTTACTTTTGATTGTTTAAATATCTTTAATGTTGATTTTAAATTCCGTATTGAATACGGAATCCTACAATAATTACATTTAGGATTCCGTATTCATATTATACTTCTATTTTAATTTCAATCCCTGACTTAAATTTAATTGTTAATTCTCTTTCATGAATAGTTATTTTCTCAATCAATCGCCTTACTAATAATTCGTCATACGTTTCAAGTTGCTGCGGTTGCTTTTTTAAAAATTTTGTCATTTCTACAATCCGCTGCCTAAGCCCTTCCCTTGCTGCATTTTTCATCATGACTTCTTGCTTCAGTTCCCGTAATCGGTATATTTCTTCTGCTACATCATCGTAATCTTCTTTCTGAATTTGCGAGTCTGAGCAGTTCCATTTGGAGCTCTTCTAACTTTTCATCAATATCAGCTGTTGGTTTATCCGCATTTTCATTCAAAACTGTTTCAATATTTTCTATTAATATACTCAAATAGTTATCCTTGTTGCCTAACACTTCATTGATGGCTTGTACTATTGCTTGGTGAAGTTCATCTTCTCTGATTGTTTCTGCATTGCAAAGATGTGTTTTTCTTTCTAGCCTACTAACGCATCGCCACACGATAGATCTGTATCCTAGGTTATTCCAATGTACCCTTCGGAAAACATCTTCACATTCTTTGCAAAAGACAATGCTCGACAAGGCATACTTGCTGCTATACACTCTTTTCTTTCCAGTTTTTCCGTTTCGAATGTTTGCCCTTCGCATCATTTCTTCTTGAACTTGTAGGTAAATCTCTCTTGGAATGATTGGTTCGTGATTATTTTCAACATAATATTGTGGAACATGACCGTTATTTACAACACGTTTTTTTGTTAAAAAATCTATGGTGTATGTTTTTTGGAGTAGTGCATCTCCTATATACTTTTCATTTTGGAGAATTTTTTTATCGATTCAGGTCGCCACTTAGAACGTTTAGCTGCGGTAAGTATTTCGTCCGCTTCAAGTCCTCGTGCAATTTGAACCAAACTGGCCCCCTCTAAATATTCCCGGTAAATCCGTTTAACAACTTTCGCTTGTTCTGGGTTGATGACTAGTTTGTTGTTCTCATCTTTGGTATATCCTAGAAAACGATTATGGTTCACTTGCACCTCACCTTGCTGGTATCGGTATTGTATTCCTAGTTTTACGTTTTGGCTAAGTGACTGACTTTCTTGTTGTGCAAGAGATGCCATGATGGTAAGCATTATTTCGCCTTTGGCATCCATTGTATTGATGTTTTCCTTTTCAAAAAAGAAGGTATTTCTTTATCTTTCAATTGCCTGATATACTTTAAACAGTCCAGCGTGTTTCTCGCAAATCGACTGATGGATTTAGTAATGATCATGTCGATTTTTCCATTCATGCTATCCTCAATCATCTTATTAAACTGCTCACGCTTTTTGGTATTTGTCCCAGATATTCCATCGTCCGCATAGATACCTGCAAGTTCCCATTCAGGATTGTTCTGAATGTAGGTAGTGTAGTGTTCCACTTGAACTTCATAACTAGTTGCTTGTTCTTCGCTATCTGTCGATACCCGACAATAAGCTGCTACTTTTAATTTTTCCTTTTTCTCTGCATCAACATTCCTCGTTCTTCTCCTAGCCGGGATAACTGAGGCACTTCTTGCTAATGACATTTTAAATCACCTCTTCTTTTATTAAGCTGTATACATATTCTGCTTGTTTAATAGGATTGTCGTATTTATCTTCCACTTTTTCGATTGTGAATGTAAAACTAGGTGTAAATGTTTCTTCCTCTTTCATTCTATTTAAACGCCCTAGTTTTTTCGCACGTTTAAACCTTTCTTCTTTCAGCCGTTCAAATTGTTCTTCTGAAATTAATCTAGGAAATATTTCATTCCCCATATACCTTTCATCTGTTAATATTCTAGTAATTCCGCCATGTGACCGATTACTACCAGATTCCCTTGCTGCATTAGCTAAAGATTTACCAGATAAGTATGACTGAATTAAAAGCTTTAATTGCTCAGCTTATCTGGCATGATTTTCAATTTTGCCGTCTACTATTTCATATCCAAAGGGTGTGTGTGCCATCAACGATCAATCCTTTCTCTAAGTGTAATGCCACATTTCAAATGAAATCCTATTTCATTAGGTGAATATACGATCATCTTTTTTACAATGTCTTGAAAAGATTCTTCATCAAATGCATCTATAAATATTCCTTGTTTAAAGTATTTAATGAGCCGCTTTACTTCACTTAGCTGATTTGAACTGTCATTAATTAAATAAAGTAACTGCTCTCTTTCTTTTTTTAGCTTCATATGTCGATGGGTCAATTCGATTTTCTGTTCATCAAAAATTGCCGGTTCTAAAAATCCTTTTGTCATTAATTGAATTAATGTATTCAGTTCGTCTTTTGTAACCTCCAGTTGTTCTTCTATTTCAGTAATCATTTGATAGTTTTCATCTTGGTTTGACGTTTCTAGTTGTTTCGATAGTGGGGTTAAAATATAACTATAGCCAAACTTTAATTTGTTCATCATTGTAATAAAAGCTTGATGAATACGTTCTTCCCTTATAAATAGCATCGAACACTCATCTTTGTTTTTGATGTGTGTTCAACAGCACCAGGCAATATATTTACTATGCGTGGAAGTGTGAACTCTTCTTTTAAAGGTATCGCCACATTCCGCACATTCAATCTTCCCTGAAAAAGGATAGCGGTTTAAATATTTTCTGCTTCCAGCAGTTACATTCTTTTGGCTTGCTTGATATTCTAGCATTCGATTAGCCGCTTCAAAATCAGCATGTGTGATAATCGCTTCATGATGATTTTCGATTAGGTATTGATCAAGTTCACCTTGATTAACCTTTCGATTAAAATGTTCATCAGTAAAAGTCTTTTGAAGCAAAACATCTCCTGTATATTTTTCATTCTTAACAATTCCACGTATCGTAGAACCTGTCCAATTACCATTTCGCTTTGTTGGAATTCTTTCTTCATTTAATTGTCTAGCAATTCGTTCTGTTCCCACTCCTTTAAGCACACTATTGAATATTCGCTTGACAACCTGTGCTTGCTCTTCATTTACAATAACCTGTTCATCGATATAATCGTAACCGAAAGGCGGATATGATAATTTGTAGGTTCCACGTTTGAACCGTTGTCTAATCGACCATTTACTGTTCTCTGATAAAGATACGGACTCATTCTCAGCAAGGCTACTTAAGATTGAAAGCATAAGTTCACTTTCCATCGAATTCGTATTGATATTTTCCTTTTCAAAATAAATATGCACACCTAAGTCCATTAATTTTCTAACTAACTCTAGGCAATCAATCGTGCTTCTCGCAAATCGACTAATTAATTTTGTTAAAATGAAATCAATCTTTCCTTTTTCGCAGTCGGATATTAAGCGAAGCAGTTCAGGTCGTCTGTCTTTTTTCGTTCCTGTGATACCCTCATCACTATAAATATCCACGAGCTGCCATTCATCATTCTTTTCGATTAAAGTTTTGTAGTGTCGTCTTTGGGCTTCTAAGCTAATTAGCTGTTCCTCATTTGATGTTGACACACGTATATAGGCAGCGACTTTTTGTTTCGACTTTGCTGCTGAAGATGTTGTCACATCAAATGTTGTTATCTTTCTCATCCACTCAACCTCCCTTCTCGCATGTGACATATTAGCGTTAGAACGCTGTTATATCAAGGTTTATCGCACATTAAAGGGCCTAATAATGGATTGAATTTTTGATGATTTAATTTACTTAATTGATTGAATTCTTCCTGAGAAATAAGTTTCTCTTCATATAGTTTCATAAGCATTTTTTCAGCAAGATGAAAATGGAGTTCATTTTGAACTTGTTCTTCGGTTGGTTTTGATGATTTATGATTTGGTGTTTGATGATTAGGTGAGAGTTGTGTCATTCGCATATAGGTTTCCTCCTAAATAGTCATCTACCTATATGCGAAAAAAAGTGGGAATTCGAACCCTTATTTCTGTAATATGTTGATTAATAGTAGACATGTAATTGAAGTTCTAGATATAATGAAAGTAGATTATTCAACAAACGGGCCAGATTGTGTAATAAAAACAATTTATTTTTACAGAACAAATATTATGTTAAGGGAGGGTATTTTAAATTTGTGGGATTTGTAAGTAGGCATAGAGCAAGAGATTTAAAATTACCAAATAAACGTAAAAAATTATTAGACGCAATTGAAATTGATTTATCAAGTGATGATAATGTCCTTGCATTTTTTTATGGTGGATCTGTTGGGAATAAGAACACAGATGTCTATTCAGATATTGATCTTAGAATAGTCATCAAACCTAACAAAATAAAAGAATACGTTTTAAATAAGAAAAATCATGCTAAAAACTGGGGCAATGTCCTTTATTATGAGAATTTAGACCCTTATTCAATTTATACTATTGCTCACTATGATTGTTTTGTTAAAGTAGATATCTTTTATTTTAGTCCAGATGATATTCAACCATCTACATGGTTGAAAAATATAAAAATAATAAAGGACAATGAAGGTTTAATGACTGATATATTAAAGCAGTCAATGGTTCTTAGTTATAAACCATCGGTAGATGAATTTGATAATTGGAGGACAAAATTCTTTGCATATTTGCATGAGGCATATAGAAGAGCAATGAGACAAGAGTATTATTATGCTTTGGATTGTATTGATAAATTACGCTTATCAATAGTAACTGCTTGGTACATGCATTTAGGAATACAACCCAATACGTTTGGTGATTGGGCTAAATACGAAGATGATCGAAGTGAATTGAGAGAATGGCAAAAGTCACTACTCAAAAGTTGGGAATGTGGAAGAAATACGGAAGAAATTATAAATGTTATGAAAAGTATCGTTCTTGAATTTAAGAATCTCCATAGTTCTCTTTGTGAATTATTGGAAATTGAAGAGGATTTAAAGTGGGTAAATAAAATTGTAAGTATGGTCTTATGAAAATCAATAATTATTAAGGCATCTTTTATTCCACTAACGGGCGCGATTGTGGAAGAACAAATAGTCAATTAAGTTACAACCGAAGAGTTTAACTACTCCTCGGTTGTTTTTATTTATTCATACTTCACAAACGCATCTTTAAAGCCAGCATTCTTTGCTTTTTCCAACTGCTTATCCGCATTCTTTTTAACACTATACGCACCAATCTGTACACGATATAGCTTCTTTCCACCAGTTGATGGTTTAGATGATGACGTACCTTTCGCTAATTCCTTCTTCACATCTGCCCGGAACGTATCCATTGACTTATCATGTTTTGAAAACCAATGACGGGGATCTCCATGGTTACTCGCAATTTTCTTCTGATATCCATCGTAATGTCCAATGATGCTTTTCTCCGTTAACTTGTATTGCTTACAAAGATAAGCAGCGAGTTCAACCGCCTCTTTATAAACTTTATTAAAGTAAGTTTTATCGGTTAAATTATCTTCACAGATTTCAAATCCAATATGCGTATTATTCGCATCACCACCCGCATGCCATCCGCGATGATTCCAAGGTAACGTTTGATAAGTGGCAATCGATCCATCTTTTAACTTTCCGATAAAAGCATGAACACACACCTGTCTGCCATCTGGTCGTGGTTGATTCCAGTGATTGTTGTATTGATTCTTTCCTAATAAATCATCATCTGGACCAACGTAACGCTTTAAATTCGGATTGTTTGCCCCTGTGCTATGGACCATAATTCCCTTTGGTGTAATTTTCCTTCCTGCTTTATAACAATTATTCTTCGTCAATAATACTTTTATAATTAAAGATTTCCACATAAAAAACATCTATTTCACCACGTGGATACGGCGCTCTGATAGAGCCACCTCGTCGCAGTGCATTGTACCACCTAAATCGCTATTTGTTGTACCACCCAAATCACTTTTCTAGGACCACTTTTGTGGTTCTTTTTGTTTTTCTAATGGTATAACTAAGATGTATGATGAAATCATACAAATATATGATGGAGGTGCATATATGCCCAATTATTTAGAAATTGTGCGGTTACACGAAGCTGGTTTTAGTTTACGACAGATAGCTAAAATTGTTGGTTCTGGTAGAAGTACAGTCACAAGAACGGTCAATATTGCTCAAGAAAAAGACTTAAGTTACGAGGGATTATCTCAATGGTCAGTGAAAGAAATTGAAGAGTTATTTAGGCACTCTCAGAAAAAACAAGCGATTACTCACTATGTGATGCCAAATTATGAGGTTTTATCGAAAGAATTAGTCAAACCAGGTGTCACGATGCAGTTATTGTGGGAAGAATATGCTCAAACTTGTCGAATAAATGGAAAGATTTACTATCAATTGACTCAGTTTAAAAAGTACTTCAATGATTATCTAAATAAGACGAGCTTTAGCCACATACTCAAACATAAGGCTGGCGAACAAATTCAAGTAGATTGGGCGGGGACTCGACCTCAATGGGTAGATCCAACAACCGGTGAAATCATTAAGGGGGAATTATTTGTCGGCACATTACCGTTTAGTAACTATACCTATGCGCAAGCTTGTGTCGATCAAAAATCAGCGAGTTGGATAGACGCTCATGTGAATATGTTTAAGTTTTTCAATGGTGTCTCTACGTTATTGATTCCAGATAATCTTCGTGTAGGTGTCACTAAGCATACAAAGAATGAGTTAATTCTCAACTCAACTTATGAAGATATGGCCACTTATTACCAAACGATTGTCGTGCCAACTCGAGTTCATAGGCCTAAAGACAAAGCAGCTGTCGAAGGTCATGTAAAGCATCTGACCACACACCTGATTGCACGTATGAGACATTATCAGTGTTTTAGTATTCAAGAATATAATCATTATCTTTTAATTGCGCTGGCTGAGTTCAATGCGAAACCCTTCCAGAAGAAAGAAGGTAGTCGATTCTCTCTCTTTGAAACATTTGAACGAGAAACCTTAAAACCTTTGCCTCACTATCCTTATGAAATGTGTACCTTCAAAGACGCTAAAGTTTATAACAATAGTCATGTCACACTGAATAAACATTACTATTCTGTTCCTTATCAATATATTGGCGAAAAAGTCACCCTTAAAATCTATGCAGAGCATTTAGAGGTGTATCATAAGCAACAACTTGTCTGCCAACACAGAACAACCGGTACGCGTCCAGGTGCGTATTCAACAGTCGAAGCGCACTTACCTGAAGAGAGTCAACATTATGGTCAGTGGAATAGCACGCGTTATTTAAAATGGGCGAGTCGAATTGGACCCAATACTCATACTGTGATTGCGCAATTATTCGCTCAAGGGCCTGAACAACAGTATTATCGAAGAGTTCACGCAATATTAAAAATGGCAGATACCTACTCCGACCAAAGATTAGATAAAGCCTGCCATTATGCATTAGAACGCTCAAGTCAACCAAATTTAGCCTTAATTAAGCAGTTAATTGAACATCCTATGACGCAAATAAATTCTAACACGTTACCACCAACAGAACAATCTTATCTGAGAGGAGCGGCTTATTATGACAAATTCAACCGAAAGAATTAAACACCTGACTGGCTATCTACGACAAATGAGGTTACCAGTTATGGCAGAACGTTTAGTAGACCTCTATGGTGATTCTACCGCCTCTCATGGCTCTACTTTAGATATTCTGGAAGATATCGTTAGCGAAGAGTACCAAGCACGACGACATAATACCATACAACGCAACTTAAAATTAGCTAAACTCACTCAACCACACGCTCATATTCAAGATATTGACTACTCCCCAGCTCGACGAATCAATCAAGAAACGATTCATCAACTGTCTACCTGTCAATTTATTACCAACAATCGACATGTGATTATACAAGGTGCTACTGGTACCGGAAAGTCTTATCTAACGAACGCTTTATGTCGCTACGTGATTGAGGAAGGCTACACTGCTCGGTATATCCGAATGTATGACCTACTTTCTGAGCTGTCGGCAGCTGATATAGAAGATAGATTACCTAGCTATCTTAAAAAAATCTCAAAACTAGATGTATTAGTCATTGATGATTTCTTACTCACGCCAACCACAGAACACGAGCAGAAATATCTGATGGAAGTGTTTGAATTACGAAGTAGGCATCGTTCACTAATTCTGTCATCACAAATGGAGACTGGTGAGTGGCATAAGAAATTAGGTGGTGGAGCGATTGCAGATGCGATTCTCGATCGCGCGATTTCAAACTCTTATCACATCTATATTTATGGTGAATCTTTACGAATGAAAAGTGGTACAATACCTGCCGACTAAGCTGGTACAAAAAATCGCGATTCACCTGGTCTAGGGAATCGCGATTTTGTGATTTTATATGGACGCTATAAGCACCACGTGAGCAAAATAGATGATTCTTCTTAATACCTTGTTATATCAACGTTTCTCCTCTTGACATTAACGCCACACACTCAACATGTGTCGAGGATAAAGTATGGATTGAAAGAGGTATGTCGAGTAGGGAGTTTGGATGGAATTGATCTCCATTACTCATTACACTCGACCATCAGTTTATCAAACAGTTCTTCCAATAAATCTAGCCTATCATCAACTAACCCATTCATATACAATTTATAATTATCCGCATCTGATAAATCAAAATCCATTCGATATCCTTTATCTAGCGCCAAACTTCTGATAGCTTCTCTCTGAGTCCGACCATTACCTTCTCTAAATGGATGTAAATGATTCAGATTGTCCAATATCTCTACTAAGGATTTAATTAGCTCTGACCGATTGTTCGAAATAGTCGTTATATGAGCAAGTAAAGAATTAATGTAATTTTCACCCTGTTCTAAACGTGATAAAGGCATAAACATGTGATGACCCTTGCCAATATCCACGGCCCGATAATCTCCGGCCCATTCATAAATTGATTCAAAAAGAAATCGGTGAATCAGTTTCACATCTTCCATCGTATGGATTTTAATGGGCTGAATATATAATTCAATAAGACGTTGATTTGTAATTTCACGTTCCACTAGTTCTAGTTCCTCTTCATTCCTAATCGAGAACTTATTACGTAGAACACCCGAATCACTATAGACATATATTAAACCCGGATCATCATATTGATAATCCGGGTAATCTCTATTATTTCGCTTCATATTTATCAAAAATCTCATCAGTTTGTTTTTTAACTAATTGAACATCCTCTCTTGTAGGAGTCCAACCCTCAATCATATTAGATGAAATAGCATAAAGGGCCGCACGATATTTTTTATTAGAACCAAAAATTACACCCATAATGGTATTTTTACTTTCATCAACAGAAATTAACTTTGGAGCCATTTCCATAATATCTTCTCCCCTTTCTTAATTACATTATATCATAGATTGATCCTTTATTCAGCCTAATGACATATTCTGTATTGTCAAGCCAATACTTTCATCAGCAAAAATAAACTATCACTTGCATTAAAACCCCTCAATTGCTTAAATTTCCGACCAAAATAATAGGAATCTTGCGCATACTTTTTAGTAAAAGTCTTCACTGTCAGATTTTTACTGGCTTGATTTTGCATGTCAGTAATGGTTTCAAATAGATGATCTTAAATTTTTCCTACTTTATACTTCTTGAACCATGTTTTAGAATCCAATCTGTCGCTTCAGATTTCTTTTCATTATCCCATTTTTTTACTATTTTTTCAAAGTGGATAGGACTCTCCTTATATAAATCATTGAGATTATTCGCTACTGATTTTTGAACAAATTTATCAGAATCATGTTTTAAGTTGCTTAGTATCTCTTCATATGCCTCAAAGTAATCAAGAGCAACTGTCAATTTTTTTGACCAAGGTAGACGGATGCGAATACATTCGGATGCAAGACGGCGAACGCGCATATTTCCATCTTGACTCCATTCCAATAAAGTTTGGAGACTTTCTTCAGGATAGGCCGCAAGTAAGGGACGCATACAATACTCAGAGGTGAATCGTTTAGTGAGCTCCTTACTAAAAGCAATCGAAGCAGCATAATCATCTAGACCATAAATCTCAACAAACTTACCAATAGGCCACAGCCAATAGCCTTTATTATAATTATCTTTATTATTTGGTAATTCAGGACCCAGTATGGAGTAAAAAACTTCAAGACACTCTGGATAACCTATAGCTAAAGACTCATGAATTGCATGAGCTATTAGATTTTGTCTAGCCATAAATTCAAAAACATCGATATCATCGAGCGTTAGCTGAAAAAAGGACTCACTATCAAAATCTGAACTGGCTTCATCTAGGAGTTTAGCAAATGCTTCAA
The DNA here is from genome assembly GCF_052115865.1 of Fundicoccus sp. Sow4_H7. Lineage (NCBI taxonomy): Bacteria > Bacillati > Bacillota > Bacilli > Lactobacillales > Aerococcaceae > Fundicoccus > Fundicoccus sp. Sow4_H7. Next base: position 465,805 of record NZ_JBQKME010000001.1, on the reverse strand, counting down.
GATAATTTTTATCATAATATGTTTTTAATTTTTTAGCCATTTGATCTAAATCCTTTCAGAAAAATATGAATCGCTTGCCTAAATTCTTCAGCTGAGTTCTCCGATTGATTAACAAGTTTCATTGCTAATTCATTGAGGCCACCGGAAATTAAGACTGTAGCATAGTCTACATTCATCTTTTGAAATTCACCAGCAGCTACCAGTTCCATGATAATTTCTTGAAGGAGAGTCTGAGAATTATTTTCGTCCATTTCTTTCCATTTTGACCAAGACATAACCATTATGCTATCAATTAAAAGTATCGGGTATATTTCGGGTCTAATGGCATATTCTACAAAAGCTATGCAACCCTCTTCTAATTGCCCCCACAAAGTTCCTTCTTCTGAAGCTTTGCCCTCTACATAGTCTCCTAATTCTTCATGAATCTCTTCTAAAACTGCCAAAAATAAGGTCTCTTTATTTGAAAAATGATGGTAAAATGCACCTCGTGTCATGCCCATCTCTTGGACAATCTCATTTAATGAGGTTTTGGCAAAACCTTTTTCAGAGAATTTTTTTCGAGCAATCTCCAATAACTTTTCAACAGTCTCTTTGGAAGCTTGTTCATTCTTATTCATAATTTCCACTATATTCAGACGTTGGTGGAATCACCTTAATAATATCAATGAGAATTTGGTTCGGTCCCTCAATAATAAAGTGTTTTTGACCAAAGTCTTCTTCTTTGAGATCCAAGACGAAGTTGATTTCTTCTTTATCTTTCAATTGACTATATAAATCATCAATCTCCTCTTTTTCAAAGTTTAAAATGAGATGTGAACTTTTTCCATTAAAGCCCTGAGGAATCGTTTCATGGCTCTCATCCAAGAAAGCTAATTCGTGGCCAGCTTCATCGACTAAAGAAATATACCAATCTGATTTAAAAGTAGCTTGAAATCCGAAATAGTTCATAAAAAATTTGGCGTCTTTTTCAATATGATCTGTCAATAATACAGGGTAAAAACTAGTAGTTTGCATATTCATCCCTCCTAAATAAATTATACCATACATACAGCATGTATGTATGGTATTTTGAATTAAAAAACAGCACATCGGCTGTTTTTATACTTAATAAAATTATTCTTTAACTAAAAGCACCACTATCTCAAGCGATTGGTAACTCGCTACTCTCCAACAGCTTTAGCATAATTACACACTCAAACAGCCGATTGCTCCCAAGCGCCGATTCGCGCTTGGGCAATCCGTGCATCAATCACTCGTAATTGATGAACTACGAAGCTTTCAACTCCACACCTTTGGAAGGCCTGCTCACTCCATTCGCGGACCAACCGCATCTCTAAGTTTAATCTTCGCTGTCGCTCGATTTCACTAAGAGACTGACGGTTTCAACATGCATCGTATGCGGAAATTGATCTACCGGCTGCACCACTTGCAGCTCATACCCAAAATCACGTAACCAAACTAAATCTTCTGCTAAACTCTTTGGATTACAAGACACATAGACAATTTTTTCTGTTCCAAAGCGACCAATACTACGCATGACTTTACCACCTGCACCACTTCTCGGCGGATCCAATAACAACAAATCAGGTTGTCCCCACTCTTCCTTCAACGTTTTTAAACCACTTCGTGCATCACTGACCATGAAATAAGTATTGTCCAAACCATTATCCACAGCATTTCTTCGTGCGGACTGAATAGAAGACTCAACGATTTCAATTCCTGCTAACTCCTTTGAACGAGCTGCCATTGGTAAACTGAATGTTCCTACACCACAAAACAAGTCCAATGTCCGCATTGATGCATCAACTTCTGCATAACCCAATGCCAAATCAACCAACTTTTCTGCTTGTACAGGATTCGCTTGGAAAAACGTATCATGCCAAATTCGATAATTAAAACCTTTTAACTGATCATAAATATAGTCTCGTCCAAACAAAACCGTCTCTTCTTCAGACTGCGTACTATCCGCCACATTACGATTTAAAACCCAGATTAAACTAGCTAAATTCTCAAATTGCCCACTCAATCGATTTGTTAAATCAGCTGCAACTTCTGGTAGGTCCTCCGCTCTTTCCGTTGCAAATATCACAACCATCAATTCTTCGGTCGCAAATGACTTCCGCATCATCAAATTACGCAACAGACCTTCCTTGCTATCTTTGTCATAACCTCTTAATGTATGGTCTTTTTGCCATTGACTGACTGCATCCTTCACCTTCACCATCTCCTCGGGCGCAAGCATAGAGTCCTCCATATCAATAATTTCCCGGAAATTCCCTTGGCGATGCATCCCCAAAGCCCCATCTGACCCAAAGGTCAACTCCATCTTATTGCGATATCGATACGGATTCTCCATCCCAATAATCGGCTGAACCTTTTCAACATCAAAACCTTTTTCAACTAAATATCCCTGCACCAACTCTTGCTTCAACTTCAATTGGTCCTCGTATTTCATAAATTGTAAAGGAGTGCCACCTGCTTCGTTAACAGTGATATTTACTTCAGAAATACGGCTTGGTCCAGGGGCTAATAATTCATCGAATTCAACGACGGCTGTCTTACGTCCTTTGGCATTATCAATAGTGACACGAACTTTATCACCTGGTACCACATTATTCATGATAATTTTCAAATGTTTTCCATTAGATCCCTTGTCTGGGGCATGGACATAACTTACAACCCCGCGCCCCTTTTCATCCAATCTGTCAATCGTTACATCTAGAACTTCTGTTGGATATATTTCTTTTTTCATATACTCACCTATTCAATAAATTCTTATTCATTAATATAACATATTCTTGCTTGATAATGCTGTTCTATTATTCTGATATCTTTCTACAAATTAATATCTATTCCTCTTCAACTAAAAAAACAAAGAAACTCCGAACTTTTAAATGATAGTGTAAAGAACGGACAGACACACATCGAACGCTTAGACCTTTTGCGCTTAGCGTTCGAGTAGTCGGCCGAGTCTTTTGCCTCTCATAGAGAGGCAAAAGACGGTTCCACTATTATTTAAAAGCTCGGAGTTTCAAATTTATGAATTTATTTTCGTTCAAGCAAAGGAGCAATTTCTAATTCCTACTTGATAGCCCCTTCGACCATTCCTTTCATGATTTGCTTTTGGGCAAATAGGAAGATGATAATCACAGGTGCAATAACCATCAAAGATGAGGTCAGAATCATATCCCATTGACGGGTATAGGATCCCGCAAAGTTAGCCACTGCAATGGGCAAAGTTTGAATATCATTCCCCACACCCAATAACAACAATGGTAGCAAGTAGTCATTCCAAATCCAAATCCCATTTAAGATAAGAATCGTAACCGTAATCGGCTTCAATAACGGCAAGACGACATAAACAAAGGTCTGGAACTTATTGGCACCATCAATTTCAGCAGCTTCTTCAATTTCTACAGGTACCCCTTTAATAAAACCATGGAACATAAAAACAGACATCCCCATACCAAAACCAGCATAAGCTAGAAAGACACCCCAATATGAACGGAGCAAATTAAAACCAAAGAGCGGCTTTGTAACATTTTCTTGAATAATCCTAAACCAAGAAATCAAAGGATACATGACCACTTGGAAAGGAATAACCATTGAAGCAACAAACATTAAAAAGATCGCATTTGATAACCGCGTTTTCCGACGAACTAGTCCCCAAGCGGCTAAAGACGAAATCAAAGTAATAATAAGCAACGAGACAACCGTAATAATCACCGAAGAAACAAAACTTTCCGCATAATTAATCGATGGGTTATTCCAAATCGAAACCACATTCTCAATAAATATCCCCCAATCTTGTGGTAGAGAAAGTGGATTTAATAAAATATCGCGTGAAGATTTCGCAGAGTTGATGATAATTAAAATAAAAGGACTGACAACGACGATAAAAAGTATGATAGCAACAATTTCTAAAACAACTAAACCTCGTTTGCGTGCTTTCATTACATTTCGACCTCCCGACGTTTAGTAATGGTTGTTTGGGTAAGACTAATAATCACTAGGATAACAAATAGTATGACTGCTCTTGCTTGTCCTCTTGCTAATTGATTTTCAACCGAGGCTGTATTATAAATATTCATCGTAATAAATTCCGTTCCTTTAATTGCCTGGCCTTCCCACATAATAGAAGGTCCCCCACCTGTTAAGGAAACGTTGACATCAAAGATTTTGAATGAGTTATTTATTGTGAGGAAAAGAGAAACAGTAAAGGCTGGCATGACCATCGGTATAGTGATATGACGCAATTTAGCGAACCAATTGGCGCCATCAAGTGACGCAGATTCATATAAGGAGTCAGGTACGGCTTGTAGACCAGCAAAATAAATCATCATGATATATCCGGCATATTGCCAAGAGTTTGTGATGACTAAGGCTGACATGGCTAAATTAGGTTTGCCAAGAAATAAGTTTCTCATCAACCACTCACTGCCAATCACTTCACCAAAAGCCGGGAAAACTTGATTATAAATAAATTGCCAAATATAACCTAAAACCAATCCACCAATTAAGTTAGGTATAAAAAATCCTGCCCGATAAATATTACGTCCCTTAATATTGCTGGAAACCAGCATGGCTAAGCCAAAAGATATAAAGTTAATCACAATCACATTGATAATGGCAAAAATAAAAGTAATCATTAATGAATATTGAAAGCGGGTATCCTTAAAACTCTGAATATAATTTTTAAAACCAACAAAATTTGTCTCAGCTTGTGTCACCCCACCCCAATCAGTAAAGGAATAATAGACTCCTAAAACAAACGGAATTGCAATAACTAATAGAAAAATAAATACCGCTGGTGCTACTAGAATGAAAAAATTACGCGATTCATTGCGTGTTCGATTAAACTTTTTAGGTTGATCTGTTGCCATAAAGCTCACCCTTTCTAATAAATAAAAAGCAGCAGAACTAGGTCTCCCCGTTCGCTGCTTTTCATAGACTGTGTCTACTAGTTACCTAACAACTCAGGAACTTTAGCAATTTCAGCTGTCATTAATTCAATAAATTGAGCTTTATCGATATTTCCTTGCGCGAATTGTCCGTAAATTGGACCTAAGTTATTCATACCAAAGCCATCTGGCATAAAGTACGTATTGTCAAATGAATAGACAGGTTTTTCAGCAGAAATCCATTCAGCTAAAAAGGCTGATAATGGTGCTGAAGGTGTTTCTTCTGTTGTTGAGAAAGCTGAAATCATATTGGCTTGGTTGACCATGAAATCTTGTCCTTCAGGCGTTGAAACCATATCTTCAAAGAATTTATTAATGGAATCTAAAGCAGCTGTGTCTTTGTTAACTACATAGTATGAAGGTGCTCCAATAAATAATCCTTCTGAATTTTCTTCATGAGATGTTTGATAAGGGATGAAGCCCATCGCAAAGTTTGCTTCTAATTGCGCTAAGTTAGGATCTTTCCAGTTACCTTGGTGTAAGAAAGCTGTTTGACCAGATGCAAAAGCGATATCCATATCATCTTGCGTTCCAACCGTTAACATTTGAGGGTCAGTATATTTAAATAATAATTCTACCCAATCTGCATAACCTGCCATACGATCGGCATCTGTTTCACCAGCAACTACTTGTTCCGTTACCGTACGGTCACCATTTGGTAATAAGTTTCCTAAGTATGCATTAAAGTCATGGTTACCCATAATCCAAGTTTCGCCTTCCATAGTTGCATTAGCAACAACTGAAATTAAACCTAATTCATCTTTACGAGCATCTAAATCAGCAAAAGCTGCTTCTAAAGCCTCAAATGAATTTAACGATTCAGGATCAATACCTGCTTCTGCTAATAAATCTGCATTATATGCCAAGCCATATCCTTCAACAGATACTGGGAAGCCATAAACTTCATCGTTTTGAATAAATTCAAATTCTGTTTGGTCTACCCAATCACCAGAAATAGGTTGTAACATATCTGCCCATAAATCATAGCCACTTTGCCCTTCAATAACAAATACATCTGGACCTTCTCCAGCTGTAAAGTCTGCCTTTAATTGATCGCCTAACGAACATGCCCCAGAACAAACTTTAACATTAATGTCTACTCCATTTGCTTCTCCCCAAGCAGCTGCATAATTTGTTAAAGCCTCTTGTGTTTCACTCTTATTGGAATAGAGTGTAAAAGCATTTGGGTCATCTGAAGCCGCCTGTGCTGTTGCTCCTCCAATTGTTGCGAATAAACTGGCGGTTAAAGCGACTTTAGCTAACTTTTTCATCCACTGTGACATACAATTCCTCCTCAATATTTTTTTTAAAACCATTTTCACTTATATTATAACTTAAATAGATCTTAATGCAACCGCTTTCGTTAAATATGTTAGCGGTAACATATAAATGTTTTAACATAAATAACAGCCAAGAATTTATAAGATTATAAACAATTAAAAACACCACTCATTCAAGTGATGTCTTCTAAGCTACCTATAAGATAGCCATACCCTTGCTAAATAGCAATTAATTATAAATGATGTGTTGGTTAATTTTATTAGGAAGTTTATACATTAAGACTGTAGCAACACCAATAATACCGGTGTTAATTGAAATAACATTGTAATAGTTAAGTGTGGAAACAACAATGAATGCAAATAGAATAATTCGATACTTTGATATTCTTCGCATGACTTAAAGCAACAATATCAAGAGCTCCTTGGATTACCTCATCTGTAATTTTATTCTAAATTCCAGATAAAAACTTTTAATTTTTCCACCCACTAAATTGAGGTAAAAAGCCAGGATTTTCAATAATGATCCCGATACCTTCCGGAATATGTTCTGAATTCTCATCTAGAACAATATCACCCACTCGAATCGTTCCTGAAGTCAATTGCATTAAACCACAAATTGACTTCATTAACATCGTCTTTCCTGCCCCGTTTCTCAAATCATCTGGCTTTAAACCTAAAATTACAAAAATGATCCAAACTAAACAACAAAAGTATCAAAATCACAAAATAGTTAACTTGTTTTATCTCATCCCCTTCACTATAATTATTCTATCGCTTACATTAAATTTTTATTATAAACTTAACAGTTGTATTAAATCAACTATATTCTTAACAAAACTGAACTGAAAAAATATGACTCATTAATTAAACAAAAAGACCAGTTTGCTTACGCCAATTACAAGCAAAATGAATCAGATATTTTACTGAAAGGTGGTCACGCTTATGAAATTCGATACAGTCATTGTTGGTGCTTCGATTGCTGGCTATAATGTGGCTAAACAGTTGCGAGCTAGTAATTATCCGGGAACCATTGCTTTAATTGATCAAGAATCTTTTCTGCCTTACGATCGCAAGGAGTTGTCCAAAAATTGGTTAGTCGATCGCGATCAACTAAATCCGCCCTACTTTCAAGATCAAACTTATTTTGATAAACAAAAGATTACGCCCCTTTTAAGCACAACAGTCACCTTTATTAACCCCACTAATAAATATATCCAAACTGCTGATGGCAGAGATATTTATTATGAAGATTTGGTTTTAGCAACGGGTTCACAATTAAGGAAATTAAATATTGAAAATGCAGATGCAAAAGGGATATTTTATTTAAGGAATTTTGAAGATGCTTTAGCGATTAAAAAATGGATAAAAAAAGTTAAGCAGGTGGCGATTGTTGGTGGAGGCTTTATCGGCTTGGAGCTAGCTGCCTCCCTTAACTCGATGGGAATCGAAGTAACCGTGATTAGTTCGTCCCCTCATCCTTTGGCGAAAACTTTAGGTAACGACGCCTCGAATTATTTTGTTAACATGCATCAAGCCCGTGGGGTTGAATTTGTCTTGGGACAAGTTGCTCAGAAATTTTTGGTGGATGCTGACAATCGAGTGAATGCTGTTGAAACGAATCAAGGAGAGGTTGTTCCTAGTGAAATGGTTATTGTTGGGATTGGGGTAGTCCCGAATGTGTCCATTGAGATAGAAGGATTAAACGTTGACCGTGGGATTATTGTTAATGAATTTGGAGAAGCTGCCTTACCGCATATCTATGCAGCGGGGGATGTCGCCATTTGGCCTTATCGTGGACAGATGATTCATATTGAGCATTGGGAAAATGCCTATCATCAAGGGCGGTCGGTTGCCAAAAATATTGTTGAAAATAAAAGCCATGCCTTTAGTTTGATGCCCTATTTCTGGACAGACCAATACGATGAAACTTTTGAATATTTAGGTTATACCCGTGATTGGGCAGATATTGTGGTACGTGGGGATGTCAAGAGTGGTAAATTTGCGCTGGCATATTTGGATCATGATGATATTGCGCAAGGGATATTATTTGCTAATAAGAGCGAATCACGTAAGGATATCCAAGCTCTATTAAATTTGAACAAAGCGTTAGACCGAGATAAATTTATGGATATAAACAAGAAATTAAGGTGATTATTTGATTAAGTTAAAAAGAATTTATGAAGATGTTGAGGAATCTGATGGTTATCGGATTTTGGCGGATCGTTTGTGGCCACGTGGAGTCAGTAAGGAGAAGGCCCATATTGACGAGTCGAACAAAAGTATAACCCCTTCTAATGACCTTGGAAAAAAATATCACAGCGAAGAAATAGATTTTTTAGGAATTAAAAAAAAGAGTTTCTAAAAGAATTGGAAAATACAAAAAAAGATTGTGAAGAGATTGCAAAAAGAAAAGATATAACAACTTTACTCACTGCAACAAAAGTAATCCACAAAAGTCATTTAGTTGTATTAAAAGAGTATATTGAGTCATTATCATAATTTTCCTTTTTGAGTCAAATTATTCGTTCTATATTCGGATAAGGAGTACAATGAATGTATACCGGAGGCGTATACAAATGAAAAACTCAATGAAAAAATGGATGCTAATTTTAAGTACAACAGCATTCATCCCAGGGTTAACTACCGGAGGTATTTATTTGGAGGTGTATCCTGAAACAGTTGTTGAAGCTCAGGATCTTTCCCCGAAAGATCAAGCTCAAAAGATTGTTGATGCGCTGAGTGAGAGTTATCCAGATGATACTTTGCCGACTTATGTGTTGCATGAAGACGATAAATTGTATTTTACGGCGGCGACGACAGGTCAAGAAGATCAAGAGAACTTCAATATTTTGTATTATGCAGAAGATGAGCCCATTGAATTGAATACAACAGCCTTAAATGAATTAACGCCGATTGCAGCTTTTGGAAAAACGACTTATGAAACTGAGGGAGAAGCAGTCGAAGCTGTGGAACAAATTCTGGATTTACAAGGTCAAGAAGTCGATTTAGGTTATGGTATTACGGGCTTTATGCAAGGTGCTGCTGGTTCAACCTATTTGAATTGGCAAGAAGGTAATTGGAGTTTAGTAGTGAAAGCTTCAAATATTGAGGAAGAAGATCCCGTTGCCTTAGCGGTGGAAGTGGTAGAGTATCTGGAAGAAATATACTTGCCTGCCCCAACTCAAGTCGGGCAAATCACTTTATCCATGCCAGATGAAAATAGCACCTATGAAACGAATTCTGTTGTGTGGCATGAAGACAATGTGGTCTATACAGTGACACATCAAGACGCTATGCAAGCCATTCGGATGGCAGGTTCGATTAGCAGTCCAACCGAACAGTAAATGATTTAATTTAAACGGGAAGTGAGCGATGATGCTTACTTCCCGTTTTTGGTGTGGTTGGGGGTGAAGTTTTCAGGGGGGAAGCTGCACGATTCCACTTAGTGCCGGATGTGGCACATTCCGTTGTCATATTGGCCACTTAAGGCGCTATCTAGAACATTCAACTGGCTTATGTGCCACTTAGAATGCAAAACTTGGATTAACAAAATGATCATCTTTCATAACTTGCTTCTCACACTACGATCTATTCAATATTATTTAAAACGAAAAAAATCTGTACTTTTACATTATAGTGTTAAGTACGGATTTTTGAAGTACCAACATTTATATTTAATCAATATTTTTTTCATTTATTAGTTGTTTTTTTCAGAAAAAAGGACTATGATTGTCCATTGTCTACTGACGTTTTTCGACTTCGATGGCAACAAATTCAGGTAAATAACTTGGCGTACAACTTTTAGAAACCATTTCGCCTTTATACAAACCAGTCTTTTCACCAATCGCGATACAACGGTCACGGTATTGTTCATCGTAAACACCAACCCAACCAGCGGTTAAATTCATGGTGAACTGAACTTCCGGTTTTTCATCAACAATATCGGCTTCAATTGCATCAAGCAATGCCTCAGTATTGTCCGGTGGTATCTGCCCTGTCCAACGTTGACGAGCCTGGTAATACCAAAACGTACGGCGTTGGAGTGGAATCTTACTGTGTTGCCAACCATCGATTAAATTTTGTAATTTCTTGAGCTTCGTTAATTGATTTGCATAAAACCAATCCATTAAAGAAATGCGTTGATCGTAGTCATGGTCTTCCATGTCTAGAATAATCCGATCAACATCGTCAGCCGACAACTGTTTTTTATCCATAATTAATAATGTCAATAAGCGAGGCGTATATTCGTGACTTGACCATAATTCCATTGCTAATGCGTGATCCATTTTAATTTCTTTGGCGATTTTTCTAAGTTCACCACGTAACGTTTCAGGACCTAATTGTTCCAATAGTTCTTGGGCTTTTGCTGATACTGCTTGATGTGACATAAAATGACCTCCTAATTAAATATAATTGACAGCTTTGTCTTGTAAACAGTCTTGGTAGCTTGCAGGATTATACACTTTTAATATCAAAAACGCTCTGTAAGTATTAAATCGCCCCATTTTTGACGATTCAACTTCTAAGAACGTTTTGCCAACTTAGCTAGACCCTTTGCCGATATAACCTTTTTTATACGTTTACGAACTAAGGTCAAGGCCGGCTCCATAAGTGACTCGCATGCAAAACCGTCCACCGCGAAGTATTCTAAAGCACGGATGCAGTCATATTTCCAGCGGGATGGGTATTGAAACCTTTTAAAATCTTCGCGAATGACCTCACCCGTTCGTAACGATTTAAATAAATATCTCTGCAACAAATATTCCTGCCCTAGCTTAACAGCTTTTTGGATATCCTTCAAACGGTAGTGATAGCCATTTTTTTCATAGTCTGCTAAACTTTCTAAAATAAGCAAAGTCGTATGAACCGAACTAACTGAAGAACGTCGGTGTAACGCGCATCCCATTGGCAATTCCAGCCACCATCATTTAATTGATGGGCTAAAACATAGTCGAATATCTCAGATATTTTTTCGCTTTGAAGCTTTCCGTATGTGGCTAAAGATAAGATCATCGACGCAATACAAAAATCCAAATGTCGGCCGGATTTTTCGGACGTGCCCTTTCGCCAAAGCTCATTCAATACAGTTTGGGTAGCTTCTTGATATACCGGATGCAAGCTTTCAATTTCCATATATTTTAATTCTAGCAAGACAAACGTACTCGAAACCCATTTATCTGAATAAATATCACTGCCCCAAATTTTTTTTCGTCATAGATGGCTAAGTAATCCGCTATGAGACCTTTATTATTATGATTAAATTTTTGGTCTAATAAATGACTTGAGGTTAATTGTTGTATCACTATATCGCCATCCATTAACATATCGATTACTTTCATAAGTTTCCACCTATTTTCCCTTTATTAATAAAGTAAAGTAACTATAATATAGTTATTATCAGATTTAAAGTCATAGGAGTGAATTAACATTAAACTACTCAACAAATTCGCTTTAGCCATATTTAAACCAAATGTCTCAAACTTGAGCAACGCCCAAAAGATTGCGATAAGTTTTTTAATCGTCATTTTTACAGGTTCGATTTTATTAAGCTTACCCATTAGTCAAACCGCAACATCCGATGCAACTTATTTTGACCATTTATTTATTTCTGTTTCAGCCGTTTGTGTGACAGGATTATTTATTGAATCGATTTTTGATACTTACAATATATTCGGTCAATTTATTATGATGTGTTTGATTCAAATTGGCGGTTTAGGACTGATGTCTTTTATCTCTGTTCTCTATTTTAGAATTGGACAAAATGTGCGTTTTAAAAATCAGATGGCAGTTAGTGATGCCCTAAATAATGCTTCGCTTGATAATATCAGAGATTGGCTGGGAAATATTTTTAAATATACCTTTGTCATTGAAGGCGTTGGTGCTTTACTATTTGCGACTTTCTTCATTCCACAACAAGGGTTTGCGAAGGGGATATTTACTAGTATTTTCATGGCCGTCTCAGCCTTTTGTAATGCAGGTTTTGATCCTCTAGGTAATATTTCCATGATTCCTTACCAAGATGTGCCGCTGATTAATTTTACGATTATGGCACTGATTATTCTGGGAGGAATTGGCTTTAGTGTTTGGTTTGATGTCATGGATCAAATTAAATCGATTGATTTCAAACAGGCAAAAATTAGTGTGAAAACCGCTTTAAGAAGGTTGCGTCCACATACTAAGTTAGCCTTGCTGATGACGGTGGGAATAATTTTCATAGGTACAGTTTTATTTTTATTGGTCGAATGGAGTAATCAAGGTACAATTGGTCAAATGAGCGTTGGCAATAAAATAATGACTGCTATGTTCCAAACGGTGACCATGCGTACGGCTGGTTTTGCTTCAATTGACTATACTCTAGCACATCCACTTTCAAATTTAATTTTTATCGTAACGATGCTTATTGGAGGAAGTCCTGGTGGTACTGCCGGAGGTTTAAAAACAACCACCTTTGCTTTAGTTATAATGTTAGCCGTAGCTGAAATCCGTCAAAAATCGCATATCAACTTTGCGCACCATACCATTCCAATGGCCATTGTTCGTAAAGCTTTTGTCATTTTCTTAATGTATATCACCATTTTAATCTTTGGTTCAGGACTCATTCTCTTGTTTGATACACATGTCGATTATTTATATGTTTTATTTGAATCCATTTCAGCTTTTGCGACTGTTGGTGTAACAGCTAACTTAACGGCTAGTTTATCGATAGCGAGCCAGGTCATTTTAATGCTACTCATGTTTGTCGGACGAATTGGTCCAATGACGATGTTTGTTTCGCTATTGCCGAATAAGAAAAAACAAAGCCCAGACATTCAATATACAACAACCAATATTATCATAGGATAGGAAGAGATTTATTTATGAGAAAAAATAATTTAGTCGGAATTTTAGGATTAGGAATTTTTGGTTCAACACTCGCAAAAGAACTCTCTTTAAATGGCGTGGATGTCATCGCCTGTGATTTGGATCAAAAAAACGTGGATCGGTTAGAAGGTTATTTAGCCGTTGGGAGTGTCGGTGATTTCACTGATTTGGATTATATGCGTGAACTCGGTTTTGGCCAATGTGATGCCATTGTAATTAGTACCGGAACGAGCTTAGAAGCTTCGGTGCTTGGCGTGATTAATGCCAAGGAGTTAGGCATTGATACGATTATTTGTAAAGTTAAAAACAAAACGAATAGTAAAGTTATTTCAGCCTTGGGTGTGAATATTTTAGTTCAACCTGAAAAAGAAGCCGGTTTGAATATGGCACAACGTCTAATCCATAATACGATTGAAGACATTATTAATTTGGATGACGTCACCTCATTGGTGGAATTTAGAGCCCCGGAACATTGGATTGGCAAGCCTCTGACTTCATTGGACTTACGCAAACGTTATGATATCAACATTATCGGAATTCGCAAAAACCGCCACGAAGTACTGAACACCACATTTCCTGCCCAATACATCATTGAAAAAGATGATATTTACGTAGCAGTTGCCAATACAGAAAAATTTGAACAAGCCGAATATTTGGAATATTTGAAGTAAATGAGGAGAGCCGCTATAAGCACTTGATAGTGTTTCTAGCGGCTTTTTGTTTGTTGCAATACTGGCTGTTTTATTCTAATTCGCAGCCATCGGTACCATCGTTCCTATAAACTTTCCAATGAGAGTGCTTGTTGATGGATCTAGTATTTCAGCCTCTACAATGATTTGTCGACTCCCTTTTTTAAGAATCGAGCCTATCGCATGAATAGTTGCGCTGGTAGCAGGTCGCAAATAATGAATTTTGAATTCCGAAGTCACCACAGTTTGCCTTTTTTCCAACACCGTCATCGCAGCCATCCCCGAACAAGTGTCAGCCAACGTTGCTAACACCCCACCGTGAACATATCCAATATGCTGCTGGATTTCCGGCTTGTTTTCAACCGCCAACACCACTTCGCCTTCCTTAACCGACACCAACTCCACACCAATAAACCCTAAAATCGACATCCGATCCAAACCCTTTTACATCGTTTCAAATAAATCCAAACCCTAACCCCCACTCTAATAAATATCACTGCTTTAAGTCTTAGTTTTCTATCGTATATCACTGAAATTTCCAGCGCGCTCGGATGGAATCACTCTTTCAAACGAGCGCGAACCAGCCGCTCGGATGAAATCCACTTTTCATCCGACCGCAGACAAACCGATCGGATGAAATCACTCTTTCAAACGAGCGCGAGCAAACCGCTCGGATGAAACCACCTTTTCAAACGAGCGCGAACCAGCCGCTCGGATGAAACCACCTTTTCAAACGAGCGCGAACAAACCGCTCGGATGAAATCCACTTTTCAAACGAGCGCGAACCAGCCGCTCGGATGAAACCACTCTTTCAAACGAGCGCAGACAAACCGATTGGATGAAACCACCTTTTCAAACGAGCGCAGACAAACCGCTCGGATGAAACCTCCTTTTCATCCGAGCGCTGCATTATCACCGATATTTATTCAAAAGGTTTTCATTTCAACTTGGACGCCAGTGGTGTCTACATGCAAAACATCGATTTGATAGTCTGCAAAATAATAACTTAAGTCTTTTTTTACCGACTCAGCCTTTCCAATGGGCACAAAAAATAGAATCGTTGGGCCAGCACCGCTTAAGGCACAGCCATAAGCATCCAGTTGAGCTAAATGTTCAATACTTTTAGCGAGTTCAGGAACAATTTTCATGCGGTAGGGTTGGTGAAAGAGGTCCTGACGCATCAATTTGCCTGCTAATTCCCATTGATTGGTCAGCAATGCCGCAACCAGAACATTGGAAATGGCACTGACTTTTACGGCATCGCGGTAGACTAAAACATTGGGCAACAATGACCGAGCTTCAACTGTCTTCAGTTGATAACTTGGTATCAGCGCAACCAATTCAACGTCTACTTGATTGGTATGAATGATTTCCGTTTGTGTTTCATCATGGAGGCCAATGACCAGCCCACCATAAACAGAAGCCGCGGCATTATCAGGATGCCCTTCGAAAATACTCGCTATTCTTGCCTTCTTCTTTCTAGATAAATTCAAAGCTAACAATTGATTCGCCAATTCCACCCCACCCACAATCGCAGAAGCGCTACTTCCTAAGCCCCGTGAAAGTGGAATATCACTAGACATGTTAATTCGAAAACCAGGTAAGCTCAGATTAAATTGCTTGGCAACAGATTCTGCCACCTGATAAATCAAATTATCTGCTCCCGTCGCAATCCCTGCTAAACTTTCTGTCTTTGGAATAAATATCGCTTCGTCTCCTGTTACTTCTACCTCTAAACGTAAATAGCGATTCAAGGCTAAGCCAATTGAATCAAATCCAGGTCCAAGATTTGCAGTTGAGGCAGGGATATTTATTGAAAAGATTTTAGGGGTCATGGTTTTTTTCCTAAAATGTGTTCGAAGACGATGTCTTGGTCGGCGGGCAAAACTTTCGGTTCGAAACTTGCGGTGTGGATGGCGGTTTCGGGATCTTTCAAGCCATTTCCGGTCAAGACAGCAACAACAGTGGCTCCTTGCTTAATTTTTCCGTTAGCAACAGACTTAAGAACCCCGGCAATTGAGGCGCATGAAGCGGGCTCTGCAAATATGCCTTCTTGCTTGGCTAGTAGTTGATAGGCAGAAAGGATTTCTTCATCCGTGACTGAATCGATATTCCCTCCAGATTCCTGAGCAGCCTTTACAGCCAACTCCCAGCTGGCAGGGTTTCCGATGCGAATGGCGGTAGCAATGGTTTCAGGGTTTTCTATCACTTGATTTTGGACGATGGCAGCTGCACCTTCGGCCTCAAAGCCGTGCATTTCAGCTAAGCCTGTGGCTTTTAAGTCATGATACTCTTTGAAACCTTTCCAATAAGCGGTTATATTGCCAGCATTCCCTACCGGAATAGCAAGGACATCGGGAGCTTGACCTAATTGGTCGCAGATTTCAAAAGCGGCCGTTTTTTGTCCTTCAATTCGATAGGGGTTCACTGAATTGACTAAGGTAATCGGTGCGATGTCACTTAAATTTCTTACCATCTCGAGTGCACGGTCGAAATTACCGTCAATGGCATAAATTTCAGCTCCATACATCATGGCCTGGGCTAGTTTTCCCATTGCAATCTTGCCATTTGGAATTAGAACAATACAACGTAGGTTGGCTCGTGCGGCATAGGCTGCAGCTGCGGCAGAGGTATTACCAGTGGATGCACACATAATGGCCGAGCTTCCTGCTTCTTTTGCTTTCGCAACTGCCATTACCATACCACGATCTTTAAATGATCCTGTCGGATTCGCTCCTTCATATTTCACATAAAGTTTAATGCCGAGTGGCTGAGATATTTTTTCAAGAGGAATTAAAGGGGTGTTGCCTTCCATTAAAGATAAAAAAGGGGTATTTTCTGTAACTAGTAAAAAGTCTTTGTATTCTTTAATTAATCCTTGCCATCCGTTCATTATTATTCTCCTTCAATCCGATAGTAACTTTTAATATTTTTAACAGCAATTGAATTCTCTAGTGCTTGTAATACTTTATTGAAGTTACTTTTTCTTGTTTTATAAGTGGTGACAACAATTTCAGCATGCGCTTCATTAGCGACGGGAAGTTGTAAAACTTTTTCCAAGCTGATGTCATTTTTTCCAAATAAGGTTGTAACTTCAGCAAATGTTCCTGGAATATCTACTGCTAATAAGCGTACAAAATATTTAGCCGCTACTTCATCGTCTGTCTTTAAATTCTTTTCATATTGTGGCGGCGTCATGCTGTTGCCGGTCACATTTAAGCGCATATTTTTAATCACCGTCATTAAATCCGACACTACTGCTGTCGCTGTCGGCAGCATCCCTGCTCCAGGGCCGTAAAACATTAATTCTCCAATAGCTTCCCCGTTGACATATACCGCATTAAATTCATTATTGACGGCCGCCAAAGGATGTTCATGCGGGATAAGCGTCGGCTCAACACTCACTTCCACTTTGCCATTATCACGGTTTGCTAGAGCAATCAACTTCATGCTATAACCTAATTGATGGCAAAATTCCAAATCATTTTGCGTCACATTTGAAATCCCAGCCACACTAACATCCGCTAAATCAATATCCATTGAAAATCCAAGAGAGGCTAATATTTTCAATTTACGAGCCGCATCTAAGCCTTCAACATCAGATGTCGGATCCGCCTCAGCAAAGCCTAAACTTTGTGCTTCCTTTAAGACATCCGCATAATCCCGACCTTCTTGTGACATTTTCGTCAAAATATAATTGGTCGTCCCATTCAAAATCCCCATTAGATTCGTTAAGCGATCTGGCGCCAACCCCTCTACCAAACTCCTAATAATCGGAATTCCTCCTGCAACACTCGCCTCATAATAAAAATCCACTTCATTCTCTTGTGCCAGCTGCAATAATTCATTTCCATATAAAGCCATCATATCCTTATTTGCCGTCACAATATGCTTTTTATTCCGCAACGCACGACTCACATAATCTTTCGTATCCTCAACACTTCCCATCACTTCAATCACAACATCAATAGTCGGATCATCAATAATATCATTCACATCCTGCGTCAACACAGCATCCTTCAAATCAACTTTCCGTGGCTTCGTTGGATCTTGAACCAAAATTTTACGAATCGACACCTGACACCCCAACTGATGCTCCAACCGATCCTGATGCGCATTAATAATATGAACCACACCACTTCCAACCGTCCCAAAGCCCAACAGCCCAATTGAAACATTCTCCATAAAAACCCCAACCTCTTTCCTTAAAATAAATATCACTGCTGAATATTATCAGCTGATTTTGTATTATTCCAGACTAAAAATTTTAATACGATTAAAACATTTTATTTTTTCTCATTATTATTTAATCATAGACATAATATAATGACTGCTGCTAAAGGTCAATAGCAATCGTGAGTTGAGTATGAAGTAATTGTTTTTTTGAAATGGGGACTGACTAATTGAAGGAACTAGGCGAATGTTTTAAACTCGTTGAAAAAACGAAGAACACTTTGGGTACTCGTCGAAAAAACGAGGAACACTTTGGGTACTCGTTCAAAAAACAAGGGACACTTTGGGTACTCGTCAGAAAAACGAGGGACACTTTGGGCACTCGTCAGAAAAACGAGGGACACTTTGGGCACTCGTTCAAATAACGAGGGACACTTTTGGTACTCGTTGAGAAAACGAGGGACACTTTGGGTACTCGTCAAAAAAACGAGGAACACTTTAGGTACTCGTCGAAAAACGAGGAACACTTTGGGCACTCGTCGAGAAAACGAGGGACACTTTGGGTACTCGTCGAGAAAACGAGGGACACTTTGGGTACTCGTCGAAAAAACGAGGGACACTTTGGGTACTCGTCGAAAAAACGAGGGACACTTTGGGTACTCGTTGAAAAAACGAGGGACACTTTGGGTACTCGTCAGAAAAACGAGGGACACTTTGGGCACTCGTCAAAAAAACGAGGGACACTTCCCGCTTCCAGAACTCAAGCACACAAAAAATCGTAAGCAGCTTTGCTTCATCTTAGCATAGCTACTTACGATTATGATATTTATTTTAACGACTAAGATTTCTTATCTTTGGATTTGCCAGTGGCATTCTTGGATGACTGCATCCATATCATTTGGATACATTAAATTAATGACTTTAATCGCATAGTCAGATGCGGCCATAGCACGTTCTTTCATGTGGTCTAAAGCGACGGCTTGGCCAGCCACACGGAGAGCAGCCATAGTTACCGCATCCGAACTTCTTTTGCTAATCGATGAATTTTAAAAGCTGTTTGACGGACATCGTGCATACGAGCCTTCTCTTTTTGCCAAAGTTCATTAACCGTAAAACCATCTTGAATCACATCAGAAGTGCGCCAATTATAGTCAACAAGCTCCAATATATGTTGAGCTAAATCAAGTGACCATTGTGCGATTTCAACTTTAGACTTCGTTTCATACAAATCATCCAAGATCGCACGAAATTCTTGGGGATCATTAATTTTCAGCTTAACTCTGATTGCCATTAAACAAAGTCCCTTCCAACCAATCGCGGTATCCAGCCGACTACAAAACCTGCTAAACCAATGAAAAATAGAATTGTTGAAAATAAATTTAATCCAATTAACAAGAAATTACTGAAGCTTATTTGTTGCGATTGCATCACGCTTAAGGCTGCACCAGCTAATCCTCCAACCCTGAACAATAGCCCCAGAACGGCCACAAGAAATGCTAGAACAATGTTTGTCCAATACAAATCACGCAATCAACTCGTTTCGTCTGATTCCCAGATCCATGTAAATTCATAACAAATCAATAATCTCGCCACTCGTCAGTTTATCCCACAAAGCCACATCTCCCGGCACATAGGACAAACGTTGATGAATTTCAAAACTTTCCTTCCAAACATCCCGATTAAATATCTCTGCTACTCCCGCATCTTTTTTGATAATACCTAATAATATACGGATGGTAGTTGACTTACCTGCGCCATTGGGTCCAATAAAACCAACAACTTCATCGCGCTTAACATCAAAACTTATATCTTGTAGAGCCATAACCTTTCCAAAATTCTTCGACAGATTTTTAATTTCAATAATTTTTCCCATTATATTTACTCCTGATAATTGTCTTTGTAAAAATGATTTAAAGTAGTTAATTTGATACAATAATCATGTGTCGGTTTTAACATCTGTTTTGTACATATCAACAGAAAATAGCCTATCTTAATTAGTTTTTGTATCTATATTAGTCCACCCAAGCAGCCTTATCCATTGCTGTAATCTCAATTGTCTGCATCATGGGATCTAACACCGGAAAAGACCAATATCCTTCCCATTGTGGCGCAGGGTTAAAACTTGTCACGCTAGCTTCTTGAAGTCTTTTTATAACATGACTAAATTCGTCACTGTCATAAGAAATTGACCAAGATGTTCTAGGCTCTGTACCACCTTCCCAACCTGGTTGCAGAGAAAATTCGGGACTTGATGCTTCCAAAGCTGTATCTAATTGAATACTTAGTTGATGGTCTTCGATTTGGAATGCAAGACTATCTTCTATATCCCAAATAAGTTGGAGTCCTAGCAATGCCTCATAAAAATGTTTCGCCTTAGCTAAATCATTGGTGTACATGTAAGTAAAGCCTAACTTGATTTCTAATCCACCTCTCAATGGATTTAATTTTTCTCTAATTGTTCCAATCGTTCAATTTTGGCCACAATTTCAGCAGATCCTACTGAATCATCTGCCTCTACAAACAAAGCTTGTGATGCCTTAAAATGTGACAAAGCTTTTTCATTCTTCAATTGAATTGCATACAATTCGCCCAAGCCTCGATGTGAGCATGCTTGAGCAATCAAATCCTCCGATTTTCCAGCATAAACTAAACTTTTTTCCAATAAATCTTCCGCCAAGGGTAAATGATTAAGGAGCAAATTCAAATAACCTTGTTCATATAAATTCACTGCTTGCTTTAAAACAATTTCAGAATAATATTTATTAATTAATCTTTCTTCCTCAGTAATGTGTTGCAAAGCCTCATCATATCTACCCATCTCTCGCAAAACCATCGCTACTTGATGATGTGCAACATGCTTTTCTTCATTACTCTCGGCTATTGCTAACAAACGTTTTTGACTGCTTAGCGCCTTTTCAAAATCCTTTTCTTCCAAATAAATATAACCCCACAACATCAATACATTAGCATTATCAATCACATGAATATCCTGATATTTATTTAAATACGCTTTAGCTTCATCAATATCGCCTTTAAACAGTGTTTCATAGACAAAATTGATTTCTTGATTGTCTATTGTTAACCTCTCCTTTCAGTCAATTTTATAGGCGTTCAAGTAAACAAACACACTCCACATGAACAGTTTGTCCGAAAAGATCCACTGGTTGGATTTCCACTAACTGATAACCAGCATCCGCAATCATCCGGCAATCTCTTGCACAAGTAGCAGGATTACAGGATACATAAACAATGCGGTCAGGTCCTAAATCCGTCAAAGTCTCTATAAACTGAGCATCTAAACCCTTGCGTGGTGGATCAACGACCGCTACATCAAAACGCACTCCTTCTGCCTGCCAGTTCGGTAATACCTCTTCTGCTTTTCCGACTTCAAAATGAGCGTTATTTATTTGATTTAAAGAAGCATTTTCTTTGGCCATTTCTATAGCCTCTGGCACAATTTCCATCGCATAAACAGACTTTGCTTTTGTTGCTAAGGCTAAGCTGATACTTCCAATCCCACAATAAGCATCTAAAACGGTCTCGCTTCCAGTCAAAGCGGCATAGTTGATGGCGGTTTGATACAATTTCTCCGCCTGTGGGGTGTTGACTTGGAAAAAAGACTGTGCTGAAATCTTAAATCTCAACCCTAACATCTCATCTTCGTAATAATTTTTCCCCCAATAAATATCACTTTCTCGCCCCATAATGACGTTGCTGTTCTTTAACTGGTAATTTGCCACAATGCTGACTAAATTGGGAATTTTTTTCACCATCATATGAATTATTTCGTCACGGTGCGGCAAAGATTTTCTATTCAGTACTAAAATCACCATGATTTCGCCGGTATAATGACCTCTTTTAACAATAATATGTCGAACCAAACCCGATTGATTGGCTTCATCATATGCTTTAATTTTAAATTTTCTTAAAATATCTCGAACAATTAGGATTGTTTGATCGATTATTGGATGCTGGATATAAAAGTTCTCAATTGGAATTAAATCATGGCTATTTTTTCTAAAAAAGCCTGTTTCTAATTGACCATTTTTCTCGCGAACAGGAATCTGAGCTTTATTGCGATACGCCCAAGGCTCTTCCATCCCGATAGTAGGTAAAATTGTTAAGTCACGAAACTTTCCAATGCGTTCAAAAGCCTCTTTCACTAATTTTTGCTTAAATTTTAGTTGCTCACTATATGCTAAATGCTGCAAAGTCATTGTCCCAATTTGGCGGCCTAAATCGTCTTTCATATCTACTCGATGTGGACTTTTTACTTCAATATTTAATAATTTACCATAAGCAAATTTTTTCCCTAATTTTATCACTTTAAATTCGATGCTTTCGCCAACGAGTGCTCCTTCAACAAAAAAGGGAAAATTATCTATTTTGACAACTCCTTCACCTTGGGACGTTAAGTCAACAACCACTCCCTTTAATTTTTCATTTTTAGATAAATTTTTGATATTCATGTATTATCTCCCATTTTCATTTTAATTAGTTTATAATAGATGTATCTATCTTACCAGATTATAGAATGAATTATTTATTTGGTGATTATTAAATCTAAAGAAGAATAACAATATATTGTATCAGTAAGGAGGCAAAATAATGAGTGATAAATTTGATATGGAAGCAGAATTTCTCAAGTTTGTTAAGAAAAATAGCGATTTATACAAAACAGAAGAAGAAATGGTTCAAGCATTTTTAAAAGATGTCTTCTCTGATTTAGCTTTTGATGATGAATTTTTTGATATCTATGACGATGTCGATGGTAATCCTCAGCAATCAATGGAGTTAGTAGATGAAGCAATGTCAACAACAAACCTAAAAAAACGCCAATCATTACTAAAACAAGCCATTGAAGCATGGCCTGAAAACTATGATGCTCATGTATTATCCATAGAGCCGGATACCAATGTTGTCGAGAAAATCAGCCGACTTGAAGAAGTTTATGATGAAGCTTTTGATAAGTATTTCATGCAAGAGCGAGATGGTTGGTTTAATTTTGAAGAGCGTCCATTTATTCGTTTACAACATTTTTTAGGTAGCCTGTACCTGGAAAATGGCATGTATAACCATGCCTTAGATATATTTTTAGATGTCACCTCAATGGATGAATATGATGGTTCTGGTGTTCGCTATCAGTTAATGACAACTTACACTTTAATGGATGATTATCAATCGGCTTTAGAATTATTCGAAGAAATCCCTAATGCAATTGAAGATGAAGGTATGATTATTCCGTTACTCTTTTCTGCTGTTTTAAACCGAGACGAAGAAAAAGCTAAATCATTACTATTTCAGCTAAACTCAATTAACAAACATGTTTCAAAATTATTTAAAGATGATTTTTGGCCTTTAGAAACACTTATTGAATTAGCTGATCAAAGTTTTGAAACGGCTCTTTCTCTTGATGGATATGTTTATTTAGCAACTGTTATTACAAATATTTTACCTCTTGTCACCAGTTCAGAATATTTGTACAATTATTTAAAAGCAGTTTATAGTGAAATAAAATCTGGTTCTAAATTCAATTATAAAAAGACATCAGAGACAGCGCCAAACAGTGATAATGTCATTGCCTTTCCTAAAGATAAAATCCGCTCGTCCAATGACGAATTAGAAAAACCTTTATATAGCGGGCTGAATCAAAAACAAGTAAAAGCTTTAGTTGAATATCAATTAACAAGCTTTGAAGCTTTTGAAAAGGTCACCGAAAACCATGTCCTCTCAATTTCAGGCATCGGACCTGCTACCATAAAAAAATTAAAAGATAACGGCGTTAAATTCCTAGATATATAAAAAAGACTCCCTGCTTAAAAACAGGGAGTTAATTTTTTATCTATCTTTTTTTTCGTCATCGTTATCAAAGGATTCTTTTACACCTTCGACTGCACCTTTAACGCTATCAGAGGCATCATTAATTCTTTCTTTTAATTTTCCGCCTTCATTTTGTGTTTTTCCTTCGGCTTCCGTTTTTTTGTCGCCCGTTAATTTACCAGCAACTTCTTTTGCTTTACCTTCAAATTGATCTCTTTTATCATCTTTCATAATCATAACCTCCTACTTTCTATATATTAAGGTTAACTAAATGACAGTGATAACACAATTAATATGCTTCATGAAGTTATTTATTTTGATGATTAATAAAAGTATCCATGTATTTTTCAATCTGATCCTTATCACGAGCTTTTTGCGCCTGTGAAATATTAGAAGGACTTAAAGTATAGGTAACTTGACGTTGGTTATTATCATCCATGGCAATAATAACTTCTCCTTCATCCGCATCCTCAGTTAAACGCTGAACTTTCGCATAGTGTTGTTCTAAATAAGAAAAAACTTCTTCTGCCACTGCTTCACGCAAAACCCGGTACATTTCTGCTTGTTGAGTGGGAATAAGATAAGCATCAATTTTTACAAATTCATCCTCTTCTCGATTCTTCCCATTTACTTTTCTTGCCATTCGATCACTTCCTCATAGAAACTAAATATGGTGAATACGATATTCTTCCATAAAATCTAAATTACCTTCTTTTAAATAACGTTCTAGTGTCGATAAAACTGCTTGGTCTTCGTTCGATTCAACTTGGAATCGACAACTGTCTGCTAAATCATGGTCAGCATTTTTCATCGCAACGCTGTATTTAACTTCTTTCATCATACTTTCGTCATTTAAACTGTCTCCAAATGCCATTGATTCATCCGGATGAATATTTAATGTTGCTTGTAAATGTTTAACAGCCGATCCTTTACCACCTTCAGCTGTATAAATATCTACCCAACCATCGCCACTCGTCACAGCATTAATCTCTTCAAAACGTTCGTTAAGAATCCGTACTAAGACTTTATTTTTTTCTAAAGAATGATCGCTCATCACAGCAATCTTTGTAATTAAAGCTTCTGAATCAATTTCATCAAAAGAATTAATTAATTCCAACTTATTATTATATGCGCGAATCCGACTAAAACCAGCTTCATCTTTTTTACGCATAAAAGCTTGATTACCTAAGCTGATATTAATGTAAAAGCCTTCAAACTCATCAATAAAATCAGCAATTTGCTTTAATAAAGACCTACTAATTCCAATAACACGACTCACTTTACCTTCATAAACTAAATAATTTCCATTATCTGTTGCATAATAAATATCGCTATGGTGTTCGACATCAAAATAATCAACAACTTTATGATATGAATTCCCTGTTGCAATACACATTACATGTCCAGCTTGATGTAATTCGGCAGAAATCTGATTAAACTTCTCTACATCATAAGATTTATCCTTACGCAAAAGTGTTTCATCTAAATCAATCATAATTAATTTTAAAGTCATGATATCTCCTTTGAACATTTATTGAAGTCAATGCATCTTTTCTTATTATAGCGAATTTTTTTCAACAATGTTAGGAATCATTTAATTTTTCTTGCTAAGTAGCCAATTTATACATAAAACTAATTTGTGTACATCAAAAATAAAAGACACAAACCAATACTGATTAGCATTGTTTGTGTCTTTATTAGTTTATGGTAATGTATTTCCTGAGCGTAAATAGATTTTATACCATTCTTCGCGGCTTAATTCCAAATCTGCACCTTCAGCAATAGCTTCAATCCGTTCAAGATTCATCGTACCAATAATCGGTTGCATTTTAGCAGGATGACGATTAATCCAAGCTATGGTTAAGGCTTCTAATGTTACTCCTTTTTCATCAGCCATTTCATTTAATGTCTGTGTTAATTCTTTATAGTCAGGGTGTTTAATAAATAATCCCTGTCCTAAATCAACTTGGAATGGAGACCAAGGCTGAATCGTAATATTATGCAAACGACAGTAGTCTAAAATACCACCATCGCGATTAATACCGGCTTCATTTAACATATTAACATTGAAACCAGCATCAACCATTCCTGTATGAGCAGGACCAAATTGCAATTGATTGGCTGTAATTGGCACATTAAGATATTTTTTCAAAAGCTCAATTTGGGAAGGATTTTGATTACTTACACCAAAATATCTTACTTTCCCTTGGCTTTTTAATAAATCAAAGGTTTCAGCAATTTCTTCTGGTTCATACAAGGCATCCGGACGATGCAATAATAGAAAATCTAAATAATCTGTTTGAAGTCTCTCTAAAGATCCATCAACCACTTTAATTAAATGTTCTTTTGAAAAATCAAACATTCCCTTGCGGATACCCGCTTTTGATTGAATAAATATCTCATCACGCTTGATATCGCTATTCTTTAAAGCTTGTCCAAAAAGCTCTTCTGATTTCCCGCCACCATATATGTCTGCATGATCAAAGAAATTAATTCCATGATTAAATGCAGTTTCAAGAATCGTTTGACTTTCATCAACTGTTTTCTCGTTCATGCGCATACATCCTAAAACTACTTGTGATGCTTGGATATCTGCACTGCCAACATTCATATATTTCATTCTCTCACTCTCCTCTATATTACTACCCTTCTATCTTATCATGTGTTTATGAAAACGCATAGCAATATAATATACTTTTTCTAGAGATTATTTATTTTTAAGTTATGCGGTTTCAAGATTATGTTTTGATTATTTTGTTAATTTTAATTTCACAAAGTTATTAATTATCGTTATAAAATCTTTACTTTTACTTATTATACAAGCTTTTGTTTAATTAAATTTATTCTCAAAATAGTGATATTTTCATTTTTTTGACAACAATCATCTTAAATTACAAACAAAAAGTTACCATAGATTAAAGTTTGTGGTAAAATGAACATAATAAAAATTATTTGTATTTTTTGTCTTTTAATCATTGCAAGAATTCTTAAATAATTTTTGTATGCTGATTCACATACATGAATGTTTTAGTCGATGATTTTCAAAAAAGACTTGAAAATACATAACAAGGAGGAAAATAATGAGTAAAAAGATGTATGAATGGCTGTTCCCTAGTCTTTCATTATTGTTATTCGTTACATTATTAGGTGCTATGTTGCTAGAGACTAATACTATGACTATGAAAGCTCTTATTTCATATTCTACAGGTCTATTAGCGTTTACGATGATGTTGGTTGTTACATTTATTGGATCAAGACCACGTTTCATCGAAAAAAATTTTGGTATGCCTGAAATGTATGAAGTCCATGCACTTATGTCAGTTGTTTTATCAATTTTAATCGTAATCCATATGCTTCTTCAATGGGGCGGCTTCAGAAATGTTATGAACATGTCAATCATTTCTCAAACAGGATTTATTGCTGTTGTAGCTTTAATCATTGTTATGTTCACAGGAATTTTTTCATTATCAGGTATTTTTGTTAGCAATAACAAAAAATTACGTGAGTTTAAAGAAACAAAACTAAATCGTGAAATCAACCTTTGGTTACACCGTTTAGCAATTGTTTCAATTATTGCTGTATATTTCCATCTGTATTTCTTACCATTCTTGCAACAAAATGTTATCTTTATGACCCTTTTAAATATTTATACCATTGCAACACTTGGTTACTACGCTTATTGGAAAATAAAAGTTGCTATTGCTCCAGAGTTTAAAGTTTCAAACATTTATCGTGGAACGCCTTCACTTTGGGTAATTGAATTTGAACCTGTTTCTAAACATATTTTACGATATACAGCTGGTGACTATTTCTTTATTCGTTTCATTGGTGATGCAAACATTACAAAAGAAGGACATCCATTCTCTACATCTAGTGCCATTACTTCTCGCTACAAAAATTCTATTGAATTTATGATTAAAGAAGCTGGTGACTGGACTGGTGCTTTACAAAACATTAAGGTCGGAGATAAAGCTAAATTAGAAGGTCCTTATGGTCACTTCTTGCCAGAAAAAGTTGAATATTCAAATGAAGAAGATGTTCCATTCATTTTATTAGCTGGTGGTATTGGCTTAACTCCTAACTTGAGTGTTTTAAGACATGAAATCGAGAAAAAATCTCAACGTCGTATTATTTTAGTTTGGGGACTTTCATATAAAGAAGATATGTTTATGTTAGATGAATTGGATGCCATGAAAGAAGTTAATCCAAACTTTAGCTACCATATTATCTTCTCTAACGAAGAAGTTGAAGGTTACCCATTTGGCTTTATTTCAGATTCATTCTTAAGAGAAATTGGGGCAGCAGAATTTTATCAAACAGGTGAATTCTTTGTTTGTGGTCCCCCAGCAATGTTAAATGCAACTAGAACTTTAATTAAAAATGCAAATATCCCAGAAGAACATGTTCACTTGGATGACTTTGGGTTCTAAACGCTATATTAATCTATATGAAAGGAAGTAAAAAATGGGCAAAAAGACAAAATTTGTTTTAGAACTAATTGCTGTTTCAGTTATCATTTGGATATTGACAGTTATCGTCTTCACCGACCAAGTTACTTTTAGGTCAGCTATTAATAATGAAGAAGTAGCTACAATGCCTACTGGTGAATTAACAGACGGTACATATACCGGTGAAGCGGATGGTCATAACGGTCCACTTAAAGTAGAAGTTGTTGTAGAAAATGGTGCAATTTCTGCGGTTAACTTATTAGAACATGTTGAATCTGAGGCAATTGCAGATCCTGCAATTGATCAAATTCCACAAGCTATTATCGATAATAACTCTACTGATATCGATAGTATCTCAGGCGCAACCGTAAGTTCTAAAGCAATCATCACAGCTGTTAATAATGCTTTAAGTGGTGATGCTAGTGAAACAACCACAGTAGTAACTGAAGAATCTACTGAGGAACCAGATGAAGAAACTCAAGCTGTTACTTTTGAAGATGGTACTTACAATGGTGAAGCTGAGGGACATAATGCTCCTCTAACAGTTGAAGTGACTGTCACTGATGGTGCGATTTCTGATGTTCAAGTTGTTGACCATCAAGAAACTGAAGGTATTTCAGATCCTGCTATCGAAGAAATTCCAGCAGCGATTGTTGAAGCTAATTCAACCGATGTTGATTTTGTATCAGGAGCATCTGTTACATCTGAAGCAATCGTTAATGCCGTTAATAATGCCTTAAATGCTGATGCTTCTACAACTGAAGAAGATTCAAAAGAAACAGATGCTGCAACTTACGAAGATGGTACTTATACAGGTGAAGCTGAAGGACATAACGCTCCTCTAACTGTTGAAGTAACGGTTGCCGATGGTGCAATTACAGATGTCCAAGTTGTTGAGCATGAAGAAACTCAAGGTATTTCAGACCCTGCTATCGAAGAAGTTCCAGCAGCAATCGTTGAAGCTAATTCGACTGATGTTGAAATAGTTTCAGGTGCAACTGTATCTTCACAAGCTATTATCGATGCAGTAAATAATGCTTTAAGTAGCGATGCAAGTGTTACATCTGAAGATTCAAAAACTACAAGCAGTTCAGACCTCACAGTCGTTGAAGTTCCTAATTCTTCTTCTGCAATCGTTGGTTATGTTTTTGCTGATGGTAGCTATACTGGTGAAGCCGAAGGTCGTCACGGTTTAATTGAAGTAGAAGTAACAGTTGAAAATGGCACTATCGCAGATGTTGAAGTATTGAACCATAATGAATCAGAAGACCTTGGTGTGCAAGCTATTGAGGAAGTTACAACTGCTATCGTTGAAAATAATACAACTGATGTAGAAGTCGTTTCTGGAGCAAGTTTAACATCACAAGGTGTCATCAACGCAACTAAAAATGCTTTAGGTATTTTAGTTCAAACAAGTACAGAACCACACTTAGTCTATGAAGATGGTACTTATTTAGGTGAAGCAGAAGGTTTTGGCGGTCCAATCCGCGTTGAAGTAATCGTTAAAGATGGTAAGTTAAATGAAGTTACAATCTTAGAACATGCTGAAACAGACGGTATTTCAGATCCTGCTCGAAACGAAATTCCAGCTACTATTGTTGAAAATAACACAACAGATGTAGCAGCCGTTTCTGGAGCAAGTTACTCATCCTTAGGTATCATTAATGCAGTAAATAACGCATTAAATTTACCAGAAATAACTCAAGAAGATTTAACATTCCTTGATGCTGATGCTCAAAACACTACTGAAGAAGAGTCAACTGAAGAAGAAGCTACTGAAGTAGTTTGGCAAGATGGGACATATACTGCTGAAGCAGAGGGACATAATGATACATTAGAAGTTGAAGTAACCATTACAGATGGCGCTATTACTGAAGTGAATGTTCTAAATCATTCAGAAACAGAAGGTATTTCTGATCCAGCAATCGAAGAAGTTCCAGCTGCTATCGTTGAAAACAATTCAACTGACGTAGACATCGTTTCTGGCGCATCTGTATCCTCACAAGCAATTATTGATGCTGTGAATGCTGCTTTAGCACAAGCTGAAGGCGATACTAATAACGAAGCTGCCTCATTCGAAGATGGAACTCATAATGGTACTGCAAAGGGACACAATGGTCCATTAGAATTAGAAGTCGTTGTTGAAGGTGGAGTTATTACAGAAATTAATGTTCTTAGCCACTCTGAAACAAAAGGTATCTCTGATCCAGCCTTTGAAGAAGTTATTCCAGCTATCATCGAAGCAAACTCAGTAGAAGTTGATACAGTATCTGGTGCAAGCATTACATCTAACGCTATCATCGATGCCGTTAAAGACGCATTAAATATCACTGAATAATTTCATTAGGTTTGGGGACATTGCTCTCAGCCAGCTAAAAACAGAAACCACTTTTCATTTATGAGTTAGTGGTTTCTGTTTTTTTATTGCTATCATTTTGGGAATAACTTTACAGCAGCCAGAAAATAGAACTGTTTTGTCACTTCAAGGGTCGGTTCACAGACAATAAACAGTCTTAATGTCACTCAATAGGTCAGTTCACCTACATTAAAAACACTTTAAATGTCACTCAAAAGCATTGTTCACTGACATTAAAAGTAAGTCCCAGAAATTGTGTAAATTGATTGAGCTATCATATGCAGTATGTATCCAATCTTTCTCTCGACGAGTTCCCAAAGTGGCACTCGTTTTCGCGACGAGTTCATGGATAAAAAAATTTCCAAAGAAGAAGTCTAAGTGAACAGTTTTTAATTGCAATGTTGGACAATTTTCAATTGACATATACATATAAACAAGCAGGCATAAACCGCTCGGATGAAACTAAGTTTTCAAACGAGCGCGAACCAACCGCTCGGATGAAACCATCTTTTCAAACGAGCGCACACGAACCGCTCGGATGAAACTACCTTTTCATACGAGCGCGAACCAACTGCTCGGATGAAATCAACTTTTCATACGACCGCACACCAGCCGCTCGGATGAAACCAACTTTTCAAACGACCGCACACCAGCCGCTCGGATGAAATCAACTTTTCAAACGAACGCGAACCATCCGCTCAGCATTAAATAGCTAATCGTTTCCTCCTCGAATACCAAAAATGACTTCGTTACTAAAACAAGTTTAAAACTTTAGCCTCGTCTATTCATGGTTTTTACACAATTTTATGGCCTTCATCGTCATTAAAGCCTTTTAATATCATTCCAAGTCACCACCTACTTTCTTCCCCCGTCATCATCCCCTATATAAAACACAATAACCTCTTAACAGCACAAAAAAGCCACCCTATCTACCAAAATAAGGTGGTGGTTGTTATGTTAGTTTTTTGCAGGGATATTTATTTGTTTTATTCAGCTGATTCTTCTGATTCTTCAGCTTCTTCTGTTTCTTCTACTTCAAAAGCTGGTCTTAGGTGGCCGTCTTTTTCTAGTTCAGCTAAGAAATCATAGACTTCTTGTGAAGTGAACGCTTCGATAAGTGCTTTAATTTCATCTGAATCAACGTTACCTTCACGTACCACTAATTGGATAGCGAAAGTATTGTCTTCTTGGTCTTCTAAGAAAATGGCGTCAGCAGGAGTTAAATCAATACTGGCAATGTAAGTTGGATAGTTGAAAACTAAATCATAACCATCTTCATAAGCTGCGGTTAAGTTTAATAAATCGATATGCTCAAATTCTAAGTTTAATGGGTTATCAGTGATATCTTCAACTGTTGCAAAGAAACCTGCTTCTTCATCTAAAGTTAGTAAACCTTGATCTTGTAAAATCAATAGGGCACGTGCTTCGTTGGTAGAATCTGAAGGAATCGCTACTTCTGCGCCTTCTTCAATTTCATCGATACTGTCATAAGTCGGTGAATAGAACCCTACAACAGCGTTATAAATTGGTTGTACAGCAACTAAGTCGCCGTCACGTTCTTGGTTGAATACTTCCATAAAAGGTTCGTGTTGAGCAAAGCTTGCGATAACTTCATCATTTAAGAGTGCTTCATTATATTGAATATTATCGGTTACTTCTACTAATTCAACTGAATATGGGTCAACGATTGCTTCACCAGCAATTTCAACAACATCCGTCATTGGTGGTAAGTGTGACGCAACGCGTAAAACATTTTCGTCTTGAGCTGTCACGATGGTTGTTGCGTTAACTCCTAATAATAAGGCTAATCCTGAAATAAATAATTTTTTCATCATTTTATCAATCTATCCTTCCTGTTTATCGTTTATCTAATGAATCGGCTGTTTTCAAACCGAACCACTGTACAATTTGAACTAAAATAATAATGACAACAATTGCTGTATACATTATATCATCTTCGAAACGTTGGTAGCCGTATCGAATAGCAAACTGACCTATCCCGCCTCCTCCAACAACCCCCATAATGGTTGAGTAAGAGATAAAACTAACAAATGAAGTTGTGAATCCTATAATTAAAGAGCTTCTAGCTTCCACATACACAAACTTAGTCACTAATTGTAGCAAGGAAGCTCCCATCGCACGTCCTGTTTCAACAACCCCTTTGGGTACTTCACTCAGAGATTGTTCAACGGAACGAGCATATAAGGCTACTGCAATAACCATCATTGGAAAAGATGCTGCAACTGGATTTCCTGTTGCTCTTCCATATAACATGCGCACTAAAGGTTGCAGGGCAATAACTAACAATAAAAAGGGAAATGAACGGATAATATTGACAATAATATTCGCTGTTTGATACATCCACTTATTTTCCAAAATACGCCCTCTTGCAGTTAAATACAAAAGCGTTCCCATTGGTAAACCAATAATAATTGCGGCAATCGACGCAAATCCGAGCATGATAGCAGTTTCCCAAAGACTTTCTACTAAAGTAGGGCCAAACTCGGCTAGGCGTTCAAAATATAAACTTAAAGCTTCACGATTCATCAGCTAATACCTCCATCGCACGCTCTCTATAAGTCTGGGATTTTAAGACCGAATCACTTGGTGTAATCGTTAATAAATCAATCAACTGTCCCTCTTCCATGATAGCCACACGCTGGCATAATGCTTTAACTACATTTAACTCATGCGTGACGATAACCGTTGTTATATTATATTTTTTGTTAGCTCTACGTAAAACATCAACAATCTCACTTGTCGTTTGTTCGTCCAAGGCAGAAGTAGGCTCATCACACAGTAATATTTTTGGTTTAATAATCAAGGCACGAGCGATTCCGACTCTTTGTTTTTGTCCGCCAGATAAATGAGCTGGATAACTATGTCGTTTATCTTCTAAGCCGACAAAACGTAAGATTTCATTCAAATCTAAAAATTCATCATAATGGTGCAATTTCAATGGCAATAAAATATTTTCTTCTACGGTTAAATTCGAAAGCAGATTAAATTGCTGAAATATCATGCCGATATCTTTGCGATAATAGCGTAAATCATTGGCATTCACTTGACACATATCAACCCCATCTACAATCACACTACCTTGATCTGCTACTTCAAGTTGATTGATCATTCGCAAAAGTGTCGATTTTCCTGCCCCTGATTGTCCGATAACGCCAAAAACTTCTTGTTCATTTATCGTAAAACTAATATTTTTCAAGGCATGTAGTTCTTTATTACTTTTTTCTAATTTATATATTTTACTAACATTCTTAAATTGGATCATTTGTTTCCACCTACCTCCCCCTATTTTACTCCAAACAATAATACAGATTCCTCGATGTGTTTCAGTACACTAACTTTATCATAGTATACATTTTTAAGCAACATTGCATTTTCAATAAAACAGATTACACTTTTCACAAACACAGATAAAAATTGTTCTTATACAAATTTCATAGCTATACCGCATTTTTTCTGAAAACGAATTGACTTATTTTCAAAACAACATTAAAATTATGAGAATATAATTATTTTTAAAGGTGGTATTTAATTGAAAGAAGCTTTTAAATTTGTATTTCCGATGACGATCCCGATTATGACCGGATATTTATTTTTAGGGATTGCATATGGATTTTTAGTTACTTCACAAGGTTTTGATATTTGGATTCCTATCTTTATGAGTATTTTTGTATATGCGGGATCGATGCAGTATGCGGCCATACCTTTATTAGCAGCCTCTTTTGATCCGATCGCTGCTTTTGTTTTGACCTTAATGGTCAATGCTAGACATATTTTTTACTCCATCGCTCTTTTACGTCAATACCATCAAATGGGTTGGCAAAAATGGTACAGTATTTTTACATTGAGTGATGAAACTTTTTCTTTGAATGTTTCTATGCGAATTCCAGAAAATATCAATCCAGCTTGGGCATATTTCCATGTTTCTTGGCTCGACCATTTCTATTGGGTTTTAGCAACAGCCATTGGCGCTTTTCTGGGGAGCTTTATTTCATTTAACACAAAAGGAATTGAATTTGTTTTAACTGCTCTTTTTCTGAGTATTTTTGTCGAACGTTGGCTAAATACAACTGATCATGGCGCTTCATTAATAGGCCTATTGGCGCCACTTTTATGTTTAGCCATTTTTGGGGCAAGCAATTTTATGATTCCATCTATGATCATGATCCTAATTATTTTTGCAGCAGAATATTTCTTAAAGGAGCAATCCCATGTCTAATACTCAATTGATTTTGACCATCCTCATAATTATGGCCGGAACCGTCTTAACCCGATTTTTAGCTTTTATTATTTTCCCACCCCATAAAACACCACCAAAATTTATTCAATATTTAAGCCACACCTTACCAGCTGCCGTTATTGGACTCTTAGTAGTCTATTCTTTTAAAGATACGATTATTTTTCCTTATCCATATGGATTACCTGAAATAATCGCTTCTGTCGTCTTAATTTTTCTTCATGTGTGGAGAAGAAACACAATGTTAACCATTGCTGTGTCAACAATCTTATATATGTTTTTAGTTCAAATTGTATTTATTTAAAATTATTATTTTAAAACCCCCTTAATAAATATCACTATTTTTTAAGGGGATTTTTCTATTATAATATTTTATTGTCTTTTTAAAGCGTTTTATTAGTAAATTTAATTATATTTGTTATAATCAATTTATGGATATAAAGAGTGTTTGATTTCTTTATCGTTCAATTAAAAAAATTTTAGGAGAGATTATAATGAAGAAATCTATTAAGAAATTATTGACAATTGGAACAAGCGCCATGCTAATGACTTCATTATTAGCTGCTCAATTTGTTGTTGCTCAAGAAGAAACTGAATCGGAAGAAACATCTGAATTAGTTTCAGAAGAAACTGAAACAACTGAAGAAAGAGACGCTACCGAATCCGAAGAAGAATCAACTGAATCCGAATCTACTGAAACAGAAACAGAAGAAACTACAACAGAAGCTACTGCGGAACAAACAGCATTTGAAACTGCCTTAAATAATTTCCGCGAAACTTATCCGGATGCGCAAATTAGTCGAATTCACATTTCTGAAATGAGTGAAGATTTATGGACTCAGTTCACCGAACTATTTAACGGTGACGACAACACAGACGAAGTAGACGATGCTGAAACAACTGAAGTTGTTGAAGACCCAGCCAACGTTGAAGAAAGTGTTGAAGTTGAAGGTGACTTAGAGAGCGTTGAGTCTGATCTCGAAGATGAAGTCGACAACCTAGAATCTGATGTTGATGAAGCAACAGCAACAACAGAAGATGAAGAAGAAGTTCACTATGAAATTCGTATTTTTGCTTTAGATGAAAAAACAGAATATGAAGTAGCTTATTATGAAACAGGCGACCTTATTGAAGGTGATATTAACGAACTTGATTCAGAAGATGCTACTGAACGTTTAGCAAATGAAACATTCGATATCGAACAAGCTTTAAGCTTTGATGAAATCAATCAAGCAGCTATTGACCATGTTGGTTACGGTGAAGCCGTTGAATGGGACTTAGTATACAACCAAGACGAACACACAAACCCATATTGGATGATTCAAGTCCACGAAGAATCAGACGAAATGTTTGGTAACCGCAACGCTGAAGTTTGGGTAGATGCGTTCACTGCCGAAGTGTTTGCTGCTTCAGGTGACGATGTTGTTGACCCTTCTGCACCTGCTGAAGAAGTCGCTGATCCAGCAACTGAAGAAGTCATCGAATCTGTTGAAGATCCAGCTTTAGAAAGTGTTGAAGAAGAAGTAGAAAGTGTAGAATAATCGTCTACTAAGATCTTACTGACATATAAATACTCTTTCATCCAGCTGCTTTATGTAGCTGGATATTTTTATTTAAATAAATATCAGTCTCATGACCGATGCTGAGCGATACAAAAACGACTATAATGATATTTATTAGGAGGGATTATTTCATGAATAGTTGGTGGAAAGACTTGCAGCGTATTTTATTGTGGCTCAGTGTTATTTTTGGCATTATTTTTACGATTTTCCTGTTTAATCAATTTATTTTACTGTATCAGCTTTTAGAAACAATCCATCCCCTTTTTGCAGTGGTTGTACTCAGCATCCTTCTAGGCGTTCTTGCCTATGTTGGTTATAAACTTGGTCGTTTGTTATTTAGCAAGCCTCTAACGATTGAATTAGCTGAAAATCATTCACAAGAAGAATACCAAGAGTATTTACAACAACTGGCTGAACAGTTACAAGCAAATTCACAGATTAACTTTGATACAAATCATCCAAATATTGAAGAGCAAATTGAAGAAAGCTTTACGAGTTTAAATGAATTATCACTGCCATTAATTAAAGAAAATGCCAATGCCATTTTCCTAAGTACAGCCATTTCACAAAATGGATCCCTTGATAGTTTGATGGTTATCTTTTCAAATATCCGAATGATTTGGCAATTAGCCAATATTTATGGTACGCGCCCTTCACTAGCGAGCTTAATTAAATTATATGCCCAAGTTGGAAGTATTATGTTTATGGCCAGAACTTTAGAAGATACCGATTTAATTGAAACACAAATGGAGCCATTAATTGCTTCCATTTTAGGTGAAAGTATCGCATCAGCCATCCCTGGTATGGTTCCAATAGCAAATCTTGTTGTCAGTTCGATGATGGAAGGTTCTGTGAATGCATTCTTAACCTTACGCGTTGGTTTAATT
Organism: Fundicoccus sp. Sow4_H7; assembly: GCF_052115865.1. NCBI lineage: Bacteria > Bacillati > Bacillota > Bacilli > Lactobacillales > Aerococcaceae > Fundicoccus > Fundicoccus sp. Sow4_H7. The sequence continues at coordinate 428,513 of NZ_JBQKME010000001.1, read as the reverse complement.
ACACAAAATTATTTAAGTAGTTATCATAGGTTGAATCAACAAAGTTTGAAACGCAGTACTTCTATGTTGGCCATTAGTTATATGGGGTCAATCATTCAAAGTAATAGTAAAACAGTTTTGAAGACGGTCGGCAACGCCGCTAAAAAAGCTGGTGTTGGGACAGCTAAACGATTCTTTGGCTTTGATAGAAATAAAGAAGCTGCCAATGAAATAGACCCAATATAAAAAACTGGACTGAAATCGTCCAGTTTTTTTATATTACCTAAACTTTCTTAACTACCATACTAATCCCCATACCGCCACCAATACATAAGGAAGCTAATCCATATTCAGCCTCATCTTGGCGTCGCATTTCATGAACTAATGTCGCTGAGATACGTGCTCCGGAAGCACCGATCGGGTGTCCGATAGCAATGGCTCCACCATTCACATTGATTTTTTGAGATAGCTCTTCTTCATCCAAATCTAAATCCTCTGTTAATTGTTTTACAACGGATAGAGATTGTGATGCAAATGCTTCATTTAATTCAATAACTGACATTTGATCCAATGTTAAGCCTGTTTTCTTCAAGACAGAACGGATGGCGCTTACTGGACCAATCCCCATGATACTTGGATCGACACCGCCTTGACCAAATCCTAAAACTTCTACTAATGGTTCTAATTGATGTTCTTGAACAAACTTTTCTGACACTAAGAAAGCAAAAGCTGCCCCATCGTTAATGCCAGAAGCATTACCTGCAGTGACACTACCCTCAGGATCAAAAGCAGGTCTTAATGTACCCAATTTTTCTAAAGTAGTGGAATAATTAATATATTCATCTTCTTCAACAAGGACTTCCACTTTACGTGTTTTAACGGTAATAGGAATAATCTCATCTTTAAATTTACCATCAGTTTGTGCTTGACGTGCTTTTTCTTGCGAAGCAAAAGCAAAAGCATCTTGCTCTTGGCGGCTTAGCTGATATTTATTGGCAAGGTTTTCAGCGGTAATTCCCATATGAATACCTTCAAAGGCATCGGTTAAACCATCAGTCAACATCGTATCACTCATACTGAAATGACCCATTTTTTGACCTTTGCGCAGATTGTTAGCCGCAACAAATTTGGCTTGTGACATGGACTCGACGCCACCAGCAATGATACAATCTGCTTCACTGGCTTTGATATGTGTATAGGCTTCATAGATTGTCTTTAAACCACTTCCGCACAACATATTAACCCCATAAGCAGGCACTTCATTGGCAATTCCAGCATTAACCGAAACTTGACGCGCAACGTTTTGCCCGTGGCCAGCACTTAAAACATTACCGATAATCACTTCTTCAACGTTTTCTTTTACGATCGGATGGTCGGCCAACATTTTTTCTAGTAACTGAGACCCTAATTGAACGGGGGTTAAATCCGATAATGCTCCAAGAAAACTTCCTACAGCTGTCCGATTAATCGCTAAAATATATACTTTTTCCGACATTATATTCTCATGCCTCCATTAACTGCTAAAACATGCCCATTAATATAAGAAGCTTCATCACTGGCTAAGAATAAGGCTGCATTAGCAATTTCAATCGGTTCGCCTAAACGTTTCATCGGATTAGAATCTTTCATTGATTGAATGATTTTCTCTGGCACTGTATCAAGAATTGAGGTATTAATGTAACCTGGCGCAATACAGTTTGTTCTAATTTGAGCCCCTTTACGCGTGAATTCCTTTTCTGCATCGGTCACATTTAATTCAAAAAAATCAGCTTCAAAACCGGTAGGTGTTATCAAATCAAGCGAAACAACGGTTGCGCCCTCTTCTTTGAATCGTTTACACATTTCTCCACCTAAACTTTGACTACCACCCGTTACTAAAGCGATTTTATCTTTTAATCGACCCATCTTAAACTTCCCTTCTTTTTTACTTAGTAAATATCCCATTTTCTAAAATATGCATAAATTCGTCCGCTACCACTTCAATATCTTCATCATTTTTCATCATGCCATAGCGAACCCCTAAAAATGTATGAGCGCCAATCAAAATATAAGCTAATACTTCAGGGTTTTCAACTGATACTTCGCCTTTATCACTGGCAAGTTCAATTTGACGTATGTAAGATTTAGCAAAGTCATGATAATAGTTAAAGAAAATCTCTTTATCTATATAGATTGATTCCCATAAAATATTATACATATCAGGATTTTCACGAACAAGTTCAATAAATGTAACCAAACCTTGTCGTTCAGCTTCTTGTCGGTTATTGACTTTCCCTGTACGTTCTTTAAGTTTCGCACGAATTTCAAGTCCATATTGTTCGACGATGTATTTATACAAGGAATACTTATCTTGAAAATATAAATAAAACGCCCCAATACTTGTATTAGCTGAACTTGTGATATCTTTAATTTTAGTTTTATTGTAGCCTTTTGTATAAAAATGCTGACGTGCTGATTCTACTAGATCATCAACCGTCTTTTTCCCCTTATCCGACAAAGGTTCATTAATTAATTCCATGATAGTTCATTCTCCTAAATGATTTTATTCTTCTATTATAGGTAAATCGAGTCATGGAAACAAACCTAATCATCCAATTGATAAATGTGACGGAAGGGATAAAAAACCGATTAAAGCAGCTAAAAATTCGGCTGGTTTTTCATACATCGATGCATGACCACAAGATTGAATCACCGAAAAATGTGCATGAGGGATTGCTTCAATAAGCTGTTTTTGTTGATCAACCGGTGTAATCACATCATGACTGGCTCCCAGCACATAGGTTGCATGCTTAATTTTATGAAGTTCTTTTCGACTATCATATTTTTCAGCACTATTGATTAAACGATTCAATCTTTGTTAATATCCATCGTCACTAAATACAGTTAATAATAATTCTTTACGCTTGTTAAACCATTCTTGATTTTCATTGTAAAACATGGGCGAATAAATAATAGGGATTGTTGCTAAATAAAATGCCGGTGGACTATGCATCGCCTCAATCCAACTATGACCAATATCTTTTAGCCAAGCATTGGTATAGGGACATGTATTGGCCAGAAACAACTTATTAATATAAGAACCTGCACTGACAGCTAACTGAATAGCCACTTCCCCACCATAAGAAATCCCCATAACATGAACTGATTTTAAATCTAAAAATTTTGTAATTAAATCTACTTGATCTGCTTGTGTATATACGAATGTTGCAGCTTGTGTTTGTCCTTGATCCAACATATCTAATAGAATCACTTGGTAATTTTTAGATAAAGTTGGGACCATAAAGTCCCAACTTTTCGTTGTCATCATCAATCCATTTAAAACAAGCAACGGTTCACGTGAACGTTATTGAACCTAAATAATAACACATTAGATAAACATATCAAACGCTTTCATTTATTTGTTTTTTTCTATTACAAAACTGAATCAATATTTATGAAGTCATTAATTTTTATTTTTATTGTTTTTGAAATAAATAATATTATATTTTCTGGTTGAAAGTGATAGCGCATTCATTTTATTTCGAAAAAATCTGATGGTAAGTAAGTATTTATTAGCGAAGTTTGTGATACCTTCACAATAATATTTAATCAAGATTTCATTAACTGTCGAAATAAAATAATTTTATTTTCTGCAAAAATTTGCGTGTTTTTAGTTCTTTGCAATAAAAATTTGAGTTTTAAAGATAAACTTTACTTTTTATTAATCGAGCTTCTCTGAGCTTTTAATACTCTTAAAATAGCTTCGATGATTAAGCAATACTTTTTTACAAATAAATACAAAACGCAGGGAACTAAATCCAATTTAGGGTAACCCGTTTGTCAAACGCAGGGTACTAAATCCAATTTAGGGTAACCCGTTTAGCAAACACAGGGAACTAAATCCAATTTAGGGTAACGCGTTTGGCAAACGCAAGGAACTAAATCCAATTTAGGGTAACGCGTTTGGCAAACGCAAGGAACTCAACACAATTTACTGTAATGCGCTTGGCAAACGCAGGGAACTAAATCCAATTTAGGGTAACGCGTTTGGAAAACACAGGGAACTAAATCCAATTTAGGGTAACCCGTTTGGCAAACGCAAGGAACTCAACACAATTTACTGTAATGCGCTTGGCAAACGCAGGGAACTAAATCCATTTGAAGGTAACCCGTTTAGCAAACACAGGGAACTAAATCCAATTTAGGGTAACCCGTTTGCCAAACGCAAGGAACTAAATCCAATTTAGGGTAACGCGTTTGGCAAACGTAAGGAACTCAACACAATTTAGGGTAACCCGTTTGGCAAACGCAGGGAACTAAATCCATTTGAAGGTAACCCGTTTGGCAAACGTAAGGAACTCAACACAATTTACTGTAACCCGCTTGGCAAACACAGGGAACTAAATCAAATTTAGGGTAACCCGTTTGGCAAACGCAGGGAACTAAATCCAATTTAGGGTAACCCGTTTGGCAACGCAAAAAAAACTCTTCAAAAGCGCTGCGGTTCGCAACACTTCTAAAAGAGTTTTAGCAGAGATATTTATTTAGGGGTTCCAAGAGATCCGCCTTCTGTTAGGTGGACGGGTAGCCAAAGTTTTTTGGCAGGTTTGTTTTTGAGCATGTCATGTAGCATGTCGCTGATCATGTCGCTCCAGAGTTCAATTTCATAACCGACACTGGTTAGACGTGGGGTCACGATTTGTCCGAGTTCCGAATTATCAAAACCGGCGATCAGAATATCCTGACCGACTTTTAAATCGGTATTCAATAAATAACGGTAAACACCAACGGCCATCTCATCGTTAAAGGAAATCACTTTAAGAGGTTCGCCAGTGTATTTTTCATGCAAGGTTTTTCCGGCATAATAACCGGAAAGTTCCGTGAATTTCCCTGGAATAATTTCATAGTCGTGTTCATGTTCGTCCAGCCATTCAATCGTATGATTCAAGCGTTGCGAATTATCAAATGAATTATCGGGACCGCTAATAATGTAGATTTTTTCCGATGGCGTATTCGTCAAGCGGGTTAGGACCTGCTCTACCCCACTGTAATTATCCACTAAAACTTGCCCTACTCGATCAGATTCAATCTCTCGATCAAGTACTACAAACTTGCGTCCCATTTTAGTGTATTTCAAAATATCTTCTGTTGAAAACTTCCAGTCTAATATTACAGCTGCATCGACCATTTGCTCAGGAATAAAGCGATGTGACTTTATTCCTGTACAAACGATCATTTCATAGTGATATTTTTCAAGTGAAATCTTCAAAGCATCCAGTAAACGACCATAGAAGTTTCCCCCAAAGTCGGCCAAATAAATAGCGACGACATCAGTTGCTTTTGTCTTTAAAGTTCGAGCAGCACGATTGGGTATATAATTCATTTCATCTGCAATTTTTATAATTCTTTGACGTGTTTTCTCATTGACCTTATCAACACCATTTAGGGCGTATGACACAGTTGAAATAGAAACGCCAGCAGCTTTAGCAATGTCTTTGATATTAACCACGTAATCGTCACTCCTCTATATTCCTAAGTAAATAATATCATTAACGCAAGCTTTAAGATACTTAATCTTTAACAAAACCAAGCATCTCAGCACCGCGTTGGACAACTGGATGTTGCATGTATAAATCCCAAATTAAACCTGTTTCGTAATTTTCAATCATTAACAAGCCAATTCCTTTATCAATCCCGATATCACGCTCTGCAATCCAAATTTCATCTTCTTCCCAATTATAGGCATCTAAGAATCCATATTCGCCCCATAAACCTGGCACTTCGTTATAGAAGTATTCAACGGCTTTTTTTGTTTCTTCAGGCGTAAATACTAATGAACCTAATGCTGCACATGGTGCAATCGTACCATCATTAAAGAACTCAATCTCATGACCGGTTACGTAAGGTGGCGCACCGTAAGCACGGTAACCATTTGGCCCATCACAAGCTGTCCAGCCCCATGAATTCTCATGATAGGTCTTGAAGCCATTTGGATTATCGACTGCATATTGACGTTGAGCTAAGGTCGCATTAACGGAATTTTCATGCCAATCTACACCATTTTTGTCTTTAATGCCTTGGAAATTAAACCAAGCATGTGAGAATTGGTGAGTAAACAAAGGATTATTAACTGCTGAGATAAATTTGTAATCACTGTATTCAGCATCTAAACGGTCAAAACCGTCATAAATTTCAACTGGTACAGGATGTGTCGGTGATGCAACACCTAAAATATAGGTCATTAATTGTTCCGAATAGTTCCCCCAGTGTCCAAAACCACCCTTATCTTCTTGAATACCCATAAAGTATAAGTTGTGTGGCTCATCATAATAGACATTCCAATCAATGCGCTCATAAATCTGATCGAATAATGTAGCACACTCACCACCAAAATAAGATGCCGCTACGATAGCACCATTTAAAAACAATGCCGTATCGATAATGGATGGACAGTCATAAAAAGGTAAATTCTTCTCAGCTGTTTCCATATCTAAAAAGTGATAAAAGAAACCTTTATAATGTTCTGCATGATTCCAGAAAGTTTCTAATGTACCTTGTGCACGTTGCAGCCCTTCTTCTTTCGTAATCCAACCGCGCTCAATGGCAATCGGATAACTACTTAAAGCAAAACCAACCGCTGCAATACTCGCCATTTGACGATTATGTTTACCACTTCCATCTCGAACTAGACCATATCCTTTGCTATTTGGGTCTGTATTAGCTTCCTTCCAAAAATAATCAAAGCTCGCGCGAGCTTCTAATTGAAGTATTTCTTCTACAGTTTTCGGCATAATTATCTCCTTTAAAATCTTTTTATAACATTTTAATACAATACTACTCACCCGTAATACCGGATTTATCAATACTATCAACAAACCATCTTTGCGCAATAAAGTAAATAATGAGTAATGGAATGATTGATAGTAAGGTTGCTGCTAATTCAATTGCCTCGTTAATTCCACCTAAGCCATCGACATTTTGTCCGGCTGGGAACATGCTATTGTAGGAAGACACAAAGCGTTGCAATTCTAACTGCAAGGTCGTTAAGGAATCCCCAAAATAGATCGAAGCCAAGTAAGTCTCATTCCAATACCAAACAAGCGAGAACAAGAACGAAATGATAAAGGCTGACGCGGCCATTGGAACCGCAACTCGTGTAAATACCGTAAACTCATTCGCCCCATCCAATCGTGCCGCTTCAATCAAGGATGTTGGAATATTTTTAAAGTTCTGATAGAAAATCAAAATAAATATCGCGCTATTAATCCCTTGGCCTAAGCCCGCTGGAATTAGATAAGCTAAAATACTACCCAAAATACCTAAACGATTAAATAAAATATAGGTAGGAATAACCGTAACTTGTGAAGGTACCAAGAAAGTTGCTAAGACCAAGCCTAACAATAGCTTATGCCCTGGAAAACGATAGCGTCCAAAACCATAGCCTACTAAAGCAGCGACTAGAGTTTGGGCAATCGACGGTAACACAGCTACAATGATCGTTTGACCTAAAGTAGCGACATAATCTAATACTTCATAAGCTTTTCGAATGTTTTCTGTATAAAACTCTGTTGGAATCCAATTTACCGAACTATTAATCAAGTCTCCCATATTTTTAAAACTGGTAGAAATCATATAAAGTAACGGTAAAATAAAACAAAATCCAATCGCAATTAACAAAGTATAGGTTAAGAAACGGCGAAAGAAACCAACATTTTGATTACTTCCAAACAACATTTTGTGGATGCGTGACTGCCCTTTATTTTTCTTTGGTCGACTTGAAAGGGGCATAACACGTCTTCTTTTCGTTGAATCCATTATTTCCCCTCCTATCTCGTACTACTCTTGCGACTAAAGAACCACAGCACACCAACAAAAACTAATAAAATAACAATAATCATTAAGAAATACAGCCATGATAAAGCAGAGGAATAACCAAAGCCTGTCTCAATTTGGAACATATTCGCTTGAATATGATCAATCACTTGATTTAAGCCAGAGACGGAATACATCACTGTTGTGTAGATGATATTAACTAAAATCATCGGATACAGGCTTGGCAAAGTGATTTTCCAAAACGCTTCCCAACCTGATGCCCCATCAATGGCGGCGGCTTCGTAAACTTGCTTATCCACTTTTTGTAAAGCTGAAATAAATATCAGAATTTGAACCCCAGAGAACCAAAGTAGAATAATGATATTATTTACAATATAAGTAATAACACTACCAATCACACTTCCCATCTGCGTTGTCAAAAAGACATATAAGGGATCTGTGTCGACAAAAGGAATGGACGTAATGCCTAATCCAATCAATTTATCCAAGACTGGCCCACTGGAAATAATGACTGGCAAGAAGAACAATGTTCTGAAAAAGCCTTTAAAGCGAATCGGTTGATTCAGTAATACAGCGATAATCAAAGCCAGAATAACAATTAAAGGAACAGCAATGAAAATCTCTCGTAAGAAATTAACCATGCGGTTAATAAATTCAATGTCTCCCGTTAGAGCTTGTTGAAAATTTTGGAATTGCACTGGCTGCGTTTGAATCCCCGTCGAGGTAATCCGCACGGATTGGAAACTCAAATAGATAGAATAGCCTAAAGGAAAAAGGGTCAAGATTAAAAATCCAATAATCCAAGGTGAAACAAATAAGTAACCTTTGAGATTGGTGATCCAGTTTAGTTTCTTTTTCACTTTATTCAACTCCTTCCAAAATTAAATAATCCATAGCAGCAACCTCAAATGAATCATTTGTAAAAGCTTCATTGGTATAGTTAATGACAATGTTAACGCCATTTGAATAGCCTACTTCAACTACTCCATTCGCTAACAACTCACGGCTAGTGATGGTTGCTGCACGCGTAGCTTCATATACCGGCAAATATTGTTGATAATAGTGAACGATGTTTTCATGCCAGCCATCGGCTTGAGTTGTATATAAGTCACTAGACGGCGTATCAATCAAGAGAATTGGATTTTCCTGAGTTAAGATAAACGAAGGAAGAGCTCCATATTCAATATTTTGCAATAAATTTTGCGTTTGATCAGCGGAGAAATTGGCAAATGGTGCATAATAGTTTACATAGCCTTTTAAGACAATTTGCATAAACGGAACAACATCTGAAAAATAAGTATAATTGGAATGTTTCATGGAAATATCATAAATACTATCAGTCCATTCCCATACATAAGCATTCGCATCATAAAAATTTAATTTGTTCCCCATAGCTGAACTTAAATCAGCAACTAATGCTTGATGCAAACGTTTCGTGACTTCACGTGTAAACTGATTTCCAGGATTAAAGGTCGCAAAAAGTTCTTGCCCTAAGCGATCAATCGCAAGATGATGAATATGTGAATCTTGGTATTGGGCTACATCTCTCATAGCCAATTCGTAACTACCATTGGGTAACATCAAATTAACAGGAAGTTCCTCTTTGAGAATTTCAATATCTTGTGAATTCACTTGCTGGGCATAATTGTTCGCATTAACGCCAGCAGCTACGGTGGTAGCTGACACATAGTCGGCATAGAAACTAATGTCAATTCCATGTTGACTTAAGTCAGCTTGCAATTCTTCCAATTCCGCCACAGAACCTATTTGGTTGGCTACAGGAAATTTATTCGGAAGATTTTGCGACATCCCGCCAATGTTCCAGCCACGGTAAACAACTTCCAATTCCTTCATGTCTTGCTCGAGATATTTATTTAAAATATCACGCATTTGGCTAATGGTTGTCATCGTGATGTAGGAGTCAAAAATGAGGCCCTGTTCGGTTTCTCCTCCTAAAAACTCCAATCGCATCATATTAGCAGGATTTTCAAGAGGACTTAAAACCCCTTTTTCAACTAAATACTGCTGATAATCAAGTGCCATGCCAACGTAAGATGCATCCTCTTCACTTAGGAAATGATACTCCAGATTAACATTGAAACGATTCATAGGGTTCGTAAACAAGTTTACAGTTTGCGACCCACTACTATTGGTAGGTTGCTGGTAACTGTGACGGTAAATGAAATTACTGGTCACCCAGTTAAAATCGGTCGCTAAACCTGCTACCTGCGCTTCAATTTGAGCATAAGTATCACCATCGTTAATAATTCCCAACATGGCATGTTGACCATGTCCGTGAACGGCTCCAAAGACCGGCATATGCACACGTTCTACAACTTTAATTTCTGGGCTTAAGCGATTAACCCGAATCCCAGCATCTTGTCCATAAACCGAAGATACGTAAGGCGAACGCATTAAATTATCATTTTGATAATTAATTAAGGCGCCTGATCCATCAGGAACAAAAATATAGCCTGGAACTGAGGCTTCCTTGGTTGCCCCTAGGAAAGGATAAATGGTTAGCTGCATTAAACGGGCATTCTCATTTTCCACAATATGAGCCACTGGAACGTCTACGGATATCCCTTGGTCTGTTAAAGAAACAACTAGGCGCAAGGCTAATTCTGATGGTAAAACAATATCGGCTTGAAAACCATCATCCATTTGGACTAAATCAATCGTTGTTCCCTCAGATAAAATATTCTCTGTGGCTGTTTTATTATCTGCAGTAATAATTTCAGCCGTAATCGCTGATGCAACAAAGGCTTGCCAAGTCGCATTCAAGCGCTCATTATCCATGTCGTCCAGCGTAGAAGACCAGGTATAACTATCAGCCGTATTAATGACTTTAATCGCTAGAGAAGTTGGTTCAACATACAATTGAAACTGATCATTTTCTGCCATTAAGTCAAAGCCATCTAAACGATCATTGAATTGTGTGATTTTACTTTCATCGGTATCGATAAGTCCACTGTCGACATTTTCTTCAATGTCTTCTTCTGTAATAATCTCTTCTATCTCAACATCATCCAGTTCTTCTTGCGCAAAGATATTCGAAAGTGGCGTAAACATCCATTGGCTCGTTAGGCCAACCAGCATGAGCATACGCCAATATTTATTTGTCTTTTGATTAAACACGTAGACTCACCTCCCGAATAATGGAATCAACAAATTCATAAATTTGTGTCAACAACAAGTAAATAACATAAACGACAACTAAGAAAATAAAGATTAAGAACAAAGTCACCACGATATTACGAACAGTTTCCCAAAAAGTAAAATCATGGATTTCCTTAACCATCATAAAGAGTAAAAAGAGTGTATATACCACTAAAATACTCAAGAAAAGTTCGTAAACAAAGGCTTCATTATAAGTAAATATATTCGACATAATAATCAATGGAATCCCACCGATTAAAAATGGTGAAAACGCGTAGGCAGTCCCGATCGTTAATTCTTTAATCGTTCCTTCCCCATCAGTAATCGTACTAACTAAATAGTTCATCGAAACAAAAAGTACAACAGCAGCAATTAACAAGAATATAATGAATAAAATATTCATCGACTCGGTTAATTCTAGATTAAACAAGAAGCCTGTAAAGTAGTTATACAGAACAAAGATTCCGATAAGAGCGGCATAAATCACCATTGCAGTTGGAATAGATCCAATTCGTTTAATCGTAATTTCATAAAAGACATCGACTGGTTTAGTGATGACGTAACGAATCGATTTAAGATCCATCTTCAGATTCGATTGCGGTTCTGGGTTCAAGAAATCATAACTAGAAGCCGCCTCTTCAATCTTATCTTGCTGCGTCACTTTTTCTTCTTTTTTGATAAATCGACGATAGATGGCTCTTAAAACAAAGAAAGCGATGAGAATAGCGACGATAATGAGCGCATATTGTTGCAACCATTGATTCCTTATTTCCCAAAATGATTGGGAATAACCGCCATAAGCTTTACCTAATTCATATTGCTCAAGCGCTTCTTCGTAACGCTGTTCTTTGTATAAAGCATCCCCCATCCCATTTCGGGCTAAAACATAGGAAGGATTCAAATTCAACACTTCTTGCCAAAATGAAGAACTTTCAATGTAACGGCCATCTTCATAAAGAGCTAAACCAGCATGAATTTCACGAGCAAAAGCTGTCGCCGAAAAACGTTGAACAACGCCACCTTCTGCATCTAGAACATATAAAATTCCATCTTCATCCACTTCAATCGCTGATGGTCGAATAAATATCCCCAAACGTTGGGTCGTTGTATCCTGACTACCAAAAGAAAAAAGCAGATTCCCGTAACGAGTAAATTCACTAATCGTTCCTTGGGAAGTTAACACATAAAATCTGTTTTGCGGTCCCACGGTGACATCAATGGGATTTGTCGGATTGAAGGTATTATCAATCATGTTTTCGCCAGCGATATTTAATTTCTTGACACTTTCATTATTCAAAGCAGAAGTAACCGTATAGACTGCTCCTTCGGCATCCATCGTGATGTTTGTTGGCGCCGGTGGTAAGTTACTAAAGACGCGCGCATTCATCGCATCCGTTAAGAAAATATCTCTTAGGGTTTGAATGAAACCAGCTTCAACCGCATTGGCACCAAAGAAACCTAGAAATTCGCCTTCGGCATTTAATTGAATCAAACCATTGGTCGAACCTTCCCCAACAATGTACAAATTACCTCGCACATCCACATAAAGTTTAACGGGACTAAAAGGTGTTTTGGCTCCGAATAAGGGACTGGTTGGGCGTTCAAATTCTTGGACTAATTCGCCATTCGGATTGAATTTAAAAACCTTTTGCGCTACCCCATCCGCAACATAAACATTGTTTTCTTGGTCTAACGCAAGTCCAGTCGGCGTCATTAAGACTTCTTGCCCGAATTGTTGGACCATCGTTCCATCTTTTTCTAAAACAAAGACTTGCCGTGCTCTTGAATCAACAATATACAACAAGTCATTGGCAATGACTAAGTCTTCAGGTAACATCAATTCTTCATGTGTAATTACATCCACCGGCGCATAAGCATCTTGAACTTGAATCAGTTGTCCATCAGCTGAATATGAGTAGGTTTTTGACGTTGACTGGGCTTGGACCAAATTTACACTAGATTGAGCCAGAAATATCATCAGTGTTGTCAATACGAACATAAGCCGTATTGTCCAAGGAGATTGTTTCTTCATGACAATTCCTCCTCTACTTAATTCCAGAATGAGCCATTGTATCCATCACTTGTTTTTGCATGAAGATAAAGATGACTAAATTCGGAATAAACATAATTAAAGCAGCTGCCGCACTCATACCTTGCCCGGCAACCGTATTACCTTGCTGTGAAGATAAAGTACTCATATAAAATGCAAAAGTTTTTAATTCTTCGTTATTTATATATAAATCACTAACTTCCACATTGTTCCAAGTAGCTTGGAAAGCTAAAATTGCGACGGTCGCAATGGCCGGTTTTAACATCGGTAAAATAATTCTAAAGTAAATCGTTAAATCTCCTGCCCCATCGACAACCGCTGCCTCGATGACTTCATCAGGTATTTGATCAATATTTTGCTTAATCAAAAAGAGTCCGACAGGTAATGCTAAGGCAGGTAAAATATGCGCCCAAAAAGTATTAATAATCCCTAAGTTTTCAATCACTAAATAACGCGGAATAGCAACAGCGGTTGCCACAAACATTAACGAAACAGTATTGATTTCATTGATCACATATTTACCACGGAATTCTTTTTTGGATAAAGCATAGCCTGCCATCGTACCAATAATAACCGTCAACACTACAACGACCGAACACACCACAATACTGTTAAATAAATATCGCAGCATCGGCGTTGAGTTAGAATTCGCACTTGAAAACAAATTTTTAAAGTTTTGCCAAGTTGGATTTTGAACAATAAAGGTTGGTGGAAAAGCAAATAGTTCGTCGATTGGCTTAAAGGCATGATTGAAAATATAAACAATCGGTAAGCCCATAAAGATTGCTAGCGGAATTAAGACGGCATAAAACTTTAATTGACTTCTGTGATATCGTTTTGGATTAATTTTCATCCCTTGAAAAGATGCCATTTTTACTCCCCCTTTCTAGTCTGGTCCAAAGAGTTTATTAGCAACACGTGAGAATCCATAAATTAACAACAGTAATAGGACAGATATCCCTGCCGCATAGCCCATCTCATAACGGATAAAACCGTAGTCTTCAATATGGTTGACCATTAATTGACCTGCATATTGAGGCGTTGGGTTAGATCCGGATAATGCGACCCCAATATAACCGGATTGGAAGGCATTTACGACCGCCATTACTGCCCCGAATAACATTTGAGGTCTCATCGCTGGTACCGTAATATAAACAATTTCTTGGAATCTATTACTCAAACCATCGATGTAGGCTGCTTCATAAAGCTCAGGATTAATATTTAAAATCCCTGATAACATAGCTAAGAAACCAACCCCCATACTAGACCATAGTGAAACGATAATCATGATATTCATTAAATAATCAGGCGATTGTAAAAATTGAATGGGCTGTTGAATGACATTAAAACGCATCAAAACACTGTTTAAATAACCGGATGCATCACCACTAAAGATAATGGTCCACAAAACCGTCATAGCCACACCAGCGGTCATCGATGGTGAATACATAATCAGGGCTAAAATATTTCGTGGTCCTTTTGGAATTTGAGCTAACATCCATGCCACTAAAAAGGATATAACATAGCCTCCAGGGCCTACCACAATCGCAAAGCGTAAAGTATTAGGTAAAACATACTGCATAAAAACTTCATCTTGAGTTAATAAGGTAATGTAGTTACTAATACCCGCCCAGGTTGGAAATTGGATGGCATCAAAATAGAAAAATGACAGTAACATTGCTATTAATACCGGGACAATAATAAATACCCCAAATAACAATAGATAAGGTAATAGAAAACCCCATGCTGTCTTTTGATTTTTTGAAAGAGCCGTTGCTGCCATATTAATCCCCCCAACTTTCAACAGTTTCGACTGTTGGTATTTTATATGGTTTAACTACTTGATTATCTTCTATGTAACCAAACTCGGTCATCTTTTTCCTTACTTCACGATCGGCATAAATAATACTATCGTCGACTGTCGCACGAATATTAGCGCCATAGAAAACAATATCGGTCCAAACATTAGAGATTTCACGTTCAATCATATAAGAGCCTGGAATTTTTGGTACTTCTTTTAACTGAGACCATTGCTCTAAAATAATATCTTTGTCTGATTCAGGCCAGGGCAGTTGACTAAAAGCCTCCAAGTTGGCCGTATGCCACATAAACTCTGGACCGTAGGCTGTTTGTATTTCAGAAGCAAAGGCAATTTGCACATCGGCACTCGTCCACCATTTTAAGAACTCCCAGCTTTCATCTGGATAATCTGTTTTACTGAAAATCATTGCCGTTTGTGCGGATCCTGTTGATTGACGATTAATAGTGCCATCATCTTGTTCGACGCCTGGATACAAGGCCAACTTCCATGAATTTCTTATTTCAGGTGCAGCCGATGTTAATTGGACATAGGTTTGGAAGTTTGAAATACCAATCGGTAATTCTCCATATCGGAAAGAATTGTAAAAATTCGGTACTTGTAATGGAATACTATATAAGGTATATAAATCCGTCATAAATTTAATACCTGCTAAAGCTTCCTCAGAATCAATAGCGGTTGACATACCATCTTCAGCATAAATTTCTCCACCAAATTGATAAATAAATGGTGCCGTAAACATAAATGGTTTTGATCCAGCCGTACTCGATAAAGGTATGTAGAAATTCATCCCCGCTCTTTGTAACTCAGGTAAAATATTGACCACATCTTGCCAAGTATCAGGGACAGGTAAACCTAACTCATTCATAATATCTTCACGATAGAAGAGAACATAGAAGTCTTGTGTTTCTGGTAAACCGTAGGCTTGATCATCGAGCATTAAAGGCAGGAATGCCCCTTCTGAAAAACGGGTTGAAACTTCTTCAAAATCATCAAATTGATTTAAGCTCAAAGCAGCGCCTCGAATGGCTAATTCAAACGGCTGACCCACACTAACACCTAAAGCAACGTCTGGTTGTTGATTGGCTGAATTGGCTAAAATAATTTTAGACTCATTCGGCATAACTGATAATTTCACTTTAATCCCTGTTTCTTCAGTAAATTCACGGTCAACCATAGCTTGCATAATCTCAACATATTGTTGCGACCGCCCTACCCAAACTTCGATTGTTCCTTCTTCAACATCGGTAATATCCATATTGGGCTGAGTAAATGAATAGTAAAATTCTTGTGCTTTACTCACAGCCACGTCCGTCCAAGAAGCATTCGCAGCAGGTAATTTAGCATCGGTTTGATGAACAAAAATTTGGTCTAATTGTAATGGGCCCTTTTGTAATTCGACTACCAAATTCCCCATTGCTTGAGTGACAGACCCTGTTCCTTGGGATAATTCACCTAAGTTATTAGGCAAATCATTTGGATCTTCTTTTAAGGTTTTTAAACGGTCGATAATCACTTGTAGCGATACTTGATCAGGCGGGGTCACATCTTGATCATACAGCTGCGCTAACAAATCATAATCAGCTTCCAATTGACTAATCCATCCATCGAATTGTTCCATCAGGTTTGGCATATAATCCATAATTTCCCAATCACGATTCGAATCGATTCGATTACCGGTCAATTGGTTCAATTGAAGTCCTAACTGATTAATTTCTTGCATCATCTGTGTTAAACTTTCAACAATTGGGGTTAATAAGGAAATATCAACTTCTAAAGTCAATTGATTCGTACCTTCATTTAAATAAAATAAATACGGTTCCCCATTATCATCCGCTAAAGTTTGATTAACCCAACTGTCACTTGGAGTCAGACGATAATGCTTCATTTCAGCAAAAGGAATTTCCCCATTTAAATAAATATGTCTAAAAACAGGTGCTTTTTGCTTGGTATTTTGCAAGCTTTTTAAAGTTAATTGATATAAGCCAGCTTCTTCTACTTTGATATCCCAAGTCACACGTTGTCCACCACGCTGCCATGAATTACCACCAAAGGTATTTAATAGATTGCTGGTAGGGTCATAGGGATGAACAGAAATTGTTTTTTGGGCAATCGGACGGATATATGAATCGGATTTGGAGGCAGGTTTTTCTGCTTCAATCTCAATTAAACGCTCGCCCTCTTGATTATCCCATTGACTTATGTAAGAAGCATAATTCATGAGTGGTTTAGGTGTTTGAACAGTGACTTGCCCCATCAAAAACTCACCTGCTTGGTGCGTTATTTCGAGCGTATTATTTCCTTCATTCAATTGAACTAATAAGGGATCAGCTTGTTCAAAATTTGGATCATACATAAAACTACTATTCCATTGGGCCAAAGCAATTTGCTCAGGAATCATTTCATGACCATAGTCATTTACTGGAAAAGTATCGGTAGCGTTTGTCCATAAACTTTTGGCAATCACCCGTCGACTTTCATAATAAGGATATTCCCCATTAACTTTTATTGAAAACTCTGGTTCTATTAAGCCGTCATTTAAACGATAATAATCAAAAGCAAGTTGATAGAGACCCGTTTCTGGCACTTCTAACTCTATGATCGATTGACTTCCGTCTTTCATATGAACGACTGAATTTTGATAACCATTCGTTTCTTCTGCACTTACCAGTTCGGCAGTTGAACTTTCATTTTGGTCAGCCAATAGGAAAGATTCGTTATAATCGCTAGGACCCATGCTGTATTCCGCATTCCATTGATCAATGATTTCAGAATAGGAAGGCTCAACTAACCTTGCTACTTCCTCATCTTGAGCAGATACTTGGATGAGTGTTTGCGTACTAATCATCAAAACTAAAATAAATATTGAAAAAAGATTTAATCTTTTCAATGGTTGATGACACCGCATCCTAATTCAGTCCTTTCTATAATAAATTCGTTTAAGCAATAAAAAAGCTAGCTAATGAAGGTCAATGCAAAACCCATAATCATGCGGTCACAAGCGTTATTAGCGATTGCTTCATGCGATGTCCTATGGAATCTCACAGATCAAACCTTTAGCTAGCTTCATTCCATCAATTAAATACTTAACTTTTTACAATCTATTATTGGATTGCTTCCATGGCTTGAACAGCTTCATCATGGGCTGCTTGTGCCAATTCTTGTAATTGTGCGGCATAATCTTGGTAATTGACAGTACCATTAACAGATGCATTAATAATCGCACCGACATTAGCATTTTCTTGGTCACCTACAGAAACACCTGTTGGAGCTTCAAAACGTGATTGTGCATAGCCTGGAACAACTTTTAATGGATCAATCATGGCGTTATCAAGTTTTTCAAATACTTCAGCAACTCCTGGTGCATCAACTAATGACCAGTAACGGTCTAAGTTTTCTTGGTTAGAAGTGATCGGTAATGTATTGAATTGTAAATCATTTTCTTCTGTTAAATCCATACGTGTACTAAATCCTTCAACACCAAATGACATAAATTTAGCAAATTCATAAGCTTCTTGTGGATGTTCAGTACTTGATGCAATACCTAAGAAGTCGTTTACGATAACATTACGGTCACCTGGTAAACCAATAAATGACCAATCAAAGTTAGCTTGTTCAGCCATCGCTGTATTTAACCATGTACCATCATAGTGGAAAGCAACTTGTCCGCTACGGAAAGCTAGACCACCATCATCACCTGACATGCTGTCTTTAACATCTTGTGGTTGATCAGCATAAGTAAAGCCGTTAGCACCTAAGTCACGCGCCATATTCACCCCTTGAGCCATTTCATTGGAATCAAGTGAGAAAGTACCATCTGTACTGTTGTAAGTGAACCAACCAAAGTCAGGATTCATTGCGCCTGGATACCAGTCTGGAATACTACCTGCTTGAACAATCCCAACATAGCCTTGGTTAACGTCTGTTGCTGAACGAACTAATTCAAAGAATTCATCAACAGTAACATCTTCTGTCATTTGTAAGTTTGCATTATTTAAAATGTCATGGTTAACATAGTAACCTAATAAGTGAGTAGCAAACGGCACTGAATAAATACGATCATTAACTTTCGTTGAATCTATCGTTGCTTCAGGAATCTCAGCGAACTCAGGATCTGCTTCAGCAATATCTGTAATATCTAATAACCATTCATTAGTGTAAGCAGTTGGAATACTGTTTAACATAAATACGTCTGGTAAATCACCCGCACTTGCAGCAGTGGCTAATGAACCAGTCCAGTCACTTGTATCGATATTTTGATCAATCACAACTTCTACTTTATCTTGAGAATTATTGTAAGCCTCAATCATTAAGCGCTCAATACCAATTTCTCCTTCAGTACCAAAGTTCCAGTTCGCATAACGTAATTGAATACGATCGCCATCTTGAGCATGAGCTGTCGCTGGTGCAAATAAACTTGTTGTTCCTAACGCTAGCATACCAACAGATAGACCCAGCGAAATTTTTGATAACATTTTTTTCATTCTTTTTCCTCCTAATAGACTCATTTAAAAAGCCAAAATCTCCAAATTTCCAGACAATTGACTCAAGCAACATTGCAACTATTTAAAATTTTTGAGTAAACGTCTCAACCAAACAAATATCAGTGGTATCAACGATTGTATCAAGTTTTCTAAATTTCTTTGAACAAAAGCGAAACGTTTAACTAAAATAATTATAAGCGTTTACAATAATTTTTACAACTATATTCAACTATTTTTTGATGTTTTTTTAGATGAATGCTTGCAAACGTTGTCATATCAATAAATTAACGAACAAAATGTTATTTATTTCTGCTCTTCTATGCTAACATTAAAGTACAAATAAATATTTAGGGAGTGATTGATTTGAGTCAAAAAATCGTTCATGCAGAAAATTTAGATAATTTTGTAACAAAAACCGAAGTTGATCATTTTGAATACGTATTGGATTACGCCGACCGTAATCCAAATAACGAGTCGGTTGGAACAAGTCCAACAGGATTATTAGCCGCTGCTTTAGCAGGATGCTATGTTATGACAGCCCGTTCGTTTTTCCTTGCTCGTAAAATTGATTTTTCTATTTTAAAAGTAAAAATCGTCGCTGATTTCGATCATAAAAATTATGACTGGCGGATGAGTGCTGATACGAATATTCAAACAGATGCCAAGTTAGACGATCGTGAAAAAGAACGATTGGACTACTTTATCAAAAATCATTGTACAGTTTCCAATATCTTAAGTCATGGTAACACCTTAAATACAAGCTTTGACTTTATTTAGTTGATGGATGGGGATATTTATTTAAAAGGGTTAAATAATTTATAGGTGAAATTGACTTCAAAATTACTCCAAGGTACAATGAATGTATAACATCAATGACTAGGAGCGCAAATTATGGAAATTATTAGGGTTAAAAACAAAGAAGAAGGATCACAAAAAGCTTATGAATTGATTCGTGAAGCTCTTGATGGCGGTGCAAAAGTTTTCGGTTTAGCAACGGGGTCTACGCCTGAACTGGTGTATGAAATGTTAAGTGAGAGTGATGTTGATTTTTCCGATGCTGTTTCAGTGAATTTGGATGAATATGTGGGCCTAGCTGGCGACCATGAACAAAGCTATCGTTACTTTATGGAGCAAAAATTGTTTAATGCTAAACCTTTTAAGGCTTCGTATGTGCCAGATGGTTTAAATGAAGAAGCTGCTGAAATTGAAGCTTATGAAAAAGTCTTAGCTGAAAATCCGGTTGACTTACAAATTTTAGGGATTGGTTCAAATGGGCATATTGCATTTAACGAGCCTGGCACACCTTTAGATTCAGTGACGCATAAAGTTGAACTAACCGATTCAACGATTCAAGCGAATAAGCGTTTCTTCGAAAAAGAAGAAGATGTTCCACGTTTTGCCTATACGATGGGCTTGAGTTCAATCATGAAAGGTGAAAAAATTATTTTACTGGCTTTTGGTGAAGCCAAGGCTCAAGCTGTGAAAGATTTAGTGACAGCTCATACTCCAGATGAAGCCATTCCATCAACTGTACTCGTCGATCACCCAAATGTAACAGTCATTGTTGATGAAGCTGCGGCCGCTTTAATCTAATAACTATCTCTTTTTGAGTGCTAACTATGCTGGTGCATGGTTGGCATTTTTTGTTGAGTTTTGGATTCTGAGTGAGATTAAGGACGGGTATTGTCGGTTAATTGGGGGTTTGACTGATATTTGGGAGGCTTATTGTCGGTCGACGGTTGTGTCCACTGTCATTAAAGTCGTTTAATGTCGGTCAACGGCTTCGTTCACCGACATTATAGCTGTTATTGTAGGTCAACGCCCTACAATCGTCAATTTAGGTCCTAAACTTACAGTCAAGAGACCTGACAGTTGAGAACCCAAGACTGATTAGACGAATAACAGGATACTTTTCGTCTGATCCAGGGCCAATCTGACGAATAACTGGCTACTTTTCGTCTAATCCAGAGCCAATCTGACGAATAACAGGATACTTTTCGTCTAATCCAGGGCCAATCTGACGAATAACTGGCAAGGTTTCGTCTGATCCAGGGCCAATCTGACGAACAACAGGCTACTTTTCGTCTGATTCAGGACCAATCTGACGAATAACTGGCAAGGTTTCGTCTGATCTAGGGCCAATCTGACGAATAACAGGCTACTTTCCGTCTGATCCAGTGCTATTCTGGCACTTAATAGACATTTTTACGTCAGAACCGCAACTTATTCAATTTACACAATTTTATGGACTTGACTAACTGCTTCGTTCACCGATTAAAAGCGGTTATTGTAGGTCAACAACTTCGTTCACATACATTAAAGTCAGTTATTGTATGCCATCGGCTTCGTTCACCTACATTAAAGTCGTTTAATGTAGGTCAACGCCATCTTTTACATACATTAAAGCCAATTATTGTAGGTCAACGCCATCTTTCACATACATTAAAGCCAGTTATTGTAGGCCAACAACTTCGTTCACCGACATTAAAAACACCTTACCTCGGTTACAACACAAAAAAAGAAATTACTAACTCATCAGTGAACTAGTAATTTCTTTTTATTTAACTGAAATCTTTTGCCCATCCAGTTTCCGAAGATATTTATTTTTAGACGGCTATAAAATCATAGTCAGTATTTTGAGGAATAAAGACTAATATAATAACGGCAAAAGGATGGCAGGCTGCATAAAAAGGGGCTACTTCATCGGATTCTACTGTAGCAATCAGTGAACCGAATGCCGGTGCTGCTGTCATAGCGCCTGTGGAACAAGCTAAAGCGCCAAATAGTGGGATTTTGAACACATAATAAGCTAAGGAAAAACTTAACAAACACATAAGCGTCGTCATAACCACGCCTAATAGGAATAATAAGATACCGTATTCTTCAATGACTTCAATAAAGCCTGCTCCTGCATCAACACCATATCGTATTAAAAATAAGACCAGACCTAAATTTCGCAACAGATCTAAATGCGATTTTGATATATCGAGGTTGATTTTGCTAATTCGACGGAAATGACCAATAATGAGTCCAACAATCAAAGGACCACCTGAATTACCAAAACTAAATATCACATTATTACCAATAGGAACTTTGATACTACCAAACAAAATACCGAGAAAAGCGGTTAAAACAAAGACTAGAATTCCACATTTATTCAAATTGATTAAATTTAAAGGTAATATCTTTCGATCTTTATTTTAGAAGTTTCAGTTTTTGTAGCTCTCTTTCACGGTCTACTTTAAATAAACGTGGCATAATTTGTAGAAAGAATACGACACCAAACACATAGGTTAAACCATAACCAATAGTTGCCAACTGACCTGCTCCGATATCTTGTGCGGCTGCTAGTGCCGGAGAGCTTGTCATACTCGCCGCTATGATTCCTAAAGTTAAATCTAAGGGCAAGTCAAACAAGATGACATTAAAGGCGGTCAATATACCAACTGAAATAATGACCAAGGCAGACATGGTAACAAATGCAATCCCATTGTTTTTAAAGTAATGTAAAAAAGTATGACCAGCCGATAAGTCAACAGCGAATAAAAATATGACGAAGCCAAAGTTTCCGATAAATTCTGATACTACGACACCAAAATGTCCAAAAACTAAGGTCACTAATAAAACGGCTGAGTTGCCAAATTTGATTCCCAAAAAATTAATGCTTCCAATCAAATATCCAATGACAATAATCAGAAATAAATATGCAATTTCGTTCATGTAAAACCTTCTTTTTTTAAAAAAACAATTAACTAATCCTTTTTATAATATCAAATAATAAAATTTTATTGACTCCAACTCCTTAACACACTATCAGCAACAATAAAAAAATCAGCACAAACACCATAAAATGTTTGTACTGATTTATTAAGAGAGTTATTTATTAGAATATTGTGGGTAATAAATATCAATCTGATTGTTGTCGCTAGACAAGGCAGTCGCCAACACTTCTTGCGTTAAGTACAGGCCGCCTGAACGATATGGATTTTCTAGCTTCTCAGTTGTTGGCACCTCACCATTCACTTTAACTTCCAAGTCGCCTTCAGTCGCATGGAATGTAAAGTTAACTGGTTTATCAGCAAAAGCAAAGCGCATGCTTAAGCCATCAAATTCAGTTGCTAAAACCGGATCAATCACTAAACCATTGTTTAAGGTACGAATACCTAAAACATTACTGATTAATTGATTCAAGTAAATTCCTGGTCCACTTGAATAAATTCTCCAACCACCCATTACCGCAACTTCACCTGTTTGTAATTTCTTGAAGTTTTCTTGGGCTTGGTAGCGATCATTAAATTGACCATCAGAACTACTAAAGTAAGCATTACTTTGACGGGTTAAGGCATTTGGCACTTTATCTTGGATTAAAATCGGGTTAATCGTTTCTAAACCGTCAAACGTTAAGGCATTTTTACCAATTTTTGCCATGGCTTCAACAAAACGAATGTGTGCATGGACATATTGTAGACCTACTTCACGGCCAAATGTTGAGGCTTGTTCAGCACGTTTATAATTAGTACTTACCCCACCTTTATACGTCGCAGGTTGATTCATTAAGTGAGCCCCATCTGGGAATAACAAGTGTTCCTTAATGATTTCATAATGCGATTCCACTTGTTCTTTACTAAATAACTCACTGGTCATCCCTTGAATCATTGGTAATAAGCGATAATCGATATCTGATTGCTCATCGCTTGGGTGAATCATATAGGTAAATTCACCGGATTCAGTTTGGTAAACAAAACCTGGTACAACGTCATCAGATAAGATATATTTATTCACATCACCACGAATCGCTTCAGCTAAGCCATAAATTTGCTCGGCTGTTTTTTCATTATGCGACTTAATGCCATCCGCAAACATAACCAAAGCTTGATAAGTTAGTTGTACTGTCCAAGAACTTGCCATGTGTGATCTCAAACGCTCATTATACGGCTGTAACGTATCGTCCCAATCGCCATCGCCATAAGAAGATAAGAAAGTACCTTCTAAGAAATGGTTGGTAATGTACAAGAGTTGTTTTTGAATATGTAGCAATAAGCTTTCTTTTTCTTCCGTATAAGCTTTGGTTGCATGTGACATATAAGGCAATTCAATATCTAAAATGCTAATATCATCTGTTGCTTTAATATATTCCGCAACAACTTTCAACGGCCATACAATTATATCACCATGACTTTCGCCCGCTTGAATATTTGAATATTGATCAAACATAAACCATTGTGGCCAATTACCATCTTCCACAAATTGATGTGAGTAGATTTTCGTAATAATATCTTTGACCACATCGAAATGCTGCATCGTTAGGAAAAACTCCACAGGTCCTTGTGACACATCACGCGTTCCCCAAGCAGCTCCACCATACTGTTCCAAACCATGCGGCACCAAATAATGCACCAACATGTTGTGCGTGTACCAATATAATAAGCTGTTGTATTTATTAGTTAGGGTTTGATTTTCAGAACCAAAATCAAATTGCAATTGTTGCGTCAAACGACCAAAATACTCATTGAAAGCGGCATGTGCTTCATCAAAAGTCGCGAGCTCATTTTTGTAAGCCTGCCCATCAATCGTGCCTTGAATTGTTAATTCAAAGTCCGCTGTTTTTTCAACCTTTAAAATAAATAACTCTGCTTCTTGCC
This sequence comes from Fundicoccus sp. Sow4_H7, assembly GCF_052115865.1. Classification (NCBI taxonomy): domain Bacteria; kingdom Bacillati; phylum Bacillota; class Bacilli; order Lactobacillales; family Aerococcaceae; genus Fundicoccus; species Fundicoccus sp. Sow4_H7. Next base: position 403,568 of record NZ_JBQKME010000001.1, on the reverse strand, counting down.
CAGCTTCTGCTAAACCTTCAAGCAGTTCCGTCTCGTCAGTGACGCTAAATGCCCCACCATTGGTTTCAACATTAAGATAAAATCTCAAGTCCGGCATTACATGATAAATAATCGATGGTTCAACCGCCTTGAATTCAATAAGATTATCTTTGACATCATAAGCATAGCCTGAACGGTTTTCAGCTTCATTCATAATCACTTGTTGCATAATTAGATATAGATATTCTTTGTTCGCTTCACTTTTTACAACAAGTTTTATGGTATTACTATCCGCTAATGTATAAGTTAAAACTTCTAAAACATCATCTTCAAGTTGGTAAATCCATTTTACATAATGATTGCCAATTTCAAATACAGATGGCATCGCTAATAGTTTCCATTGGTCATTGATTTTAACGTAAATTCTTTGACCAGATGTCATTAGGATATTTAATGGGTTACGTGTATTGGTAATCCATTTATTCATTGAAGTATTTCCAATTACCACTTGCGAATTAAATACCCCATCCATCCAAGCAGTCGTCGAGATAATAGGATTATCTACCGTCACTTCCGTTTTAGAGAATAGAATATGCCCATGTTGACGTTGCATCAAGCTTTCTTTAGCTTGTAAAACGACATGAGCGTGTTCATCTGTAAAGAATGAAAGAAGTTGATTATCTTCATCTTTTTCGACTAATTCTTGACTTGGGTATCTTTTATTCAATTCTTCAGCTGATAAAGGCTCGCCTACTAGCAAACCACCATGATTGTCTTTAAGTGAAATAGCAGGAGCTTCGTCAAATTTGTCTACTCGTTCAACTGCTTCATAGTCCATTTCAATGTCCTCTAAGAATTCAAGGGCTGTGATTGCCTCTTCATGATCAGCTTCATAATAATTATAGAAAACAACTTCTTGGCTTTCATTAGCGGTTAATTCAATTGGCTCAAGCAGTAAACCAGTATAAGCAAATTCATACTGTAATACTTCGTTCGCTAATTCGGTTTGTTCTAAAGCTACCGGTTCATCCGTTAACTTATAATCATTTCCGAAAAATTGAAAACCATCTGTTGAGTAGGATACAACTTTATTAAAACTACCTTGTTGCAAATAAGGGAAAGTATGCTCATGTTGTGGTTGCGTTTGACGTGATAAAATCGCAAAACCGTTTGGCCCTTCCATGGCATTATGATCAATATATTGTGATACATAAGCTTCATTCGATTGGATGGCACCTTTAGCAGATAAACCGATATCTTGGCCATATAAGAAATCAACGGTTACATCTTTATCACTTGCAATTTCAATGGTCCAATACCAAGCATTTAATTTTTGACTTAATTGGAAGTAAAGTGAATAGTGAATGCCCTCAACTTCACCTTGCCATCTCACTTGATTTTCAGCAACTGAAAATTGACTTTGTGAAGCAAGTCCCATTAATGGATGCGCAGTTTTTACTTTGCCATCTTCTAACACACGCATGTAAATTTGATTCAACGAACCATCTAAGTTGGTTGTTTCAACTTGGTTCACCATAATTGGTTCACTTGTAATATGAAACAGTTCACCTGTTGGTTTGAATTGGACTTCGATCGATTGATTTGACAACGTGACTTTTTGGTTATTGTGATATTTATTTTCCATAATAGCCCTCACTTTTTAGTTATTGATTTTGAAACAGTACGATTGACTTGGATTATTTTCCACCACTAATATCAAATCCAGATAAAATATATTTTTGGAATACGATAAATAGGAATAAAATTGGAATAATCATAAAGGTGGCCCCTGCCATTTGTAAGGCATAATTGGTACCATGTTGACCTTGTAATAATTGTAAACCAACTGATAAGGTATAAAAACGTTGATCATTAGCAATAATTAATGGCCATAAGAATGAATTCCAACCACCGATGAAGGTTAGTAAAGCTTGAACGGCTAAGATTGGACGTGATAAAGGTAAGCCTACTCTAAAGAAGACAAACCACTCACTGGCACCATCTAAACGAGCCGCTTCAAATAATTCCTCAGAGATATTTTCAAAGAATTGACGGAATAAGAAAATATTAAAGGCTGAACTTAATCCTGGTAAAACAATCCCTAAGTAACTATTCGTCAGTCCCATTTTAGTTAACATTAAATAAACTGGAATCATGGTCACTTGACTTGGGATCATCATGGTGGCTAAGACAGCTAAGAATAAAACATTTTTTCCTTTAAAATCATAACGAGCAAAACCAAATCCTGCCATCGAGTTAATCAGTAAACCTGTAAAACTCAAAAGTGTTACAATTACAGTGTTTTTTAAATAAACATCGAAGTTTAATCTATCAAATAGTTCCTTAAAGTTATTAAGTGTAGGTTCCAAAGGAACAATCGATATCCCTTGTGACGTAATTTCAGCATTAGTTTTAAATGAAGCAGAAATCATCCAAATAAAAGGAAAGAATGTTAAAAAGCCCCATAGTGCTAAAACAATACCGAGTACGATTTTTGTATTTCGACTAACATGTAACATTGACAAACCTTCCTTTCTACTGCTCTTTTGAGCGATTTTGGATACGCATTTGAACAATGGTTGCCCCAATTATTACTACAAAAAGTAACAAAGAACCTGCTGCAGCATAACCAAATCGGTTCAATTGGAAACCATTACGGTAAATAAATAATGACACACTCATCGTTGAGTTTAATGGTCCACCCTCGGTCATAATAAATGGTTCTTCAAAGAATTGTAGCCAGCCAATAATCGTTGTCACTAACACAAAAAATGTTGAGAATTTTAATTGTGGGATCGTGATATGGCGGATTTGTTGCCATTTATTGGCTCCATCAAGGTCAGCTGCTTCATAAATAGTGTCTGGAATATTTTGTAGGGCGGCAGAAAAAATTAACATATTAATCCCAATTCCCTTCCAAACGGCTAAAACAATCAGCGATAATTTAGAAATATTTGGATCCGTTAACCAACCAATTGGTCCAACTCCAACATAACCTAACAATTGATTTAATAGCCCAATACTTTGGTTCGGATTAAAAATAAAGTTCCAAACAATCGCAACCGCCACAATATTCGTAATTGATGGTGAATAAAATACTAAACGCATCAATGAAAAATAACGATTATTCCCCATATTAATAAATATCGCTAATGCCATCGACAACATTAAAACAAGCGGCACCCCAATAATGGCATAATAAAGTGTATTTTTAATGGATGTTAAAAAGACAGGGTCGTTAATAATATTCGTATAATTTTCTGAGCCAATAAAATTTATCCGTGAATAATCAGCTAAACCGGCTAAGTTCATATCTGTAAAACTGATCACAAGTGAAATGACTATCGGCACTAACGAAAACATAATTAATAAAATAAATGCAGGTGCGATAAATAAATACGGTGCATATTTATGTTTCATTACTTTCCTCCTCATATAAAAACAAATGGCAACCGAACAGCAGTCCAGTTGCCAATGTTATCGCCAACTTAATTATTGAATAAGACTTTCAATTTCTCCATTCAATTGATCAAGTGTAGCTTGTATATCTGCACCACCTACCATAATTTGTTCATAGGCTGATAAGTAAGCTTGAGCTACCGCATCCCATTGAGTAATTAATGGCATATGTTCTGAGTTTTCAAGTTGTTCACCAAAAGCAGAGATATGTTCTTCTTGTAAAACATTTTCTTCCCAAACCACTTCACGTGCTGGTAAAGAACTAGATGTTTCGTAGAAAGTTAACAAGCTTTCTGGTGTTAACATGTAGTCAATTAATTGAATTGCTGCATCAACATTGTCAGAACCATTCCAAACGGCTAAGTTAGCTCCACCTGTGTTAGAAATGTTGTTAACTGGTCCTTCTGGTAATGTTCTAACTGCCCAATTACCTTCAATATCTGGAGCATTTTCATTAATGATGCTAATCATCCAAGGTCCACTGATGAACATTGGTACAATTCCGTCTCCACCAAATGTTTGAGCTACATCTAGACCTAAGTCCATATTGGCAGCCGCCCCTGCTTTAACAAAACTATGTAAATATTCGATTGCTTCAACGAATTCTGGTTGGTTAACGTAGGCTTTACCATCTTCAATTAATGGTGAACCATTTTGACGGGCAAACATGAAACCGTAGCTTTGCTCTGGTAATTCAACACTGAATCCATACATATTGTCGCCACGTTCAGATAATTTAACCGCTGCATCATATAATTCTTCCCAGTTAGCAGGACCTTCTGGATATCCAACTGATTCTAATAAATCAGTACGGTAGTATAAAGCACGTGTTTCAGTATACCAAGGCACACCATAGTAACGATCTTCAAAAACAGTGGTATTGACATTTCCTTCAAAGAAGTTTTCAGGCGCTAAGGTTTCAGAGTTTGTCACATAATCCGTAATATCCATTAATGCTCCTGCATCAACGAACTCTGCCATAAATGTCGATCCCATTTGAATCACATCTGGACCTTCACCAGAAGCAACCGCTGTAAGTAAACGGTCATGGACGGCAGACCAAGGAATACTTTGAACATTTGTCGCAATACCAGTTTCTGCTGTAAAGCCATCAAAAATAGCTTGAGTATTTTCGTTACCGTCCCCCATAATCCAAACGCTTAATTCTTCTTGAGCTTGAACTTGTGTAGCGCTAGCAACTGTATTAAAGCTTAGCATCCCTAATGCACCTACTAAGGTTGCTTTAACCATTTTTTTCATGAACTTCATAAAGACTCTCCTTTAAATTTGTTTATTCGAAACGTTTCACTAAAATATATTATAAGCGTTTCCAGAATAGAATGCAATACTTTTGCTAGAAAAATATTCTTTATTTTTTTATAAGAGAGGGTTAAGGAGGTGGTTTTTGGGGAGGGATGGGATTCATTCATTTTTTCTCCATTAATATAAAAGTGTGTTGTGATTTTCCAAAAAAAATCTTGTTTTTTTATTTTGACAGGAGTAAAATATATTTATTGCATTACGGGGGTATAGCTCAGTTGGCAGAGCAACTGACTCTTAATCAGTGGGTCTAGGGTTCGATCCCCTATGCCCCTATAAAATAATTTTAAAAGCTTCCTTTAATGGAGGCTTTTTTCTTTTCAAATAAATATCACTTTCAAGCGAGGTGACAGCGGCGCTCGGATGAAACACCCATTTCATCCGAGGGAACCAACCGCGCTCGGATGAAACGACTATTTCAAACGAGCGAACCAACCGCGCTCGGAAGAAACACCCATTTCATCCGAGGGAATCAACTGCGCTCGGATGAAACACCCATTTCATCCGAGCGCACCTCCTCACCCAACAAATCCTCCACCGCTCCACTCATAAACAAACTAAAAAGCCACATATGTCTCCATACATGGCTCCTATCAAGCAATCTTATTTCCCAACGCGATCAGTTTGCTCACTATTATAGCGATCGCCCATAATTTCAAGTTGATCGACAGTGGTATTTATTTCAGTCATTTCATCTTTAGAAAATTCAATATTCACTGCCCTAACATTTTCGTCCACACGGTGTAATTTGGTTGTTCCAGGAATCGGAACAATATAATTTCTTTGTGCCATGACCCATGCCAATGCAATTTGCGCAATGGTTGCTCCTTTTTCCTTGGCAATAGATTCCAATAGGTCGAGCACCACTTGATTGGCTTCAAAGGCTTCTTCCGTGAATCGAGGCAATTCTGCACGATTATCATTTTCACTACTAATATCGGCTCGAGACAATTTACCTGTTAAAAATCCACGACCTAATGGACTGTAGGCGACTAATCCAATTTGCAATTCCTCCAAAGTTGGAAAAATTTCTTTCTCCAATTCACGCCACCAAATGGAATACTCACTTTGAACTGCTGTCAAAGGCAATACCGCATGTGCGCGACGGATCGTATCTGCACTGGCTTCCGACAAGCCCCAATGCAATAATTTACCTTCTTTTTTAAACTGACTCATTGTTTCCGCCACTTCTTCAATCGGCGTATTTGGATCCACCCGATGAATATAATACAGATCAATGTAGTCCGTTTTTAACCGCCGTAACGAACCTTCAATCGCATTCCGTAAAGTACCACGGCGACTATCGGGATAATAGTCCTGCCCATTTATCTTAAAACCACCTTTAGTCGCCAATTGAATCTCATGACGAAACGGCTTAATGGCTTCCGCAACAATTTCTTCATTCGTATACGGTCCATATACTTCAGCCGTATCAAAATGTGTTACACCCAAATCAAATGCATGCTGCACCACTTTGATCATTTCATTGCGGTCTTTGGCTAGCCCTCTGTGATGGTTCAACCCCATACAGCCAAACCCCATCTCCGACACCTTTAAACTCCCTAACTGACGTTTTTTCATCTACACCAACCTTTCATAAATAGTTTACCAAAACCAATCCAAATCCCCAAAATAAATATCTCTGCTTTCACCTGATAACTCCCGCCTTATACGCCACTAAAAAATCGACACCTATTACAAAATAAGTGTCGACGATATTTATTTTCTAAATTACTTCTAAATGATCCTTAGATAAATCTAAATCAAATTTTTGATGTGGTTCTTGTTGGTACCAGAAAACAGTAGAAGCGATGTCGTCTTGAAGTGGCAAGTAACGGCCTTCTGAACGCCAGCCCAATGCTTGAATGGTCACTTTTAAATCCTCTTCAAAACGAATTGGATCGAGTACGTGCCAACGATACATGCCAAACCGTTGTTGGCTACGGTATAAACCATCTGGTTTAATGACCTGTGGCATCCCCAGAAACGGTGTAGAGTAGGTCCCGTATTCACCATGTGGATGTTCAAAGTTCCAAGCACCCCCAAAGTAATCTTCCGTTCCAGTTCCTACAATAGTCGCGAACTCATCATCACCATCCATGTAGAACTTAATTTCACCTTCGCCCCACCAGCCAGTATTATTGACACCCCAAGCAATATAAGTACCAACATATTGGCCTTTACCTTTAATGCCATCCACTAAAACATGTTCAGTTTTATATGGAAGTGGATTGCTACGGCGCCATTGGGCATGGAAGTAACCTGTGTTTTCAGGGATTTCCATTAAACTATAATCAATCTGGTAATATAAAGGAAACTCCTCTGTCGCTAAACTTTCCACTGTGATTTTGGCAGATTTCTTAAACGGCATTTCCCAATAAGAATTCATCCCGCCTGCAGGATTCACGGCAATCGGTAACGAATTAACATTAACGCGCTCCGTCCAACCATTCGCAAAGAAATCACCAATTGGCACTTCAACCGACGGATGCTCTTCGCCATCCCAATACATTCTTAAAATCGCACTGCGCCAAAATGGTGGGAAGCAAGTTAACCAAATATGTTGAATGGCGCCAGGTCCTTCGATTTCAGCCAAAGTAACCGTTGAATTAGGTTGCACCATAATCGAAGGGGATACTTTCCAGCCAACCCCTAAGTCGCGAGCTGGACCTTGCCCAGTTCCTTCGGTTGCCATACCGCCCTTACCTTTTTCACCCGTAAAATTCTCAGGACTAATGGAACGTGTTTTTGCATCTGTAATTAACGACAAGTTGCTCATCATATTTCCCATAAATTGCATGTCTAAAACTCCTTATTCTGATTAAAATTTTGATACTATGGTTTCAAAAACTAAATGAAGTAAAAACCCAATATCTGCTTCTTCTGAAGCAATTACAACACTCTTTTCAAACTCAGGAAAAACCATTATTAACTGTCCAAAAGCCCCGTCAGCCCGATAATAATTTTTACGGCTATCTCCCCATAAGCCAATCCCATAAAAATCCGTATAAGAATTCGTAACAACATGAGTATTTTGCGGCTTGGCCATTTGGGTTAACCAGTCTGGATTTACAATTGTCTGACCATCAATCACTCCTTTATTAATAAATAATTTTGCCAGTTGTATAAGTGTTGCGGGCTTTGTTACAATGCCTCCTGCAACAAAATCAAAACCAAGTGGGTCTTTTTCCCATTCAATATCTTCAATTCCTAATGGTTGATATAACCGTTCTTTTAAAAATTCATTAATTGACAAAGCTGTTCTTTGTTGAATAGCACGAACTAATAAATAAAAACCAGCATTGGTATAAGTAAAATGATGGCCTGCTTCTAAATCAAATGGCTGGTTAAACACATATTGTGCCCAATCCTTTTCCTTAAGAGACGGTCGCACATCCATCATTAATTGCCCATTAGATTGCCCCATGGACATAGACGCCAAGTGCGGCACCTTCACGCGGGCCAAAATATCTTGATTTTCATCTGTCACTAATTCTGGAAACAAGTCAACTAAACTTTCATCGTAAAGAATAATCTTTTCTTCTAAGGCAAAACCCAGACATAAACCAGCGAAGGTTTTCCCAATCGAATGAAAAGCTTGTTTTCCTTGTGTCCACTCATATTGCTCAACAACTTTTTCCGCATCAACAAGATAAATTGAATTGACGCGATTACTTGATTGCTCAACAGCTTTAACAAATTCCGTTAACATATTCGTCTCCTTTTGCCTAACAGCAGAGATATTTATTATGGATTAAGTACTTATTTATAAGTGTAAACGATTACACATAAATTTTCAATCAATATCTTCCTTTTTCTAAATAAATATCCCCATAAAAAAACACGCCAATCCACTTACTTCTTGGATTGACGCGTTTTATTTAAATTTTAACTGCTTCATAACCTATTTCATTTATTTTATGCAGTATTTCTTTTTCGGTGATCCCTGCTTCATTATAAATAATTCGGGCTTTACTTGAATTAAATAATATTTTTATCTTCGCGATTCCCGTTAAGGCTGAGATGGTATCGATAATTTTTTGCATACATGACGGACAAGTTAGCTTTTCAAATTGTAAAGTAACTTGTGTCATTCTCCAAACTTAAGCTGCTTTCACACGTGACTTTAAAACGTCATAACCTAAGTCACGGATGGCTTTTTCGATCTCGTCGATTGAAATTTCGTCACCATTAAAGTCAACTTTAACACGGCTGGCATTGAACAACACTTTCAAACTATCTTTATTGATCCCTTTAAGTGAACTGACAGCACCTTCGATTTTTTGTAGACATGATGGACAAGTTAAAGTTTCTAATTGGATATTAGCTGTTTGCATATTTCATTCTCCTTTAAATGTATTTTTATTGATTACAACTATAGTATACTCCCTAAGTGAATTGTAAGAATTGACCTAGGTCAAGTTTGAGATATTTATTTTGCGGTGGTTGGTTCTTTGATTGTCACTTGTTTAGTGCTGCCTTTTTCTTTCAAGCGATATCTTAACAAACGCATACCATTTAAAATAACGACTAAGATACTTCCTTCATGGACTAACATTCCGATGGACATATTCATCCAGTCACTGTAGAAGACACTTGCTAATAAGACGAGCACAACACCAATAGCGATAATAATGTTTTGTAACATATTTCTAAAGATCGCTTTGGTTAAGCCAATGGCATGTGGCAAGCGACTCATATCTGAATTCATCAAAACAACATCAGATGTTTCGATTGCAACGTCGGTTCCTGCTCCCATCGCAATCCCAATATCTGCCAGAGCTAAGGATGGGCTGTCGTTAACCCCATCACCAACAAAGGCGACAATTTGACCTTGTTCTTGTAATTTCTTCAAGTAAGCCGACTTATCTTCTGGCAACAGGTTTCCATGCGCTTCGGTCAAACCTAATTCTTTTGCAACTAAATCAACAGTACCTTGATTATCACCAGATAAAACCACTAAGTTTTTAACGCCTAAGTCACGCATTGCTTGTAAATCCTGCTTGACACCAGGACGAATTTGATCGCGAATTCCCATTAAGGATTTCAACTCACCATCAACGGCTGTTAACACTAATGAGTTTCCACGTCTTTCAAAGGCTTCAACATCACGACGTGCTTCGGTACTTAAAACCACATTTTCCTTTTCCATCAAGGCAACATTACCTACCGCCACACGATGACCGTCAACTTGGGCAACAATCCCGCCACCTTTGACAACATCTGTTTCTTCAACATCATAAATTTGGATGTCGCCTAATTCGGATAAGACGGCTTTTGCTAAAGGATGGTCGGACTCTTTTTCGACGCTGGCTAAGTAACTTAAAGACTGCTTTGCATCACCATATGTTTTAGATTCTGCCACTTCAGGGTTCCCGACAGTTAATGTTCCAGTTTTATCAAATAAAATCGTATCAACATGACTGAAATCTCGGATTACTTCCGATCCTTTTAATAAAACTCCATGGCGTGCGCCATTTCCAATTCCTGCTACGTTTGAAACCGGCACACCAATAACCAAGGCACCAGGACAACCCAGCACTAAAATAGTAATGGCTAATTCAATGTCTTTCGTGATGAACCAGACGACAAGCGATAAAATCAAGACTGCTGGTGTATACCATTTTGAAAACTGATCAATAAATCGCTCTGCTTCTGATTTGGAGTCTTGTGCTTCTTCAACTAATTCGATAATTTTACCAAAAGTTGTATCTTCCCCAACCCGGTTCGCACGGATTTGAACGGTCCCATTTTCTAAAATTGTTCCCGCAAAAACATCTGAATCGACTTCTTTACGAACCGGATCGGCTTCTCCGGTTATACTGGCTTCATTGACATGACCTTCACCAACGATAACCGTCCCATCAACCGGAACTTTACCACCGGTTCGAACTTGTAAAATATCGCCTTCATCGACATCCCAAATATCTACTTCTTCAAATTCACCATTTTCCATTTGCTTAAAGGCTACTTCAGGAGCCATCTCTGTTAACTCTTTAATAGCTGAACGAGTTGAATTTAAGGTACGAGCTTCTAACCAAGCACCAAATAAAAACAAGAAGGTAACAATCGCCGATTCTTCATAATTTTGGATGAAAAATGCTCCAATTACAGCGATGGTAACTAACACATCGATACTAACAACTTTTACCTTTAAGGCACTGATGGCTTGAAGCGCAATCGGCGCAACTCCAATAATTGAAGCAATAATAAATGCCACATTAAACACCATTTCATTACTAAAACCAAAATGTGCAATAAAACCAATCGCAATGAGTATCCCACTAAGTAATGTAATAAGATTTTTATGACTCAAAATAAATTTTTGCATTTTATCCTCCTATAATCTTTTCTATTTAAGCTTGGTAAGCTGCGTCTACTTCTTCTAGCATATGATAAACAGCCTCGTAACTTTCACATGTATCCGCTGGTACCGTATAGCCATCTGTAATCGCACGTAATTGACTAAACTCATCATCCAACTCTGGCATATCATTTCCAGCTGCCATGGATTTTTCATGAATTGACTCCCATAATTTTTTCACCTTGAAAAATTCAGGATGATTCTTCCCGTGTACACGTGCGACGATTGGCGTAAATTGTGCTAATCTCTCAAAGTTTTTCTCTTTTGCTTGTTCGAATGTTAATGTTGTCATTTCATTTACCTCTTTCTTTGATTTTGTAATTTCATTATAGCCCGCCAACCTTGACTTGAAATTGACCTACGTCAACTTTTGTCAATAAACATAAAAAAGCCCTAGAAAATAGTGTTTTGACTATCTTCTAGGGCTTTATCGTTGTTATTTATTTAATTAAGCATCCGCTGGTTTGCCTAAATATCCTTTAAGCATCCAAATATGTTTATCTAGACCTGTTTTAATTTCAATAAGCATATCATTTGAAGGATAATCTTCATGCTCGTCTGTCAATTTGATTCCTTCTTGAAGAGATGCCACAATGGTTTCTAGGTCTTTTACAACCGCTTCAACCATTTCATCTTGAGAAAGATTTTTATCTTCCACTCTTTCATCAATGACTGAATGCTCAAGAAACTCTTTTAGCGTTGCGTAGGGTTGACCACCAATAGCTAATAAACGTTCTGCCACAACGTCCATATTTTCAGTTGTTTCGTCATACAATTCTTCAAATTTTTCATGTAGCGTGAAGAAATGTGACCCTTTTATAAACCAATGAAATTGGTGTAAACGGGTATATAAAACACCTTGCGTTGCTACTACTGTGTTCAAAAAGTCTTTTACTTCTGTACTTGCCATCAATAAATTCCTCCTTGTTTGATTATATCTATACTTTAACAGTTATTTATAACCATTACAAATAATATGTTCTAAGGAGACAGAATTATTTATTCAGTGGCGAAGAGCAATTCTTCAATACTCGGAATCCGAATAGTATTTTTTGGCAGTTGCTCGATCAAGCCACTAGTTTCTAAATCTTTAAACCGACGGCTCAACGTTTCCGGGGTGGTTCCTAAATATGAAGCCAAATCTCGACGTGTCATAGGCAAAGTAACCGTTGCATCATCCTCCGAATCAGCCCCAGCAAGATTTTCTAAATAATAAATAATCCGATTCGTCACAGGTTCCGTTGCTACTGAAGCCGTCTGTCTTTCAGATTGCTGCAAACGATCCGACATTGAAGACAATATTTCCATCGAAATTTCTGGATATTCTTTTAACAGTTCCAACAAGTCATTACGATTAATCGCACAAATTGCCGAATTCCTTGTCGCCTCGGCATAGTGCTCATGATAAGCATCGGTCGAAAATATAGTCCATTCACCCGTGAAATCCCCTGGATTCAACACCCGAATCAGCTGCTCTTTCCCCGATTCAGACAAATGAAAAATCCGAACCTGTCCCTTGTGCACAATATAAACAGAATCATCTGCGTCAGTCGCCTGATACAAATACTCCCCGCGTTTTAATCCTTTATGGTGCGCCTTTTCCGCCACTTTCATCATCGAAGCTTCATCTAAATGATTAAAAATCGGAACCAAACGGACACAATTTGCATGTGTATGGATTTGATTAGCTTCCATTAAACCACCCCTTTAAATAAATATCACTGCTTATTACATTCATTAATAAGTATAACATATGATTGTAAAAAAATAGACGACCTAAAATTAGACCGACTATTTGACTTGGATTAGAACAACATTTTAGTTGAACCGTATGTTTTACCTTGCGCTCTCATAGCTAATACATTTAAGAAATGCCATGGACGACTAAAGCCAGGTTGGAAGAAGAAATCAGCTTGGGCTAAATCGGTTACAGTCATTTGAGCTGTAATAGCTAAAGATAAAATATTAGCAGCATAAGTAATATCTTCAGTAGATAAGAATTGCGCTCCTAAAATGACTTCGGATTCAGCATCATATCGTTCAAAAATCGCATTCAGTAAGGTTAAAGCATAGGCCTTTTTCCCAAGCTGGATAATCTCTCCAAACTTATATTAAATTGAGATAACTGTGTGACTAAATTCGTTAAAGTTGACGTTACTAAATTGACAAGACCAACATAAACAACGAATTCTGATACATCAATTTCAGCTGTTTGAATCAAGTTAACACTTCTTAGATAAGCCATAGCTGATAAAAGAATTAACGCGAGTGTGATAAATACATTTTCGAGACGCTGTTGATTTTTTAAACTTTTATTGACTTGAAAAAACTGCGTCGTTAGTTGCGACTTTATATCTTCAAACCATTCGGTCATTTGATATAGACGCACATCTTTTGCAATTCGATTGTCTCCAATAATATTTGATAAGTAATATGATTGTCGAATATTTTTTACCTTTCCGGCATAACTGGCATCAGCAATCCGATTGTTTCGCTTTTTCAATAAGATTAAACCTATAATCACCATTATTACAATAAGGATAAAAGCCGGTTCTAATTGCACTAAAGTTCCAACATAAAGGAAAACGGATAGAAAAGCTGTTCCTATCGCAATCCATTCATCAAACACACGCCCTAATGAAGTTTGACGATGATCCAATAAATTCAAGGCTTCACGATAACGTTTGCTACCATCTTTATCTGTGATGAGCGGAAAGTCAAGCTGTAATTGCTAGGTCGTTATATTAGGTATGAGTTGCATACGAAAAGTTTCTGAAAAATAATCAAAACGATTCTCAATAAATTTTTCTAAAGTCGATAATACTATAATGCCAGCCAGCCATAATAATAACTCTCTCAAATAATTATCAATTGAAAGTCCAAGACCAAGCCATTGAATCACTTGCGACATTAATAATAGTTGGGCAAATGGGACTACCGTGGAAAGTGTTATTTTGACTAACATCCATAAAATAATTGTCGGCTTAAATTGATGCACGATTTGCCACAATAATTTAAAGTTCTCCCATTTAGTTTTATATTTTTGCATCCGTAAAATGCCTCCTTCTAACTAACTTATAATATGATTATACGGACTTTTAAGCCACATCAACTGAATTTTCGCCCAATTGTTGATATTTTTCTTCGAATGGTTGGATGGATTGTAAGTCTTTGTATTCATATACTCTTTGCATTGTATTTTACTGATGCGTAATAAGCTGTTTTACGTCAGTACCACCCTCTCCCCTCACCCCCTACAATCCCACTCAAGTTTCCCCAAACCAAAAAGCTTCAACCAAGCAAATATCAGCTCGGTTGAAGCTTATCAATTTACTACTATTGCTTTTCTACGTCCCATTCTTTCAACATCTTAGCTTTCAACGGCTCTTGAATCATTTCCAAGACTTGTTGACCTGTCAAGGCTTCAGGTTTGTCTGCCCAAAGTGAGAAATAGCTCCCTATAATGTTGTCACTGTCAGCTATTTGACCACCAGAAAAGACATTCACATCCCACTCTGCCGAAATTTTCTCGCCTGTAGGATAGGTATAACCGGCATTCTCTCCTAAAACAAAATAGAAGAAGTTATCATTGAAGTTAATAACCTTATAGCCTTTATCTAAGAAATCTTCAATCGGAGCCATATCTTTATGCCATTTAGTCCAATAGGTAATTTCCAACTCAGGATCCACTTCGATTTTAGCTTCTTGGTCCAAGCGTAACAAGCCATCGTTCCAAGCTCGTGGAATATAGCCAGCTTCTTTAACATATTGGGCCATTTGATTAACATAATCAATATAAGCATCGACAGCGGTGTGACCTTCGCCCCACTTTTCTACGGCATATTCAGTTAATTTTGGATATTCATGGATTTTTTCAAAACTCACAAACTCATCCGCCCCAATATGGAAGTAAGGCGCTTGACTAAACAAGTCAAAATATTCTGCATACAAATCTTTAATGGCTGAAACCGCAGCAGGATTAGTAATATCAATCGCACCTAAGTCCAAATGCGAATACAACTCTCCGTCTGTCAACTTCCAGTCTGGATATTGCGTTAAAAATTGACGCAAATGTCCAGGACCATCAATTTCCGGATAAACAACAATGCCACGTTCAGCTGCATAGGCAATAATTTCTCGAACTTCCGCTTTCGTTAAATATTCATCCGACACAATTTCCGGAAAACGTTCCGATTCAACACGAAAACCTTCATTTTCAGAAAAATGCATTTGCATAAAGTTCATATTATTCGCATGCATAATATCCAACAAAGTAAATATCTCTGCTTGTGAATAAAATTTTCTTCCGCAATCAATCGATAACCCGCGTTCACTTTGTTTAGCTTTCACTCTGTAACTACCGTCAGCTAGGTCTTCATCTAAAGCATAAAGCCAGTTCATGGCATAGAAAATTTCCGATTCAGTTGCAGCAGAAATTTTTACAGTATTCGCTGCTTTCTCAATTAAAAAAGCATCAACATCTTCAGTTAAATCTTCAGCACTTACATTCAACTCAATATCCCAGGGATATTTATTTAGGGGGTGGTTTTCAAAAGTCATTCGTTCTTACTCTCCTTCATTAGCATCGATCACTTGGAAAGCGGACCAAGGATGCATGGCGTCTAGCAAAATCAAATCGTCGGGAACAATGTGGCCTACAACGTTTACGCGTTCATCAGCTGGCATCTCCTTCAGCGCAATTTGCATTTCACCTTTATAGCGTAAGTAATTGCTGTTGTTGATGATAACATCGCCTGCTTGAATCGTTTGGTTGGTATGAGCAGGAATGTCAGCTTCTTTGTATAATTCACGCATCCATGACGAGCGGATCATATACTCTGAGTGGTCACCACGGTATGAATGGAGATTATTTAAAATAATATCGCGTTCAATTTTCGTTGCTTCTGCGTTAAATGTCATTCGTAAAGTCGTATGAGCTGCATTGAATGCTTCGGCTGCTTGGCGAAGTTCTTCGTCAGATGCATAGGCATTGGCAATGACAATATCATCAATTTCTTCAACGAGCTTCAGGTGTTTGACTTGGCTAACCAAATCCATCGTGCGATGCATTTCAAGCGTACATAAACCATCTGGCATCGGCCAAGGGCCAAACGTTGCTGCTTGAGCATTCACAAATGCCATTGTCCGCAAATGATATTGTTTGAAAATGGCATTACATTTATTGAAATGCTCTAAACTTAAACCACTGAAACGGTGAGGGTAAAAATTATGTGACCCAATCAGCTGATCTTTATTAGGTGAGTATGACATAATCGCATCTAGATGGCGTGTGCCCTGACTCATATTCAGTTCGATACTTAAACCTAGTTGGTTACGCGTCATCCGCGCTTCATCCGTTGCGGAAGTTTCATTATCCAAACGAATAATGTCTGCTCCCATTTCAGTAAAGGTTTCTAATTTAGAACTGTCAACGCCCATTTCTTTTAAGACATGCGGATTCACGTCTATGCCGACTTCATAACCTAATTCTTTGGCATATTTCAACGTATTTAAAAATTGCTGAAATCCTTTACCTTCAGTATCACTTGCATCCAACTGCAATAAACTTAAAAACAGTCGCTCATAGCCATAAACTTTGGCGCGCTCTAGATAGGCTTTATCTTCTTCAAAAGTTGATTGCTCCGGATACAAAGAGATTCCTAGTTTTCCCATTTTTAACCATCCTTTTTAATAAATAAAAGCTTGCTTTAGTTAATCCAAAGCAAGCTTGAGTTTTCAAATATTATATTATTGCTGATAATTAATCACAGCCCCAATTAAATTAGCCCGATTGTCAAAATAACAACGTTCAATGTCAAATTCTAAATCAATCAGTTTTTGTTTAACCAACATTTGCTGAACACGCACTGAAATTTCTTCTGCAAAATTCTCACGTGCCGAGACGCCGCCACCTAATAAAACTAAATCGGGATCAACCGTCACTAAGGTATTGAAAATCCCCTTAGCGATGTAATCATAAAATAAATGCACGCTTCGCCGTGCTGCATAATCATTTTGATCGTACATTTCGAAAATATCACGGCCAGTCACAGGGGTATTTATTTCATAGATGGTTTTAAATTCATCAATCATGCGGGCAGTTGAACCGATGTCACTGAGCATAATTTCATGGTCCATCAAAATACAACCTAATTCGCCGGCGTATAAATTGCGGCCCTTGTGCAATTTTCCGTTAATCATTAAAGCTCCACCAATGCCGGTTCCAATGACCATCAAAGCAACATTCTCATGGCCTTTGGCGTTACCAAAACGGTGCTCGGCTAATAAGGCACACTTAGCATCATTTTCAATCGAAACGGGCAGTTTGAAATAGTCTTCCAAGGCTTCCGTTACAGACATACCATGAATATATGGCACCGAGGTGTAACCACCAATCCAACCAGTTTTGGTATTTACCACTCCTGGAAAACTGCATGCAAGCCCCTCGATTATGGTGTCAGCTTTGTTTTGCATTTTCTCCATAATTTCAGCAATGATTTGCAAAAAGGCAGTCCAACTTTTAGGGGTCAAAACCTCATCATTAAATTGCAGCTGTTCCTCATGCCACAGACCATATTTTACATAGGTTCCACCCACATCCAAAGCCAGCAAACTCATATAATATACCCTCTTTGACTCAAATCAATCAGCCGCGTTTGACGAATAAAGCTAGATGCTGCCCCAATCAAATTGGCATGATTATAATATTTACACGCCATCACTTCACATTGCAAGCGCGGTACCCCATGAAGTGTCAACAAGCGTTTAACCCCTTTTTGAACCCCTTCAATAAATACATCATTTTTTGACACAGCTCCACCAATTAAAATGCGTTCGGGATTCAACATCACAATTAAATTATAAATACCTTGTGACATATAGTTATGAAAGCGGTCAACGCTACGGATAGCATTGTCATCTCCTTGACTGGCTAATTCATAAATTCGTTCGCCATTGGCATCAGCTTCTGCACTGTCCAAGTCTTGGTAAAATTCGACTAAGCGGCCAGTACTGCCTTTTTCACTAAAGGTGTTATTTTCATTGACTAACATTAAGCCAAATTCACCCGCTGCAAAATTCATGCCGTGGACAATTTCGTTATTCACAACAATGGTCCCGCCAACACCTGTTCCCACAACAACGACTACTATATTGTTGACATCTTTGGCATGGCCACGGTCTAATTCTGCAATGCTAGCACAATTGGCATCATTTTCTAATGTCACTCTAACGCCTAAAAGGTCTTCAAATTGATCACGAATCGGAAAATCATGTAGATAGGGAACGGCACTGATACCTTCAATGATACCTTCTTGAGTGTCGACCATTCCTGGAACTGAAAAACCATAGCCCAGAATTTCCTCCGTTGATTTCGCCCGTAATTGTAGGTCAATCTCTTTTAAGGCACTGTATAAGTCCTCTAAAGATGTTGGAGTTGGGATTTTGTGAATTTCTAATAATGCTTCATTTTCCCAAAGTCCATATTTTAAGTTTGTCCCACCAATGTCCACTACGCCTATTCCCATCGTTCTACTCCTCTTCTAGATAACTCTCATTAAATATCTAATTCATTTTTCTCAATGATCTCGCGTAACCAAAAACTACTTAATTTTGGTGTACGTTCAAGATTATTTTCTAAATCAACACGGTAATATCCATAACGATTTCTATACGCATTTAACCATGACCAGCAATCAACAAATGTCCATAAATGGTAACCAAAGCAATTTGATCCTTCATTGATAGATTTTAGTAACCAAGTTAAATGGTCCCGAATAAACTCGATACGGTAAGTATCTTGTACAATACCACTCTCATCAATAAATCGTTCTTCATCAGCAACACCCATACCATTTTCTGAAATAAACCATGGGACATTGCCATAATCATTTTTAATTCGCATCGCAATATCGTAAATACCACGTTCATAAATTTCCCAACCGCGATATTTATTCATCTTTTTCTCAGGCCAATCATAACCGGCGTATAGAGAAGATGGACGTTCGAGGGTTGATGGAATTTCTTCACGCGCTTTCACACGCAATGGCTGGTAGTAGTTAACGCCTAAAAAGTCAATCGCTTGTGTTAATAACTCATCGTGTTCCGCATAGAGTGTTGGCAATAAATCGTGTTCTTTTAAGATATCTACCAATTCTTGCGGGAACTGATTTAAGGCAATTGGATCAAGTAGGCTACGTGTATGGAATAAGTCCGCCCATTTTTGTGCTTCTAAGTCGGCCGCTTCTTCACTACGGGCATAGACTGGAGATAAGTTTAAAATTGTTCCAATTTTTCCTTCAACGCCACTTTGTCTAAATGAACGAACCGCTGCAAAGTGCGCCATGAGTGTGTGGTAACCGACCTGGATCGCTCGTTTGAAATCATTGACTCTAGGCCAGTGCGCATCGCCTAAATAACCACATTCAATATGCACCATTGGTTCATTAAATGTCGCCCAATTCTTTACGATATCGCCAAATTGCTCAAAGGCCACTTTTGCATAATAAGCAAAATGCTCAATAATATCCGCATTTTCCCAGCCACCTAATTCCATCATCCACCAAGGCATATCGAAGTGGAATAAATTGATGACAGGTTCAATCCCTGTATCAAGCATTGTTTGAAAATAGTCGCGATAATAGGCAACAGCTTTTTCATTTAACGTTTTCCCATCAGGAAGTAGACGTGCCCAAGAAATCGATGTCCGATAGGAATTTAAATTCATGTCTTTCATCAATTGAATATCGTCACGGTAACGATGATAAACGTCGGATGTTAAATCAGGACCTACTTGATTGAAAAAAGCTTCCGGTTCACGTTCATGCCATACATCCCAAGTTGTTGGGCTTTTGCCATCGACATTACTAGCCCCTTCAGTTTGCGGAGCAGAAGCTGCTGCTCCCCACCAAAAGTTATCTGGAAATTTATTTGTCAATTTAAACTCTCCTTTATGTAATTTCTGACTATCAGGATTGTTGAATTTGTTTTGTTCGGGTCGTTTTGCGAAACGAATGTATTTTTGTGTGCTCGTTGATCTTTCGAGTTAAACATTCTCAACTCGTCTTCGCTAAATCCACAGATATTTATTTAAAAACACGCTATCCCTAAATATTTAGCGATAGCATGTCATATATTAATGATTTAATCTGAAAGTGCGGATTTGGTTTTCGTTGATTTGCGTACCATAATCGGATGTTTTTGGTTTTTCAACCAGGTTCAACTCTTCTTTAACGATGTCTTCAGCAAACCATTGGCTTAAATCAAGCGTTTCATGACCTGCATTCCAAACGCGAATGACAGTATCATTCGAATAGTAGTGACGTTTAACGGCAGTCAACACAAGTTCTGTTGGCCATTCTGCCAGTCCGAGTTTTCCAGCCAAGCTCAAGCTCAGATCAACCGTATCACTTAATTTTTGTTGAACCGATTGACGGTTTGCATAGGCGCGTAATGCCACAAAGTGAGTCACTCCATTTCTAAAGCTTCCAGCACGTTCGTCTAGGCCAGTCCATGGCTGTACATATAACTTGGCGGTGTAGTCACCTAAACATTGGGCTTCTGGTGTTGGGAAGTAACCCCAGTCACCCATTTCGCCGGTTCCACGTAGGAAAGTAACCGCAACTTCGGTTTCGCCAAAGTGACGTTCTTGTTCAATGGAAACTTCGTATTCATGCAGGCCATCGGTCGAAATTGTTAAACCGAATTCTGCATCTTTATCCTTATTACTGATTGCCACACTATGACGCAGTACTTGTGGGTTTGATGGGTTTTCCCAGAAATCACTTACGGTGTTTTTGCGCTCTAGCCATTCATAAGAACTGTCCACAAAATTGTGTGAACTTTCTTCTGGTAAAGAAGCTAAGATTCTGAAGCGGTGATCTTTAACTTCGTTAGTGCCGTTTAATTCAACATCTAGACCTTCTAAGTAATCGGTCAAGGTTAATGTCATTTCAACTGTTTGTGTCTTCAAGTCATTTGAACGTTGTGCCGTTCTATGAGCAATATCCACCACGCTTTGTTGTTCGTAAGTTAAGGTGTCGTCAGCAGAAACTGGCAATTCAAATTCATAGGTTAAAATCATTTTCTCTGTTGAAGCTTGTTTTTCAATATGGAATTTATTCAATTTATTTATTGAATAAATACGGTACAAGTCTTGGCTTTCACGGAAAATATACTCATTTCCGATGTCTCCTGTTTCTTCAATAATTAATTGATTTTCGTATAAGCGATTGTGTTTTTTATCGAAAATATCAACGGTACCTTGCTGATTTAATGTCACTTTTAGACGTTCATTTTCAATCTCATTCTCTTCATACTCAGTCTCAACAACTGCCTCAACATCAGAAGTTTCTGCATTTTTATCTTCAGCTAAATAAAAACTTTGACCGCTTAATGGTGCCATGTCAACCATGGTAACAGTGATATTTGCATAACGAGCCATAAATGGTACACGGAAAGCATCTTTTGGTAAATCGTAGTCGAATGAAACACCTGCATCTTCAATAAGAGCCTCAACCGGATTACCAGCCCCATCCACTAATTTCAAGTTCCCAAAAGGTTTTTCTGCCATTTTTTGATAAGCAGCCTGTGGGTAATTGTCACGGAAGTAGGCACGGTCTAATTCAGCTTTAACAGTCACTGTATCACTTTTAACGGTCGATAAAGTATTCCAAACTTGAACTTGAGTCACAGCATTTTCAGGCAACTCAGCTGTATCCAAGCGACGAGTAACTAAAAAGTCTGCGATTTCTTTTTCAATGGCTTTACACATATTTTCAATCACTTCAAATCGAGCCATCATCGCACGGTGAACCTCGTCCACACTACATCCACAAATACTATCGTGCGGGTAGTTTTGCAATAATAATTTCCATGCTTGATTAATAAAATCATGCGGATATTCAAAGCCAAATTCGCCTGCCATAATTGCTAAAGGCTCTAAAACTTGTTCTAAATAATTGGCTAAATACATGCTGTATTGTTTCAAGTAAATACGTGAAGAAGCCGTATTAGCTAAGGTATACCAGCCATCAGTGTCTTGAGAACGTAATTCACCTTCAACAGTTGATAATGACTCTTCTAAGTCTTTTGGTAAAGACTCAAAGTATTCTGCAAAATTCGAATGAACAAATTCATAGTCTGGGAATAATTCATTGGCCACACGGAGCGCTTCTGTTAAATCTTTTTGCACTGGTTGGTGGTCAACCCCGTTCATCATCAATAATTGATCAGTCGCTGCATAACGCTCCACATCACTTAATTTTTTTGTCCAATAGGCTTGTGCTTCATCACGGTCCACAGGAATTTCATTACCGTTTGAATACCAATTCGCAAAAAGCACACCTAAAATTTCAGATTTATCTGCTCCACGCCAAGTCATTTCTGAATAAGAGGATTCAAAAGCCGCATTGTCGCCTGTTTGGTTGTTAAATCCAGTAGGTTTCACCCCTCGTCCATAAGCCGCATAGGTCAATTCAGAGTCTAAAACCAGCTGCGGGGTTTGCCCTAAAACACCAAATGTATCCGGATAATAACCAATTGGCTCAACCTCTGCACCCCAGCGATCTGTTTCATAACGTCCAATCAAGCCATTACGCACATTGGCTTCCCCGCTAATCAGGAAAGCATCTTGTAAAATATAGTAAGGCCCAATACGCAATTGGCCGTTTTGAATATATTTTCGCAATAAGTCTTCTTTTTCAGGACGAATTTCTAAATAATCATCTAAAATAATCGTTTGACCATCTAAGTGAAAATATTTAAAGTCCGGATCTGTTTCGAACAATTCCAAAACATCATCCATCAATTGCACCAAATGAATGCGGTGCTCTTCTAATGAGATATACCATTCTCTATCCCAATGACTATGTGAAATTACGTGTACTTTCTTCTTCATTGTTAACTCCTAACTATTGATAAATATCTCTGCAACAATCTTCTATTAACGTTTAACTTTTTGTCCGTAGTAGTCCAATAATAATTCACAGAACATCATGTTTGACCATGAGAACCACTCACGACTATATTTCGTTGGATCGTTCACATCAAATGATTCGTGCATTAAGTAGGTTCCACCATCGGTATTTACTAAAGTATTTAATAAATCACGTTTAGCATTACGGTCGCTAGTAGTTAAACCTTCCATTGATAAAGCGATTGGCCAAATATATTGGTCCCATGTATGCGAACTACCTAAACCACGTGCATATTCACCTTCAAAGTAGTATGGGTTTTCTTTACTGAAAATCATACGGCGTGTTGCTTGGTATAATTCATCATCTTCTTCGCAATAACCTAAATAAGGTAGTGATAATAAACTTGGTACGTTTGGATCATCAGTCAAGCTATAGTTACCTAAGCCGTCCACTTCATAAGCGTAAACTTTTTCACCCGCTTTATTTTCAACGATTGCATGATTTTCAATTCCAGTTTGAATTTCAGCACGTAAAGTAGAAATTTGGTCTACTAAACCTTCTGGGAAGTCTACAATATCAGCTATTTCAACTAAATAATCCAAAACAACAACAGCGAACATATTTGAAGGGACTAAATAGTGGTAAATACAACGGTCATCACTTGGACGGAAACCTGACCAAGTCATACCTGTTACAGCCACTTCTGAACCACGACCATCATTAATTAACGTATCTTCTTCACGATCTGTATCACGAACGAATGTATATGGAGAATTCGTATGGTCTTGTTCGACAATCCATAAATTAACAATTTCTTTAACCCCATCAATAAATGTTTGGTTAAAGTGATCTGTTCTACCTGTATTTTTATATAATAAATAAGCTAATTGGATTGGGTAGCATAAACTATCAATTTCATATTTACGTTCCCAAATTAATGGTGTCATATCCGTATGATCATCTTGGTGACCGCTACCATCTTCTGTACGGTTGAAGGCATTGGCATAAGGATCATGGATAATATAGCGGAATTGTTGTTCAACTAAACCAGCAATAATATCGGAAATTTTCTCGTCAATTGGCGCTAATAATAAATATGGGCGTACTTGTGCTGTAGAATCGCGCAACCACATTGCAGGAATATCACCTGTTAATACGAAGACAGTGCCATCTTCATTTACTTTAACCGTTGTTTCTAATGTATTAAGGAAGCATTTTTTGAATACTTCACCCCATTTCGGGTTTTCTGCTTCTGTTTTGGCAACAATTTCATCGATAAAAGCATAAATGTTTTCTGAGATTTTCATTTTTACTCTCCTTGTTTGTTATGGTGGTATTTATTTAAAGAATAAGGACGTAAGTTGTCGTCGATGGCTTTTAATGAAGGCATCATGCCGAGCTGTTGCTCGATGGTTAAACCACTCATCAGTTGATCATAAGTGACATATTGTTGATCATATTCTTCGCCGTCAACAGTACGATTTTGGACAATATTTAAATACGACTCTGTGTCCGTTGAATTAATAACGATGGTATTACCGTTATTTAAATGAATGCTGGCATGTTTGAATAAACTAATCCCTAAAACATATTGATCGGTACCCGGTGTAACAGAGTATAAGCCTAAGGCGTTCATTACAAACCATGAAGCTAAACTTCCATTATCTTCATCACCTGGATAACCATTAATGTCGTGGTGGAATAAGTTTAACATAAGGGCTTTCAATGTAATATGACTCATATGTGGGTAGCCCGCATAGGTAAACAGATGTGGGATATGGAAACTTGGTTGATTGGAAATGGCTAATTGACCGAATTTTTGAATAGCCAATTCAATCATTTCATGAATTTCAAATCCATAGCCACCTGATTCATAAATCGGCTCGCTGTTAACTAAGTTTTCTAGGTGGGCGTAAAATTCTTGGTCACCACCGTATAAATCAATTAAATCAGACACATTATGGAATACAGACAAGCTGTTTTGCCATGCACTTCCTTCGGTATAATGTTGTCCCCAACGGTGTGCCACTTCTTGATTAACAAAGTTTCCGTCTTTGTTTTTAGCAACCATTTGATTTAAATCTTTTTTGAACAGATGACGGTAGCTTAAGCTACGTTTGTAGTAGGTTTGTGCAATATCCTCTTTGTTTAGGTAATTGGCAACTTGGGCAATACAGAAATCACTGTAGGCATAATCCAAAGTCTTATTAACCGATTCATGATAGTCAGCCGGTAAATAACCATATTCGGCATAGTCATGGCCACCTTCACGACCTTCCAATTCATGCTCACTTGGTGTATCCGCATTAAATATCATTGCATCAAGCAATTCTTCAGCTAATTCAAGATCGACCAATCCCTTGACCACCGCATCGGCAATGACGGCATCAACTAATGTCCCTGGCATTAGACCACGTTCATCTGGTGACAACCATTTTGGAAGATAGCGGTCTTCGCGAGCAATCGAGATGATGCTATCAATAAATTGAGGAATGCGCTCTGGCACAACAATGGCGTAAAATGGATAGTTTGATCTAAAAGTATCCCAGTAGCCATTGGACGTATAAAAATGACCTGGTTCAACTTTTTGAGTATAAGCTGAATAGTGCTTAACTTCGCCATCAACCAATTCGTGTGCTGTTTGTGGGAATGTCGCTGTCCGATATAAATTGCTATAGAATGTCTTAATCAAATCTAAATCGGAATGTTGAACATCAATTTTGTTTAAATAGTTTTCCCACTCTGTTGTAATATGGTCTAATTGTTCAGCTTTGCTTGGATATGCTTGTAAGTGATTGCTGAGGTTTTGCTCAGCTTGTTCGACTGAAATATAAGAACCTGCAAAATCAATGCTAATTTCATCAGCCGTTACCCCTTCAAATTCCAAATAATAAACCGTCATTGCATGATTTTCTTCTTTATAATTAGTTTGATGACCTAAAGTCACTGGACTTGATAAATGGAAAGTAAAGTACATGCCATACTTTTTATATTTTGAACCTGACAATTGGTTCGTATAACCCGTGACAGTTTTCCCATCTTCTGATACAGATAACCAACCTGTTTCAGCAATGCCTAAAGACAGAAATGGATGCTTATTACGTTCGTAGTAGCGACGTTTGATGGCAATGTGAGCTCCATAAGTGTTAGGAATTAATTCAACCATCAATTTATCTCTTAAACGTTCATACATTAAATAATTTGGTTGAAAGACTGCATCAGTCGCTCGGTAGCCACTGGTTTGATGAGACATCAAAACAGCATCTTTTTGATTACCATCTTTTACTTGTTGGTAAGTCTCATCGGTTAAACTAAAAGTATTGATATTAATGAAAGCAAAGTCACCCATCCAAGGACTCGGCTGATGCGTAACACGGACTCCAACGTTAGCCGCATCATTTGGATTGAAATAACGCACATCATTTCGACGTGTTTGCATAACGAAATGATTCATCGCAAAAGGAGCAGCTGTGATCGGCAGTACATTTCCCTTTCCAATGGTGTGATGATTATTTGTACCTTGTCTTGTATCAATTAAATCAACAATTTTCATTTATACACCTCATTCATATAGTTTTTATCGAAACGATTAAAATATAATCGTTTACATCTCATGCATCTAATACTTTACCAAATCAAGGATGAAAATTAAAGGCTAAAACTCTGTTTTTCACAGATAAACACTGTGTTTTTATTGAATTAAATATTGTGTTTAATTACAATGGATTATGTAAATATTTTTGATGTGTTTTATGACTAATAAGGAGATGCATTCATGGATCTTATAAAGTTTTGGAAGCCTATGCAAGAAAATCTTGAAGCACTTGAAATCAGTCAAGTCGGCCTAAAAAGCCCAAATCGCAAAATTCTTGCCGAAGATGACCTCCAAACAAAAATACAACTGATCGCCAATGGTAATCTAAAATCCCCTGCTTTCCACCCAAATGGTAGCAGTATTTTCAAATTATATAATTTCAATTATTGGCAATATATTGATCAATATATTCACTGGGACAGTTTAATCCCCCCTTCCGACTTAATCGAAGCAGCCCATACCAATGGAGTCCTAATTTATGGAACACTGTTTTTCAATTGGTCCAACAGTTTTAGAGACCAACTCCGCCTTTTAGAATGGCTGACAGAAGACAGCGAAGACTCGGGCACATTCTTTTATGCCCGTCAACTAGTTGACATAGCCATTCATTATGGTTTCGACGGCTATTTTATTAACCAAGAAACGACCGGTCCTTTGCTCGAAGGCAAAGCTGAGAAAATGCGTCATTTTATGCTCTATGCCAAGGAATACGCCAGCCAACAAGATAAAGACTTCTACCTTGCCTGGTATGATGCCATGGCCAATGACGGCCTGCGCCACCATTACGACGAAGTCAACCCTCACAATGATTTATTTATTAAACCAACCCCTCAAATAAATATCCCTGCGGATGACTTTTTCATCAATTTTAACTGGAATCATGACAAAAACAGTCAGACCGTTGCTCATATGAAAAAAATAAATCGCAATCCATACGATGCCTATGCAGGTTTTGAGTTACAACAAAATTCATATAATACCGTCATCAATTATGACGCCCTATTTGCAAAAGACGAATCACAGCCAATGTTGTCGTTAGGCCTATTTGCTGCCGATTCTATTTTAGGTTTAGCTGCTGATGGAGAAGACTATCACCAACAAGAAGAACGCTTTTGGTCTGATTTTAGTTTGTTGGATAAAGAAAGCGGTCCAAAAAATTGGCAAGCTATTAGCCGCTTTGCGTCATTGAAATCCAATATTACAGGTTCAAATTTCCATACTAATTTTAATACTGGTCATGGTAAGGATTGGTTTATTAATGGACTTGCACAAGACCTTGGCGAATGGAACCAACGTGGCATGCAAGCTCAACTACCAAGTTGGCGTTGGCGAGTGGAAGGCGATGATTTAGAAAATCTTAACGCTGGCTTTCATTTTGATGATGCTTATAACGGTGGTTCTTCTGTTCAAATAAGTGGTGGGGCTAGTCAAGTAGACGATTTGCAGTGGTATTTATTTGGAGGATCTTTAAAGGTTTTAGATGGTTCTAAAATTAAAATCGTTTTAAAAGCATCAGCTAATCTTGATTTGGCTTTAGTTTTAGAAGTTGGTAAAGAAGAGGTTGTTTACCCCTTGGATGTTGTCGCTTCAACGTCAGAATGGCAAGTGGTCGAAGTGGCTTTAGGAGAATTAGCCGGCGCAACCGTCGATACAATCAGCTTACGCATCCATCCATTGACAGATGATGCAATTATGCTGAGATTGGGTGAGTTTTCATTTGTAACTGATGACTCTACTCCGGAAGCTGTAGCGGACATCAAGTGGTTGCAACAGTTTTTCTTTGATGGAAAACAGGCAGTTGGGGTTATCCAAGTGACGCATCCAAATCCTGAACAAGTGGCATATTACGAAATTTATCAAGAAACCGACCATGGTTGGCAAATAGTGAATGCCAGTCGAAATCAGACCATCCGTTTACCACGCTTATCGCGGATGCATGCACAAAAAGGACTCGAGCAAAAATTATCCGTCATCGCGGTTGGGGAAAATGGCCAACGTTCACTTGCAAGTGATACCTCACTTAAATGGCCAATTGCTGTCGATGAAATGACAGATCCAGTTGCTAGTTCAAATAATCTAATGCTTGAAGCAAAAGTCATTGATTTTTCTCACGAAGAACAAGCTGAACGTGCTCGCAATGCTTTAAACGGAACTCTTGCAGGTGTTTCAGACAAATGGGTCTCTTTAAAACCTGACCCAAATCACTTAAGCATTGCGTTTGAAAAAGCTGAATTGGTCCAATATATGGTATTTGACCATGCAGGTGTGGGCGGCGAGTCCGTTGATGATGGCTTAATGAATACGAAAGATTTCGATGTTCATTATCGAAACAGTGAACAAGAGGAATGGAATTTAGCCTTGAGTGTGCGGGATAATCGCCAACACCAATCGCATCATATTTTAGCTCAGCCGATTACCGCAAAATATTGGCGTTTAACGATTCACACCAGCCATAACGGTAGCCCTTGGGGTGGCGTGCGTTTGTATAATTGGGCCATGTATCCTTCAAGCCAGCAAAGTTTAGCTAATTTAGCATTATCCAATATGAAATTGCTTAAAAATTCTAAAGACGAACATACATTGTTATGTCTCAATGTTAAAGTGGGAATGGAAATCCAACTTTTCGATAGATTGACTGCAATTGAGCCAATTGTGAGTCAGTCGGTGGCGGATGACTTTTGTATGATTCCGATTGAAGCTGGTAAAACTTTCTACTATCAATTGAAAGACGCTCAGGGCGTTACGAGTAATCGTGTTAAAGTTGCTGACGAAATCCTAGTTATTGATGACTTAGAAATTGAAATTCAAAATTCTATAAATCCAGTAGCATTCAAAGATGGATATCTTTCGGTAAGATTTAACGATCAATCTTTAAACCAAATAAATATCCCCTTAAATCATCCATCGATTGAAATTATTGCGAATAATACTCTTTCTGCTTCAGTCGATTGGCTTGGTGAAAGAATGACTGACGACTACCCTATTTATCTAGTCGAGGATGAAGCAGCCGTTCTTAAATCGATCCGTATTTCTGCCCCGCCTAGACAATATTATTATATTTGGGAAGCCTTTGATCCGATGGATGGGATGGTAGAGTTAAATTATGCTGATGAAAGTGTTCGCTCTCAACTACCGGTAGCCCAATTAAATATTCAGGAGTTTGATACTTCAGAACTGGGTACTTTCGAAGGTCAAATGGCTTATTTAGGCCACACAGTTAAATTTAATTACCAAGTTTATCCATACCAATTGACGGTTAACAAAGAAAAACTCGAACAAAAAATTACGGAGATTGATGCATTTGTTAATGCTTTAGACGATTCTATCCGTCAAAAACAAGAAATTAAGAAATTGATTAACCTAACTCAAAAAACACATACTCAAATTTCCAATGCTGATTTTAGTCAAGCAGAAATTGATCAATTTTGGAAAGCACTAAATGAAGCGATGAAAGAAATTCAAGAATCGATTTAAAACAGGGATATTTATTTAAAGGAGGATTTTAATATGTGGGCAATGATTGCGACTTGGACGATGGCGCTAGATGGAGTGACGTTGGGGGCGGATTTGCTAAAAGAAAGTGGCTTTGCGGGGGACGCCATTGAGCGGGCGATTAAGGATGTCGAGGATGGCGAATATTACAAGTCGGTCGGTTATGGCGGTTTGCCAAATGAGCAGATGATGGTTGAATTGGATGCGGCTTATATGGATGGTGACCGCTTGGATTTTGGGGCGATCGGGGCTGTGCAAGATTTTGCAAATCCCATTTCGATTGCGCGTTTATTGAGTTCACTGCCCTTTAACAACTTTTTAGTAGGAACGGGCGCTGAGGAATACGCGTCAAAAGCTGGTTTTGAGCGAAAAGTCATGTTGACTGAGCGCGCAAAAATCTTCTACAAAAACCGCGTTCATAAAGAGAAAAATGACGTGCTATCCCCTTATGCCGGACATGATACGGTAGGAATGCTGGCGGTTGATGCGTCTAGACATTTAGTGGGCGGGACTTCTACCAGTGGCTTGTTCATGAAGAAAAAAGGCCGTGTGGGAGATTCTCCCATTATTGGATCCGGCTTGTATGTCGATAATCGTGTCGGTGGTGCAACAGCGACCGGTTTAGGCGAAGATTTGATTAAAGGTGTCACTTCTTTCCAAATTGTAGAGGCGATGAAAAACGGGCTGTCAGCTCAGGAAGCTTGTGAAAAAGTCGTTTTTGAACTTGATGCTGACTTAAAAGCCCGTCGTGGTGAAAGTGGCGATTTGTCAGTTATTGCTGTCAATAATTTAGGTGAATGGGGCTGCGCTTCAAATATTAAAGATTTTTCTTTTGTTGTTGCGACGGAAGAGATGGAGCCAACGGTCTTTATAACAAACCGTGTGGGCGATAAGATGGACCACCAAGTCGCTCCGACTGAATGGGTTGACGCCTATTTTGCTAAGCGTCAAGCTGAGGTTGAGGTTCAATATGATAACGATTGATCAAATAAATAACTTTATTGATCGGATTGAAGATCAAATGATTGCTGCAATCGCTGAATTAGTTTCGGTTAATAGTGTGCAAAGTGAGTCATTGGAAAATGCCCCATTTGGTGAAGGTCCAAAAATAGCTTTGGAGATAGCTTTGGAGATGGCAGCTCAGTTAGGTTTTAAGACAGTTAATCTAGATAATAAGATTGGTTATGCTGAATTAGGTGACAGTTCTGGTCTAGATGACTCGGATTATATTGGCATTTTTGGCCATGTTGATATTGTAGAGGCAGGTAAAGGTTGGACAACCGACCCTTTTATTTTACGGCGTGATGGGGATTATTTATTTGGACGAGGGGTTTTAGATAATAAAGGACCGATTTTGAGTAATCTGTTTGCCTTGTACGCTTTGAAGGAATTGGGAGTCGAGTTTAAACGGCCGGTTCGAATAGTGTTTGGAGCCAATGAGGAATCTGGTTTTGCCTGTGTCGAACATTATAATAAGCTTGCGGAGCCACCTGTTTTTGGCTGGACGCCCGATTGTAAGTGGCCGGTTGTAGTTGGCGAAAAAGGACGACTGAATTTGCGCGTCGTAAATTATGGCGATACGGCAGTTTTTTTCAAGTGGATTAATGACTATATTTTTTCAAGCTTGGCTGATGGGAAGGCTTTAGGAATTTATAGAGAATCAGAGCGTTTCGGTAATACATTGATGCGTGGTTTCCGCTTGGAGGAAGTGACCAAGGCTGGTGGTGGGCCCCGCGAGAGTTTTAGATGGTCGATTTCCTATCCGGATGTTTTGTCTGGTGAGGAGATTTTAAATATTATCGGAGGGCTACTCCCGGATAGTATTCAGCTGGAGGCTATTTCAAATCATGAAGCCATTCGTTATGCTGAATTCGATTCGCCTTTTGTTAAGTCCCTGGCTGAAGTTTACCACTCTTTTGTGGACACCTATGAAGCCGTGGTAACGACGAGTGGCGGAACTTATGCCCGTGCCATTCCTAATATTGTGGCTTTTGGTCCTTCTTTCCCCGACCAAAAAAATATCGCTCATTTACCCGATGAATGGGTTAAAGTCTCCGATTTGATGTTGAATACCAAAATCTATGCTGCTGCCTTGTATGCTTTGAAGGATGTGTAGTTTTCTTAATCGTGCTGGGTAGGCAATTTATAGTTGGAGCCTAGAAATACAGGTTTCACTAATAATTAAAACAGAAATCACTCTTTCATTCCTGAGTTAGTGGTTTCTGTTTTTTGTTGGCTTAATTTTTGGTTATTCTCTACTTTTGGTTTTTTTGGTTAATCATGGTGGTTGAGATGAACAAAATTCAGCGTTAATGTTACTCTATGATGCTGTTGACAGACAATAGAAGTGTTTAATGTCAGTGGACGGAAGTGTTCACAGACATTAGAATACTTTAATGTCACTCTATCAAGCCGTTAACTGACAATAAAAGGCTCTAATGTCAGTCTATGATGCAGTTGACAGACAATAAACGAAGGTGTATATAGTGCCAAATAGGGACACCTTAGCACTAAAGAGGAGATAGAGTTCATATAAAAAAGTTTATATACTAATGAGCTATCCATTCGGCATATAAAGGGCTATGCAACTTGTTAATTTTACAGATTTTTTGGACTTCATAATGATTTCATCCGAACGGCTAGCTCGCGCTCGGTTGAAATGGTGATTTCATCAGAACGGTTGGGTCGCGCTCGGTTGAAATGGTGGTTTCATCCGAGCGGTTAACCCGCGCTCGGTTGAAATGATGGTTTCATCCGAACGGTTAACCCGCGATCGGTTGAAATGATGATTTCATCCGAACGGTTAACCCGCGCTCGGTTGAAATGGTGGTTTCAACCGAGCGGTTGGTTCGCGTTCGTTTAACATAACAATTACATCCAAGCAGCTGGTTTACGTTCATTAGAAAAAATTATAAACTCCATAAAATTCAGATTTTATGCTTAATGAGTCATTCATTTGGCACATACGAACTCAGATATGCCAGCGAGAACCGACCACGGGCACATACCAACTCAGATATGCCAGGGAGAACCGACCGCCGGCACATACGAATTCAGATATGCCACTGAAGTTCGCTTTACCGCACACATCCCACCCCAAAAAACAAAACGCTACACAAATTGGCTCAATCAAATCAAACCAATCAGTGTAGCAGTGATATTTATTATAATTCCACGCTTTGGCCTTGTCTGGCAGACTCGTAGGCGGCTAAACCAACTTCCATGGCTTTCAAGCCATCATAACCTGTAATGGATGGCTCGCCTCCCCGACTAACAGTATCGGTAAAGTCTTTGATCAAATCAAAATCTGTATTGTTGCCAAAGCCATTGAAGTGATAAGTCCGCGGTCGACCGTCAGTCACCGGACCAAACTCAAAGATATTATCTAAAATATTGCTGACTTGGGCCGTTCCAGCTGTACCAATCACTTCCAGTTGAACATCGCCCCAGACAGGATATTCTTTATAGCGTGACCAAGATGCATCATGGCTGGCAATGACTCCATTGGCAAATTCCAAAGTCATGACACCCGCATCATCAATCGACTCCGCACTGTCACCATAATAGAAATTATCCACTTGACTGGTCACATTCACAACCTCAGAACCCAACAGCCAGCGCATAATATCCACCATATGGACGGTATGATCCAAAACTGCACCGCCTGCAGATTGCTCTAAATCAACAAACCAGCCGCCAGGATATTGGCCGCGATTGGTTGAGCGCATGGCCACAATTTCACCTAAGTTGCCAGCATCAACAATGCCTTTTAACTTTTGAATCGAGCGTGTGAAACGAACTGGGAATGCTGTCTGCAAAATCACGCCAGCTTTTTCACAAGCAGCAATCATCGCTTCAGCATCCACCACCGTTGTTGCCAATGGCTTTTCGCACAAAACATGTTTGCCGTACTTTGCGGCTTCCATCGTCATCCAGGCATGTTGGTTGTTTTCAGAACAAATGACCACTGCATCAATATCCAATTGGAAGAAACGATCCAAGTCTCCTTCAAATACCATTCCAAATCGTTCCGCCATCTCTTGCCCGCGCGCCACATTGTCATCAAAAATTGCCACTAATTCCACATCAGGGAGTAATTTTGCTGCCTCGGCATAAGAAAATGCGTGCATGTGCGCAAAACTCATAAAGCCTAATTTAACCATTTACACACCCTCCCCAAATAAATATCTCTGCCATTTTTCATAGTCATCTGTAATTTCTACCGCTGAATAGCTGCTTTCCTGCAACAATTCCGGTAAAACCTCTAGGCTATCATTCTGGCCTCCCGTATATTTCAATCCTAGTTGCAGTTCACTATCAAAAGACAACAATTGATGCACACCATTCCATTCCATCTGAAGCGCTACTTCACTCCCAACACAAAACTCCAAGTGTGCAATCGTGCGGTTAGCAAAACGCACTAAGACAATCCAGTAACCAATGCCAGCTAACTCACGCTTTTTAACATCCACTGCCACAATTTCTCCAAATAACCTTTCAAACAAAACAGAGTCTTCCACAAATAAATATCGCTGGTCTTCATCCGCAACTTTTCTCTGGTAGCGTAAAATGCCAGCTGAATTATTTTCTACTAAACGCTTTTTAAAGCTGCCAAAAGCAGCGATATTTTCTAAATGAAAATAGAAGCGTGACTGGGGATATTTATTTAAAAGAGAGGTTTTTAAAATGTCCAAAGCACTCACTCCTTATAAAGTTATTTCGCGTTTTTCGCGGGCCGATTGATAAATGCTGTCGAGAATCGACAAAACAGTCAAACCATCTGCAATCGGCGTTTCATTCGGCTTTCCCTCCACGCAGGCATCGATAAAGCCATCTAATTCACGTTTATAGGCATGGTTATGGAAGGATGGAAAATCGATTTGTGGTTCGGCATTTAAAATGACACCATTCTCTTCGGTCACCAACTGAAGTGACGGCTCAAGAATCGCCCCGCCATTTGAACCTGCCATTTGAATCAGCAAGTCATCTTTAGGGGTATGCATGGTGTAAGATGTTTCCAAATAAAACGAAGCCCCATTTTCAAAACGAATCAAGGCATTTGCAAAATCTTCAACATTGGATGGCTGATCGAGTTGGTCGGCGGCTTGATAGTAGGACAAATAACCAATATGGCCCCGATCGCCAAGATAGGACGCCGTATTCGCACTCACAGTTGTCGGCTTTGGTTTCCCCATTAGATACCAAACAATATCCAACAAATGCACACCCAAATCGACCATCGGTCCCCCACCAGAAATCGCCTGTTGCCCAAACCATCCACCCGGATGACCTAAACGACGCATCAAAGAAGCCTTCCCATAATAAATATCACCCATTTTACCGCTATCAATCCACTGCTTCAAAACACGAGCGTTATCAGCATAACGGCGCACCATTCCAACACTGGCTACCTTATCTGTTGACTCTGCTAATTTTCCTAGTTCAATTGCGTCAGCTGTAATACGACGGCTGAGTGGTTTTTCAACAAAGACATGTTTACCCGCTTTTAGAGCGGCTGTTGCAATATTGACATGGCTATCGTTCCACGTGCAAATAACTACCGCATCAATTTGATCATTAGCCAGCAATTCATTGTAATCCGTATACAATTGATTAACACCGTATTGACTACCTTTTGTTTGCAAACGATCAAGGTTAATATCACAAAAAGCAACCAGTCGTGCCTTTGCGCTTTCTTGAATGGCTTGAATATGAAACGATGAAATCGACCCGACGCCAATGATTCCGATTTTTAACATTTTGTGCCTCCTAAAGTAAATATCAGTTTAAGTATAGCGTTAATCTTATGCAAATTACAATTTAGGTTTTCTTCTCATGAATAATTTTATTAATATATTTAATTAGTAATAAACAATATCATTCAAAAAGGTTGATATATCAATAAAAGTTGACTTTTTATCAATTATTTAGTATATTAAATATATATTTTAGAAAAGGAATTTACAACTATGTCAACACCTTTATATAAATCGATTTATAATGATTTAAAAGAAAAAATTATCAATAATTATTATAAACTAGATGAAAAATTACCACCAGATTCAGAATTAACTAAAATCTATAGTGTCAGTCCAATTACAATAAAAAAAGCTATGGATTTGTTGAAAGAAGATAATTTAATTTCTAGGAAGCCAAGAAAAGGTACTACGGTTATTAATAACACTATAGAAATTAATCAAACTCAATCACCTGGCAGCAAATTACCATTAATCGGATTTATTATAACTAATTTCGATGATATTTTTGGTACAGATATTCTTAGAAATTTGTTAATTTATAGTCAAGATAAAGCTGAAATTTTATTAAAAATATCTATGGGAGATCCAAAGTTGGAATCACGTTTATTAGATGAACTTGTCTCATTAGGCGTTGAAGGCATAATATTATTACCCGCTTCTTCTGAATTTATTTCTCCAAAACTATTAGAGTTAGTTTCAAAAAATTTCCCCCTAGTTTTACTCGACAGACAAATGGAAGAACTACCAACTTGTAGTGTTGGTATTAACAATTCTGAAGCAGCACAATCACTAGTTGAACACTTATTCGAAAAAGGCCATGAGAAAATAGGTATTGTAACTGCAATACCAAAAGTTTCAACAATCCAAGATAGAATTGACGGTGCAATTTCAGCACATATAAAGAATCATAGAATAATTAAACAAAATCAAATATTATCAAGCCTCAAATCTATGGTTCCGAGTACAGACTCTACAGAAAAAGATGATATAGAAAAAATTAAACTTTTTCTAAGATCATCCAATGACTTAACAGCTATTTTTACCGGAGAGTTTACTATTGCAATTCTAGTATTAAAAGCAATTAGAGAATTAGACAATGAAGTCAGCGAGGATTTTTCTATTGTTTGTTTTGATCACTCTAAATATAATATGCTAGGAGATAAACAATTTACGTTTACTCATATCGTTCAAGATCAATATGAAATAGGAAAGCAATCGATTGATTTAATTTTAAGAAAAATAAAACAACCTGATATTATTGAAAAAATTAACGCTCCTTATTACCTTGTTCCTGGACAATCTGTAAAAAAAATAAACAAAAAATAATGATTTATATTAAAATAAAAAAATCGTAAGGACCTCAGAATTGTTAACTGAAGTACTTACGATTTTTATGCTATTTCCATAAAAAAATTAACAATTTAAAATTCGATTCTTTTATACAAACCCTAAACGTTCTAACTTCGCCATCGACTCGAAAAGAAATAGACCACTTAAATGTACACTTAAACTAGCACCATCATGTATATTCGGAAGTACTCCCCAATCATCATTGAAGATTAAGTACTCTTTATCAAATCCATTTTTCCATAAACTTCTGGCATTTTTCTTCATAAATTCAACAATAAAATTGGTTTCATCAGGCAATAAAGCAATGAATTCAGTTAAATATCTTATTAGTATCCCCTTAAACAAGCCCCCGTCACCAATACCTTCACTAATTAAAGTTCCAGTATCTTTATTTTCAAAAATTTCAATAGTATTTTTAGCAGTTAAAAGTGCTTTATCTAAGTAAACTCTATTATTTGAAATCTTATATAATTCAACACATGCGCCTATATAGACTCCTTGACAATAGGTATAAGCAGAAGCATCTATTTTTCCATCTTTATTATTATTTTTCCCATCATTTACAAAACCATTTTCAGGATTTACTAATTCTAATTCTTGCCATTTTAAAATTTTATTAGCCCATTCCAAATCATTTTCATTTTGAAACATTTGATATAATCTTGCTGAAAGTATAATAGCTGGAGCATTTGCTGGTGTATTTTTATAATGCATAATCTCCTTATGCCAAGCAATTCCTCCACCTGCTTCTTCAGTCCATCCTTTTTTAATATCTTCCCACAGAATCTTAACATCTCTTAAATATACTGGATCATTTGTAATTTTATAAACTCTCAGTAAAGCTAATGCCAACCATTCCATATCATCATAAAGAAGATTTAAGGGTTGACCTCCGTTCCTAAGCACTAGACCGTCATATTTTTCTCGAATAAAATTTAATATATCCTTTTCTTTAGTCCGTTCATAAGCATCTACTAAACTATCAATAGAATGTGCATACCACCAATAATGAAAAGTTAAATTTGTATAATTATCAATATTAGGATAATGATTATTAAACATACGTATTCTAGTATTCCAATAATTATCTATTAGACTCTTAAATCCAACTTCTGCAATCTCCGACCATTTAAATATTTTTTCCATATAATCCTCTCTTTTATACAAAATTTTCTCATATTAATCATCAACTTTTTTTGTTGTATACATTTCTAATAAAAAGCCATATGAACAAAACAGCTAGTTCATATGGCAAATTAATGTTTAAAATACTAAATGTTATTCAACCTCTTGATATTGGTCAAATCCTTTTTGATAAATACTTATCAATTCATCAATTTTCATTTTCTCGATTGTACTCATATATTCATCCCATGTTTCGTCAGTTAAGTCTCTATCCCCTGACACAAATTCAGCACGCATTCTAGTGACAAAAGTATTTAAGTCACGTTCAATTCTTTCTATCTGTCGCAAATCTTCATCAGAGAAGTATACACTTGGATATCTCGGAACTTGATATGGAACTAGTTTATCTTGTTCTTCTTGACGTAACCACTCATCATATGGATTATCATAGCTCCAATCATATGCATCACTAGCAAATCGTCTAATAGGAACACCAATTCCCCAATCTGGTGAAATAGATGAACGATAATCTTCTGGTGAATCAAATCCTTCAGGTGGATCATTTATTACTCTTGTTGTTTGATCATCATCAGCCCATGACCAATAGAAGCCTTCCAAACCATTATGCAAAAGATCTGCTCCTTCTTTTGTATAAGAGTAATCTATCCATTTTATCGTCTCGATTGGGTATTCATTTTCTTTAGTAATTGCAAATGTACCACCACCGATACCTGTCGATTCAAGAACTCGTGGTTCATCAATAAATTCACTTGTAATAGGATGGAAAACCGGATTACTTGTATCTTGCGGATCTGCTCCTAGCATAAATACAGGACTAGCATCAGCAAAAACACCAACTAAATTTTGATGTCCTTTTGCTTGTTTTTGTGGGTTGGTTTGAGAGAATGATTCATGGTCTAATAAATCTTCTTCCCATAATCGATTCATATATTCCAAATATTCACGATATCCAGGTTGTATTGGTCCGAACCCTACTTGAGAATAATCTTCTCCATACAAGCCCATCCCCATGCCTTGTACACCAAATGCCATTAATAGGAAATCATCAAATTCTGATAAACCACCATGATTACTAATTGGAATCTCGTCAGCTTCACCATTCCCATTAGGATCCTCATTTTTAAATCTAACTAATAAATCATATAATTCATCTGTAGTTCTTGGTAATTCTTCAATACCTAAATTTTCTAACCAATCACCGTTATACCACATACGCCAGTATGATGGTTCTTCGGTTACTGATGGTAAGGCATAAATATGTCCGTCGGGGGTAGTGATAGCTTTTCGAATTTCTGGTCTCTCATCCAACATTTTTTTAATATTCGGAGCATGTTCTTCAATTAGATCTTCTAAAGGAATAAAGAATCCATAACCACCATATTCCATTTGCTCTTGGTGAGTAATATCAGCTGCATAAAAAATATCTGGTAGATCATCACTTGCCAATAATAGTTGTTTACTTGTAGCAAAGTCATCTCTTGGAGGTGTGTTAAATTCAAAAGCAATGTTTGTTAGTCGTTCCATTTCTTGAAAATATTGTCTTTCATCCCAACTCCCCCTACCAACTTGAGGTCCAACCATAGTTAAAGTTATTTTCTCTTCTACTATCGGAAATTCAAAGTTGTTTTCATCATTTACTTCAGATGCATTTGCAACTACACTTGAAATATTTGTCATTAGTATGCTGCTAGCGATAACAACGTTGAATATTTTAAAGATATTTTTTTTCACAATAAATTAATCTCCTTACATATTTTATTTTTGATTATTATGGCCTGACTACTACTCTTTCCAACCTCCTTTTTAAATTATTAACCTTTGAGCGACCCAACCATAACTCCTTTCACAAAATACTTTTGAGCGAATGGATAAACAATAAGCATTGGCAATGTCGATACAATAATAACTGAATATCTAAGTATTGCACTCATGTCTGCTTGATAATTAGAAATCTGAGCTTGTCTAATAACTGCTTCAGGATTAGATGTTTGAGTACTTAATTCTTGTACTACTAAAATTTGTCTTAGCACCATTTGAAGTGGATACATTTTTTCATTATTTAGATAGATAAGAGCACTAAAATACTCGTTCCAATGACCAACCCCGTAGAATAACGCCATAACCGCAACAATAGGTAATGAGAGTGGCATTACTATCTTTGTAAATAGTTGAAACGGCGTTGCACCATCAATAATAGCAGCTTCTTCTAATTCATTTGGAATTGTTGATTTAAAAAAAGTTCTTGTTAAAATTATGTTCCAGACTGATGCGCCTCCTGGAAGCACCATTGCCCAAATCGTATTGAGCAAACCTAAGTCTTTCACTAACATATAGGATGGAATAAGCCCTCCACCAATGAACATAGTTACCAATAACATATTTGTAAAGATTTTTTTCCCAACTAATTTATCTCTTGATAAAGCATAAGCTGCTGGGATTGTTAAAAATAGATTTATTGTAACTCCAAGTGCTGTATATAAAATGGTATTGCTATAGCCTCTCCATATATCTTCGTTTTCCATAATCAATTTATACCCATCCAAAGTGAATCCTTTCGGAAAGAGCCACATCTGTCCTGAGTTGACCATAGTTGGGTCACTAAATGATGCACTAACTATGTATATCAATGGATATACGATAATGATTAATACGATTGCTAACATGAAATGGACAACAAAATTAATAATTTTATCTTGGCGGGTTTCTTTTACTGATGACACTTTTTTCACTCCTTTACCATAGACCAATTTCAGTTACTTTTTTCGATATCTGATTCACTGTAAGAAGTAGTGTGGCATTTATCACAGAGTCGAACAGTCCAACAGCCGTTGAATAACTATATTGAGC
This sequence comes from Fundicoccus sp. Sow4_H7, assembly GCF_052115865.1. NCBI lineage: Bacteria > Bacillati > Bacillota > Bacilli > Lactobacillales > Aerococcaceae > Fundicoccus > Fundicoccus sp. Sow4_H7. Next base: position 362,342 of record NZ_JBQKME010000001.1, on the reverse strand, counting down.
ATCCAAAAGACCAGTTCTATACACAAATGTAGATATTACATCAGAAGATGACATATTTAACTCGTTCTGCATTAACAATATTTTTTGAAATCCAACAGACATAATCCCACCCATTTCTAAAATAAACATAACTACAATAATAGGTACAATAGCAGGAATGTTAATATGTCTAATTCTTTGTAATCTTGATGCACCATCCATTATTGCTGCTTCATGTAATTGTGGATCTACTCCTGATAATGCAGCAATATAGATAATTGCTCCCCAACCAGTACTTTGCCAAACTCCCGATAAAACATAAATCGTTTTAAACCATTTAGGCTGTATCATAAAAGGTATAGGACCAACTCCAAATAAACCTAATATATTATTAATTAATCCAGATGTTGGAGAAAGAAATGCGATTACTATACCTACCATAACAACTAATGAAATAAAGTGAGGTGCGTAAGTGATTGTTTGTAATCCTCTTTTATATAATCCATCTTTTACTTCATTCATTAATAAAGCTAAAATAATCGGTGCCGGAAAACCTACTATAATCTGATATATACTAATCCCTAATGTGTTCTTTAATAAATCAGTAAAATAGTAAGAATTGAAGAAGTCTTCAAACCACATAAATCCAACCCATGGACTATTCCAAACTCCAAGTGCAGGAGAATAGTCCTTGAACGCCATCAAAATTCCATACATAGGGACATAATGGAAAATGACAAAATATAATAGAGTTGGAAATAAAAATATATATAATTGCCAATTTTGCGTTACAAAATTCTTTTTTTTCTTTCTTTCTTTTGCGCGGAGTTCTTTTATTTCTTCAGTATCAATTTTTGAACGGAAAGAAAAATGCCTTCTAGTTGTTTCAGTATTTGCATGCAAGTAAATTCTCCTCACTTGTTGATTTTGGCATAAGCCAGGTATTAATTAATATACTAATTATACTTATTTACAATTTAGTATATTTATACTTATATAATATCATATCTTTAAGAATTGTCAACGTTTTCATTTCTGTTTTTAGTTAAAACATTCTAATAACGGAATACTTAGTTATTAGAATGTATTTTTCGTTCTAACTTGATACAAGCATAGTAACCTAAACCAATGAATGGGTATAATGTTAAAGAAACCCCCATAAAGAAAAATAGTATTGGAATATATGTATATAGAATTGCAATGAAAAAAACAACCAAAAGCATCCCTATAGATACCAGTGGCGATCCAAAAGCAATATATAAAGTTTGTTTAAAGTATTGAGAAAAACAAAGTTCATATCTTGAGAAAATAACAAGCAAATAGCAAGTATATATAATTAACAGCCAAAACAATATAACTATTACAGTATGGAATAAAGCAGATTGAATAAATTGCTCTGAAATATAAAAATCTAATTGTATAAAAGCAAATAGAGATATAATTAACAAACCAATTTTATTTGATTTAAAAAAGTTTTCTTTGTAATAATCAATAAATGTTTTAACAAAACTTATATCATGTCCCACGCTTAACCACTTATAAATTACATTTGCTAAAGAAAAAGTCGCCGGCGCGATACCAAACAAACCTAATCCTAAAACCGTAAAAATTATCCATAAAAAATTCAAAATAATTAATCTTACCAACCACATTACTATTTCAAAAATCATGCCGAAAAGTCCATCAAAACTCATTTAATTACCCCTTAAACAATTCAATTAATAGCTAATAATATAATATCTGACCCTTCCTTTCTTAGCATTATAATGCTAAATATTTTAAAAATCATTTGAACGCCAATTACAGAAAATTTAATTGTAATAAAAATGACAAAACCCTCTCGCTGTAATCGTTTACATATATTATTCTGACATATTGATTACTATATGTCAAATTAATCTTAAATTAAGTATATTAAATTTTAACTCTGTATATTAATATGCTTATAACTATATAATTTTATTAATATTAGATAATCAAATAGATATTTAGGTTCTACAATAAATTTTCAAAATCTGAATTCAACAAAAAAACCGAGCCAAATCTCTTCAGCTCGGTTAAACTATTTAATTATTGTCCTGCTTCGAACCAACGGTCGTATGCTTGTTGGTGAACGCGAACGTAGCCTTCAACTCCCATTGACTCAATTGTGCTTACATATTTTGCCCAAGTATCATCAATGATTTCTTGAACGCCAGTAATGAAGCGAGCTTCTTGTTCAACAATAAATGTATTTAAATCTGTTTGCATTGAAACAATAACATCTTGTTCGTCAACAGTTAAATAAGTAATTGGGATAGGAATAATTTAATAGTAAAAACTCGTTAAACTGATGTTTAACGAGCATTATATTAATAAATCTAATTATTATTAAATTACTAACTACTCTGCATTCCAACGATCATAAGCATCTTGATGAATACGAACAAACTCTTCAATATTCATATTTTCAATAGTTGACACATAATTAGCCCAAACTTCATCATCATTTATATCCATTTGTCCAGTTATAAATTGAGCTTCTGAGTTTTCTAAGAAAGTCCATAAATCAGTTTCAATAGAATTTATTACTTCTCTCTCTTCAGTAGTAAGGTATGTCAATGGATAAGGTATTTCTCCAAATGCAACTACTTTTTCTTGAGTTTCATTTCGAGTAAATTCTTGAAACTCAGTTAATTCTCCACCAATTGGCGGCAAAGTAATACGACGTCCTGGAGGGGCAATACCATAATCTGGTGTTATTTCTCCACGTACATCTTCAATTTCATCTACTGTAATTCCTAATTCTGGATTTAGAATTCTATTTCCACCTTCTTCATCTTCCCATACCCACAAGTATCCTTCAGGACCATGGTTTAAGAAAGTAAACCCTTCTTCAGTATAGAAGTAATCCGCCCATCTAAGAGATGCTTCAGGATATGGATTATTTTTTGTAATCGCAAAAGCTCCTCTACTAATTCCTTGACTAAGTGGTGCCAATGGTGTTTCTTGCCATTCACTTGTCAAAGGATGCATCATTGGATGCATCATTATTTCCCCTTGAATGAAGAATTGTGGGTTAAATTCTGAAAACATTCCCACTAAATTATTTTCACCTTTCGAAGCTTTTTGTTCATTTGCTTGAGAAAAAATTTCTTGATCGATTAACCCTTCTGAATATAATCTATTCATATACTGTAAATAAGCACGTGCTTCATCAAGTATCGGAGTGAAGCGAACAATCCCATCGTTTTCTTCAATTCCCCAAGTCTTCATTCCGAAAGCAGGAGCAAATGCTGTTCTAATTCTTAACATTCCACCTTCAGTAATTGGTATTTCATCTGCAATACCATTGCCATTTGGGTCTTCATCGCGGAATCTAATTAGTAGATCATACATTTCTTCAGTAGTTTTAGGTAATTCCTCAACTCCTAACGCATCAAGCCAAGTTTTATTAAACCACATTGGAGCCCCAACTTGAGGAGCATTAAATTCTTCTGATATCATAGGTAGTGTATAAATATGACCTTCATTTGTTGTAATAGATTTACGAATATCAGGTCTTTCTTCTAATAAAGCAAATAGATTTGGGGCATATTCTTCAATCATTTCTTCCAATGGTAATAAGAGTCCTTGTTCACCATAATCAACTTCTATTGCTGAAGAAAATACATCACCTCCGACACCAAAAAATACATCCGGTAAATCTCCACTTGCAAAAGCTAAATTAAATCTAGTACCAAAATCACTATTCGGTGGAGTTATATATTCAAAATCAATATTTGTCATGTCCTCATAAACTTGCAACATAGGCATATCTTCCCATTCAGCAATACCAATACCTGGCCCCATCATTGTCATCGTAATTGTTTCTTCAACAATCGGAAATCCTTCTCTTGCTACTTCAACTTCATCTTGAGCTAAAATTATGCTATTATTTAAACCTATTGTTCCAGCTAAGCTTAAAACTAGTGCACTTATACCAATTCTTTTTTTAACACAAAACATAAACTTTCCTCCTCGTATAATTTAAATCTTTACTAAATTTGCTGAGCACTTAAACTACTGACACAACTACTTCACGATAGAATACTATCCTTTAATAGAACCAATCATAACCCCCTTAACAAAATATTTTTGTAAAAATGGATATATTAAAATTATGGGTAAGGTTGCAACAATCATTACACCATACTTTATAATTGCTGCTAATTGTTGTTGCGAATATATAAAATGAGCCATATTGGCAGTTACTGTTGCTAATTGACTACTTGACATATCTTGTAACACTAAGATTTCTCTTAAAATCATTTGTAAAGGATATTTACTACGATCATCAATGTATAATAATGCCCCAAACCAGCCATTCCAATGCCCAACTCCATAAAACAAAGCCATTACTGCTATAATAGGTTTTGACAATGGAAGAATAATTGATGTAAATCGTTTAAAATCACTTGCACCATCCATAATAGCTGCTTCTTCTAATTCGACAGGTATTGTTGTTTGTATGAAAGTTCTTGTTACTACGATATTATATAGCGATGCAGCTCCAGGTAATATTAATGCCCACAAAGTATTAGATATACCTAAATCTTGTACTAAAATATAAGATGGAATCATGCCACCAGATATAAACATTGTCACTACCATCATTTTTGTAAAAAAGTTTTTAAATAGAAAATCTTTTCTAGATAAGACATAACCAGCTGGTAAGGTTACTGCTAAGTTTACAAAAGTTCCTACTGCTGTATAAATAATAGTATTATAATAACCTCTCCAAATAGAATCATTCTCAAAAATTGTCTGGTATCCTTCAAAGGTAACATCTACTGGGAATAACCACATTCGACCTGAGTTTACCGCATTTGGCTCACTTAATGATGCACTGATAATATAAATTAGTGGATATAAAACTACAATTAAGGCAATCATCAAGGCCAGATATATAAAAAATAAAAACACACGATCTGTTGGCGATTCTTTTATATGAGACTTTTTAGGTTTAGCTAATTGCATATATTTCCTCCTTAAAACAATGATACTTCACTATATCTTCGAGAAAGCCAATTGACAAAAATTAATAAAATAGAATTAATAACTGAATTAAACAATCCTACTGCTGCAGCATAACTATACTGTGCCTGTAACAATCCTTGTTGATAAGTAAATGTCGCTATGATATTTGAAGACGGCATATTTAATGGATTTTGCATTAATAAAACTTTTTCAAATCCTACAGACATTAATCCCCCAAAATTCATAATCAGTATTATTATCATAGTAGGAATTAAAACCGGAAGATTTATATGCCATAGTCTTTGTATTCTAGATGCTCCATCTATAGTTGCAGATTCGTGTAGTTGTGGATCAACTCCAGATAAAGCAGCTAAATAAATAATTGTTCCCCAACCAGTACCTTGCCAAACACCTGAAAAGACATAGATTGTTTTAAACCATCGTGGGTCTTCCATAAAATTATGTCCTGTTCCTCCAAAGAAACGAAGTATATGATTAATTATTCCTGTTGAAGGAGACAAGAATGAAATAATCATACCAACAATTACAACTGTTGAGATAAAATTAGGCGCATAAGTTACAGTCTGAACTAATTTCTTAAAAGGTTCGTAATCAACTTCGTTTAATGCTAAAGCTAAAATAATTGGTAAAGGAAATCCAACAATTAATGAATAAATACTAATTCCTAATGTATTATTAATCAAATCCCAAAAGTAATATGAATCAAAAAATTTTTCGAAATGTTTAAACCCTACCCAAGGACTACCCCATATTCCTAGAGACGGCATGTAATCTTTAAAGGCTATTTGTACACCATACATTGGCACATAGTGGAAAATGACAAAATATGCAAAAGCAGGAAATATTAATGCATATAATTGCCAACTTGTAAAAATTTGTTTAATTATTGATTGTGATTGAGCTCTTTGATCATCATTCTCACTCATTATTTTACCTGTAACTCTACTATTTGATTCCAATAACTTACTCCTTTCAAAACACATCATCGATTTGTATGCGTTTACTTTTCTAATAATAAGCTTAACAATAACTTTATTAACTTACAATATGTGAGATTATCAAGAATCTTAATGCAGAATCCTTATTAAAACACTAACAAATAAACGATTTTCAGAAAATAATAAAATCATACACATACAGTTACAAAATAATAAAAAACGTTAATGCTCGGTTAACAAAATTTGTTTCCCAAACATTAACGGATAAATTAATTCTATTACTTGATAATAGATTGATGTGCTTCTCGATACTGACTTGGAGTCAATCCAGTTTCTTTTCTAAATTTTCTAGTAAAATTAGATACATCAAAATAACCAACTTGAGTTACAATATCTTTAATTGGTTGATTTGTTTCAACTAATAAAGACTTAAATTTCTCCATCCTCAATGCTTGTATAATTGAAGAGAAAGACTCACCTGTTTCCTGTTTAACTAACTTACTTACGTAAGAAACTGAGATATTAAATTCTGAAGCTATTTGCTCTAAAGATAATGATGAAGAATCAAAATTTTCAAATATAATTTGAACTACTTGTTTCTCAATCACAATATTTAAATCCTCAATTTGATCTTTAGCTTGAGTAGCTATATACATACTTAGGTTGATTAAGGTATCCTTAGCTAATTCACTCTGAATAAAATCAGATAACTTAACTAAAAACTCCCATCCTAAAGTAATTTTCAATTCATTTGCTGTTTGTACTAAATGATTATAGATATACGATATTGTCATTTGCCTTGAAATTTCATTACTAAATTTATTATCAAATGATTCAAAAACATCATCGATTATCTCTTTACAAAGTTCTATGTCTCCTTGTTTTAACCCCTGACTTAAAAGCATAACTTGTTCTGTTGGATAATCAATAATTGTAGGTAGATCATCGATAGATTGATCAGTAACAATATCACTAAAGAATAAAATTGTATTTTTTCCACTGTCTTTATTATTAAGTAAGTCAATTACTGAGCTTGCCTCAAAATATGATTTTTTTATCTTATTCCAATGTGTGTAAGTATTACCAATCCCGATTTTTATAATTTGCTGTTTAAAGCTTTTCTCTGATAATAACGATTTACTCAAATATTCATATAAAGTTGTCCATATCTTATGCATTGGCTTATTAGAGTTAACAATAAGAAAAATTTGATTATTACGTAGATATGGAACCACACCATACACATTATATAAATCTGATACTTGATCTAAAAATACATCTGATAGTCTTTGGTCTATGTATTTAATATCTTTCTCTAATAAGGATTTATTCTTATCACCAATTTCAATAATAATTTGTGTAAAATATTCATAAGGAAAGATTAAACCTAATTCAAGTAAGTACTTATTAAAATCATCTTCATTGCTAATCCTACCTTCAATCAACTCTAGAATTGTTGCTTGTTTTACAATAGGTATTTGATCACTTACTTGCTGACTTAGTGTAGATACTTCTGTAAAGGCCTTGTTAACATTGCTTTCAATAATATTCCATTCATTATAATCATTTGAAATATTTGCATCAAAAATTGAAATTAAAGATCTCAAAGGCTGATAATATTTATTTGCAAAATAATATGCAATAACTAATCCTATAAAAAGCATAGCTATCAGTCCTAGAAAAACAACAATGATTATTTGATATAATGGTTGGTAAAATCGATTAGTATCTGTTAAGTTAATTAACCGCCAACCACTTAAATTACTATCTATACTACTTATAGAATAACTTGTTCCCTCAATTATAATATTTTCTGTATCTACCAAATCAGGCACAGCTATAGTTAATTCTTCTCTCGTCAATTTTGGATAGAGGGAGCTAGAAAGAACTATCTCATTAGATTCATTAACGAATAAAGCCATTCCTTCTTCTAATTCGGTTGCTTCTCTTAAGTTTGTTATAATATCATCCATATTCATGACAAAATAGATTGATCCAATAGGATTTGTGTAACTTCCCATTGGCATTGAGTAAAAAATTTCTCTATTAGACCATGGAGAATGTTTTACTGCAACTGATTCAGAAGTAAAAACCGAAATTCTCTCAAGTGGATTAGAAATTTCATCTATTAATCCTTCAATATTCTCCACTTGAAAATGTTTGGAGTGTTTTAACATTGCATCTAATGACATCGTTCCTCTTGATGATAAAACTGTATCTTGATTGATAAATACTAAATAAATAGCATCAATACCATTGTATGAATGCTCATAAATTTTTAATTGATTAATCAATTCATCTTCTTGTTCTGTGCCAAGTGTTGGAAAATATATTACTTGTGACATATTCAATAAGTTACCAACTTGATTCATTTCTGTTAATTGATTGTTTAACCTAGAATCAATTTGATTTAAATAATTCTCCTTAGTATTATTTAATTCTAATGATAGATTTCGTATATAAATCTGATGAATTCCAAGAGATAAGATAATAAATGGAATGGCAAATACGACTATGTAAGAAAAAATATAATGTTTGAACAATGTTGAGTACTTAGGAAATTTCCGCATTAGCTTCCCCTCCATTTTTATTCTTATTAATTTTTTTGTAACTCTTTTCTTGAAATTGCTTTATCTATACCTTCAGTTGTAAACCACACGATTGGTAATAACATCATTGGAATCCCAAAAAAAACTGCTAAAAAGATAAAAGTGGTCAGTAATTCAAACATTAGTAACAAACCTACACTTGTTGCTACAGTATATATAGGAACACTTAAAGATATATAAAAACTTTGTTTAACTGTATCAAAATAGCCATATTGACCTCTAATCATTGTAATAAATGAAAAAAATACTATAAAGGTAGTTAAAACTATTAATAATAACAAAATATAATGAATAGCTATTGAGTTAATAAATTGTTCATTAATTCTTAGATCAAAAACTAGAAATATATAAACTAAAAGGAAAGTATAACCAAGTTTATTAGATAAACTAAAATATTTATGCCAAGAGTTTCTATAACAATGATACATATTAAATGAATCTTCTGATTTCCTTAGCCATTTATTCAAGACAACTACTTGTGCAGCAAAAGATGGAAAGATTCCAAAAAGAAAGAGTCCTCGAAAACTATATAAAAAGAAAAGAAAATGTAAAATAAACAAATTGAAAATCCATTCTCCAACTTTGGTGATGATGATTATTAACCGGTTATTTTTGTTTCTCATTAAATCACTCTCCTTCAATTACAACTAAATATATATTAATAAGTTTACATATAATCCAGTATACATACAAATGTAAGCACTTTCTATATGTTATTTTTTACTAAACGTGTTTTTTTAGACTGTAGATATTTATTATGAGTAAGAGCTTTGAGATAGTATTTATCTAATAAAAAAACTTCAAAAGTAAATTTAAGACTCAAGAATTTTTGGTGTTGGTGAGAGAAATCTTGCTGACACCTCTTTTTTATACCTAAATATGAAAAGCCAGTGAATTCCTATATAATTTAGTTACCACACTAAACTATGTTAGGAGAATCCACTTGGCTTATACTGATTATATCGCAATTTACTTAATATTACAGATGAAAAAAATGAATTGACAGATACGATTATTGAAGAAAAGAGACGTGGCATTAATTGTAAAGTAATTGAAGGTTGATTATCATATCCGTTGGATACTTGCCCTTGTAGTGGTGTCGTCAATCAATCCACTGAAGATATGATTAAATATGAGATTGATGTTTCAACGATTACCTTAGGCCAATATAACAAACAACCGTTACTTCTAAGGTTAAAAAAACAACGCTATTGCTATAAACACTGCTTAACCACTTCGACAGTAACTACGTCAATAGTCGATAATGGATGATTTATCTCAAACGATATTAAGCGTCTAATCGTCAGAGAATTAACAGAAGTACAATCCATGAAGTTAATCCCTCAACATTTGTTTGTAGCTCGTTATACAGTCGCTAAGCAATTATGACGTGTGGGTCAATCCTTAGCTGCTCAAAAACGGTCGCTACCAGAGAGCACTTAGGCATCGATGAATTTAAATCCGTAAATACAGTCACTCAATCTAAGTGCTGCATCTTGATGGATACCTATAATCATACCTTAGTGGATATACCACCTAATCGCACACAAAATGTTTTAAGAGATTATTTTATGCGACTCTCTTATGACAGTCGGATGTAAGTAAAGACGGTAACGATGGACATGTATCGCCCTTATTATCAATTTTTATAACAGATTTTTCCAAAAGCGAAGATTATAATTGATCGTTTCCACTTAGTTAAATTACTGAATGATTCGATTAACAGAGAACGTATCCAGCTGATGAATGAGATAAGGTATAGTAGACCAAGAGACTACTAAAAGCTTAAACAGCAATGGAATGGAAACTCCTATTAAAGAATCAAGGTGATCTCGATTTCACCAAATACCGCACACATAGACTATACGATGGGCTTATGACTGAAAAAAGCATGGTGAATTACTTAATCAGTATTGATACTCAATTCCAACAAGTATATGATTTAATAAATCGACTCAAATCAGATATTAAACAACATAGTTTTCAGGCTTTAGAAAATGATTTATATGAGACTCATAAGTACTCATTGCCACGTAAGGTAAGGACAACGATACAGACCTTTGAAAAATAACTACCTGCCATTAAAAACAGTTTAAGGTATACCTTATCTAACGGTGTTGTTGAAGGAACAAATAATAAAATTAAGAATATCAAACGGAGTGGTTATGGCTATCGTAACTTTAATAACTTGAAATACCGCATTTTAATCATTCAAAAACAAGTATCTAAAGAAAAAGAATTACATCCACTATTATTTGAAGAAGAAAATGTGGTAAAAAGCACATTGCTTAATAAAAAAATGTAACTTAATAAAAAACGGCCAGGCGTGACTGCGTCACGCTGGCCTATGTTCACCAAAACTAAAAAATCATGAACCAATCTCTTCAGCTCGGTAAAACTATTATTTAATTATTGTCCTGCTTCGAACCAACGGTCGTATGCTTGTTGGTGAACGCGAACGTAGTCTTCAATACCCATTGACTCAATTGTGCTTACATATTTTGCCCAAGTATCATCATTGATTTCTTGAACGCCAGTAATGAAGCGAGCTTCTTGTTCAACAATAAATGTATTTAAATCTGTTTGCATTGAAACAATTACATCTTGTTCGTCAACAGTTAAATAAGTAATTGGGAACGGAACTTCAGCATATGGCGCCATTTTTTCTTCAGTTTCTTCTGCTACAAAGACACTAAATGCTGATGGATCTGTGTTGTTTGGATCTTGGTAGATACCTTGTACGTTAAAGGTTCCTTTTGGAACTGGGATACCGTAGTCAGGTGTGATTTGTCCACGATATTCTTCAGTATTTTCTGGATCTGCATTTTCAGTATTTAGAACTTTTACAGCTTCACCTTCGTCATTTTCGCCCCAAACCCATAGTGCACCTTCTGGTCCTTGGTTAAGTAATGCAGAACCATCTGGTGAGTAGAAGTAGTCAACCCAAGCAACAGCTAATTCTGGATGCTCAGCAGCACTTGTTACAGCAAATACACCTGTTTGTAATTGAGGTGATGCTGGTGAGATTGGCTCTTCAGCGAATTCGCTTGTTAATGGGTGGAACATTGGGTTAGCAACAGCTTCATCTTCAGTTCCGCCTAAAGTAAAGAATGAGAACCAGTCTTGGAATAAACCAATTTGGTTGTTTTGTCCTTTAGCTTTTTTCTGTTCGTTTGCTTGAATAAATGTTTCTTGGTCTAATAAACCTTCATCATATAATTTAGCCATGAATTCTAAGTAAGCACGATAGTTATCTGTAATTGGTGCATAACGAACTTCACCATCGACTTCTTCAATACCAAAAGCTTTCATACCAAATGAAGCGAGTAAGTATACTTTTGAGTGCTCTAAAGCAACGTCAGTGAATGGAATTTCATCTGCTTGACCGTTACCGTTTGGATCTTCATCACGCATTCTTACTAATAAGTCATATAATTCATCAACTGATGTTGGAACTTCAGCATCTAAAGCTTCTAACCAAGCACCATTATACCAAAGTGGACCAGTTGGCCATATACCAGTAGAACCACCAGATAAGAATGGCAAGCTATAGATATGTCCGTCTGGAGCAGTGATCGAACGTAAAATGTTTGGATCTTCTTCTGCTAAAGCCATGAAGTTTGGTGCGTATTCTTCTAAATATCCTTCTAAAGGAACTAGAATACCTTGACGACCATAGTCAACTTCCATACCACGAGTTAATGTACCTGAACCAGCACCATAAATTACGTCAGGTAGGTCACCTGATGCAAACGCTAGGTTCATACGCGTACCAAAGTCACTCATTGGAGGTGTGATGTAATCCCAAGTAATATTAGTCATTTCTGAGTATGCTTGTAAAGTAGGCATATCAGCCCATTCAGACATACCAGTACCTGGAGCCATCATTGACATATGAACAGGTTCTTCTGTTAATGGAAATTCAGATAAAGTACCTGACTCATAACCTTCACTCTCTTGTGCAGAAACTAAAACTGTTGTAGCTAATGAACCAGATGCTAATAAAGCAGCTAAAGTGGTTGTACTAGCTTTTCTTAACCATTTTTTCAAACTATTTCCTCCTAAAATTAAATACTGACCAAAGCAACATTGCAACCTTACTAACCTTTAAGTGACCCCACCATCACTCCTTTAACAAAATACTTTTGTAAGAAAGGATAAACCATAATAACTGGCGCTGATGAAACAATCATAACACCGTACTTGATAACTTCAGAAAGTTGTTGACGAGAATAAGCTAATTCTGCCATCGATGTTGTCATCGTATCTGGAGTACCTGTTGATGATAGGTCGTTTAAAACTAAGATTTCACGAAGTACCATTTGTAGTGGATACTTAGCACGATCAGATAAATAAATTAAAGCATTGAAGAAACCATTCCAATGTCCAACCCCATAATAAAGCGCCATAACCGCAATAATTGGTGTTGATAACGGAAGGATGATTTTAAAGAATAATGTAATATCATTAGCCCCGTCAATAACGGCTGCTTCTTCCAACTCAGTTGGAATTGATGATTCGAAGAACGTACGCGTAACTACAATATTATAAACAGATGCTGCACCAGGTATAATCATTGCCCAAATCGAGTCTAAAAACCCTAAGTTCTTCATTAATAAATATGAAGGAATTAATCCCCCACTAACGAACATTGTTACTAACATGAAGTTCGTTAAGAATTTACGTCCGTAAAAGTCTTTTCTAGATAGTGAATAGGCTACAGGTAAAGTAACGGCTAAGTTAATTAATGTACCTAAAACAGTATATACAATTGTATTCCAATAACCTCGCCAAATTTGTTGATTTTCAAAAATAGCCTCGTAACCTATAAAAGTAATGCCTTTTGGAATCAACCACATTTCTCCAGAGTTAACCGCTTGAGGATCACTGATTGAAGCACTCACAATATAAAGCATCGGATATAGAACCAAGAACAATGCTAAAAGTAAAAATACATAAACGAAGAACATATAGATACGTTCTGATGGTAATAATTTTTTATCAAACAATTTGTGTTGCTCCTTTCATTAAAATAGTGACGTTTCGCCGACACGGCGTGCAATAAAGTTTACGACAATCAATAACGCTGCGTTAATTACAGATTGGAAAAGTCCAACGGCTGCCGCAAAACTGTATTGAGCATCTAATAAGCCTGATTGATAAACGAAAGTAGCAATAACGTTTGATGATTCCATGTTCAATGGATTTTGTAATAGTAAGATTTTTTCAAACCCACCTGCCATCAATGATCCAAAGTTCATAATTAATAAAATAATCATCGTAGGAGCAATCGTTGGTAAATTGATATACCAGTTACGTTGTAATTTTGTTGCCCCGTCAATGGTTGCTGCTTCGTGAAGTTGTTCATCTACCCCGGACAAGGTCGCAAAGTAAATAACTGAAGACCAACCTGTTCCTTGCCAAACACCAGATAATACATAAATCGTTTTAAACCAACGAGGGTCTTGCATAAATGCAATTCTCCCAACACCAATCCAGTCTAAAAAGTGGTTGATAATACCTGTTGAAGGTGAAAGGAATGAAATAATCATCCCAGAAATAACAACAACTGAAATAAAGTTTGGTGCATAAGTTGCCGTCTGAGTGAATTTCTTAAACCAGCCGTCTTTAATTTCATTAAGTGCAAGGGCTAAAATAATCGGTAGTGGGAAACCAACGATTAACGAGTACACATTAATTCCTAAAGTGTTACCAATTAGATCCCAAAAGTAATAAGAATTAAAAAAACGTTGGAAATGTTTAAATCCAACCCATGGGCTTCCTAGTATTCCAAGTGATGGCATGTAATCCTTGAATGCTATAACAACACCATACATAGGAAAATATGCAAAAACTAAGAAATATAAGAATGCTGGAAATGCAAATAAATATAAATATTTACTATCCTTAATTTTTTGCCACCTTGATTTTTGATATACTTCATCGTTGTGACTTACTTGATTTGAACTAACCACCTCTGCCATTAGTCAAATTCCTCCATTCTTATAATAATTTTGATTGTAGCAAAATGATATATAAAATAAATACTCTATATTTGCTACATGTAATTTAATTATAGTTTTAAGATGAAAATAAATCAAGCGGTTTCATACCAAGCCTTTTAACATGGTTTAATTTGTATCATTTTATATTAAGATTTTACAATTCTTTACCGTTGACATCACCCCTTTAATTTGCTTCTTATTTTTATCATTTATTTTTAAATTTTAATATTTAACTTCCGTTTGTACTTATCCGCTTTCTTTTATATAATTACAATAATTATGTGTAAAGGTGTTGGCTAATGAAAAAAAGATATTTAATTATTATTTTTGCTTTATTGTTAATGTTACCTACTTTGTATCAGACCTTTATCGTCCCTTCTACAATGATTAATGGTTTTGATGTAAAAGGTCGTCTAGCAAATGAAGCTGATGTCGCAGAAGTTATTTCAGTTCTTGAACAAAATATTCAAGCTGCTAATGAAGAAGATTTAGATGTGTATGTTTCTACCCTAATTGAATCTGCACGTTCGCAAACCAGTCAAGAAATGCAAACTGTATTTGATGAATTTGATATTAAGCTTGTGCTTGAATCTATCGATGTGCTTGAGCAAACAGATGATTTGGTTAAATTAAGGGTACAGCAACGAGCAACAAGCGATAGTGAAGAATACCGTGATCATATTGCCACAGTCGGCATTACTTTTATTAAGGTAGACGGTCAGTGGCTGATTGCAGAATCGATGATGGAAGATACACAGTTTATATAGAGATATTTATTAAAAAGAAAAGGGGATTGTATGACGAACAATAAGTTTGTTAATGGGATTTATAAACTAGGGTTGTTTATGTTGGAGTTGTTTAAATTACAAGTTTGGGGAATTGTTTATAGTTTTAAAAGTTTTCTTGTTTTGGGTGTTTTCCCAGCAATTTCGGCCATTTTCGCTTCTATTATGTATAATTTGCGCACAGAAGACGAAGATTTAACCTCAATTTATAATGCTGAGCAATTTAAACAATATTATTCAGAAAATTTTAAGCAAAGTAACATTTTAGGTTATTTGTCACTTGCCGTTATTTTGTTTCTATACGTCGACTTACGGGTTTCACAACATTTTATTGGCAATAGCTATCTGCACTTTTTCTTAATTGTTATGTTTGTGATTGCTTTAAGTGTGATTTGTTATATTTTCCCAAGTATTGTCAGTTTTGATTTGCGTACTAAGGATCATATAAAGCAAGCTTTCTATCTGGCTTTATGTTCGATTAAAGAAACAATTGCTGCGGTGTTGGGGATAGGGGTGGCGATATTTATTATGACGCTCTTCCCTTTCTTACATCTATTATTATTTGTACCGATGTATATTTTCCCGATTGCATGGTTTGGTGATATTGCTATTAAAAATTTGTTGAAGCGTAATGAAGTAAATGAGACTAACAATAAAGGGAGTGTCTATTGATTATGAAGCAAAAAATAAGTCCGGATAAGCAATGGTTCGTTGACTCGCGCATTGGAATGTTTATCCATTTTGGGTTGTATTCTTCTATTGGGCGTGGCGAGTGGGTTCGTAGTCGTGAGAATTTAACGATTGAGGAATATCAACCTTATTTCGATTCGTTTAACCCCTCAGCTTTTGATGCTGACCAGTGGGCAAAAGCCGCGGCTGATGCAGGAATGAAATATATTATTTTGACGGCTAAACACCATGACGGCTTCTGTTTGTATGATTCGCAATATACAGATTATAAAATTACGAATACGCCGTTTAAACGCGACTTAGTGGCGCAATATATAGAAGCGGCCCGTAAATATGACTTAAAAGTTGGTTTGTATTTCAGTTTGATTGACTGGTATCATAAAGATTTTCCGAAATTTGATGATTGGCATCATCCAATGCGCGGAAATGAAGCATATCGTGATGAAACCATCGATTGGGATAATTATTTAAAATTTATGCATGCCCAAGTGGAAGAATTAGTGACAAACTATGGTCATTTGGACATCATGTGGTTTGATTTTTCTTACGGTGAGATGAGTAGTGACAAGTGGGAAGCGGAAGAATTAATGACGATGGTTCGTCAACATCAACCGCATATTGTCATCGATAATCGTCTTGAAACTTCAGGTGAAGGATTTGGTTCAATTATTGATAACGAACCTAATTCTTATTCTGGTGACTATATTAGTCCCGAGCATATCATTCCACCCTACCCCATTAAAGATGTGAACGGCGATTTCGTTCCTTGGGAAGTTTGCACCTCAATCAATAATTCTTGGGGATATGATCCAACCGACCGCAGTTATAAATCTGCCAAATTCATTATCCGCAAATTAGTTGAATGCATCAGTAAGAATGGAAACATCTTATTAAATATCCCTCCTGATGGCACAGGTCGATTTAATCAACAAAGTTTAGATATTTTATCTGAAGTTGGTGACTGGATGGAATTAAATCATGCATCAATTTACGAAAACCGTCCAGCGATCGACTTGGAAAAACCTGAATGGGGCTATTATACGCAAAAGGATGATAAAACAATCTACGCGCATATTTTTGACGGTCCACTTGGTGTCCTACCATTGCCTGGTATTGCAAGTTCTCAGATTGCTTCTGTCACACGATTGATGGATAATTCAGTGGTTAAGGTATCTGATAGTTGGACTGCATTAGCTTTTACTGATACAACTTTTGTTGAATTAAATAACAGCCATGCAACCGAAGCTTTAATGGATGATATTGATATGGTGTTGGAGATTAAGTTGAAATAGATTGGGTAGTTGGTAGGTAATGGTTTTTATGGTTAGAATAGAGGTAAGTGGCATATACTGAGGGGGGATGTGCTGGGGAGTGGCGACTGCAGGCATATAACAAGCCGGATGTGCCGGGGAGTGACGACTGCTGGCATATAACAAGCCGGATGTGCCGGGGAGTGACGAATGCAGGCATATAACAAGCCGCATGTGCCACCTATGGCACTTTCTGGCACATATTAATGATCCTAGCCATTCGGCACATGACTTAGTTTATATGCTTAATGAGGTAGCCATTCGGCACATAACTTAGTTTATATGCTTAATGTGGTAGCTATGCGGCCTACTTTCATCAATTCATGGCTACTTAAAGCACCCTATACCCAACTTTTAGCATTACATGGCCAATGGCAAAGCCATTCAGCCAACCTCATTCAATGTAATCAAATTTCGAATACACCAGTACACGCAGAATAACCGAACAGTTTAATTATAGTGTAAAGAACGGACTGGCGCACATCGAACTCTTAGACCTTTAGATCTTAGAGTTCGAGTAGCCAGCCGAGTCCCAAGACCTTGGCTTGGGACGGTTCCACTATAATTAAAATGTCCGGTTTTTCGTAGTATTCACACTCTTCATCAATGACTAATTACTCAAATCCTCACCATTGCTAGCAATCACTTTCTTATACCAGTCAAAGGATTTTTTCTTGCTACGTTTCAAACTACCATTCCCCATGTCATCGCGGTCAACATAAATATAACCATAACGCTTAGACATTTGCCCACTTGAAGCAGAAACAATATCGATACAACCCCAAGAAGTGTAGCCAATTAAATCCACACCATCTTCCACAACTGCATCGCGCATCGCTTCAATATGTTTTTGTAAATACTCAATACGGTAATCATCGACAACATAACCATTCTCGTCTGGTTCATCCTTAGCACCTATACCATTTTCCACCACAAACAATGGTAATTGGTAGCGACCATACAATTCATTGATGGTAATGCGGAATCCTAATGGATCAATTTGCCAACCCCATTCAGAACGCTCTAAATATGGATTCTTAATGGTTGGGAAAATATTTCCGCTCGTACTTTCATATGCTTCAGGATCAGCTGATGACACACGAGAAGAATAATAAGAGAAAGAAACATAATCTACCGTATTTTCTTTCAGTAATTTCTTGTCCCCCTCTTCAAACGGCACCACAATACCTTTACGCTCTAATTCCTTCAAAGCATAAGCTGGATATTCACCACGGGCTTGCACGTCCACAAAGAAATAATTCCCTTGATTATCAACTTGGGCTTTACGAACATCAGCAGGATTTGGTGTATTTGGATAATACTGCCCCGCTGCAATCATACATCCGATTTGGATGTCAGGATCAATTTCACGGGCAATCTTTGTCGCTAAGGCACTCGCGACCAACTCGTGGTGAGCAGCTGTGTACATTACTTGTTCATGGTTTTCGCCTTCTTCAAATACCAAACCAGCTCCCATAAACGGCGCATGCAAGATCATATTGATCTCATTAAATGTAATCCAATACTTCACTTTACCCTTGTAACGATTAAATAAAACTGTCACCAAATTAGCATAAAAATCAACCAATTTACGGTTACGCCAACCACCATACTCATTAATCAAATGAATCGGCATATCAAAGTGGGTAATGGTTACCACCGGTTCAATATTATACTTTAATAATTCATCAATCAGTTCATCATAAAACGCCAAGCCTTCTTCATTTGGCTCTAGCTCATCGCCTTTAGGGAAAATCCGCGTCCAGCCAATACTAAAGCGGTATGCCTTAAAGCCCATTTCCGCAAACAAGGCGATATCCTCTTTAAAATGCGTATACATATCAATCGCTTCTTTAGCCGGATAAAAATGCGAATCATCAAATGCCAAGTGCTTCATCTTACCACGAATAATTGGTCCACGGTCCTCGCCTGTCGGTACGACATCAACATTAGCCAGTCCACGATCACCTTTGTTATAGCCACCTTCACTTTGATTCGCCGCTGTGGCGCCACCCCATAAGAAATCCTTTTGGAATCCCATTTAAATCCTCCTTCTAAATCCTCTAATAAATATAACTGCTACAACCATTTTTATAAAGCACAGTTGTAGCAGTGATATTTATTTTAGTTAATGATCTTGATAATGTCTTCGCCAACAGTAATTTGCTTGCTTGAAACAGTTAAAATATCGTTGAGGTCGTTTGAATTGGTTACAACAACCGGTGTGATGATTGAATAGCCGTGGTCTTTAATTTTTTCGATGTTGAAAGTTAAAAGTGGTTGACCAACGGTAATTTTTTGATCGCGCTCAACGGCATAAGCAAAGCCTTCACCGTTCATTTGAACCGTATCAATCCCTACGTGAATCAAAAGCTCAACGCCATCGTCGCTCGTTAAACCAATGGCATGTTTGCTGTCAAAAAGAGCTGTAACAGTCCCATTGAAAGGTGCGTAAACTGTATCGTCAGTCGGAATTATCGCAACACCTTGGCCCAGAATACCTTGTGAAAAGACTTCATCTGGCACATCACTTAATTGACGTAAATGTCCGTTCATTGGAGAAACAATTTCAACAGAAGCTGTAGCAACTGCTGCATTCGTTTCAGTTGTTGTATCTTCATCAATGTTTTCAGTTACTTCTTGAATTTCTTCAGCAGCTTCTTCATCTTTATAAATAATCATTGTAACAATAAATGTCACTGCTGCGGCAATGGCTGCACCAGCAATTGCTAAGTAGAAATGACGTAAAGTATCTTCTCCAATGTATGAAGGTAATGTTAATAGACCTGGTGAACCACCTGAGAAGTTACGAACGCCAAAGATACCCATGAATAAACCACCGACACCCCCACCAACCATAGCAGCGTATAAAGGTGTTTTAAAGCGTAAGTTAATACCGAAAAGAACAGGCTCAGTAATACCTAAAACAGCTGTTAAACCAGACGAAAATGCCAATGATTTAACTTCTGTATTTTTAGTTTTCAATCCAACTGCCATCGCAGCAACACCTTGAGAGATGTTTGAAGCTAAGTTAGCTGGGTAAACAAAGGTATCGTAACCATTAGTTAAACGGTTGTTAATTCCAATTGGAATAATTCCGTAGTGCGTTCCAGTTGAAACAAGTAATGGGAAGATCGCACCGATAATGGTTGGAACTAACCAAGGAGCAATGTTTTCGATTGATACGATTGCATTTGAAATTAAATCTGAAATATAGTGACCAATTGGTCCAATGATAACTAAACTAAGAATTCCTACGACTGTAATAGAAATTAAAGGTTTGGTAAAGAATTTAACCGATTTATGTGACACACGGTCAGCAATTGGCTCTACATAAGATAATAACAAGATCGATAAAATAATTGGGATAACGGTTGATGAATAACCAACTGTACCAATAGGTAAACCAAATAAGTTAATAGAACCGCCAGATTCATTGGCTTGTTGTACCATTGCCACAAAGTTCGGATGTTGGTAAATTCCAGCAATCATTAAGGCTAGGTATTGGTTCGTTTTAAATTTATTAGCAGCTGAAACAGCTAATAAGAATGGCAAGAAATAGAATGCAGAGTCTGCCATAAAGTTGATGATTTGGTAGTTCAATGATTGGTTATCAACCCATTTAAATACAACTAGTAAAGATAAGACAGCTTTCATCATCCCTGAAGCTGTAATAGCTGGTAAAATTGGTGTAAAGATACCCGTTAGTGTATCAATAAGTGTGTTAAGGAACGATTTATCCTCTTGAGTTTCTTGTGAATCATTACCTGAGCCACCTTCTGTGTTTAAATCATATTGATTGTTAATTTCTCTAAAGACACTTCCAACATCACTACCAACGATAACTTGGTATTGCCCACCTTTTTCAACCGCACCCATCACACCAGGGATTTTCTTAACGGCATCGGTATTAGCTTTAGAAGAATCCTTTAAATTAAATCTTAAACGTGTGGCACAGTGGTATAGGTAAGAAACGTTGTCTTCCCCACCAATATTTTCAATTATGTTCTTGGCTGTTTCTTTGTAATCCATCGATTTGCTCCTTTTTAATCAATTTAGTTATTTATTCGAATAAAAAAAGACCTAAAATACCCATGCCAAATAAAGGTACTAAGGTCTCGCCTGATTTAACAGTAACAATCCTGATTATCTTGTTATTCGATTAATATGAATGGTTAAATACATCAGTTCATCTGACTCTAGTCGACGGTTGAAGTCATTTTCGATGTATTCAGAAATTTTTAAAGCTGTTTGATATTCTTTCCGATATTTTTCTTTTAAAATGAAAATAAAATCATTCTCATCTTTGGTTTCAAGTTTTTGACCAACGAACAAGCGCTGGACGAAAAATTTCAAATGGGTAATGAAACGCTCATAATCTAAAGAATATTCGTCCAATGACACATTAAATTCATAGGTAACAATTTTCAAAATATTCTGTATGATTCGCGTCATTTCTGTTATTTGTTCAACATTTGAATTTTTCAATTTAGCGTTGACGATGTGTAAAGCAATGAAACCTGCTTCATCTTCTGGGAGTTGATAGCCTAGCTTTTGCTGAATCATAACTAAGGCTTCTTTCCCAATGAGAAATTCATGATTGTAAAAGCGTTTAATTTCCCACAATAAAGCATTTTGAATCGGAACACCATTCTCAAAACGTTCAATCGCAAAATTAATATGATCAGTGAGTGTTAAATATAAATTCTCGTTTAAATCCTGTCCGAGTGAAGTCTTAGCATAGTTGATGATATCATTTGCAATTTGAACATGTTCAATTGGGATATTACTTAAAAGCTTTAGTAATCGATTACTACTTTTTGCATCTGAATTGACAAAAGTTTTCTCAATTAAAGTGGAATCGATCGGATTCCCTTTTTTCTGTTGAAAACCTATGCCTTTTCCTACAGCAATCAGTTCTTGCTCCTGTGCATCTCTTGCAATAACAATATTATTATT
Source organism: Fundicoccus sp. Sow4_H7 (assembly GCF_052115865.1). Taxonomy (NCBI): domain Bacteria; kingdom Bacillati; phylum Bacillota; class Bacilli; order Lactobacillales; family Aerococcaceae; genus Fundicoccus; species Fundicoccus sp. Sow4_H7. Next base: position 340,048 of record NZ_JBQKME010000001.1, on the reverse strand, counting down.
AACGACTTTTTCTATCTTCATACTCATTACTCTTTTTTTGCGACCTCTCCTAAGGTTTTGCCCATTTTTATTCGGTAACAATCCTTAAGTAAAGATTAACATTTATGTATTGAAAAAGCAAACTGATAATGAGTTCATTAGGAAAGTCTTAGCCGAGTACAGCTACGACAAAAAACCAAGAACAATAGCAGAAACAATTCTACTACCACTCTTGGCTTCTAGCAATACCCATCCACTCAAGCACGCAACAACGCATTCACTCGTCTTTGTACCGACTCATAATGATAACCCGCTGCAGTCAAAGCGATTTTTCGCGCTTCTCCTACAAACCACTTCCCCTGAATCACTTCCTCGGCCACCGCATCCACAGACTTCAACAAAGAAACCTCCCGATCAATCATCCCTAATTTCCCAGGATTCGCTGCTTCAATCCCAGCACGCCGATTCAACATCCCTTTTAAATAAATATCTCTGCCAACTGCCGCATAATCATACTTCGCTCCGCCAGGACGAAACAAGCCTGCAACACAAGTCGCAAAATCCGTAACATTTGCTACTTGATAAAGATGATCCCTACTTAATAAATAGACCCAATCTGCTAAAAAATCCTCAACCGTCTCATACCGAACATAGTATCCCCCTTCGCTTAATGGGCGCTTTAACCCAGGTGACTTAGCTATGCCCGGATTGCCAACATAAGTAGCAGACCAAGTAATCCCAGCCCAATTATTATCCGCTCGCCCAACTGCAGATTGCCCCCACAAAGACTCATAATGTAGCATCACAATCAGAAAACTCGGCAGAATCTGATAGTCTTTAGCCAAGCCTACAATTTTCATAACCAAGTCATCCTTTAAAACAAATCCATCATAAACTAAATCCATTTTAGTGACACCAGCCAATTCAGCATTAACCGCCTGCTGAACCGTATCATAATCATAACCGGCTACCACCAACTTCCGACGCCTCTCCTCACCATTTCCCCATAAACCACCAAAAACCTCTTGTACCACATTAGCCAATGACTTTCCAACCGCATACTTTGGCCGTGCAAAACCTATTATCCGCCAATCTTCCCAATTAAAACGATTTTTTGCCACCTGTCGATTGGAGTTTCCTTCAATGGTCGTAATAAACTTACCCTCCACCTTAGCGACAAAGCCAATATGGTCTGCAAAACCGCCGCCATCCCAATCAAAACACACCATATCCCCTACTGTAGGTTTTTGACGTCCTAACCAAATTCCCATCCCTTTAAACAACTCAATATGCCTTTGGACCCCGCATTCACGCCCAATGAGATGACTCGCACCACTTTCATCCCCTACAACACTGACAAATGCATCACACCAAGCATCTTCGTAGGTCATTTTATAACTAGCTGGACGAGGCAAGACCTGATTGTAACGATCAATCAAACTTCGATGGACCAAGGAATCTTGCACCACACCTACATATTTTTCTGCCACTGCTAAGACCTCTTGTGCCGTTATCATTCAATCGACCTCCTCATCTTTTTGCTGTTTATAGTAACTCTGGCTGGATAATTGCATCAACGAACCTAGAAATACGGCAAATAAATTAATTGCGGCAACCAACACATCCGCTTGTTCCCATGCAAAAAGGTCTCCCAAACTACTGACCAAGACTGCCAAAGCCGGCATAAAAACCAAAACAAGCCACTTGGCTTTATCATATAAGCTATTATTTAAATACAATGCTCACCCTCTCCTTTTTATAAAAACTCGTTCACCCAGCTAAAATAGCCAAATGAACGAGCCAAATGTTTTTAGTCAACCATATAAATATCTTCTACGATACGACGCACATATCGTGCACCAGCAGCCGTTGCATACAAATCAATTCCATCATTAATAAAGATATCTGAATCAACTAATACATCAACCAACTGCTCAACCGATTCACGATCCAAACCTTCAAGTGGATTTTTGATGTTTACTTTTTTACTAGCCCCTTGGCTGTCTTTAAAAAGTAATTCCAAAGTTAAATTTTCCTCCATTATGAACCTCCTTTCTCCTTTATAAATTCGAGCTATTAATAAATAGCAAAGATTTCAACCGCCGTCGTTTCAGCAATCACGTCTTTAAACACAGTTTGTAAAGCATCGCGAACCGCTACCATCTGACTATAGTCAGCTTGATTGGCTAAATTGGGCAAAGTTAAAGCACGCTTAACCTTGTCATCTGCTCCGATGGTCTTGAATTGCAGACTAGCGCTGATAAATTCTTTTTCACCTGGCATTCATATCCCTCCTTTTATTTATTTGTAAGATAAAAAAACCTTACACCCTATAAAAGAAAGTACAGTGATATTTATTAACTAGAATTTTAAAATATTTTTGAGGGAGGATAATTTCTCTTGAAGTTTTACTTTTCGTTTGTGGATAGCAGGGATGCTTATATCGTAGATTTGTGCGATGTCTTTCAGTGTGAAGGATGAATCATTGAGGAGCCAAAAGAGACCTTGTTCTTCGAGTGTTAAGTGTTTTTGCATGGAAGTCATAAAGGCGAGAAGATTCACCTGACTTTGATAGGGAGCTTGATGAGTAGATGCATTCAAAACAGTTTCAAAATCGATTGCCGAGAGGCTGACAGTTGGCCGTTCCTTCTTTAATATGTCTAACAAATACCAATACAAACCTTTGGATGCATAAGCAACAAACTGATAACGTTCCGTATCAACGGGATTACCATCAAATTTTTGATACAATTCCAACATTTTTAACCGTAATTCTTGTGCATAATCTTCATAAAATAAATGTGATGACCGAATACCCATTCGCGCAAGTGTTTTATGGACTAATGGATCAAATTGTAACAATACAGACTCTTTTTCAACTAAGCTCTTTCTCATAGAAACCCCCTTATTTTGTGTTAAATTCAATATATTCATTGCTTAAAAAAATGTCAATCCACTTTTTTAACGACCAAAACCCCTCCCTTAAATAAATATCTCTGCTTAAATACTTAGGGTTTGCATGAGGTCAAGCTTTCAAGCGTTTGTTATTATTTTTTTTTATATAATTTGTGAATGTTGGGCACAAAATCATCTTTAAAAATGATACTATTATATTAAAGAGTTATATCATGAATAAGTCCTAGAAATTGTGTAAATTGATTGAGTTATCGTAGGCATGAAGCAGCCAATCCCTCCCTCAAAGAATACCAAAAAATGTCTTCTTTGCTTCGTCGAGTTTAAACTTTAGTCTCGTTCCTTCATGTTTTTTCATAATTTTCTGTACTTTATCCTATTTCAAACGACCGCGAACCAACCGCTCGGATAAAAGCAACTTTTCAAACGAGCGCGATCCAACCGCTCGGATGAAATCACCTTTTCAATCGAGCGCACACGAACCGCTCGGATGAAATCACCTTTTCATCCGAACGCACAACAACCGCTCGGATGAAACACACTTTTCATCCGAACGAACACCAACCGCTCGGATGAAACCAACTTTTCAAACGAGCGCACAACAACCGCTCGGATGAAACACACTTTTCAAACGAGCGCACAACAACCGCTCGGATGAAAGTAACTTTTCAAACGACCGTGAACCAACCGCTCGGATGAAAGCAACTTTTCAAACGACCGTGAACCAACCGCTCGGATGAAACCATCTTTTCATCCGAACGCACAACAACCGCTCGGATGAAACCATCTTTTCATCCGAACGAACACCAACCGCTCGGATGAAATCAACTTTTCATCCGAACGCACAACAACCGCTCGGATGAAACACACTTTTCATCCGAACGCACAACAACCGCTCGGATGATAGCAACTTTTCAATCGAGCGCACACCAACCGCTCGGATGAAATCACCTTTTCATCCGAACGCACAACAACCGCTCGGATGAAACCATCTTTTCATCCGACCGCACAACAACCGCTCGGATGAAACCATCTTTTCATCCGACCGCACAACAACCGCTCGGATGAAACCATCTTTTCATCCGACCGCACACCAACCGCTCGGATGAAACCAACTTTTCATCCGAACGCAAGAGTAAGTCCTAGAAATTGTATCAATTATTGAGTTATCGTAGGCATGAAGTAGTCAATCGTTTCTTCAACGAATACCAAAAGTTTCTTCGTTGCTGCTACTAGTTTAAAACTTTAGTCTCGTCCTTTGGTGGTTTTTACACAATTTTATTGACTCTATCTAATACCGGTTTTTATTTATAATCATTATAAATAACTTGACTATGCTTCAAATACATAATAGAATTAGTTTATCCAAAACATTAGAATAGAAAGGACTTAATCATGTTAAAATTTTTACTTAATGAACGAGAAGGTCAATTCCTCCTAGTGGGAACGATTTTTCTCATTCTCGGTTTTCTACTTGGTTTTAATCCATTATATAGTAGAATATGTTTTTATATTGCCATTTTCTTCCTGGGATTCTTTGCTGCCAAAGATGCCATTATTGAAACCATTGAAAATCGCTCACCCAATGTGGACTTATTAATGATTCTTGCAGCCTTAGGAGCTGTTCTTATTAATTATGAATCCGAAGGCGCAATGTTATTATTTATTTTTGCGGGGGCTGAATTCCTTGAAGAATATGCGACCAATAAGTCTACCAAAGCCATCGAATCACTTTTAGAACAAGTGCCTGAAACCGCATTGTTGGTTATGGAAAATGGCGAAACCGTTAAAGTTCCAACCTCCGAATTGAAAGTTGGCCAAACCGTAGTGGTTGCTAAAGGTGAACAGTTACCAATTGACGGAAAGATTGATCGTCCTACCATCATTAATGAAGCAGCCTTAACTGGTGAAGCTGTACCTGTTGAAAAAGATAAAGGCGACGACGGCTATGCGGGAACCATTAACGAAGGTCATGTTTTGCATTTACATGTCACTAAAACCAGTGACCAGACCGTGTTTTCAAATATCATTCGGATGGTTGAAGAAGCTCAAGGGAGACCATCTAAAATCGCATCCTTTATCGACCGGATTGAATCTCGCTATGTTATAACTGTTTTAATTGCTGTGCCGATATTTATTTTAGCCTTAATGTTCATTAATAACATGACATTTTCAGATGCCTTTTACCGCGGAATGGTATTACTAACAGTCGCCAGTCCTTGTGCATTGGTTGCCTCAGCAACCCCTGCTACCCTATCCGCCATCTCAAATGGAGCAAACAACGGTGTTCTCTTTAAAGGTGGAGCGGCTATGGAAGCACTAAGTACCATGGATGTGTTATTTAGTGATAAAACCGGAACACTCACTCAAGGTGAATTTGAAGTTGAAGATTACGATATCCCGGAAGATATTTTAGCTGAAGTTATTTATATGGAGCAACAATCAAGTCACCCAATTGCACAAGGGATTGTCAATTCCTTCCCTAATACGAGTTTAGCGAATGTCAATAGAGACGAAGCCGTTGAAGAATTAGCTGGAACAGGTCTTAAAAAAGGTTCGATTGTCATTGGAAAACCTTCCTTCTTTTCCGATTATCATAATTCAAATAAATATCAGCAAGATAAAGATGGAACCTTGGTATTTGTTGGTAAAGACCGTGACGTAATTGGTTATTTCCAATTATCAGACCAAGTCCGTAAAGAAGCTAAAACAGCCGTGAATAATTTCCAAAATAATGATGTTGATGTTCAATTAATAACCGGTGACAATGAAAAGACGGCTAAAAAAGTGGCAGATCAAGTAGGTATTTCAACCTATTATGCGAGTTGTTTACCAGAAGATAAAATTAATTTTGTTCAAGACTATCAAGCAGAAGATAAAGTGGTAGGGATGATTGGTGATGGGATTAACGACGCTCCCGCATTAGCCAATGCTAATATTGGTATCGCGATGGGATCTGGTTCCTCAGTTGCCATGGAAACCGCTGATGTTGTAATTGTTAAAAATGACTTAAACAAACTTTTCTATAGTTATGAGCTAAGTAATCGCCTAAACAACATTATTAAGCAAAATGTTGCCTTCGCAGTTGGGGTCATCATCATCCTAATTATCCTGAACCTAGTTGGTTGGTTAGATTTGCCAATGGGAGTGGTTTTCCACGAAGGATCGACTATTTTAGTTATTCTTAATGGTTTGCGTTTGTTGTCACAAAAAGATGCATCTGAAAAACAAAGCAAACACTATCCTGAAGTTGAAAAAGTGAATGTAAAATAAAAAATAACATCGGTGTTTAGAATTCTGTTTATGTAGAGTTCTGGATGCCGATGTTTTGATTTTAAATAAATTTTACTACTTTTAGACATTAGACTCATTATTATCATTATTTATACTCATTATAATCTATTTTTGTTTAACAACTATAAATTAACAATAATTTATCAGTCATTGTCTTTTTTTATTTTCTAACCTTTTCATTTTGACTATTCGCATCTAATAATTAATGAGGTCCCAATTGAAATTAATACGATTAGCTCAGTTTCAACTTATCCATGGATTTCTGATACGATAACTTTTGTAGAACCTATAACACATGCTACGACTACCATAACAGCAACTGTTGATTTTAATACAGTATTAAATAAATTACTTCAAGTGACTAATTGGCCAATGACATCAGATAAAGAATTTAAATTTGATGAATTCAAAATATTACTTATCCAATTATCATTAGATGATGGAACCATTTTAACAGAATATCTAATAGCGACAAATGACAACTATCAATTAAATGTTGTTTTTAAAGTAGTTAATAGACTTCAAAACGTTGAAATAATTAGTTATCAAATACCTGATTTAGATCTGACAGGTAGAGTTGAACCAATTAAAACAGCTGTCATTAGTATCAATCACTGTGAATTGATACTTCCACAAAACCCTTCAAAATTTGGAGTGGTGAACGATATTAGTTTCGGCTCGCATGATTTATCTTATGGCTTAAGCAATTGCGATATACATCAAGCTGAACCATTTGATACAGAACTTTACTATTGTGAAACGCCCCTATTGTGGGACAGACAAACAATTATCCATTCTTATAATGTAGAATAAGACTCTCCAAGCACCCAAGATTTAACTTTCAATGAATTAAAATTAAATATCTCCAATCCTACACAACGGATGAATGATGGCATAGAAACTTTTACAACAACGATTGTGTGGTCATTACAAAATGCGCCATAAAAGATTGCATAAAAATATCCCTCTTTAAATAATTAGAGAAGGATTTTTTTTGATATTTACTTTTCACTATTTTGTCGTCGCTCTTTAAAGTGACCATATAATAATCCAATAGCAATGATGAAACAAAAGGCAACAAAAACTAAGGGATGGCTTAACCAAATAAGTATTTGCCCAAGATAAGGAATGTGGAACACATATTTTGCAACATAACTTTCAGGGGTTGCAATAAATTCATCCACAAACTCATTGGCATCACCTTTTGTTACATAACCATCATATATTCTATCAGCGATACGGTGTGTCACAATCAATTGGTTATCCAATTGAAATGTAATAATATTGCCAATTTCTAGATCCTCATAGTCTGTTTGAAAATCAACTAAATAATCCCCTGCCGAAAAGACGGGTTGCATACTATTACTTAAAACACTATAGCCTTTTAGCCCAAACAAGCCAGGACCTTTTGGATTCGACATCACATTCAAAAAAATCAAAAAGATGAGTGCAAGAATGAAAATCCACTTTACAATGTCTAAAAGACGTGAAATAACCTTCATTCTGTTACTTCTCCTTCACTTTGAATTGATTCAGTTTCATCTTGGCTTTCAACCACTACTGGCTCAATCACTTCCGATTCAATGTTTGAAATCGATTCTTGCAGCTCGGCGGTTGATTCTGTACTTTTAAGCTCTTCTAATGACGATTCATCGTTTGACTCAGAAGATGCATTGGATTGAACTGACTCGTTGACTGACTCACTACTCGATACTGCACTTGATTCCTCAGTTGATTCTTCTATTTTTTCTATCGTTTCAACCACATTAAAGTAAACCGTGTAAGATTGCGTCAGATTTTTTGAAGCATCGACAATCTTCACTTTCATCGAAGCCTTTTCAGTTACAGCAGAGTTATTTATTTCATTAAAAGCAACTGAGAATGTTGCTTTAATATATTTCTGGTTATCATGCACTAAGACATCGACAAGTTGGTAACCGGCTGGTAATTGTTCAAAGCTTATTTGTGCATTTTCGGATAAAGCCTGGTCGAATTTTAAATAAACATCTACGATCTGTTTTGAAGCCACACGCTGTGCACGCAACAGACTATTTGTTGTTGTTTGCGTTTGTTCAACTTTAAGTGCTGTGACATAGACAGAGGTTGAGTTATCTAACTTTGTAAATGTTGCTGATGGAACATCAAAGCTACTTGTTGTATTTGTTTTGACAGATTTTAAAACTCTTTCCAAAACAATTGCCCCTGTTAATTTGGAGCGTAATCGGACGGTTCCATTTTTATCAGTCCCACTATTCGTTTGACGGATGGACAATTTATTGTTCAAAAGTGTAGCAGCAAATGGCCCTGTTGTTTCAACCGTTAAATAATTTGATAGGTTTTCCGTCACGGCAGCAGCATACGTTTCCCAATCATCTTTAGCTAATAAATACAGTGTATGGACCGTACCAGTTGGTGAACTTGTAATGGTTCGGTCTGATTTCAAACTCACATAACCTGGTCCAGATTGACTAATGTCAGTATTTAAAATTAATGGTTGAGCAAAATCACTATACTGTGACCATTTAATATGGGTGCTTGAATTATATTGTCCTGTAGATAATAAGATATCCTCATTATGAATGAACATTGCTTCATTGTCCGAACCAGTCAAACCATCTTTCAAATAAATATCCAATTCAAAACCAAGATTTTTATGGTATTTAACTTCAAGACGATAGTTAGAGTTGAAACTGTTGAAGACATTTTGAATCAATTGTTGATCAGTAAAAGTAATGATAGGATTCGCTGGTAATTTAATATACATCTTCCCTGGAATAATGGTCTTTTTAGTTCCATTACCATTCGACTGATCCACTCCAAACAATAGTCTGTGGAAAACATAAACATGATTATCAGAGTTTAGAGAAATTGCTTGCTTAAATTCAGCTTCAGTTGGCCAAGCTGTTGAAACTGGTGGTTTCTCATTAGCTGTTAATTTTACTCCCATAGTTTCAACATCATTAAAACCTTGTACCGAAAGATTGGTTGTTGGAAACTGATTAACTAAATTAGTTTGCACAAGTCCAATTGTTAATTGATATTCTTCACTTGTATCGATTTCCATTGGATAAGCAACAGAAACTTTGAGTTTAATTTCCTGTCCCGGAGCCAATAGCTGAGGGAGGTTATTTTGTTTAAGCAATATATTTTGATTGAGTTGTGTGAATGACTGCTGATTCACGTAAATTTTTGAGTAAAATTTATTATTATTCGTAACCGTTTCTAGTCGTAAAAATACAGCGGCTTCGATCGTTCCATTATTGCGAATGATAACTTCATCTTCTTTTTCATTGGTTGAAAATTCAACAAATGACTTATCCACTTTTCCTAAGTCTAAATATCCAGTAGCCAATTGAATGGTTTCTACTTGTGTTAAAACATCTAAAAAATAAGCATGGACATGATTAGTTGTAAAAGTTGTAATGAAAAGTAACACAATCGATAAAATAAATACATGCCATTTTTTAAACATTTGAAACCTTCTTTCGTTTTAAAACCAAAGAGAATTAATTTATCAAAAAAAAAATATTATGGTTTAATTTCACCTTTTACAACAGTTTCATTTACTTGTTCTGTAATGTTGCTTTGAATAGCAGTAATTTTAAATGCATCGGTCAATGATGTTATTGTTCCGCCTTCTACGTTACGTCCAGAACCAAATGATTCATTATTATTTGATTGAACTGGTACACCTACGCGTAATTTAAGGTCATATTTTGCACCAGGTTGCACTTTTTCAAATGTTTCATGTGATTTAGCTGCTTTTCCATTGATAGTTGCCGTGATGTCGAAACCTGACACATTAGATAAAGTTGTATAATCAAAAGTAATATCTGCTGTTAATGATCCATCATAAGTCACTGTGTACTCTTTTTCAAAGTAATCACCAGGACGTAAATTAGCAAATGAGTTACCTGTTACTGTCTCACCAGCTTTTACAGTGATTTGGCTAGAACCATTGGTCATCAATGTATTTGCATGATCATTTAAAGGAGCATATTTCCATTCATTTGAATTATTATTATCGTCAGATAGACTAACTGTACCGGTTCTTAAAACAACGTCACCCATAACAGTATTATCAGTAAAATAAGAAAAAGTTCCATAAGTTCCAACGAATAAAAGTAAGATAGCTAAAATTAAATTATTATTCTTTTTGTTTTGCATAGGTAAATCTCCGTTCTTTATATGTATTATTATTATTCAAAGTGGCGTTACAGTTGGCTTTGCACCAACAAACAAAAAAAGTAACGACACACGTGAGTTAACTCTCTTTCACTAAAACTCCTTTTTTCTTTATTATTGATACCGATTCTTAAAATAGTATTGCTTATAAACGATTTGTTTGATAAAACATAATAATATTTTATGATAACGGAATCATGCTTTTAGCAAGAATGAATATAACATATTCTTATTTATTAAACAATCGTTTTCGTAAAAAATTAACTATTTAATATTTTCTGTTTTCACAATAGTATTAAAATATTTTGAGGAAGAGGGATATTAATGCTTTCAATTTTTCACTTTTATCGTGAAAAAAGACTGAGAAAACATTATATTATATTAGGAAGTTTTATACAATTGTACTTCTTATTCGACCAGAAGCTATTCTAATACTGATTATAATGAATTGCAAGTGTTTGCTATTAATTCTAATCAATTTAATAAAATATTTAGATTTCGAATTATATGATAACACTAAAAAACTTAACAGCTACAATAAAAATTCGTAACTGTTAAGCATCATTTTTTATGGAGTGGTTGATTCACGCTTATGTCTAACTCTAAATAAGGCTGCTTGAAGCTTAATGATGACCCGGTCTGTCATAATATCATCATAGTAAATAATCTCTTTATCTTTTAAGTCATCAATATGCGTATTGGTCAGAATAACATCGTATTTTGATTCCTCTAAGAGTTTTAAATCTGGTGTTATCGTTCGCAAAATTTCACAAGCAACATTATCGGAAGTATAAAAATCTGCTAAACCACATATCGTATTAGCATGAAAATCATCGATATCACTAATAACTAAAATATGTATTTTTTGATATTTCTGGTTGAGTTGAGCGATTAACTGTTTCCATGAGTTAAATATTATGAAAATAAGATGATTACGTAAAACATCTGTATCTTGAGGACTATATTCCTTCACAAAATAAGTCGCATATTTTTCAACTTCTGTATAGAAATTTGGATATTTTTTTTGTAGTTTAATACAAATATTTTGCATACGATCAGTTAATAAATAATTAGACGTCGTATTCTGACGATTGATGTAGATTGAATTATACAGCGTAAAAATAAATTCTTCAGGATTTTCTAACTTTAATTGAAACTTTCCTGTTATTAGATTAATCATTTTCTTGAGATCTAACAGTAGACTTCTTATTTCTTCATTTTCTTTACCAGCTTCTTTTAAATCTTCATATGTAAAATAAAATTGTGTCGATTTAAAGTTCAAGAATAGATCAAAAATGCGTTGATAATCTAATGTCATATCAAAATGCTCTTTGATAAATTCTGCTTGCTTTTTAAAACCTGGTTTTTCATAGTCATTTGCAAACATTTCACAGAAAGTATCATCAATATATTCTATATGATTTCCACTTTTACTGCGTAACAAATTTACTGCTAAAATAATTTTCATTGATCGAAAATTAGATAAATTCGTTGGAAAATCATAAGCTTCTATAAAATATAATAGGAATTCTTCTAAAGCCTTTTCGGGAATGGTTGGAAATGGCCATTCTAAAAAGAAAAATCGTTCTGAAAAATATTGATAATAGAAAAAACGAATATCGGCTTCAGACCCTTCAAAAGTATAAGGGCGGCCTTTTATTTCGATATTATACTGTTTACGTAGAAACTGATTAAATTCGGACAGCAAACGATAAATGGTCGATTCACTCGATTCAGAAGCTTCAGCTATTTCAAGTAAATTATTCACTGGATGATAAAGCATATTTTCGACCATTTGCACAATTGGAATCTCGGCTAAAAAATGCTGCTTTACGCGTTGAATATCTGAATCATTATTTAATTTAATACGATACATTTTTTGAATATTAATTATTTTTATATCCGGAAAGATTATTTCTAAATCCGCTATATCTTTAAAAAATGTTGTGTCAGAACATCCCAGAAATTCAATAATTGAATCCTTTGTTACCCAATCTTGTTCATCGTATAAAAATTGTATTAGATTGAATCTACGCAGACTAGTTCTGTTCATTAATTGCCGCATAAATGCATACCTCCAGACATCATAATGAATATTCAAATTAATCTTAGTTGGATTAATAATTATCTTAAAACAATAATTATTATAGCATATTTTTATCTATTTCATGATATTTAATACAGATATTTTTTCGTCATTAAAATTATATTTATCTAATTGTAATATTTACTTTATAGCTTTGATTAACTTTTTTAAATATGTTTCTAATTTTCCTAAATCTAATGATTTATATTGTTCGAAAAATATTCTCAAATGAGAAATGACTTTATGGTTAGAGCCTTCGACATCATTTTCTAATTGTAAAACGAGTAATGGTTCATGTAAACTCAGACGTAATAAAAACCAACCACTAGCAAATGGTGCGCTAACATTGACACGAATACCTTCTCGATTATCCTCTTCGAGTGTGAATCCTTCTGAACGATCAACAAAATCATTCATTTCCTCAATAACTTTTTGCCCATATTTTTTGAAATTTTCTTCATTAATATGGAAACGCAATTCTTGTGTTTCGGCTGGTTGTTGTAATGTTGTAATCAGATCACTTAATTTCAAATTTTCCTTTTGTAATTTTGGTAAAAACATTAATATTTTAGCAACCACATACGCTCCATCATCAAGGAAATAATTTTCTTTAAATGCCGCATGTCCACTCGTTTCAATTGCTAAAGGTGTATGAATACCAGCGTTATTTAATTCGATGGCTTTATTGATGACATTACGGTATCCCGAAATAAAGCGATATTGTTGTCCACCTAACTCATTAATAAATGTTTTCAAATGAGATGATGTCGGTGAATTCGTAACGATTGTAGCATCTTTTTCATCCTGCAAAATAATATGCGCTAAAACAGCAATTAGATTATTACGATTAATCACTTCTCCTGTTGAATCCACTACCGCAGCACGATCCACATCCGTATCAAAAATAATCCCTAAGTCTGCCTGATTATCAAGTACTGCCTTCTGGATACTTGCCATGGCTTCTTTATTATCTGGGTTGGGTACATGATTTGGAAAATTACCATCAGGATCTAAAAACTGACTACCGTTAGTATTAGCACCTAAAACTTCTAGCACATCTTTTGCAAAAAAACCGCCTGCCCCATTCCCAGCGTCTAAGACAATATGCATATCTTTTAGTGGTTCTTGGCTGTTAGAATCTTTTCTAATTTTTCCAACCAAATCGTCTGCGTATCGTTGAACTAAGTTAATTGAATCAACTTTACCTTCCTCATTGACTTCAATCGTTGCATCAGTATGTTGAACAATAAAGTCCATATCTTCATGTTCTGCCCCACCCGCTTTTGTAAAAAACTTCAAGCCATTATACATAAAAGGTAAATGACTAGCTGTAACCATTATGCTACCGTCAGCAGCAAACTCATCATATTGCGTTGCCATAAACATAGCGGGCGTTGTGGCCATACCGGCATCCAAAACATGAACCCCTAATTTAACAAATGTTTCTGTTAAAGCTGTTTTTATTTCTGGTCCACTAACCCTACTATCAATGCCAATCGCAACTTTTAAGGGTACATGCTTTAAGTTCTTTTCTTCTTTTAAAAAATAAATAAAACCATGTGCAATTTTTCTTACAGATTCTAAGGTCAAAGTTTGATCTAATCCCTCTGTTTTAATCGCAACTCCACGAATATCTGAACCATTGATTAATTTTTCTAAAGTCATTTTGATCACCTTTCTCAGCGTTATTTATTTAAATGGTCATGAACAATTACTTCATACTTAGGAATCGGCGGATTTGTTTTTTGAATGAGATTTTGTAGAAGTAGCATTAGCCAAGTAAAGGCTAGGAAAAAACAAATGATTTCAAAACCTGTTAAGGTCATATAAATACCATTAACAAACATGAGCGTCACCACAACTAGCGTCGCACCAATACCAATAGAAACTGTCAAAAATTCTTTTGAAATATCCGGTACAAACCATCGAATACCCACAATCATTGCAATCACTGTATAAACTAGCATGGCCGCTGCTCGATTATGGTAGGCAGGCATATTGCCTGGACCGTCTGCTGGGAAATACCCTACTAAACCAAGGCTAACCGCCATCACAAGCATCAAAATACGTAAAATCACTAAACCTTTATGTTTTGGATAACATTCGGATAAAGTCACAAATAAATAATCGATAAGTGCAATTAATAGCAAAGCTGAGAAAATAAGTGTTAGGTTAAATTGCCAACTATTCGCAGCATCAGCTGTTCCCAAAAAGCTTAAATTATCTTGCCACCACTGGGCTTCACCATTGGTAATCATCGCAATGAGCACACCCGATAAAATAACTGTAATTAAAATTTTAATCATCAAGGAAACGGAAAGTATTAATACAATGTTGATGGCCGTAAATTGAATGACTGAGAAAACCAAAAATGCAAATAATGATGCCAAATAAATATCTAAATATAAACCGACAAACAAACGCCCAAAAACCCAAAATATAAATAATAAACTGAGGGTGAGGATCAACGCAAATGACAAGGCAATTGTGGGGAAATTGCGCCAATATATTTTTTCTAAGTGTGGCAGTTTCTGGCGCTTTTTTCTAACAAAAAACGTAATGAAAGTAATCATCCCAGAGATGACTCCAAGTAAGATAATAAGTGAAGCAACTGAAATCCTCCCCGATAATGGGATTAACCGATCATCTCTAAAGACAAAAAACAAATAAAAAATGAAGGTTACGATTATTGAAGGAACTATAAATAAGCGTATGGCAATCGATTGGTCTTCAACTTGAGACGGATCCACTTCCAAATTATATAATTTTCCTTTAATTTCTAGTTGTATTTTTTTCTTATCGGCAATATTTAAAGGTTTTTCTGAGTTGACGATCAACTCAAGTTCGGGCTTGTTTTCCATACATTCATCTCCTTGTGGAATACGTTTTCTATTTTGAGTATAACCTAGTTGCGGTTAGTGAGCAATTTGTAAGTAATTGATAGTTATTTTGGGGAGGATTTAGGTTGAACCCGCATTGTTTGAATAGTTTTGGCTGGATTGTTAGACTAAAAGTAAGAAAATAAATAGGAGGACGAGCTAAATGAAAATATTATTTATTGGTGCAAATGGTAAAGTTGCGCGACATTTCGCGGATATAGTGCAAAATCATCCTACCATCACTGAAAAAGCAATGATTCGTAACCCAGAACAACAGGCTTTCTTCGATGAGCGGAATATTGAAACAGTCTTACTGGATTTGAGTAAAAATAGTATTGACGACCTTGCTGCTGTCGCAAAAGGTATGGATGCGGTTATTTTTAGTGCTGGTGCTGGCGGAAAAGGTTTAGATAAAATTTTCACGGTTGACTTAGATGGTGCAATTAAGTCAATGGTAGCAACTGAAAAAGCAGGTGTTAAACGCTTTGTCATGGTGAGTACATTTAGGACTGGCCGTGAAGAAATGGATAAGCAAAACGATTTACGTTATTATACAATCGCTAAAAATTATGCCGATGAGTGGTTAAAAAACCGTACCAATTTGGATTGGACGATTATTCATCCAGGTATCTTAACCGATGTCGAAGGTAGTGGCAAAATTACAGTTGGTATGGGACAAGACATTAAAGAAATCCCCCGCCAAGATGTTGCCCGTACAATCATCGCTGTGCTGGAAAATAATGATACGATTGGGAAAGAATTTGAAGTTCTTGAAGGTGAGACGGAAATTGAGGAAGCGATACAATCGCTGTAGAATAGGATGAACAGGGATAGTGGATGGGAATTAATTGGAAAGTTGGTTGGGATTTGATGGACGGCAGACTTGTATAGGTTAGGAAGAGAATGAACTGTCCCCTGTCAAGTAGATAAGTAAAAAAAAACCGCCATAAACGCTGTTAAGTCAACGTTTATGGCGGGTTGATTTTTCAATATTACTCCGATATTTCCTTTATTACTTTTGCAGGATTTCCACCTACTATGGTATGGGCAGGAACATCTTTGGTGACGACACTGCCTGCAGCTACAATGGATCCCTCACCAATCGTAACACCTTTTAGAATCGTCGCATTCGATCCAATCCAAACATTATCTTCTAAAACGATGCGACCAGGCGTTAAGTTCCCACGCTCACTAGGTTTAAAACCATGGTCAAGCGTAGCAAAAACCACTTGATGACCAATTAAGGCGTTATTGCCAATTTTGATTCCACCTTGATCTTGCATATGAACGCTGGAGTTAATAAAGACATTTTCACCAAACTCAATATTTTTACCAAAATCCATATAAAAAGGTTGGCGAATACGAATGGATTCAGGAATTGACTTCCCAAGTATCAAAGCAACTTCATCACGCATTTCAGCTTCGGTATGGTAAGTATTATTTATTTGTGAAAGTTTTTTCTGTGTGTCGATACTTACTTCGTGCATTATTTCATTAAATTCATTCCCTTTAATCAGTGGCTTACCGGCATTTAAATGTTTCAATAATTCTTCAAGCATCCTACTGCCTCCTAGTTATTTTCTATATATAGTTTACCAAATAATTACGTAAAAGATTATTTTCTAACTAATTGATAGAGAATCTCATCTTGCTCAACAAATACTTCAGTTACAACTTCCATCTGATATTTCGCCGCAATAGAATGCACTACCTTTTGATAATCATTTTTTTCATTCGGCTGCATGAGAACATAAAGCTTATCTTCCTCAACTTGCTCAGGCAAATTAGTGAGACTGTTGGTAATAACAGAAGCATAAACTTTGTAAAAATACGGCAAATCATCCACTTCACGTGCAACCTTCCAGTATTGATCACTTAAGACAAAAATCGTTTGATCTGTACTATTTTCAATCAAGGATACTAGACTTGGCTTATACAAAAATAAATACTCTGGCAATGTTGTCGTTAAACTGAATATAATCCCAATAGCTAACACTATATTAACAAAATATTCTGCTATAAAAGTGATATTTATTAAACTAAAAATACCTTTTAGACCGTAATACAAAAGTAGCACTAAACTGACGATAATCATGGGATAGACTGAATAAATATAGCGTGGTGTTTGATAGTGCGATAGTTCCTGAATCAACAAAATGTATAAAAGGGTTGGCAGCATCACTAAAACAAATCCTGAAATTTGGCTGAATTGTCTTCTTTTATAAAAATAAAACACCATGAAAACCGCTAATATAATCCCCAGCAAAACAACATATCGCAATCGAATATTTAACAATAATTCTTGTTTTATAAAAACTAAAAAAGGATTGCTGCGGTCTAATTGAAATTGATTGGCATTTTCCAATACTTCTACTCCACGATTTGAAGCAAATAAATGTGTAAAGACCGTTGGAAAACTAGCTAAAGCTAATCCTATTCCTAATAAGGCTACTAGTCCAACTTGAATGCCATCTTTCCATCGCCCTTGTAAAAACAAATAAATACAAGCAACCGCTACTAATAAAAATGCATAAATGTAAAAATAGTAATGCGTCAGCCCTCCAAAATAACAAATAAGTGCTAGTCCAAATAGTAACGATTTTTGATTAAACAATTTGCTCACATATAAAACTAATAAGTATAATAATATAACTTCCCACAAGGTCAGCAAATGATACATTCGGATAAAAACCGCACTACTCAAAGCACCTTTACTCAATGCCCAAAAAGATGCTCCAATTAGTGCGACCCATTTCTTATCTGATAGCTGCTTCAACAGCATCAATAAGACAAGAAAAATTAATAAATGTACAAACCCATTAAAGCTTAGTCCAATCCATTTTGTAAATACTCCTGGAAAAAAGGATGAAATCGTATGGATAAAAAAATAATACAAAGGCGGATGGACATCTTGTATTTGATTATAGATAACAGAGTCGTAAGCAAAACGTACTTCAGCAGTTGGGCTTAAATAATTTAAATAATAAGATCCGTCTAACCATTGATTAAAATCAAACGGCATAGGCTGATAGTATGAATTCGACAAACCATAAGTATAAATTTCATCGACATGGTAACCTTGTTTTAAATTAAAATAGTATAGCAATACTGCTACAATAATAAATAGCAAGCATAAAAAAGCTAATGGAAATTGATATTTCCTGCGCATAATACACCTTCTTCTCTAACAATAAATTCAATCTATTATACACCTTTATGTTAAAATTACTATTTAATTTCTGTTACTTCAATTTTAGACAGTGATACTTTATACATCTTATCATGTCGTTTCACAACAGCCCCGACGCCTTGACGGGCATATCAAATTGGTGGAGAACACGGGTCACATTAAGACCTTTCCCGCCAGCTGTCTATGACACGGTTTTACTTCTATTAACAGTATCCATTTGTAGCGTTTCAAGAGGATAAGACATATTAATTGACGGATTCATGGTAATAGTTATGATTATATTCATTCCCCTTAGTTATTTATTTATAAAAAATGAACTCAATATTGAGTTCATCCGTTACGAAGCCATATCTTTTTGTTCTTTTAATAACTCAATATAAGCCTCAAAAGACAAATTGTTTTCGAATATATACTTAGCGTGCTCTACCCCGACATAACGCAGGTGCCAAGGTTCGTAATCAATGCCCGTTTCGTTAATTTTATCAGCTGGGTATCGTACGATAAATCCAAATTCATGGGCATGCTGGTCTAACCAATCATAAACAGCTTGATCGTTTTCATTTTCCGAATTAATATCCACCGCCAAGCCCGTTTCATGCTCACTGTGTTTTGGAGCAGCCACTGTCCGCATGGTCTCATCAAGCGCTTCTTGCCAAGAATAGCCCTGGGCCATATAATGATTCACACGGCTATCGATGATCCATTGCTGCTCAGTTTCATTACGATATGCCGAAACCGTTAACGGGTACACACCAACGGCACGCGCTGCATCAAACATTGCTTGCAAGTCTGGATAAATCCGTTCATCCACATAAAATTCATTGCGAAGTTCCGTTAATTCTACCTCAAAATCATCCGCTAACGCATGCCATTCATTGACCAAGACCAACCGCCAATCCTCTTCAGCCTGTACAAGCGGTCCAAACCTTAACAAAAACATTAAAACCCCTAAAAATAAATATCTCTTTTTAAACACTTGCTCACTCCTCGAAAAGAAAATCAAAATAGCGTTGGTTTTGTACCGCCCATGTAGCTTCATTATGTTCACCATCTTCTTCTATATGAACCGTGGTGATTGCACCGACTTCATCTAATGCTTGTTGAAAATACTCAACAGCTTTTAAAGATTTCGGATAGTTTAAAACTTCTCTTTCACCAAAGCTGAAATAGAAGCGACTGTTTGTATCAATGTTGGCATTTTGCAGTTCATTCACCAAATCATTTCTAGTAAACATCAAGCTTGGAGATAAACAGACTATTTTTGAAAAAGTATCATTATGGGCTAAGCCACTGTAAAAAGCCATCAAACCGCCCATTGAACTACCGGCAATGGCTGTATATTCTCGTTCTTTTAAAGTGGGATATTTATTATCAATAAATGGTTTTAGGTCTTTAACAAGCCATTCCATGTACTCTTTACCGTAACCATCGATTGGGCCGGATCCGTATAGACCTTTTTCAATATAATAGGGTGAATATTCCCAGAGACGTTCACTGCCTTCATGACTACACTCAATTCCAACGATGATCATCGGCTGAGCTTGCTGATCCATAAAATCCTTCAGTCCCCAAGAAGTACCATAGGTTGCCCATGAGTCAAAAAATAAATTATGACCATCGTACATATACATCACAGGAAAAGGGCCAACCCCTTCTGGTAAATAGAGATGGATTATTTTATCGACTGCTTTCAATGGAAAATTAAAATCAAATGTTTCTACTGTCCCCATTTTCCAACTCCTTATTTTTTCTGCTATCATTGTCTATTTTAGCATAAGAGAGGTGGGAAAACTGGAGAAAAAAAAATTAGTAATCGATGATTTATTAGATAATTAAAAACAGCAATCCATGTCAATTTTATCCATGGATTGCTATCGAATTTAATGTAAATGCAACTACTCAAACTCCCACTACGTAAATCTTCAATTTTAGGGGATTTTCTAATTCAGCCATGATTTCACGACCACCATTGTTTATCCATGTTTCGACATAATTATCCCAATCGGCTTCAACATCGACAACAGCTGTAATTCCATTCATGCGAAATTCAGATTCAAGGGTGGTTAATTGCGCATCATAAGGTGTCGTTAATTACGCAAAGTCCGTTTCGTTAAAGAGGTCATGGCGGTAAGGACGGATACCCATTTTCTCAACGTACTCAGGCACTGCAAAGAAATGTTCCATCAATTGAATTGTTTTCGTTTCCGTTAACCATAAGTAACGATCATTTGGATAACTGCGTGGACTATAGGACCAAAATACCATTTCGCCCTCTTCTAATTCATATTCAAGACACACAATTAAAGTTGATTTACCTTCTTCAACACGCCAATCAAAATATTCGCCTGCAATACCATAGGTCATCCAAATTCCTTCAGGATCGTAAGTAATAAAGTCATAAATTTGTAAATAACGAGCTAGTTCTTTGTCCGTTACTTCAGATGATATATACATATCATCCCCTAAGTAACTTACCAGATAAAATGTTTGTTGATTTGATCACCATAAGGTCCCGTTTCTGGAAGGAAGGCTAATATTTTCGCATCAGGATTCATATCTAAAATATTTTGTGGTGCGCGTTTATCCATCCAATAAATACGTTCGTATCCATCACTAGCACCAGTATGTCTTCATTTGATCCAGCGACATACTATCAACCATCAAAAACCTCCTCCAATTACAATATAATCCATCGTAAACGTTATCATTATTTTAGCTAATGAGCAGGAAAAATGTTTTAAATATTTTATCGATAATCATAATAATTTAAGGAAAATGTTTGTTAATTATTTTTACATCGGATAAAAAACTTCTTCGGTAAAAACCTCCACAATGTAAAATTGTGGAGGTGGGTGTTGAAATTATTTATTTTATAAACGTTCGTCGTCTTCGATTACGTGTCCTTCAACGTCATCAATGTCTAATTCTTCACGGCGAGTTGTTTCAGTAACTGTTTCGTGATCAGTGTGATGTGTTTTTTCAACTTCAAACTCATCCGTTACAACAGTATCTTTAGATACAACCACTTCTTCTTCAGAAACTGGAATCACGATATCTTCTTCTACGAAAGCATCGCCATCAGCATTGCCAGTTGGAGTTGTACGACGGATATGAATTTCTTCACGTTCAACTGGAACTTCAATGGTTTCAGTTTCTTCAACAACTTCTTTTGAAATGTGAACTTCACCAGCTTCTTTACGTTGAACGTCAGCATGAATGCGTTCTTCGTGAAGACGGATGCGGTCAGTATCAGTATCTAAATCACGGTCGAAGTCTGTGTCAACGTCAACATCTAAATCACGATTGTAGTCTGTCTCTACTTCTAAATCACGATCTAAGTCCGTATTTAAACCATGATCTAAAGTAGTATCTACTTCTACATCGCGGTCAACATCAACTTCTTCAACGTGATAGTTGTTTGTACGTCCATGTAAATCATCATTTAAAGTATAGTCTGTCTCAACATATACATCTTCATCAACATATTCTTCATTTAAACGATCATCAACTGCAGGACGGTTCGCATCAAATAACGGAATTCGATCTTCGTAGTCACGGTCAACCAATACTAATAAGTCACCACGATCTAATGAATCTCTATATTCTGTAAAGTCTACATTTGCATAATCATTATTTAGGTCGTTGTCATCATCCCAATCGAACAAACGTGCAAAGAAACCGCGGTTATCTTCATGTTCATCTAACAAATCTCTATAAGAAACGAAGTCAACATCTCCACTATATCCATGCTCATTGTTACCTACAACGGATACACTTGAACGTGGAACCCCTTGATTTAAAATATAGGAAACTGCCTCTTCTGTTTCACTTACACTAGAATAAACTCCATAGACATATTTTCTTGCCATACTTTTTAACATCCTTTCTATTTAAAGATTAACTAAATTATATTACATTTCATTTATAAAGTGTTAGTAATATGACTCAATATATTTAAATAAATATCTGAGGTGTAAACACTATCATCTATATGGCGATTAATTATCAAAAATAATTTAATTGAATAAATTTTTGATATTTTTAAAAGAAAAAATAAAATTTTTAGTGGAAAAATGATTAGAAGGAATTTATAGTACGCAAAATATACGCTATAAAAAACCTCCGAAATCGTTCTTATATCATCGATTCCGGAGGTTTTTATAGTATTTAACTGTCAACTGTTACTAACTGCCTAATATCTTTAAATAAAATGTTTTTCACGAAACAGACTTGTTAGAAAATGTTCTAAAGAAATTGAATTATAATATAAACGGTATAGAATCCTAAAAGATCACAAATTCTTCACATACCAGGCAATCGCCTCGCGAATGCCACGCTCAAAACTATAGTCAGGATCATATCCCAACAACTCCCGCGCTTTCGTCACATCCGCATTACTATGCTTAATGTCACCTGGACGATCAGGACCAAAAACAGGTTCAACATCTTTGCCCAGTGCTTCAGCCAGCGCATGATACACATCAATCAAGAACTCACGACCACCGTAAGCAATGTTAAACGCTTGTCCTGCTACTTCGCTCGGAGCTAAACAGGCTTTCAAATTCGCCTCAATCACATTCTCGATATAAGTGAAATCGCGACTTTGTTTACCATCACCATTGATAACTGGCACCTCATCATTCAATAACTGCATAATAAATTTAGGTATAACGGCTGCATAAGCGCCATTTGGATCTTGACGACGACCAAAAACATTGAAATAGCGCATGCCGTAAGTATCCAAATTATAAAGCTTTTTGTATAATTTCCCATACTCTTCATTGGATTTTTTAGTCAACGCATAAGGTGACAAGAGATTACCTTCGCGACCTTCTTGCTTCGGCAAATTAGGTTCATCGCCGTAAACCGATGAACTTGAAGCATAAACAAATTTCTTCACACCATTTCGAACAGAAGCTTCCATCATATTTAACGTCCCTTGGACATTAACCTGTTCATAATACATCGGCATTTCAATCGACCGCGGTACACTCCCCCACGCTGCTTGGTGGAGGACATAGTCAATCCCGTCCGTTGCTTTCAAACACGTATCAAAATCAACAATGTCGCCTTCGATAAATTCGCACAAATCATTGCCAAAATATGGCTCGATATTTCCAATGTGTCCATTCGATAAATTATCTAAAATTCGGACAAAATAGCCTTTATTTAATAGGGCTTCGACCAGGTTGGATCCGATAAATCCCGCTCCACCTGTCACCAAAAACCGACTACCTTCTGGAAAAACCACCTCTTGATACCCCATAAACCCTCCTATAACTTCCAATAAATATAATTGCTATTCTCAAAGTCTTCGCGATTGTAAATAGATTTCACATCGATTAGCACTTTAGGTCCATCATTTGAATATAATGTGTCAAAATCTTCAACGGTTAAGTTTTTATATTCATTGTGGCTAACCGCTACAATGACCGCATCCATCTCTTTAATCGTATCAAAGTCAACAAAATCCAAACCATACTCTTGCTTCGCTTCATTTTTATCCGCTACAGAATCTGTAATCACCGGTGTAATTCCATACTCTTCCAGTTCATGAACAATATCAATCACACGTGTGTTACGCGTATCTGGGGTATTTTCTTTAAAGGTAAAGCCGATAATCGCAACTTTCGCATTTTTAACATGACGGTCTGCATCAATCAATTTTTTAATGACATTTTCGACAATATATTTCCCCATATCATCATTAATACGACGACCTGATAAAATAATTTGTGAATGATAACCTTCTTGTTCAGCTTTATACGTTAAGTAGTAAGGATCCACACCAATACAGTGCCCACCGACTAAACCAGGTGTGAAATTCAAGAAGTTCCATTTCGTTCCTGCCGCACGTAAAACATCGTTGGTATCAATATCCATCTTATTAAATATCATGGATAGTTCATTCATGAAAGCAATGTTGATATCACGTTGAGCATTTTCAATGACCTTAGCTGCTTCCGCTACCTTAATCGATTCAGCTTTATGAACACCGGCTTCAACGACGATTTCATAAACTTTCGCGATAATGTCAAGTGACTCTTCATCCATCCCAGACACAACTTTCACAATATTTTCTAGACGATGTTCATGATCCCCAGGATTAATTCGCTCAGGTGAATAACCAACTTTGAAGTCCACACCCGCTTTCAATCCTGATTCTTCTTCTAAAATCGGAATACAAATTTCTTCCGTCACTCCAGGATAAACCGTTGATTCGAACACAACATATGAATCTTTAGTTAAATTTTGCCCCAAAGTTTTTGTGGCTGAACGTACTGGTCTTAAATCTGGTACTTTATCTGCTGTTATCGGTGTTGGTACCGCCACTATATGGAATTTCGCTTCTTGTAGACGTCTTGGATCCGATGTAAAATCAACTGTTGTCGCTTTAATCGCATCATCCCCTACTTCATGGGTTGGGTCAATGCCTTGTTTATACAAAGCAACTTTTTCTTCATTATAGTCATAACCCAAAACATCGATATGTTTCGCAAAAGAGACCGCAATCGGCATGCCCACATAGCCTAATCCGATTAGCGATATTTTTTCTTCTCGATTAACGATTTTTTCATATAAATTCATAAATATCCCTCAAATTCATCTTAAAAGTTGTCTTGTCTATTATACTACATTTTAAATGCATAAATATGAAAGAAAAACTTAATTAGCAAACATTTATACAAATAAATATCAGCGGTATTAGCAAAGTTATTTATTAAAAAGTTTGGCTTCCATCCAGTCCCCAAGCTGAACTAATTTTGTCTTCAATCCGAATTCCAATTCTGCTTCATCCGTTGCTCGAAATTCATACCAAACAAAAACAAAGTTGTGAAGAAACCAAAACCACAAAAAGTTGAACAAGGTATTCGGGATAAAACCGGCAACAATAAAAGCTAATAACCAAGTCGCAACAAACATTTCGATGGCGCCTTTATACTTTAAACTCCAGAAAAAAGCACTCAGAAAAACTCTGACATGATACAAGCCATATAATAGAAAGAAAGGTAGGCCATATTCAACCAACATCCCCATCCACCAATTATGCATCACCGTGTAGCCAGCGGTATTATGAAAATTATAATGTGCCATGTAATATTCCGTATTGCCGGCACCGACCCCCATAAAACGGCTCAGTTTTAGGTGGTTCCAACCATTTTTAATTAAATTCAAACGAATAACAAAAGAACCGTCGCTCCACAAGGCATCGAGAATTTCTGAATATAGAAAGACAATGGTCAATAGAGCTGCGAGAAAAATCGTCGCAAAAGCAGTCCAGCGTATGCGGCTTTTCTTAATCTGCAAAATCAAATAAAAAATAATACCGTAAAAAGCCGCAAAAAGAATCCCCCGCGATTGCACAAAATAGATCATCAGAACACTCGATAATATAAATATCATTTTAAAGATCATGAGCCAGTGATATTTATTAGGAGGGGTTTGGGGTTTCCACGCCAGAACAAAAATGAGGCCAAAAAGGCTGAGCAAGGCAAAGTCATTAACGTTGCCAAAAAAGGTCATGCGACCTGATAGTTGGAAGCTGCTGAGTAACTGTGGTAAATCGAGTGGCGTGCGCCCCATATATTGAAAGAGGTCATACCAGCCAACGAGGTTGTGAATGACCATGATGGCAATGATTAGAAACGCGAGCTTTTTCCGAAAATCTTGGTTGGACATGAGGTAGCTGAGTGCCAAGGCAAATATAAGTGTGATAAAGATGATTAGAGTGGCAATTGCCCAACTTGTGCGATCCACAACCCAGAAAAGAGAAAGTAGAGACCAAGCGAGCAGGATGGTCATGAGGGCTGTATATGGATTCAGGATATGGCGAAAGCGAATATTTTGTTGGGCGATGTTCCAGACTAAAACAGTGAAGAGAAGCATCGCCATCGCAAATGCAAAAATACTACTGTTGGAAAACGGAAAGAAAGCCAAGAGAATCATGAGGTAGATAGGAACTGTTAACCATTTTTGCATCTAAACACTCCTTTTGTATCAGTTTGGCTTATATTATCTCATGAAAGGCGGGAGAAAAGTAGAGGTGTTTCGATGAAATTGATGGTGAGCTGGTTGATTTGACAGTTGGAAGGCGGATTTTCGTCTAATCAGAGGGGGAATAGACGCTTGGGAAGCAGACTTTCGTCTGATTGAGCGGGGATTAGACGGTTGGGAGGACGACTTTCGTCTGATTGGACGGGGATTAGACGGTTTAGAGGCCGAATTTCGTCTGATTGGGCGGGGATTAGACGGTTTGGAGGACGAATTTCGTCTGATTGGGCGGGGATTAGACGGTTTGGTAGCGGAGTTTCGTCTGATCAGGGGGTGAATGGACAGTTCTAGTGACTATGCATATGGCTCTAAGGGTTGCTGACAGAAAGTAGCTGTTTCACATCAGAACCCTTAACTTGCATACAAAGAGCAGAGATTTTCCACCAATTTGATAGTAAACCAGTTGTGGCAGTGATATTTACTTGTGGTATACTGAAAATGAGGTGAGTTATGGTTACGATTAAAGAGGTTTCGCGGGTAACGGGCTATTCGCAGGCGACGATTTCGCGGTTGTTTAAGAATGATCCGACTCTGAAGGTGAAAAACGAGACTAAGATGGCGATTTATGACACCGCTGTCAAAATGGGCTATCCCATGGAGAAAATTCGTTTTGCTTTTGATAATATTTTGTTTTTGTATTGGATTACCGATACGGATGAGCTACACGATGACTATTTCCAGGAGTTGTACAAGCAAATTATCTTTTTTGCGAACAAAAAGAATTTGAGCTTGAAAATCGTACGGAAAGGGAATTTGAGTGCGCTGGATCTCGGATCATACCAAGCTTTTATTGCGGTAGGATCCTTTAGTACCTATGATTTGAAATTGCTTGAAAAAAACTTTAGCTATGGCGTGTATGTTGAGTCGCTACATTTTCAAAATAAATTTGATTCGGTTAATCCGGATTTGGAGTTTATTACCAAAAAAGCGGTTCGGTTATTTTTGGACAAAGGCTATCGCAAAATTGGCTTTATGGGTGGATCATTTTTTTCACCGGATACGCATGTGGAATCCCGTGATATTCGAGAGGTTCATTTTCGGAATTATTTACAGTCTTATAATTTATTGCAGGAAAAATTTATTTTTTCAGGCGGAAAATTTTCAGTGGAAAATGGAAAGAAGTTAGCTAGGAAAATGTTGGCGCAGAACGAAAACGCTTCTTTGCCTCAAGCACTAGTGGTTGCTTCAGATACGATTGCTATCGGTGTTTTGGAAATTTTTGACGAGGCAAACATTCAATTGCCGGACGATCTTGAAATGATCAGTATCAACAACATTGTCTCCCCTGCTCATCAATCTCAGATTTTGACGAGTTTTGCGATTGATATTCGGGAAATTTCGCAGACGGCTATCAATCTCCTGTATGAGCAACTCACTTACCAACGGAAAGTGAGTAAGAACGTCTCCATCGGCTCGCTTTTAGTCGAAAGACAAACCTTTTTGAAACACCCCTAGTAAATATCTCCTGGTGAGGCAGAGGATTTAAGTGCTTAGGGGTGAGTCTGATTGGGCGAAGATTAGACGCTTTGGTGGCAGACTTTCGTCTAATTGGACGGGGATTAGACGCTTTGGTGGTGGACTTTCGTCTGATTGGGCGGGGATTAGACGCTTTGGTGGCAGACTTTCGTCTGATTGGGCGGGGATTAGACGCTTTGGTGGCAGACTTTCGTCTGATTGGGCGGGGATTAGACGCTTTGGTGGCAGACTTTCGTCTGATTGGCTGGGTAACAGACAGTTGGGTCATGCGAATCTGTGAGAATAGAGTTACTGACGGGAAAGGCGCGGTTTCGTGTCAGATCCCTTTCCAAATCCGTTCACAACCATACCAATAGGCCTAAGGCGAATTCTTTGCGAATTCGCCTTAGGCCTTCTACAACTTACGATTCAGTTTTTAAAACCTTCACTTCAAATGCGGGCAAATCAACAATGTTCGAAACTTCCTGCTTGGTTAACGCATCTACATAAACCACATTCTCTGCTAACCTAACTTCTTGATCTGCATCACTAAAGTTCATGACAAACACATACTCTGCCCCGTCCGCATCGGTACGGGTTTGGACTGACACGGCTGCAGATGACTTGCTAACACTATTTCCACCAATCCCCAATTCATCCACCAAGTCAGCATAGAAACTACGTAAGAAATCTAGCTCGGTTCTAGCCCCAATGAAATAGGCGCGGCCATCGCCATCAGCAGTGATATTTACTGTGAGGGATGGGGTGTTGCGGTAAAAATCATCACCGTAGGTGGCTAGCGGTGTGGCACCGGCGATTTCGAAGACGGTCGCGTAGTCGTGGACGGTGAAACTTTGGCTGTCGGTCACCAAGTGATTGGATTGCGACGGATAGTAGACGTCGGTTTCCAGTAGGCGGATGCCGAGCAATTCCTGCAAGCCAACCAACATGCCGTCATCGTGGACCAGGTCGTTTTCATCGGCCATGCCGGACATGTAGGTATAAACGACGGTCCCTCCCCCAGCAACAAAGGCTTCCACTTTGGCCAATAATTCCTCCGAATGCATGTACAACATTGGGAAAATCAACAATTTGTAGTGATCAAAGTCGTTGTTTTTGGTCACAATATCAACATTGATGTCTGCTTCCCAAAACGGGCGGTAATGCTCATGCAAGGTGCGGTGGTAGTGCATTTCGGACTTTGAAAAACCTTGGATGTCCTGGAGAACCCAGTCATTTTCCCAATCATAATAAATACCTACTTGCGCATGTTTCATGGCCCCAGTTAAATCGCTCAACTCATTCAAATGTGCCCCGAGCGTTTGGACTTCTTGATAAACACGGTTGCGGGCTGGTGGAACATGGCTAATAACAGAGCCATGGAATTTTTCTGACGAGCCTTTTGAAGACCGCATTTGGAAGTACATCACGCTGTCGGAACCATGTGCTAAAAACTGCATGGATGCTAGTTCATGCACTTTCGGACGTTTCGACCGGTTAATCGGATGCCAGTTAACGAAACTTGGGGTGGATTCCATGATTAAAAACGGCGCTTCCTTCAATGATCGATACAAATCGTTAATAAAGCCAATTTTCATGGCGAGATCGGCTTCGGTTTCCCAATCGTTATGCCAAGCCGGATAACAATCCCAGGTTAAGACATCGACGATTTGTGAAAACTTTGAGTAATCTAAACTTTGGAATGGAATTAAGTTTTCAGTGTCAGCCATAAAATTCGTTGTCACTGGGATATTTGTCGAATATTTTTGAACCGCTGCTTTTTCATGCAAATAAAAATCAATGGTTTGGTCGGTAACAAAACGACGCCAGTCAAGGTTTAAGGCATGGACCGCAGTCTCCCCTAATTGAGAAGGCGAATGAATTTGATCCCAATCCGTATATGTATGGCTCCAAAACGTATTCCAGTAATTAGCGTTAACCGCTTCTAAACTATTGTTGTATTTTTCTTTCATCCAATCTCTAAAAGCTGCTTGACAAAGGTCACAGTGGCAGTCGCCTGAATATTCATTGGACAAGTGCCACATGATTAAGTTGTCGCGTTGTCCATAGCGCTCTGCCAATTTTTCATTGATAATCCGAACTTTTTCGCGATAATTCGGCGATGTAAAGCAGTGGTTATGACGGCCACCAAATAGCATCTTTTCATTACGCGCATTCACCCGTAATACATCGGGATATTTATTGGCGAGCCAATGCGGTCGCGCACCAGAAGGGGTCCCAAGAATCACCTTCATGCCGTAAACTTCGGCTTTGTCAAAAACCTCGTCCAGCCATTCAAAATTAAATATCCCCTCCTCCGGCTCGAGAATAGACCAGGCAAACATGCCAACCGTAATGGTATTGATGTTGGCAGCTTTCAACAACTCAAAATCTTCGTCCAGCACTTGCGGCTGGTGTAACCATTGTTCAGGGAAATAATCCCCACCGTGTAAAATCATAATTTCCTCTTATCCTTTCGTCCCGCCGGTAGTTAAACCAGAAACAAAGTTATCTTGAAATAGCAAGAAAACAATAACTACGGGAATGCTAATTAAAATTGATCCAGCCGCAAATTTAGTGTAGCTGGCGGTCATTGGGTTAGTAACTAATTGATATAAACCAAGTGGCAATGTGTAACTTTCAACATTTCTTAAAATAACAGATGACAGCGCGAAATCTCCGAGTGGTCCTGTAAAACCGTTGATTGCAACGACGGATAGCATTGGTCTCGATAGTGGTACGAGGATATTTATTAAAATTCGCGTTGGACTGGCGCCATCAATTTTTGCACTTTCATCCAAAGAAATTGGAATGCTGTCAAAGTAGCCTTTCATTAAGTAAGTATTCATAGGAATTTGCCCACCCACATAAATAAATACCAGAAACATGTGATTGTTTATGAGACCAAGCATTTGCCCTAAAACAAAAATCGCAATTAAGGCTGAAAATTGTGGAATCATTTGTAGCAACATAAACATCATTAAACCATTTTTGCGTCCAGAAAAACGGAAGCGTGAAAAGGCATAGGCCGTGAAAGTAACAAAAATTGTTGACAATAGCATGGTTGATAGTGAAACTTTCACCGAATTTTTAAACCAGTTGATATATTGTAGCGAACCTTCATTCGCAAATAAGGTCCGGTAATGTTCTAACGATGGGTTTCCTGGAATCATACTTGTAGAAACCAAGCTATTGCCCGGGTTAAAACTAGCTCCTATCGTCCACAACAAAGGATATAGGATTATCATAGCTACAATCGTAATGACAATATACGACAATAATAAAGGAAAATCAAATTTCCGTTGACCTTTTTTAGTCTGTGCCATATCCTATTGAACCTCCTTGAATGAACTGGATCGTCTAAATTGCCACAAGGCAATTAAAATAACGAATATTGATAGGAGAATCGTTAAGGCTGCTGCGAGCGCATATTGACTGTTTTGCATCGTCAATTTGTATATCCATGAAACTAAGATATCCGTTCCACCTGCATTTGAACCTAAGACCGCTGGACCTCCACCATTAAATAAATAAATAATATTAAAATTATTAAAGTTAAACGTATATTGGGTAATAATAATGGGAGTCATCGAATATAAAATAATTGGTAAAGTAATTTTTCTAAATTGCTGCCAAGCCGTTGCCCCATCCATAACGGCCGCTTCATATAAATCCTCTGGAATCGACTGTAAGGTACCCGTTGTAACTAAAAAGATATACGGAAAACCAAGCCAAGTTTGAATGAGCAACAAGGCAATCCGTGTCCAATTTGGATCGGTTAACCAAGAAATTGGACTAATACCGACACTGGCTAAAATTTGATTATTGATAGCTCCAAAGGAATCATTAAATAAACCACCAAATATCAAGATGGTCACAAAACCTGGAACAGCCCAAGGTAAAATAAATATCGTCCGAATCAATTTCTTATGCTTCACATTCTTTTGATTGACTAAAACAGCCAGCAAAATCCCCACAGTTACTTGTAAAGTTGAAGCGACTAACGTCCACACAACCGTCCAACCTAGGACACTCACAAAGGTATTACGCCAAATATCGACTGTAAAAATCTTTTTGAAAGTTTCCAAACCGACCCAATCCGCTAAGTTAGCCGGTGCCGAATGATACAGATCATAGTTAGTAAAAGCTAAAGAAATCGTGAATAATATCGGAAAAACAACACTAAATAATAATATAAAAAAACTAGGTCCTGTTAATAAATAAGGATACCCTTCATTTAAAATCGCATGATAGGTTTCGCGAACAGAGTTTACTTCCATGCCTTGATCAAGACTTTGGCCATTTTTGTATGCATCACGAATAGTCAAAATATAAAACATGATGCCAACCGCTAAAACGATTAAAGCAACTAGTCCTTCTGACAAAAGAAAAATAGAATTGTCTCTGGGAACTTCCGTCCCCAGAGTGACAATTCCCCAAATGCCAGATTGGAAAAAGTCGCCAAAGACGACAAGAAAAGCTGTAAAGAATCCAAAAATTAGGAAACCTTTTAAATATTGCCGGTTATTTATTTGCCCTAATCCAGGAATTAACGACAAAGCCGCACTTGTCTGCGCTTTTTTTCCATTCATTCATACTCCCTCTTCCAATAAATATCTCTTATTGTAATGCTTGATTGGTTGAAATAATTTGTTGAACCGCAATATCTAGCGCTTCTTTAGCACCCGACTGCCCATTCATAATAATTTGTAGTGCCATATCAGCTGAATTCCAAACCTCATTCATTTGTACAATACCCGGAATTAAACGAGCATGTTCTGATTGTAAAGCAATTGCTTCTGCCGCATCATTTTCAGCCACCGATGGATGTTCTGATAGCGCTAAAACAGCTGGCACTTCTTGCGTTTCTTCGTAACGTACCAAAGAATTTTCCTCATTCGTAATAAATAATAAGAATGCTTCTGCTAGTTCAGGGTTTTTAGAATATGAAGAAATATTGTAGCTCTTCACACCTGCAACCGACTGCATATGCTCACCATTTGGCAACATTGGTAGTTCTTTTACCCCAAAATTTAAGCCAGCAGATTCAAACGGCTCAAGATTCCAAGGACCAGAAATAATAGCTTGAACACGGCCTTCAACGAATAAAGCTTCTAACACATTAATTCCTTGTTCACCAATAATGCCATCAGGGAACAAGCCTTCTGTATAAAACTTAGCTAAATAATCCACCGCTTCAACAGCACCGTCGTTATTCAAACCGATGTCTTCAGTTAAATAATTACCATTTTCATCTTGATTGAAAATATAACCGCCGTATCCTCCAATTGCGCCCATTGTATAATACAATTGATCAAACAAGGCTAAGAAAGCAAATGAATCATTGGTATTGTCTTTAGACAACTCATACCATTCATCTAAACTTGTTGGCAATTCTTCTTCAGAAATCAAATCTTTATTATAGAAAAGAATTTGTGTTTCAACTGATTTTGGCAATCCATAAAGTGTGCCATTAACTGTTTGTGACTGAATCGATGCATCGGTAAATGATTGCTTGACACTGTCTTCCACTTCAATCGGTCTCACTAAACCTTCGACAACTGCCGTCCCAATTTGATCAGCTGGCATCGTGAATACATCCGGTCCCGACCCAGCAGGTCCATCCAAACGTAAATCTTCCAACTGTTGGGCATAGGCTTTTTCAATGACTAAAATTTTGACACCATGCTCTTCTTCAAATTGTTCTACCGCCGCACTAATCCCAATACCTTTGTTAACATCTTCCCAAACAACTAAATCATATTCCTCTTGCGCTGTGACTGTACCGACACCTGCTACTAACCCACTAAATGCCAACATAGAACTCAACAACAACTTACCTAAACGCTTCATTTACTCCATCCTTTCTGTAATCGCTTACTGATTATGATTTTAGCAGAGCTATTTAGTAAGAAAAAGCGTTTTTATAGAAAAAGTTGAAAAGTTAGTAAATTAATTTACTGATTGTTGTTTCAATGAAGTGGTTACCGAGTAGTTGTAGCTAATTTGATGGTTTTTGTGTCAATCTGACGAAAGTGCAGTGGTTTTTCGTCTGATCTCCTTGCGATCGGACGAACGCACACCTGATTTCCGTCTGGTCTACTTGCAATAAGACGAACGCGTACCTGATTTCCGTCTGGTCTACTTGCAATCTGACGAACGCACACCTGATTTCCGTCTGGTCTACTTGAGATCGGACGAATGTGTACTGCTATTTCGTCTGATCTACTTACAATCTGACGAAAGTGTACCGTTATTCCGTCTGATCTACTTACAATCGGACGAATGTGTACCGTTATTTCGTCTAATCTACTGCCAATCTGACGAACGCACACCTGATTGCCGTCTGGTCTACTTGCAATAAGACGAACGCGTACCAGATTTCCGTCTGGTCTACTTGCAATCTGACGAACGCACACCTGATTGCCGTCTGGTCTACTGCCAATCTGACGAACGCACACCTGATTGCCGTCTGGTCTACTGCCAATCTGACCAACGCATACCTGTTCTCCGTCTAATCATAATCATTTCTCCACTTCTTTTAACTAAAATAATGGAATCGACATATTTTTACGTATATATGTATAAGAAGAAAAATTAGGAGGCTAAAGATGAATCATGAGTTAATAGTATTGAAAACCAAGTTGTCTCGTGGGATAAAAGTAAACAAATCACGTCTAAAAGCACTTCAAGCCGGAGTTGAAGGCGAAGCAAAATTCAGAGAGTTCGTGTTGGCACAAAAGCTAGATCACTTATTATGGATTGATGACTATTGGGTACAAATTGAAGAAAGCCCAAAACGACAAGCAGATTTCATTCTGATATTACCTTACGAATGGCTTGTCATCGACGTGAAGAATTATCATACAAGTTTCGAATATCGTGAAGGCAAATGCTATTCCAATGGTTGGCCTGAGCCGATGGATAACATCATAGCCCTAGCACAAAATCGCAATCAGTTGCTGCAGCGCATAGCAAACGATATCACTCAAAATATCACCGTTCGTTCAGCGCTTGTTTTTATCAACGAAAACTGCCATGTTACTCAAGACAACACCCCCTGCGACATTGAACTGATTCCACGAACCAAACTCCGCATCTTTCTAGAAAAATTCCGCGCTACTAAACCAGTCCACCAATGGCTTGCCGATAAAACTTTTGAACACCTCAATAAATATCACTGCGAATATGGTTTTCCATTTTGCGGACTTAAACCGGAAGAGTTTTCCGTAGTGAAAAAAGGAATTTTGTGCGGGGACTGTGGTAGTTACCATATGGAGATTAGTAAATTATTTGTTAAATGCTTGAATTGTAGTAAAAAAGAAAGTAAGCGTGATGTAGTGCACAGACATGCTATACAACTGAGATATTTATTTTATGATAATCCTCAGATGTTGACGGTAAAGAACCTTGTCGCATTAATGGGAGGTGAAATTCCACAAAGAATTGTGCGAATGCATATGTATAATTTGTTTAAAGTTGTGAACAGAGGAAGTGCTTCTTATTACCCAATTGATCTGAGCAGGAAAAGCCAACTTAAGTTGATAAAAAGGTAATACTTTACTTTTAGTTTCAAGTTAACTAACTATGTCTGAACCATTGAGTGATAAGCAAAAGGAAGAAATATTCAAAGAATACCAGGAATACCGTAAAAACGAGTATGAGCAATTAATTAAAGAAAATGAAAAAATGATCAAAGAAATAGCTATATTAAAGGAGTTACAAAAAAGTGGCTTAGGTAAGTCGCGTTCAAAAAAGAAAAGGTAATTTTTAAACATCTATTTGAGTAAAATAGTATCTGACGAGTGTGAACTCGTATTTCGTCTAATCCACCTCGAATCTGACGAATACGAGCTCATGTTTCGTCTAATCCAGTACCAATCGGACGAAACACAAGTTCATTTCCGTCTAATCCGCCTCAAATCTGACGAAACACAAGTTGAGTTTCGTCTAATCCACTACCAATCAGACAAAACACAAGCTGAGTTCCGTCTAATCCAGTACCAATCGGACGAAACACAAGCTGAGTTCCGTCTAATCCAGTACCAATCGGACGAAACACAAGCTGAGTTCCGTCTAATCCACCTCAGATTTGACGGATAACAAGTTGATTTCCGTCTAATCCAATACCAATCAGACGAAACACAAGTTCATTTCCGTCTAATCCAACTCAAGTCGGACGAATATGAGTCCAGGTTTCGTCTAATACAACTCAGATCTGACGAATGACTAGCTGATTTCCGTCTGTTCCAGCTCAAATCTGACGAATGCGAGGCCGGGTTCCGTCTAATCCACCTCAGTTCTGACGTTCTACACCCCAACACTCGTCAGATACACTCATCCTCTAACCGAACAACGAAAAAACCCCATCACCAATCTGGCAACGGGGGTTTTTCTCCACGATGAATCACACAACATCTCCATAAAACACAACATTCGAACTCACACCAGCTGCGCCATCACCCATCTCCAAGTCAATATACCGGATGCCTCTAAAGTCGCCTGCCTTCGGTTCCTTCCCGCAAAACATGCCATACACCAACTGAATGCCTTCCCACATCATCACAGCATTATTCAAATGGTTATGTCCGCAATACACACTGTGAATCTGCCTTGAGAAAAACAATTCTGAAAACAGCCCGGTATTAATCCTCGAGTGACTGATCAACTGACCAGGCTCGCGCAACTCACCACTAACAATATTTCCCTTCGCCATCTCATACTCAGGCAATGGAATATGCAGAAACACCAGATTATGACGCATGCCTGCATACTTACCCTGTGTCTGTCTAAACCATTCAACCTGCTCAGGCAAAATCCAATCGTTTGTGCGGTCCGGTCCGGGTGCCACCTGCCCAGAATCCATAACATACAACACATAGCGGACTTCACCCGAACCAGGATTTTTTATCTCAACTGTGTAGTTGTTAAAATCCTCAACATAAACTTCATTCGTACGCTCAACCCGCAACGCCACAGTTTCCAAAAACAACGCATCAATATCCGCTCGACTCATCTCATGCTCAGAATCATGATTTCCATAAGTAATGCCCACAGGAATCGCAAAGCGATTCAAAAATTCAAAAAACGTTTTATAAATATCTCTTTCATGACCGTTGCCATAGCTATTCACCAAATCACCAGTAATCATAATCATATCCGCATTCAACGTCCGTAAACCAGCTTCTAAATCCGCCAAAATCTCCTTATCATTCTCACTTAAAGGAAAATGAGTCAAATGGACATCGGTTACTTGCGCAATCCGTAATTTTTCATTCATCAAAACAAACCTCCATCAAAATCAGATTTATTTATTATCATTAACGCCGCTACGGCGTTCGCCTAATTGAGAACCGCGACCATAGACGAAGTACATGACCAAGGAACTAATGACCATCAACAAAACGGAGTAGACCAGGTTAATCGCTCGTGCGTCAATATTAGCACCCGGGTCAGCATTTTGGCGAATCGAAATCCCCAATGTCATCATCGACGGTTGGTACAAGAAGGCAGACAAGTCATAATCAGCTAAAAAGCCATTAAAATTCAAGGCTACCAGCGCCAATACGGTCGGCAACAAGGAAGGAAAAATAATTTGCCAAAAAGTCCGCAAGCCGCTAGAACCCAGTACCTTCGAAGCATCTTCCAAGTTGGTATCAAAGGAATAGTAAGCCGACTTCAAATACCGCAAAGTTGACGGCAACATCATAATTAAATAGGCGACAGGCAATATCCAAACGGTCCCAATCACCGCATTACCAAACAACAACGGATGTGGCGCATCATAGGCCAAAATCAAACCTAAAGCTGTCATCAAGGCGGGCAACAACCATGGAATATAATAAGTCAGCTCCAAACTTTCATAAAATTTACTATCACGATTTTTCATCACCATCCGCACCAAGACCACCATCATGACCACAGACCCAATAGCAGCCGTACCTGAGAACAAGAAACTATTCAGGACCGGTTTATAGGATTCCACATCCGATAAAATGCTAATGTAATGTTCCAAAGTAAAGTGATCCCATGACAAGACTGACTGGGCAATTCCCTGCGTATCCATAAATGAGAACAAGACCACCAACACGAGAGGTAATGTATAGATCGCAAACAATAAATACGCCAGCACATGCACCACTACATTCAGAGTAGGATTAGTAATTTTTTGCTTATTCAAACGCGTTTTCGTCTTAGAAATCGACAAATAAAAACCCTTCTTCTCATTCCGCGTCATTACAATTAACAAGACAATTTGCGCAAAGCCCAAAATCAAGGACAACAAAGCCGCAATATCACGCGAACCTGGTCGCTGTGTAAAAGTCAAAATCAAAGGCGAAATGGTTTGGAAACTGCCCCCAACCATTAACGGCGCAGCCATGGCACCCAAGCCTGTTTGAAACGCCATAATCGTCAAGGTAATAATGACAGGCTTCAAAGTCGGCAAGACAATATTTTTCAAAATCTCCCATTGGCTGCTCCCCATATTCTGAGCCGCTTCAATAATACTATTATCCATCCCTTTAACCGCATTTCTAAAAAACAGCATATGGTTGGACGTACAAGCAAAAGTCATTACAAAGACAACCGCCGCATAACCCGTAAACCAAGCAGGATTCATATCTGGAAAAATGTTCAGCAATAATTTCGTTAAAATCCCCTGCTCGCCATAAATATACAAATACCCATTATTCAAGACTAAACCGGAGAAAACCAAGGTCGACATAAAACCAACCCGCAATATTGCCGCACCTTTTACATCAAAATATTCCGTCACAAAAACGATAAACATCCCAACAATATTAACTGTAAAAGACAAAGTAATCGCTAAAATAATCGAATTTCCAATCGCCTGCATTGCCCGCTTCGAACTTATAATCTTCTCGACCGCCCTAAACGTCAGACTACCATCCACCCAAAAAGTATCCTTCAACACAGTAATATTCGGGTAAATCAAAAAAGTAAAGGCAAACCATAAGAAAATGACAACCGTCAAGATACTAAACAACGACGGCAGTTTAAACCGAGTTTTTTGAACAGATTGATTCATTTTACGACACCTCGTACTCTAAAATATCATCTGGATTCATGTAAAGCTTAATCGATTCCTTATTGCCAACCACATGATTCCCATCCAGTTTCTCCACCGTCTTCAAATCCGTATCCAAAATATGACAACGGAAAGTCGAGAACGTCCCAGTAAATATCTCATCCACAATCGCCGCATCCAAAGCCACATCACGTGGACTAGTTTGCGCAAACTTCACCTTTTCCTGGCGAATATAATGCCTTTTCGCCACATCAAACCTACTCTCGCCCGCCAAACGATTGAAATCTTCAATCAATTTTGGCCCCAAGTAATTGGCTTCGCCAATAAAATTACACACAAACTCCGTTTGTGAATTCGAATAAATATCTCTGGGTGTCCCAATTTGTTCAATCACACCATTATTAAATACCGCAATTCGGTCTGACATCTCCAGTGCTTCTTCTTGATCGTGGGTAACGTAAATCGTCGTCATCCCCGTTTCACGCTGGATTCGTTTGAGCTCTTGACGTAATTGCTTACGTAACTTGGCATCTAAGTTCGACAGTGGTTCATCAAACAAAATAATTTCTGGTTTTTTAGCGAGAGCTCTAGCAATCGCCACACGTTGTTGTTGGCCACCAGATAAATCAGAGATATTTTTTTGTAGTTGGTTTTCAGAGAGTTGGACCAGTTGGGCTAGTTCTAGTACTCGCTCTTGGATTTCCGCTTTCGATTTGCGGTCGACTTTT
Organism: Fundicoccus sp. Sow4_H7; assembly: GCF_052115865.1. NCBI lineage: Bacteria > Bacillati > Bacillota > Bacilli > Lactobacillales > Aerococcaceae > Fundicoccus > Fundicoccus sp. Sow4_H7. Next base: position 300,237 of record NZ_JBQKME010000001.1, on the reverse strand, counting down.
AAACCATAGGCAATATTATCAAAAACGGTCATGGTCGGGAATAAGGCATAGGATTGAAAAACCATCCCGATTTCTCTTTTTTCAACCGCTAAATGAGTAATGTCTCTATCATTTACAATAATCTGACCTTTTGATGGCGAATTAAAACCAGCAATAGCTCGCAAAGTCGTTGTTTTACCGCAACCAGAAGGTCCTAAAAAGGTGAAGAACTCCCCTTGCTTAACATGAAAGCTAATATTGTCAATCGCAGTAAAGTCACCATATTTAATTTCTAAATTATTTACTTCAATCATGAATGAATTCTCCTTATTTAAAGTCAAAGAAGCGAAAGAAAAACCCTTCCGCTTCTAAGTGAAATTGAATCTTTCCGATTCTTATAAAGGCATTAATTCCAATTCGATTTTTTCAATCCATGAGCTTAGGTTCTCACGCACGAAGTTCCAATCGATATCCATTGGTGTTGTTGCATCAACGATTTCTTTTACACGATCGATGGTTGACTCGTAAGCTACTTCGTTTAATGGATGTGAACCAAAGCGAACTGCCCAGTCAGCTTGAACTTGTGAACTACCAAACCATTCAACAAAACGCTCAGCTTCTGTATAGTCATGGTCGTCACCTTTATCAAGAATACCAATTTGTTCACGCATGGTGATTACACCTTGTTCAGGGTTTACTGGCGTTGCTGTATAGCCATAAGTTTCTTCTGCACCTGGAATTACAGATGTTGAGTAGTAGCTAATTGGAACAGTACCATCAGCAAAGTTTTGGTTGAAGTCTTCACCTTCAGGTGTCATATAACCTTTAGTTAAGTAAGCTTCTACTTCATCCCAACCTTCTTGAGAAATGCCAAGTTCTCCCTCTGGATCAATGTATTGGAGTAAAATACTCATGACAGCTTTTTGGTTTGTTCCGCCACCTAATTCATTTGGAACACGGAATTTACCTTCTAGATTTGGATTCGCTGCAAGGTCTTGCCAGTTTGTTGGCACATCGTCACCTTCAACAAATTCAGCATTGTAAATCATGAAGATACGTTGCTCAACTAATGGATAGTAGTAACCTTCACCAATGACTGCTTCTGGTAATAATTCGTCTACCCATGATGGCTCAAATTCAACGAGCATTTCTTCATCTTCTAATTGCATGAAACTACTTTCGTCCATCCCAAAAGTAACGTCCGCTTGTGGTGCATTTTTTTCAGCTAATAGACGGTTCAGGATATCTCCGCCACCACCTGCAACGAATTCTAAATTGAATCCTTCACTTTCAGATTGTTCTAAGATCCATTCTTGTCTTTCATCTGATAAAGAATTTGAATAAATTAAAATGGTATTATCTTGTGCTTGTACAGGCGCTGAGCCTAATAAAGCAAGAGAAGCTAATGTTGTTGCTGATAGTGTCGAAACGATTTTCTTAAAGTTCATTTGAACCCTCCTAAAATTTATGTCTGAAGAAAGTATAACAAGTGATTGTAAATTTTTAGTGGTTTTCATGTAAAGAGTGTGTAAATGTTGGTACTGGAGATAATGGTGGGTTTACATTATTTTTACAAATGTTAGGGAAAGTGAATATATGTGGGGATCCAGAAACGAATCGTTATTAATTGAAGATGAGGGCCTGTTGGATGAACGAGGTTAATATTTTAAACTTGTTGAGCAATCGATTTTAGTTTGAATTATTTTATGGTTCTTTGTCAAATAAGGTTGATGACAAAGAACCTAATATAATGGATATCTGCGTTTTTGTATAGAAACAAAGATGAGGTTGATGACAAATTTTCATCATCAACCTCATTCATTGTAGAACCAAATTTTTAAACGTCTTACCAACTAACTCCTACTCTTCCCTCTTTCTCGGTACAATCATTCCCAATCCCGCCAAGATAGCTAAAGCAGCCGCTCCAAAAATAGCATACTGTTGCTCTTCACCAGTATCCGGTAAAGTTTCTTGACCTTCTACCTTTTCAGCAGCTTCAACTTTCTCAGTATCTTTATCAACAGTCACATCTTTATCAGACTCCACAGGTTTCTCAACTTCTTTAGTACCACGTTCAACAACCTGCGTAATCGGATCAACTAAAACAACCCGTGATAGCTCAGTCCGGCTCACCTCTTCACCATTCACATAGGTGATTTCATAAGTTACTAACACTTCACCATTAGCACCAGGCGTAACAACTTCCTCTACACCCACTAACCATTCCGCATTATCAACGTATTCCGTATCAAAATCAATCACTTCAGAAACTTCTTCTACTTTAACTTCCTTAACACCAACTTGAATGATTTCATTGATCGCTGCCGTTGTTACTTCATCTTTCACAACTTCACGATCAACTTCTTCACCTTTAACCGTATAAACATTCTCAGTAATCGTACGTTCTCCATCCACTCCCTGTTGAGAAACCTCTTCTTCACCAACAAGCATTTCCGGATTATTCACACGTTCTGTTTCAAATGGAACAACTTCAGTACGAACTTCTTCCTTCACTTCACGAATCCCTTTAGCAACAATTTGTTTCACAGCTTCCTTAGTCACCTCAGAAGATAATTCAACACGCTCAACTTCTTCACCATTCACATAGGTCACTTCAAAAACCTTAGTTAAGACACCTTCAATACCTTCTTGAGTGATTTTTTCCTCACCCACTAACAAATCAGCAGATTCAACATATTCCACTTCAAAAGCTAGAACGCTATCCACAGACTCTTCTTTAACTTCTTTCGAGCCCACTTCCACAACCCGTGTCACAGGTTCAACCTTCACTTCACCTGAAATACGTTTTCGAGAAACCTCTTTCCCTTTAATAAATACCACTTCATATGTTACAGCTTCTTCACCATCAACACCAGCTGTCAACTCATTCTCTTCACCAACTAACAACTCATCATTTTGAACAAACTCTGTTTCAAAAGGAATCGCCTCAGTAACGACTTCAGTCTTTATTTCTTTGACTCCGACTTGGATGATTTCTGTGATTGATGCCTTAGTGATTTCGTTTGATAATTCTACTCGATTAGTTTCTACACCTTTAATAAGCGTCACTTCATCAGTAATTGTCCGTACCCCATTAACCCCCACTTGCGAAACCTCTTCCACACCTACTAGTAAATCTGGATTATCTACACGTTCTGTTTCAAATTCAACAACTTTGGTGTGAACCTCTTTCTTCACTTCACGAGTACCTTGAGTAATGATTTTATTCACTGGTTTAGTGGTTACTTCTTCATACAAGACATCACGATTTACTTCTACCCCATTAATAAAAGTAACCTCATATGTAGTTTCAAGAATACCATTCATACCTTCTTGAGTAACTTTTTCCTCCCCTACTAATAAATCAGCAGATTCGGTATAATTCACTTCAAACGGCAAAGTACTGGTAACAGTTTCCTCTTTTATTTCTTTAGTTCCTACTTCTACTACTCGTGTCACAGGTTCAACCTTCACTTCACCTGAAATACGTTCTCGAGAAACCTCTTTCCCTTTAATAAATACCACTTCATATGTTACAGCTTCTTCACCATCAACACCAGCTGACAACTCATTCTCTTCACCAACTAACAACTCATCATTTTGAACAAACTCTGTTTCAAAAGGAATCGCCTCATTAACGACTTCAGTCTTTATTTCTTTGACTCCGACTTGGATGATTTCTGTGATTGGGGTTTTAGTGATTTCATTGGATAGCTCTACTCGATTAGTTTCTTCACCTTTTATAAATGTCACTTCATCAGTAATTGTCCGTACCCCATTAACACCCACTTGCGAAACCTCTTCCACACCTACTAGTAAATCTGGATTATCTACACGTTCTGTTTCAAATTCAACAACTTCGGTGTGAACCTCTTTCTTCACTTCACGAGTACCTTGAGCAATGATTTTATTCACTGGTTTAGTGGTTACTTCTTCATACAACACATCACGATTTACTTCTACCCCATTAATAAAAGTAACCTCATATGTAGTTTCAAGAATACCATTCATACCTTCTTGAGTAACTTTTTCCTCCCCTACTAATAAATCAGCAGATTCGGTATAATTCACTTCAAACGGCAAAGTACTGGTAACAGTTTCCTCTTTTATTTCTTTAGTTCCTACTTCTACTACTCGTGTCACAGGTTCAACCTTCACTTCACCTGAAATACGTTCTCGAGAAACCTCTTTCCCTTTAATAAATACCACTTCATATGTTACAGCTTCTTCACCATCAACACCAGCTGTCAACTCATTCTCTTCACCAACTAACAATTCATCATTTTGAACAAACTCTGTTTCAAAAGGAATCGCCTCATTAACGACTTCAGTCTTTATTTCTTTGACTCCGACTTGGATGATTTCTGTGATTGGGGTTTTAGTGATTTCATTGGATAGCTCTACTCGATTAGTTTCTTCACCTTTTATAAATGTCACTTCATCAGTAATTGTCCGTACCCCATTAACACCCACTTGCGAAACTTCTTCCACACCTTCTAAAAGATCAATATTTTCTATATACTCAACTTCAAAAGGGATTTCTTCAGTGCGAATTTCTTCTTTTACAACTTTAGTCCCAATTTCTAAAATCTGGTTGGTAGGATAACTCCAAATTGTAGTTTCTGGTTCAGTCCTATAAATTTCAACATTATTTAAATAGTAAATAGAATAACTTGTTATTCCACGACCATTGATACCATTTCTAACAATCTTTTGTTCTCCAACTAACATATCTGAATTTTCTATATATTCTGTTTCAAATGGCAAAGTTAAAAAATCCGATTCGTATGTTTGATTATCATATAAAGGGCTAACAATAATATCGATAGACTGGGAAAGTCCTTGATAGCCACTACTAAAATCTGTAACATACTTTTCTTCTACTGTTACTGAATAAAAAGTATATAGATTTGGATATTTATTATTTACTGCTGTTAAAGCCTTTTGAATTGATTCATTAATAGTTTCATTCCCTTTGTAAAATTCTAAATGCCTCAAAAATCCACCACTATAAACTGTAACACTACGATGTGGATAGATAGTAGGATCATCGTAATATGTACTATTGATTTCATTTCTTAGCATGCTAGTACTATTTTCGTCTGAAACTTCAAAATCAGAAACAATTCCCGATTCTTGAACTATATTCTCTTCTAAAGGAAAAGTTGATTCAGTTTCTTCAATGGATATGGTTGAATCAATACTTTCTTCAGAATTGTTCTCAACTTTATTCATTTCCTCCGCTACTGGTTCCACAACTTCCTCAGTAACTACACTAAATTCCTCAACACTATCCACTTCATCAGCAAAAACTGCTAATATTTGCGAGCTCATTAAATGTGTTGTTAATATAACCACACTTAGACTCTTCGGCAAAATCGATTTATACAATTTCTTTTTCAAGACTTTTCCCCCTAATTATAAATAATAATTTGAAATTCTTAAATCAATTATACAAATTTAAAGTTGTTATTACTATACTAAAACCATAATTTTTATCTATAATTATTGCGAACCATATTTCCAATATTAAAACAAAAATATCATTACACTATTTAATGATATAAAATAACACTGCATTTCATAAAACTCTATTCTTTGTTATGACAATATGGAAAACCCTTTCTTAAAAATAAAATAAATAGGAATTCCTTTTATGATTCAATAAAATAATTAAATGTTCCTAAAGAAAAAATCATTTGTAACTACTTTTAATGATTTAATTAACTGATGACATAAAATATTTATATACGTTACTACTGGAAAGTAGTATGATTCAATTTTTAGATATAAGGCACATAAAGATTTGAGATGACAGCTATGGATTTATACAAGCTTGCTTTAAAAATTGCTACACATGTACATAAAAACCAAGTTGATAAAGCTGGTGTTTATTATATTAATCACCCAATGACACTTTCCTCTTATTTAGATTCAGAAGACGAAAAAGTGAATGCATTATTGCATGACGTAATCGAGGACTCAAAAATAACTATAACGACCTAATCCAAAGCATATAGTATATGCTGTTGTTTTATTATCTAAAGATCCTAATGTCAGATTTGAATATAATTTGTCTAAAGTAAAATCTAATGAGTTAGCAAGAAAAGTAAAACTAGACGAACTTAAACATAATTCTGATACTTCAAGATTACAAATACTTTCTCGTTTTTATTTAATAAAATAGAAAATAATTCTATTAATCTGACCGTTCCATCTGATTCCTCATGCATACTAAAGGTTGCATTTCCATGAATAAATTTAAACTCAAAAAACTTCAGTTCTTCATCCTCAATAGTAAAATGATAAATATTATTTTGTGTTCGTAAATGTCCACCATTTTTATGACTTCAACATTACCTTCTAATGATATATTATTGAAATCTTCTTTTATACGGTCCTTAATTTTAATTTCCAATGGCAAATCTTTGATTCTGCCTTGAGTGTCTTCAAAAATTGCTTGTTCAATTCCAGTATCATTTAATTGCAGGAACTGACTTAATTTACTTAAATATTCCCCTTCACCATAAGATAAATCGTAACCAGAAGCCATATCCTCAGGAGATATTACTTCCAATGTGTATCTGAACCAATTAATAATATCTTTAATAATTGCTTTACCTTCATTCGAACTAAATATTTTCTTACGTATATTAAGTTCCGTTAACAATAAATTGGTTTGAACACTTAAAATTTCTTCAGCATGAATTTCTAATCGATCAAAATCATCTTCGTTATTATCAAGATATTCTTTATTAATCTTAACCTCATTTTCACGTGTAAAAATCATGACTGCTTCTTCGGTTGAATCATATAACCATTCTTTTTCAATTCTACTCTCATTCAAAGTCAACGAAAATCCATAACTAAATATTTTATCTCCAATTTTTATATCATATTCAAAATTGGTTAAATTAAATTAATTATCCTGATTTTTTCGATTGTAATATTGAAGGAAAATCTATTTTTTAAGCCTTCAAAATTCACCCGTTTTACAAGCAAAAAATATCAATTCAATTGATAAAATCACTTATAATTTTTTTTTATTAATTTATTAACTTACCAGCCTAGATTTATATTCACTAAAGAAAAGTAATAAACCTTTAAACTCACCATCCCCCACACCCACCCACATTTATGTTGTTTTTGTACACAAAAAAACAGAAACCCAAACATAACACCGCTATTAATTGTTGTTTTATTACTTATATTGTTTGAACATGTTGCTTTCACATAAATACTTTGCTAAACTGTAAGCGTATTATTAAGAATATAAATACAGGAGGAAAAAAATGAATATAAAAAACGAATTGTTCGTAGAACGTGATGAGATTCTAAAAACAATTGATTTGATGATGGATAATCTAACCGAAATCAAAGACGACAGTGGAGAGTTCTTACTGGATTTCAATGGATTAAAGGTAGACGACAAAAGTTGGGCAGTGTGGAATTGGCCTCAAGGTGTGGGATTATATGGTATTTTCAAATATTGGAAATTAACCAATGATGAAAAAGCCTTAAAAATTGTCACCGATTGGTTTGAGCAACGCCTAGCAGAAGGTGCCCCACCAAAAAACGTGAACACAATGGCCCCACTGCTAACCATGGCATTTTTATATGAAGAGTTCGGCGATCAACGATTCGTTCCATACTTAGATCAATGGGCTGAATGGGTCATGTATGATATGCCTCGAACGGAAGAAAATGGTTTAGAGCACATGACATATGGACCTGCCAACACCAACCAATTGTGGGATGATACCTTATTGATGGCCGTTTTACCCCTGGCAAAAATCGGAAAACTATTTAATCGCCCACACTACATTGAAGAAGCGAAAAAGCAATTTTTAATTCATATTAAATATCTCGCTGATAAAAAGACAGGCTTATGGTTCCACGGTTGGACATTTGAAGGCAACCATAATTATGCTGAAGCACTTTGGGCACGTGGAAATTGCTGGGTGACCATTGCGATTCCAGAAATTATAGATATCCTTGAATTAAAAGAAGGCGATTTTTTAAGAGAATTCCTTTTAGATGCATTGAACAAACAGGTCAGCACATTAGCTAATCTACAAAATGAAAGCGGTTTGTGGCACACACTACTAAATGACCCGACCTCTTACCTAGAAGCATCCGCAACAGCCGGTTTTGCATACGGGATTTTAAAATCGCTACACCACAGATATATCGACAAAAAATATGAAAAGACAGCTGAAAAAGCCATTCTAGGACTACTGAATGAAATCGATGAAAGCGGCACTGTACAAAAGGTTTCAGTAGGAACAGGCATGGGCGACACCTTAGAATTCTACAAAGAAATCCGCACAACAACCATGCCTTACGGCCAATCACTAACCGTCTTAGCATTCGCAGAATTACTCGTCTCATTCGTTTAAATAAATAACTCAATAAATAAATAATTTTCTAGTTAAGGAGAAAAGCAAGTATAGCGGTATTTAGTTCAGCCCAAAAGCAGGTCGACTTTGCTATGTTATTTGCCGGTAAAATACCAGGCGTTCTCGTTCCGCAACAAGTAAAAGCAGGTTACGATAAAGAATACGCAGTTGCTGTTAATATCGCTTCACCCCCTACTGCAATGGTTATTCCTCCAAACACAGCCTTTAATATGTATTCATTAATTGCAGGAGGTGCGTCCATTTTAAGCTTATTCCTCAGTGGTTATGTCGTCGGATTCTTATGGGTACTAGGCATTATCGTACTCGCCATTTTCTTAGCACGAAAAAGAAATTATCCCATCATTGAACACGATACCAGTAAAAGTGTTGCAAAAGTCTTAATCGACTCAATCCCAAGTCTATTACTAACCTTAAATATCATCCGTGGCATCATGTCAGGATTATTTACAACCATTGAAGCCTCAGCCGTTTCAGTGATTTACGCCCTATTTCTAGCCCTATTCTACTACAAAACAGTCACATGACGCGATATCCAAAAAATGATTGTCCGAACAGTCAAAATGACCGGTACCATGATGTCCTTTGCGATGGCTTTTGCCAGAACCCCACAAGTCATCCGTAGTGGAATACTAAGCCTAACCAACAACCCATTCCTAATCTTACTATTAATAAATATTGTCTAATTAACCGTAGGAATGTTTATGGACGTGGCTCCAGCCATCTTAATTTTCACAAAAATCTTTTTACCCATCGTCACCCAAATCGGCGTTGATCCTGTTCACAACGGCTTATCCTCAATCATGAACCTATGGCGTCGGCTCCATCACGCCACCAGTCGGTACAGGCCTTTACGTCGAGCCAGCGTCGCCAAAGTAACAGTAGAAAAAATGTTAAAACCAATGATTCCATTTTATCTCGTCATCATTGCCATTCTTTTCCTAATTACCTACTTGCCACAACTAGTGATGTGGCTACCAAAGCTCGCTAATTAATATACAAAAAGACTCCGCTTCGGCAGAGTCTTTTTATAATCTATTAAATAAATATCGCTGTTACTTTCCGACACAACCACTTCTAAACTTTACAAACTCAGTCAAATCAAGGTTAAACTTCATCCATAAAATCCAGCAAAGTAGTTAACTCAATATCAGCACGACAAATCTTATCATCTGCCGCACCGTAAAATATTTTAACAACTCCATCTTCTAACAGTGCTCCACAAGTAAACACAACATTCCCAAAGAATCCATTGATTTCATATTCAGCGATAGGTTCCATAAACGGTTTGTTGGTTTTTGCTATAATTTTTGATGGATCATTTAAATCTAATAGAAACGCACCAAGACAGTAACGATCTTGTTTATCCGCTGCATGATAAATTTTTAACCAACCATGTTCTGTTTTGATCGGAACTGCTCCACCACCAACACGGCCATTATCCCAACGAGTTGGGTCACTGAGGTCAAGTCCATAAAAATGCTCTTGTTGACCCCAATGGATCAAATCTGGTGACTTAGCAATCCACATTTCTGGTCCACCAATGGCATTAGGTACTGGTCGGTTGAAACAAACATAGTAATCATTTATTTTTTCAGGGAAAATAGTAACATCTTTATTTTCAGGTGCAAAAATAACACCGTGGCGCGTATATTCCTTAAAATCTTTTGTACTAATTAAAGATGTAGCGGCTCCGGTTGGATTAACCGAAGTATAGTTAATGTAATAGGTATCATCGATTTTAGTCACTCTTGGATCTTCCATACCCCATGATTCTTCTTCAGTCAATTCAACCATTGGTTGATCATCTAATTCAAAATTAATTCCATCTTTAGAACGAGCAATTCGAAGATGGGATAAAGAAGTTAAATTAACAATCATTGGATGTGTTCCAAAAGTTGAAACTTTTCTTGAATCCGAAAAATTTAAGTCAGGATGTTCAGACTTAATATATTGTTTAAATTCAATTCTATTTTCACCATCAATATTACTTACCAACGGAATTAATATTTCATCATCTGATTGACTCATTCCAGATTCAGCAATCCGACATAAAAGTAGATATTCCCCTTGGTATGCGGTAACCCCACAATTAAAAACTCCTTCAACACGTAATTTCGGATGTGAAGGTTTAACATCTTGAGGTGCAATTAATGGATTTTGAGTAGCGCGTTTCACTAACATATTAAATCTCCTATTCATTTAAAATAAATACACCTTACTAAAAAGTAATGCCTTATTTAGTAAGGTGCTAATACTATATCAATTAAAACGTAAACGACGAGTTATTATATCAATACGACCATCAGTAGTTTTAACTTCAATTTGAACTCTTTTAGTTCCAGGTTCAAAATCATTAGTATCTATAACAATGTCATCAACATTTATAAAACTATTTGTAACGTCATCAATTGTAATATCAATGGCTTCAATCTCATAGTCATAATTAGTAGCAATCTCAGGAACAATAGAAATTGAACCTTCCACTTTTTCATTATTACTATAATTAATGTCATTTAAACTAATTAATTTACTTGATAAATATATATCATCAATATACAAATGCCCTTCTCTTTCAATTATCTCTGATTGAGTAGGAATTTCAGTAATAACCAAAGCACTATCTTTTGGAATAACTAATTCAACAGTATCATTAATATTCTCTGCTACAATTTCATTCGTCACTGAATCGAACAAATCAACTTGTTCATTTGACACTTTTTCATACACAACCGTCACGTTTTCATCATAAGGATTATAAAGTAAAAATGATTTAAAAATCTTTTCTTTATAAAATTGAGTTTTAGTCAACTCTAAACTCAATACCCCTTCTACATTTGTTTCGTTTATCATTGACGAAAGAATACCAATATGCGCTCCGCTGTATAAAGAAAAGTCTGTTTGAGCCCAGTCATAGACTAACGGATCTCCACCGACCCAAGGTGTTTTCCCTTGTCCATTTTTTCTAATTCCTTCATATGGGACGAATTGTTTTATTTCATCTTTTATCTCAAATTTATCACTAATCATTGAAAGAGATTGATTTTCTTCAGTTACATTTTCAGAAAAATAAAATCGGGAATTACTAATTAGATTTAAAGCCCAAATACCTAATGATCTAGCGTAGCGTGCATCATATTGAGCTGTTGGTAAAATAGCGCCTGATGCAGCAAAAGTATTCATTGCAAATACATAGCCACCACCATCCGTATCACTACCAAATAAGCCATTAACAGGATAATCACCCCACTTACCAACAACAGATCCCCAACCTCCACGAGGTATCGATGAAGCATTAAAATTATCATTGAATAATTCTAATAAATCATAGTCCGTTCCATGATAAATATTTAATTGACTGGCTAGATAAGGTCCGAAATACATAAGAGCTTCATATAGAGAGCTTCCGAAATAGGATTCAATGAAGTCCATACAATTAATTGCTGCTTCAATGTACTTCTCATCATTGGTCAATTGATAACCATAGTACATTATTAGACCAATTCCAACGGCACTATCTGGTTCTGTCCAGACATCATTTTTATATGGCTCCATGCTATTAAAATTAAAACCAGTATAATCAAAACTAGGATCACCATTGTTATACATAATTTCGTAAGCTTTATACCAACTATCAATTGTATTTAAAAGTGTATCGCGTATCTCTGTATTTTCAGGATACAAGTCACTAACATGTGCATACAATATTGTCGGATATAATAGGTACCACATGGATGTTGATTCACTTGAACCAGTAGGGTTGTTGAGAATTATTTGTTCCTCTTCACTATAAAATGCTGTTAATTGAGATACATACTCAGATTTATCAATTCCATTTAAACTTGCACTTAAAACAGCAGCAATGTTTGTTACTGCTTCTTGATTCCCATCTTGATGCATTCTCCCATCACCAACATAGGCTGGAATCCCAAAACTAGAATGAGTAGTATCCTCCCAAATAAGTGGTAAAAAATCACCCTCAGCATCATAGTTGAATACCAGTTCATCAAAGCCCAACGCCTTTTCAGTCCAGTTAATTAATTCGTAATTATCTGGAAAATTGGATTCATATTGTTCTATTCTAGCTATCGATTTACTTAACCTTTCAGATTCTTGATTAGACACAGCCAAGATATTTTTTGAGGTCAACTGAAAAATTAATAATATGGTGCTTAGTATACTTAAAAACTTAATCTTCATGAGACTAGTCCAAGTACATTACTTTCACTTCAGAGATTTCTACAGATGCCTCTGGATTACCAGAAGCAAAAATCCAAATGACACCTTCTAATTCTTCACCATAAAGATTAATAAATGGTTCGCCTAACTTATCTTTAATATCAACAACTGCATAGTTATTCCATTTAAAATTATTGTCTTCTACTAAATACATACCCCATTCGTGTTCTTCAATCTCTGGAACACTAGGTACAAATTTAGCACCCCATTTGAAGCCATCTCCATTTTCTTTAACTCGAATAAATAACAACGGATTTCTACTTAAGTCAATTTCAATCATATCTGATTGAATGCCACCCCAGCCATCAACTTCTTTAGCACGGATAATCGCAGCACCGTCACCCAATTCTACCGTACCTTGACCACCGCCTGGTGTTTCCATTGGTACCCAATTTGCAACATCTTCTGCTGTAAAATCATAGATGAATCGTTCTCTGTTAGTTTCTTGAGCAAAAGCACTAGTTGAAGTTGATGCAAAAAAACCTAATAAGACTAATAAAGAAAACACTACTTTGTTAATTTTTTTCATGATGAATTCTCCTAAAAATTATTTTTTATTTTTTCTAGTATACCTAAAAATTCTTGTTGTAAACTATCTGCTTTATTGATAACTTCAGCTTTTTCTTGATCAAAAACAGATAAATAAATCTTACATTTTGGTTCAGTTCCCGAAGGTCGGATAACGATCCAAGACCCATCTTCTAAAAAGAATTTTAGAACATTGGACTTTGGCAGAGATAATTGACTAGTTTTTTTTCTAGCAACATCATACGCTTCACCTTTTAGATAATCTTCAATCTTATGAACATTTTGTGAACCTATCTTTAATGGGTAATTAGAACGTAACTCATCTATCATTAGAGACATTTCATTCATTCCTTTAGAACCAACGAATGATTGTGTAATAAGTTGTTCTTTATAGTAACCAAATTCTTGATAAATTTCCTCTAAACGATCGAAAAGTGTCATACCATTTTGCAAGTAGAACAAAGCCATTTCACTTATAATGATAGATGCCTGTATAGCATCTTTATCCCTAACATAAGGTTGAATTAAGTACCCAAAGCTTTCCTCAAAACCGAATAAGAACGTTTCGTTTCTTGCTTCTATCTCAGCTATTTTTTCACCAATAAACTTAAATCCTGTTAAGGTTTCATTCAAAATTAATTGATTTTTTTCGGCAATTTTATTTGCTAGATCACTTGAAACGATTGTTTTTATTACATGTTGACCAGAAATATTCTTTTTTTGTTGACTTAAATAGTCTAGTATTAATATGCCTATTTGATTTCCATTCAATAATTCATACTTATTGTTCACTTTTACAGCTACTCCGACACGATCTGCATCAGGATCAGTTGCTAAAATAATATGGGCATCAAATTGCTGTGTATAATTAATTGCTTTTTCAAATGAAGCTTGTTCTTCTGGATTAGGATAAGCAACTGTTGAAAAATCACTATCATAATCAGCTTGGCTTTCAACAAGCTGGCTATTAGAAAAACCGAGTTCTTTTAGCCCTTTTTCAACAAGTTTTTGACCTGTTCCGTGTAATGGTGTGTAAAGTATCTTAATTTCTGAACCTTTTTTACGTATAAGATCTTTGTCAACAGTAACTTGCTTTAACTTTTCCAGATAAATATCATCGACTTCAGTACTCAACATATTGAGGTAACGCGGATTCATTTCAAATGTCAATAATTCTTCATTTTGAATTTTATCTAATAATTTATTTAGTTCTTCCGCATAATCTAATGTTATTTGACAGCCGTCACTGCCGTATACTTTAAAGCCATTGTACTGTGAAGGATTATGACTAGCTGTAATCATTATCCCAGCAGCTGCTTTTAGTTCACGTACCATTAATGAAACAATCGGAGTCGGGCGATTAAAGTCTGATAAATATACATTAATACCATTTGCTGTTAAAACACTTGCTGCAATATCTGCAAATTCTTTGGAAAAATGACGATTATCATAAGATATAACGACACCACTTGCTTGTCCGTTAAAGTTAATGATATGTTGGGCTAATGCATATGAAACACGTCGAATCATGACACTATTGATTCTATTTGTTCCAACACCAATGACTCCTCGCATACCACCTGTTCCAAATTCAAGATACCGATAAAATGCTTCATATTGTTGATTTTCATTTAGTTCTTGCAATTCTTCCTTAAGAAATTTTTCAACTGAATCGCTTTTCATCCAACTTTGCATTTTTTCTTTCCAACTCATTTTCCACCAACTCTTTCCATATCGTTTTCAACTATTCAGTTTTAAATTAATTCTCAGCGATATTTATTGAAAAGGGTGTGGAATTTCTATGGATTGAGCATCTGCATCGCTAATTCCACAATAAAGAGTCGCTATATTACTTCCACTTGAAAAATCAATTCCTCCACTAAATACAACATCAATTAAATCTGGTCGTTTACTTGGTCCGCTTAAAAAATCAGATCTTTCTGCTATTATTTTAGGATTTGAGATATCAAGTGTATTTATGTCTAGTAAAAATGTCATTGGATAATAGTGTCTATTGCCCTCATTATCAAAGTTCGCAATATGTCCTAAAACTCCTACATGGTCAGCATCTACTAAATACACATCATTGGCACCACCCCATTCTTCAAATTGAAAATTTTGTTTAAGTAACGGTGTTTCTTCAATGAGTTCAACGGTTAAATCATTTAAGCTATCAATAATAGCAGCTCCGATTTTACCTCTTCCACCTTTTTCACCTTGAGGTCGTGTTAAAACAAGAATTCTTTCATCTTCCAATTGCTTTAATCTTAAGTCTTTCATACCTTTTGGACCTGCAAAAATCCGTTTTAAATCGAATAAATCATTTCCTGCGTAAAAGACTGTCCACCAATCAAGTTCATTAGGTTTATCTTCTTTCGGTTGTGTTTCAACACCACCTACTACAATTTGCCCATCGATAAAAGTTACAAATGGATCTTGTAGTGCAAGAGTTGTAAAGTTGTTATCTTTTACATAAATATCATTTTCTTTTTTGAAAGCAAAAATTTCTGAGGACTCACTATCTCTACTTTCTACTCTTCCTAATAAATATGTCTCATCATTAATTACAAAAGGTGCGCTGATATTATAAATATCTTTTTCTTCATCAACTCCTTCAAATTTAATCCTTTTTGGATGATTTGCCTTAGTACCATTTCGATATTCATTTAACATTTTATTAAGTTCCACAAAATCCCTCATTTCATTTTGGTATGATTATGTTATCTAATTCCATATAATCATTTGGTATTTTATCAGTAATGATTGTTACATCATCAATATTTCCAAATTTAAAAACTGAAGTCGCATTAAATTTAGAATGATCAGCAACCACATATGGTTCGTGAGTTCTTTTTACTACCATTTCTTTTATCAATGATTCGTTTGGATCAGCATTTGATAAACCATTCACCTTATGAATCCCATTCGCTCCAAGAAAACATTTATCAAAATGATAATATTCAATTACTCTAGATGTAATTGCACCAACAAAAGCATAAGTTTCTGACTTCAATTCTCCACCAACTGCAGTTACCTTAAAGTTATATTTAAAAGCTTCCTCAATTGTTTTAAAACCATTAGTTACAATTGTTACATCTTTTACCTGGATATGTTTAATCATTTTCACATTAGTAGTTCCAGAATCAATGAAAATTACATCACCTTCATCGATTAAACTAGCAGCTAAGCGACCAATTTCTTCTTTTTCATCTGGATATAATAATTCACGCTGATCCATTTTTGTTTCTCGACTCGTATCAATGATTTTTGCTCCGCCACCATGTAGACGAATGACATGACCTTCATCTTCTAGTGCCTTTAAATCTCGGCGAACGGTAATTTCTGATACACCTAGAACTTCAGCTAAATCACTGATATAAATCACTTCACCATTATCCATATACTCAAGAATGCGTGATTTCCGTTCAAATGGTAACATTAAATTCTTTCTCCTGTTTCTTTATCAAATAATAAAATACGGTCTTGAGTCATCGTATATTTAATTTCTTGATCAATTTCATAATCAACATTTGACGTTGTCTTAATCATGATTGGATTTCCCATGAAATGAGTACTAATCACACTACTGTCTCCACGCATTTCAACGATGTCAACTTTATCTTTGAATACTTCTCTTGATCCAACTAAATCTTGTGTAACCACTACAAAATCCTCAGCACGAACACCCGCAACAATTTCTTTTCCTTCAAATTCATTTAATCTATTATATAAGCCTGGATTTAAAGAAATAGATTTGTCTCCTATCATGATTTGGTTGCCGGATAAAGTGACAGTAAATAGATTCATATCTGGGTCACCAATAAATGTTGCTACAAATAGATTTTGCGGATTATAGTACAATTCTTTTGGAGTACCAATTTGTTGGATTTTCCCCTTATCAAGTACTACAATTTTATCTGCCATTGTCATGGCTTCTACTTGATCATGAGTAACATAGACTGTGGTAACTCCTAGTGATTTATGCAGTTTCAAAATCTCAATTCGCATTCTATTTCTTAATTTAGCATCCAAGTTAGATAGCGGCTCATCCATCAAAAATATCTTAGAGTTTTGAACCATTGCTCGGCCTAATGCCACTCTTTGGCGTTGCCCACCAGATAATTCACTTGGCTGGCGTTCAAGATAATCCGTTAAATCTAATAGTTTTGCTACTGATTTAACTCTTTCATCAATAATAGATTTTTTTTCATGGCGTAATTTTAAACCAAATGCAATATTGTCATAGGTGGTTAAATGTGGATACAATGCATAGTTTTGGAAAACCATCGACATATCTCGATCTTTTGCATGAACATCATTCATTCTTTTTCCATCAATTATTAAATCTCCATAGGTTATATTTTCCAAACCTGAGATCATACGTAAAATAGTCGATTTCCCACATCCAGAAGGTCCGATTAATGCTACAAATTCATTCTTTTCTATTTCTAAATTAAAATCATCAATCGCAAGCGTTTTTTCATTATAAACTTTATATATATTTTCAAATTTCATATATGACATATTAGGTTTCCTCTCCCATCAACATTTGTGTGTTTTTTTGTTCAAAAGTTTCTCTTTGTAATTTAACAAAAATTATACCTATTACAAACGCAGTCACTAGTGAAACTATCACATCGTTTTTCCAAAAAGCCCAAAGGCAAAAATTAACAATGAGTCCACTTAAAAGGCTCAACGAAATCACTGGTATGATTGGTTTAAACTTCATCCTAGTTTTGAATACGAAATAAGTACCCAATACTAAGACAAGGAGAATAAATATCCACATTAATAACCGAGTCACTGAACTCACAAGTAAAGTTGAATCAGCTAAACCATTAAAGGTAAATACTATTAGATCAAATGCTGAAAAATTACCATTATCAGGATATTCAATTCTTTGAGTAAGATCTTGATTTTGAACGACTAAATAATCCTGATAAAAGATAATCTTTTTCTCACTACTAGTCTCATTATCAAAAGTAGAAATTATCCAATCAGCTACATTTACTTCAACATTGTCTGACTGAAGGTAGCCATTTTCAATATATACATCACTTAATACAGCGACTACTTCTTCATTATTAATATCTTGAAATGAAGTAATAACAAGATTAAATTGATGGATTCCATGTATAATAGATAAATTAAGTAGCATCCCAATGATGAGCAATGAGTGAAAATAAATGGGTAGATTTTGCCAAAAGCTGATTATTCTTTTAAACATTACTTAACTCCATCTTGTTTGTTCGAAGGAATAAAATACCGTTGTAATGAAAAGAATAGAATAATCATTGGAATAATCGAAATTGTTGTTGCTGCCATTAATAATGGCCAGTTAACATCAAACATACCTTGGAACATTGCCAACCCTACTTGAATCGTAAATTTACTTGAATCATTCAAATAAATTAATGGTCCTAGAAAAGCATTCCAGGTCCCCATAAATGACGAAATACCAATCGTTAAAATAGCAGGTATTGACATTGGAAAGAATACACGCCACAAAATAGTCCATGCACTTGCTCCATTGATATATGCTGCCTCAGCAAAATCTTTGGAAATTGTTCTAAAATATTGTGTCATAAAGAAAATATGAACTGCTTGCCCACCAATTGCAGGCAAAACAAGAGGGACATATGTATTAATAAATGAAGTATTGAAAAACTGCCCTAATCGAGCCCAAAAAATATAACCTGGGACAATAGTAATTTCTCCCGGAATCATAATCGTAATAAGTAAAAATAAAAACAATGGTCGTTTAAATTTAAAATTAAACCGCGCAAAACCATAAGCGACAATGACAGAAACAAATACTTCTAAAAATGTCACTGCAATTGTATAAAATACAGTATTGATAATATAACGAAGAAAAGGAACTGCCTCAAAAACCCCTGGATAGTTAGAATATTGTATTGGGTTTGGGATCCATTGTGGTGGAATCGAAAAAACATTATTAGATGTCTTTAACGATGTTGAAACCATCCAGAAAAATGGTAAAAGCATACTAATCGCAACAATTATTAATGCAATATGTTTTAGAGTAGAAAAAATGGTGCTTTTCAGCGAACGATTTTTCTTTTCTTCTTTAACTAAAAATCTTATTAATTCATCAGAATTATTGAATTGTCCAATTTCCATGTTCTACTCTCCTATTCTTCATTTTGTTGACTATATTGCCAGAAATCTGTAAATCGAAAAACGACAAGAGTTATGGACAATACAATTAATAAAAACACCCATGACATGGCAGAAGCATAGCCCATCTTGAAAAAAGTAAATGCCGTATCATAAATTTGTAATAAAATAAATTGTCCTTGATTTCCTGCTCCACCTAGAATATACGCATCATTGAATTTCTTAAACGCACCAATGATTCCCATAATCAAGTTATAATATAAGATTGAGCGAACATAAGGAAGAACAATTAAAAAGATACGTCTGAAATAGCCAGCACCTTGAATTTTTGCGGCTTCATGCAAATCTTTTGGCACTTCATTAATGGAAACTAAATAGGTTAGCATCCCGGCCCCTGCACCCCACAAACTCATAATGACATATGAAGGAAGCACCCAAGTAGGATCATTCAACCACGCTGGCCCTTGAATCCCAATAATTGCTAACAAGTTGTTGATTAGCCCATTACGTGGATCAAATATCCAACGCCAAATAATCCCAACCGCAACCCCGGAAACAACAGCTGGTAAATAGTAAATGGTTCGATAAACATTTAACCCTTTAGTATTTGATGCCATAACCAATGCAACCGTAAATGACGCAATCATCCCTAACGGTACAGAAACCAAAGCATATCTAGCCGTTACAAATAATGAATTTCTAAAAGCTCGATCAGTTAATAAATCTTGAAAGTTTCTTAGCCCAACCCAAGTAGGCTCTCCAATAACTGGCCAATCAGTAAAACTCATATAAATTGACATTAGCATTGGTACTAATGCAAATAAAGTGTATGCAGTATACCAAGGTGCAATAAACATGTAACCTACACTAAATTTACGTTTTTTATTAGATCTCTTGTTTAATTCTGCTATTTTTTCTGACTCATTTAAATTCTTTAAATCTTGCACTTTCTCACCTCATTAACAAGAAAGGGCTACTTTATATAGTAGCCCTTAAATTAGCTTTTTTTATCTAAGGATTCTTTCAAATTCAGCTTGAGTTTGATCTGTAATTTCTTGGATATCTAAGTCACCTGAACCGTAGTTATCACTAATAATTAATAAATCAAGATTTTGCCATTGTGCATTTCCTAACTCATTTTGTTGTGGTAAGTTATTAAATCCACGAGAGATTTCCATAGAACGTGTAATAACATCTAAAGCATATTCTTTATACGGATTGATTTCTGCAATTGATTCAGCTTTACTTTGAACTGGTGCAGGCACTTTCCAATCGAACATAGCATTAGTTAAATCTAATAATGCTTGAAACGCTACTTCTTGATTTTCTGTTTGTGATGAAATAAGTGTTGATGCAGTCCAGTTGAATGTAACATGTTCAGCAGGTCCTGCAGGCATTACTGCCATACCAACTTCAAAGTTTCCACCAGCCTCTTCAACTTTTTTCTCCACGTCATCGTTTGCCCCACCAACCATCATAGCAATTTCTCCATTTACAAATCCTGTCTCAACACCTAAAGAATTAGCTTCGTCATATGGCATTGTAGCAGTAGGATCAGTTGTAATTTCGTAAAACTTCTGTAAACCAGCAACAGCTTCTGGATTGTTTACTTGTGGAGTTCCATCTTCTGCAATGTAATCACTGCCTTCGCCCCAAACAAATACAGCACTTGGTACAGCACCAGTGTTAGCAAATCCATATACTCCATCAGCAGTTAGCGATTGAGCTACTGAATGAAAATCATCCCATGTCCAATCTAAAGATGGTAATTCAACACCTTTTTCTTCAAACAATGTTTTATTGTAAAATACAACATACGGTTGGCCAATCCAAGGCAAACCTACTGTTTTACCATCCCAAATCGCTGTGTTTAGTGATCCTTCGAAATAGTCTGACATGTCTAATTGGTCTTGATTAGCCAATAACTCTGTTAAATCAAGTACTGCATTATTCTCAGCATACGCTGGAATATATTCTTGAGCTAACCACATTAAATCAGGCGCTTGGTTTCCTGCGATCATCGTTTGAACTTTTGTGTAATAGTCTTGTGGGATAACCATTTGAGTAATCACATATTGATCAGAATTTGCATTTAGTTCATTGATAATTTCATCAAACTCTTTTGCTTCTGACTCATTTGCCCACGTTGCAATTGTTAACTCTACCTTATCTTGTGCACTAACAGTAGTAACTAACGAACTAACAACACCAAAGACAACTGTTAATAAAACAGCGAACAACTTAAAACTTTTCCTTGCCATAATCAATCTCCTCCATAAAGCGTTTTCTATTTGAATACAATATACACTAGTTATCAAAAAATATCAACAGTTATCATAAGTTTTCATAAAATTATTTTTTTCATAAGTTAATGAACCTTTTATTGTTTAAGATAGAATGTTAATGATTATCTACTTAGGCTCAATTCTTTCAACATCATTCTATTATTTAAAGTTAATAAATAACTCAATATTGTTCAATACAAAAGCAAAAATCAAGCGTCATTTTTGATGATTTTTCACATGATTTATCATTTATTTTCTTTTTTTATCATTTTTAAATTCTCTAAGTTAAAATTTACGACTTTAATAAGGAAAAGAATGACAATTAAATTCTTTTTAACATAAAAATATCAGTCAATGTTACTAAACAACACTGACTGATACTTATTAGCAATAAAATTACAGGAATCTCTACTTAAAACATTAATCTAGCTATTTTTGTCATGATAAAAACAAACGATAATCTTATATTACTTTTCTTTCCAAAATTGCAATAGCAAGTTATCCAATTGCATAAAAAATAATCAATAAGTTAAATTTGTACTTGTAATGCTTCTTCAAACAAATCATGTGGTGTTAAGTACTTGAATATCATTCTTGGATATTTGTTCATCCATAAGTTGATGTTTCTAATCATTGAATCACTGACTTCTGATATTCGTTTTCCCTTTGGTATAAAGCGTCTAATCCTGCGGTTATGATTCTCATTTATGCCACGTTCCCAAGACCTATATGGATGTGAAAAATACACATCAACCACATCGTGAATTGCTTCAACAAGTGATGTAAATTCTACACCATTGTCAGCAGTCATGCTTTTAAAAATATCTGTTACCATTTCGGTTTGCATGAGTGGTTTTAGCGCTTCTTTAACTACTTCGTCTGTTTTACCTTCAATCTTTAAAATCAGTTCGAAGCGTGTCATACGCTCTGTTAGGATTAATAGCACAGGATCGTGTTTGTCTTTAACCCCAATAACTGTATCGATTTCCCAATGCCCAAATTCACTTCTATCATTGATATGACCAGGCCTTTCACTGATTGATTTTCCATTAAGGCGTTTGTGCTCGTTTGGCCTCTGTTTATGGGTCTTTCTACTGAGTTTTTCTAGCAAGTCAAAGTTAGTTAAATCAGTTAGGTTTTGATCAATGTAGTTGTAAAGAGTCTTAGCAGAAACCATTTCATGCTTAGTGAATAAATTTTGTACATAAGCATAGCCACATACTGCTTCAGGTGACCAACATTTATTTCTAATCAGGTCTACAGCATAAGCAATAAACTTTTTTTACTCTAACGAGTTTAAAGCCTTTCACAGAACGTTCTCTGTTCGCTTTATAGAATCCTTCAGCAGCAAAAGCACAATATTTATAATAATATTCACATTTTCCATTCACAATGCGTACCTGCTTAATGGTGCCCCGTTTCACTTCATTATTATTGGTAGAATGTGGTCGATCTAACTCTCGACCAATCGCATGATTCGACTTACCTAAAGCAATCATCATCTCGATTAAAAATTGTTCTGTGAAATGTAAGTGTAGTGCTTTTTTTATTTTCTAGGAGTGGACAACTTCATTATACAATCTGCTTTAAATTTTGATAGCTTTAAATTTAATTAAAATACAAAAAAGACGTCAGCTAGCTCCCGCTCACCAACATCTTAAATTAAAAAACTAAATACCTGAATTAAGTCAATTACCTCTATTCCACCGGCTCACTATTCGCAGCATTTTCACCAGCAATCTTGCCAAAAGTAAATACATCCGCAATCGCATTTCCACCTAAACGATTACCAGCATGGATTCCACCAGTAACTTCACCGGCTGCCCATAATCCTGGAATAACATTCCCATCAATATCCAACACTTCAGTATTTTCATTTATCTTAATTCCACCCATTGTATGATGTAAGGATGCTTTACGAGGTGAAATTACTAAACCATAACCTTCGGTATTATCGATGTAATCTAAGTCAATTGCACCGGTTAAAACTTCTTTACCAAAATCAGGATCAAGTTGATTTTCAACATACTTATTATAAAGCTCAATCGTCTCACGTAATTGCTCTTCAGTAAATGAAGGTGTTTGCCCTGCAGCAGCTTCCTGAGTCGCTTCAGCTAATTCAGCTAATGTTTCTCCATACCAAACATGACCAGTATTTACCATGTTCTCAACTGTATTTCCAAATAACGAATCCTCTAACGTTGACCCTTTTAGCATTTCACCACTACCATCAGGTATACCTGCATAAATAATATAGAAAATGCCATTATCTTGTTCTAATGATGCTCTAGCTAAAACATCACGTTCAGCATACTCATTCACAAAACGTTCACCATCTGCATTAATCCAAATTTGAGATCCAGCATCTGCCCAGATTCCATCTGTCATTGTACCTTTTACAGGTGACGAAGATGGCATTAATTGGGCAATCTCCATACCAACTACATCTGCTCCAACAGCTTGAGCCATAATAATCCCATCACCTTCATTGGTCCCAACATTTGTTGACAAGGTTCGATCAGTTAAATCTTCACCCCAATAATCATCATATTCTTTAACCATTTCTGGATTTGCAGAATAACCACCTGATGCAATGATCACGCCATGAGTCGTATTGAAAGTGATTTGACTACCATCAGCTTGAACAGCTTTAATTCCAACAACTGCACCATCTTCATTAGTAATTAACTCTACCCCACGTGTTTCTTTATACACTTCTACACCAGCACTTTTAGCAGTGTCTTCTAAAATATCAATTCGTTCTTCACCAGCAATAAATTTATGCGTTCTTGGCCACATGGCTCCTAAAACAGTATAAAGACCTTTTTGACCATTTCCAGCTTCAGCATCTTGACCATATGATGGCTCTAATCCTACTTCATCCATCCATTCAACTGCTCCGAAAGCACCTTCAGCAAGAGTTTTTGCTAATTCAAAATCTGGGGCAACCCATGTTCCATCATTTAATTCTCTAACGCCCCCAGTATATGTATGCCACATAAACAATGCAACTGAATCAAATCCTGGCATATCATCTCCTGCAACTGTCCCTTCAGTATCTTCATAATATTTCGTGATATCAGCTTGCAATTGCTCTAATACTGCTTGCCATTCAGGAAACTCATCAAACTTCAATTCTGGATCATCAATACTCAATTCTAAATATCTATCTAACGCATCTTTTTGCGACTCAGATAAAATCATGATATCTTGAGCTTCAGTATCAACTGCATTAATAGCATCTCCAGCCATTAAAGTATTACCACCTAAGAATGAACTCTTCTCAATTAGAATAACATTTTTCCCTTCTTGAGCAGCTGTAATTGCAGCAGAAAAACCTGCTCCACCTCCACCAATTACTAAAATATCTGTTTCAATTTCTTGGTCTTCTTTTGGAGTTAGAACTACTTCATTTGCTTTTAAAGCATCCACATCTAAACCAGCTGCTTCAGCAGCTTCTCCTACAGCTCTTAAAATGGCATTACTAGAGAGTGTAGCACCAGTCACTGCATCCATCGACAAACTTTGATGTTCAATAATTTGTTGAGGGATTCTCTCAAAAGCAACTCTTGCGACTGAAATCGTCTCGTTATTTTCCGGAAAAGTAATATCAACAATCCTATTATCCTCAACTGTTATTTCAGCAGTAATTGGCCCCTGCATTCCTCCACTACTTCCCTGATAAACTCCATCCTCTGCCCCAACGAACCGAATCGTTCCCAAACTTAATAGTCCAACTAAAACTAGCACGACAACATTTTTAATTCTTTTCAACATCTAAACACACTCCTTGTTACTTTTTTCACTAAACATCTTGTGAATAGCATAACATTAAGAGTTTGTTTCGTCAATGATATTCGAGTTAATCGCATTTAAAAAATATCTAAAATGTAAATCATAAAAGTAGATATTTGTTTATATATTCACAAACCGATTTTACATTACGATATACTCTTCCAATTCCAAAAAATTTTCATTAAAGCTATTTTGAAAAATTTCATTTAAACATATCCAAAATATATTTGAAAGCGAACCTCCTGGTCCTAGGGTCTGTGTCATAAGTCCTTAAAAATAATGGAAAATAAAAAATAAACGAATCAATTATTAGGTATGTTCACCTTCTATTGATTCGTTTGTTTTTTATTTTTCTTTCTTTTGAGCATGGAGTAACAACTTGTGAAGATTACATGCCATTAAAGCAAGCCCAATCTCCTGACTTACTTTCTGTTTTCCTCTTAACCGGCATCGGGTAAACCCTAAAGAACCTTTGAGAAAACCAAAAGTTGATTCAACATCTAATTTTCTACGCTGATAGACAGCTTGATATTCTGGATTAGAAGAATAACTTCGTTGTTTTGCCTTGAAGTACTCCCAGGTAGGATTAACCATAATCTTTCGCAAGTATCCTTTAGGCGTTAGTGCTTCTGGAATCTCTTGATTATCTATCGTATAGCGTTCTGCTTTATATTCTTTGAAATCGCGAGTGACTCCTTGTTTATCAGTTCAGTTACGGTAAGCAGAAAAGTTAAAACGTACAGCTTTAGTATCAATGTAGTAATCATCATCTTCATTGGACTCCCAGTTCATCGCTTTTTTCTCATCCGTTAACCATTTTTTCGACTTTTCTTTTAACATCGTTCCGTAAGGGATAATAGCTGTTAGGTCTGGAAAATCATCTTCAAGAAAAACGATAATTGTCTTCACAACCATAGCCTGCATCCATATTGAGAAATTTCATGGAATTAATCAGTTTTTTGTGAGTCTTTATAAAGGGTTGAAGTGTCCGTGTAAAAGCTGGATTAGGAAAAACGGAATAAGCCAGTGCATATTGATTACTTGTCGCTATTTGAAGATTATATCGTGGCTTTAGTTGACCATTTCGCATCGGATTGTTAATGTCAACTGAAAAATGGTCCACCTTGCTATTCAAAAACGGACCACTTGGCGGCAACTTATGACGTTGTCAGTGACTCAATCCATGTACTCGTTTGTTTAATGCGGTAACTTTCACCTCGCATATCGATGACATTCGCTTGATAGGCTAATCGGTCCACTAAAGCCCCAGTTAAAGTGGCATCTTTAAAACATTCTTGCCATCGATCAAAGGTTAAATTAGTGGTAATCATAATGGATCCTTCATCGTTGCGATTCGATAGTAAATTGAATAAGAGCTCAGCGCCAGATTCATCGAAAGACAAGTAGCCTAATTCATCTTATGGAAAGCTTAATATTATGTGAAGTTGAATGCTAAAAGCCTTGTTTTTATGGAATCTTTAACATCCAACTTCGCATAATAAATGCTATATAAATTCTTTTAACCAGTTCAATAAATTATCTTTTTCATTTTTAGTAAACTTTTCTTCTGGAATTACATTATGACTTGCTTGTTCGATAGCTTTTCGTTTTACCTCTGGATTAGATTTTGCATAAATTTCAGTCGTAGTAACCGATGAATGTCCTAAAAAGTCTCTTATATATATCAAGTTAACGCCACCTTCTAACAAATGCATTGTTTTACTATGTCTAAATATATGTGGAGAAACTTTGTTTGGAAATAGGTCTGGACATTTTTTTCTGGCAGTCTCTATATACTTATTTAATATATATGAGATTCCAGCTCGTGTTAGTTTCTCTTGTTTTTTGTTAAAAAATAAAGGTGTTGAGATTTTCAATTCGTTAAATAAACCGTAATCATCTATATAAGCTTTCACGATATTTATTGTTTGAGGCATTATTGGAATAATCCTTGTTTTGTTACCTTTTCCAGTTAGACGTATTGTTGCTGACCCTTTGATTCTTATATCGCCCACTAATACATCTGCTAGTTCTTGGACTCTTGCTCCTGAATCGTAAAGTAATGAAAGAATGGCTAAATCCCTGCGACCTTCTTTTGATGATATATCAGGAGTAGCCAACAGTTCTTTAATTGCTGTTATAGATAAATAGTTCATTTCAACCACTGGCGTTTTTTTGGAACGTATTGATAATATAGAATTGCACAATTCCATATATTGTGGGGCTTCAATTTGTAAATATCGAAAGAATGCATGTAAAGCTGCCAATCTTTGATTTCTGGTTGAAATAGAATAATTTTTTGTATCTTCCAACCATGTTAAAAACTCCTCAACCATCTTCCTGCTTATCTTTGAGAAACATAATTTTTCCGGTTTAATTCGAAGAACTTCATTACAATATCTTAGATAAATTGTAAAGGTATCCCTATATGATTTAATTGTGTTATCACTGTATCCCGTTCTTTGTGTGATATATTCTAAAAAGTATTTAGATAAATATCTCCCAAAATCAGCACTATTCATTGATTTTCACCTCCGGAAAAACTCCGCTATAAAGAGGTGTAACAGAATCAATAATTTGTCCATAAGCTTCTCCTGTAAGTCTCAGATATTTTTCTGTACTTTCAATATCCCGATGTCCTAAGTAGGTACATAAAATTGGTAAAGCGCAATAAATGTCCTGGCCGTCCTGTACCATCTTTTCTAAAGCGTGAACTGCGAAAGTATGTCGAATATCATGAACCCTAGGGCCAATTTCGTTATCTGTAAATATTCCAGCCTTCTTCATAAAATGCTTAAATTTAACATACACAGGAGTATTGTTATATTTCCCATTATCCCGTGAGGGATAAAAATATCCATTATCGTGCATTTCAAATCCCATGTTTGAAGCATATTGTCGACAATAATTTTGTAATGATGTCGACATAGGAACTAGTCTGCTAGTATTGTTCTTAGCTTTTTTAACGGTTAGTATCCCGTTAACTAGATCAACATCAATCTTTTTTAATGATAGCGCCTCATTGATCCTTAATCCACATCCATACAACATTCTGAAAAGCATCGGGTAGATCAAGTGATAATGCTTACTACACGGGGTATAATCCAAGCTATCTAAAACTTTTATTATGCTGGCGATTTCTTTATGGGTAAAAATATAAGGAGTAAATGTTTTTATAATAGGGATTAATTCTTTAGGGTGCACGTAAAAATTAAAGCCCAAACTGTTCATAAAAATTGAAAATTGTCTAATAAGGCTCATTCTCATATGTTGAGTCTTTGTCGATTCATTGCCTCTTTTGCTTACATAGTCCTCGACCATATCCTTATTCAGCCTCAAAATGGCCATATCGTAGTTTTTAAAAAAATCATCCATGTACCTTAATTGATAAAGTGAAGACTCTCCAAATTTATAACCAAGATTTCGTTTATATTTAACATACATCGGACAATACTCTTTAAAAGGACCATCAAAGATGAAATTCTTTTCTCTATCTTTCATATGGCACCTCCAATGCAACCGTTCGAAGTTGTTCAATATCAATACGGAGATACAATTTCGTTGTATTTGAATTTTCATGACCTAGTACGCCTGTAATAATAGGGAATGGGGTGTTATTCTTAAGTAGGTTGCTTGCCATACTATGTCTCATGGAATGGAGACCGTGCTTCCTGCTATTGATGCTGATGCCTGCGGCATCCATATATTTATTTATATTACTCCAGAATACATTTCCTTTTACAAATGCAGTAAAGGGAGCCCGGTGGCGTATAAAAACATGAGAATCATCAGTTTTGGGTCGACTATTTTTTATATAATCAATCAAGGCGTATTTCAAGTTGTCAATTAGTGGAAGCCGTATTGAATTCTTGGTTTTCTCCTGTATAAATTCTATAGTGTCTAAGTGCCACTTTATGTTTTCAAATTTTAAATTTCTTATATCTCCAGCACGCATCCCCAACTGTACGGCTAATAATATTACTATATAATCTCTACGCCCAATTTCAGTGTTCCTATCCACCTGCTTAAGTATCTTTTGTATTTCTTCTATTGAATAATAGGATGGAATTCTCTCAAATTTATTTGTGAAAACAACCGGCAAGAGGTGACTAAGTGGCGATTTCGTATAGCCTTTTGAAATAAGAAAAGCCAAAAAGTCTCTTATAGTGAACAAAATCCCGGACCTTGTTGCACTTGCATATTTATTTAATGTTTCTAAATAAAGAAGTACATCATCAGGACTTAAATTATTTAGATCCATCAAATTTTTGTTACCAAGATAACTTAGGAAATCAATAATCTGTATTTTTTTACCCTGAAGAGTACGATGAGACAATCGAAGCTCCTTTTGGAGCAGAATATATTCTTCCAAAGGATTCTTAAATTGATGAGGAACCTGTCTTCCTGACCGTTGATGGCATAAATGAAACGAATTATGCTGGCGGAATTCTTCCAGAACCTTAATGCATCTGACCTTAAATACTTGAGAAGATGATAATTTTATATCTTCCCTAATGCCATAATAGTCTGATAGGAAATCTTCCCCTAACTTTAATGAGAAACTTTCGTGATTTTTAGTTTCTGCATATTTCATAAAATGCTTCCAGACAAGCCTATACTGATAAATGGTTCCTTCGGAATACTTTAAATCAACTAAATGTTGATTTGCCTGCTGAATTAATTCTGTAAGATTAGTAGTATCGGACATTTTTTAACCTCCTAAATAATGTTAGATACTACTTTATCAGTAAAATATTATGCAAAGTTAATTACTAAGAATCTTTTGTTACATCTAGCTTTTAGATCTTAACTTTACATAATATTTAGCTTTCCATAAGATGAATTAGGCTACTTGTCTTTCGATGAATCTGGCGCTGAGCTCTTATTCAATTTACTATCGAATCGCAACGATGAAGGATCCATTATGATTACCACTAATTTAACCTTTGATCGATGGCAAGATTGTTTTAAAGATGCCACTTTAACTGGGGCTTTAGTGGACCGATTAGCCTATCAAGCGAATGTGATCGATATGCGAGGTGAAAGTTACCGCATTAAACAAACGAGTACATGGATTGAGTCACTGACAACGTCATAAGTTGCCGCAAAGTGGTCCATTTTTGAATAGCAAGGTGGACCATTTTTCAGTTGACATTAACAAATTTGAAATAGCACGATCAAGAATGGCATCCGCAATCGCACCACCTCCTAACTTTTTATGCCATTCGCCAGTCTCCATTTGAGAAGAAAGAATAAGAGAACGATGTCTACTCCTTAACTCAAAAATCTCCATGAGATATTTTTGTTCATGTTCGGTTGTTGGCGTTAATAAAAAATCATCGATCACCAACACATCTGGTTAGCTAATTTCTTTAGGTATTGGGGTAATCGATCGTTCATATCCGCTTCAGATAGTTCAGAAAGTAAATCGTACATTCTGATATAACGTGCCGTATAACCCTCTTCAATCACATAACGACATAAGGCATTGGTTAGAAAGGATTTCCCGGTACCTGTAGCCCCTTGAATAATAACGTTTCGATTGTTGGTAATGAACTGACACGTCGATAATTGATGGATGGTTTCTTTGTTTATTCGACGACTGGGCGAATAATCAATATCTTGGATATGAGCTTGTGGTTGAGAGAGTTTGGCTAATTTAAGATTACGTTGCACGGTATTGTGTCGCCTCGATAGATATTCTTCACTCACTATTTCCTCAAGGATATCTAAGGTTGAACGTTGATCAGTGAGGAGACCCCATACAGATCGACTAAGCGATCCGCCATTACTGGTAACCTCATTTGTCTAAGGTAGCTAGTTAGAAGCTTAATCCTTTCGGTTGAATGAGTCATAATAGTCTGCTCCTCTCAAATAAGATTGTTCCATTTGGGGTAAAGTGTTAGAATTTGTTTGCGTCATAGAATGTTCGACTAACTGCTTAATTAAGTTAATGGTTGGGTGAGTTGACCGTTCTAGAGCAAAATGGCAGGCTTTATCTAATCTTTGGTCGGAGTAGGTATCTGCCATTTTTAATATTGCATGAACTCTTCTGTAATATTGTTGTTCAGGACCTTGGTCAAATAGTCTCGAAATCACCGTGTGGACGTTTGGTCCAATACGACTCGCCCAATTTAAATACCGTTCGCTGTTCCATTTTCCATAGTGTTGACTATCTTCAGGTAAGTGGGCTTGAATGGTTGAATAAGCACCTGGTCGCGTACCTGCGATTCGATGTTCACAAATAAGCAGTTGTTTTTGGTAGATTTTGTCACGATCTGTATATATTTTCAGAGAAACTTTTTCGCCAATGTATTGGTAAGGAACTGAATAGTAATGTTTGTTTAGGTGATATGGCTATTGTTGTAAGCTTTTGCGTCTTTAAAGTGGCATATCTCATAAGGATAGGTAGGCAACGGTTTTAAGCACTCCTGCTCAAATGTTTCATACATTGATTGGCGACTGCCTTCTTTCTTTTGAAAGGGTTTAGCATTGAACTCCGCCAGTGCAAAGAGTAAATAATGATTATATTCTTGGATACTAAGGCACTGATAGTGGCGCATTCGAGCAATCAGATGTGTGGTTAAGTGTTTGACGTGGCTTTCGACAGAGCCCTTATCTTTAGGTCGGTATACGCGTGTTGGTACGACAACGGTTTGATAGTGCGCTGCCATATCTTCGTAGGTTGCATTCAGTACCAACTCATTTTTAGTGTGTTTTGTGACACCTACTCGAAGATTATCTGGAATTAATAGCGTTGGAACTCCTTTAAAGAACTCAAACATCTTGACGTGAGCGTCTATCCAACTCGCTGATTTTTGATCCACACAAGCTTGAGCAAAACTATAGTTACTAAAGGGGAGCGTTCCGACAAATAATTCTCCTTTTATTATTTCACCCGTCATTGGATCAATCCATTGAGGCCGAGTCCCGGCCCAATCAACCTGAGCTTGTTCACCAGCTTTATGATGGAGTATATGGCTAAAGTTTGTTTTATTCAGATACTCATTGAAATGCTTTTTAAACTGTGTTAATTGATAAAATACTTTTCCCTCCAACCGACAATCTTGAGCATATTCTTCCCAAAGTAACTGCAAAGTTACCCCCGGCTTCACTAATTCTTTCGCAATCTGTTGAAAATCTGGCAAGACATAGTAACGACTGACTTGTTTTGTCTGTAGTAGACTAAACATCTCTTCAATTTCTTTGAAGGACCACTGCGATAGCACCTCGTACATTAAATCTTTCTCTTGAGCAATTTTGACGGTCCTTGTGACTGTGCTCCTACCAGAAGCCACGATTTTAGCAATTTTTCTTAAACTAAAACCAGCTTCGTGCAGCCGCACTATTTCTAAGTAATTGGGCATTTCTGCACCTCCATCCTAATTTTTGTATGGTTCAAACCATACATATTAGTTATACCATTAGAAAAACAAAAAGAACCACAA
This sequence comes from Fundicoccus sp. Sow4_H7, assembly GCF_052115865.1. Lineage (NCBI taxonomy): Bacteria > Bacillati > Bacillota > Bacilli > Lactobacillales > Aerococcaceae > Fundicoccus > Fundicoccus sp. Sow4_H7. Next base: position 267,408 of record NZ_JBQKME010000001.1, on the reverse strand, counting down.
AAGTGGTTCAATCAAAGCGATTCATCTAGCTCAAGCAAGAGCGATTTAGGTGGTACAGTTTAACGCGACGACGTGGCTCTAATAGAGCGCCGTATCCAGTCCATTTAAACTCCGGTTCTTACAGTGGGACAGACCGAACTCTGGGATAAGCTGCAGATGCAGTCCTATACCGCTATACGCCAGAGAATCGATATTCAGTGCAAAATCCAGCCTATGGATCATTCCCAAGTACGTGAGTACTTGAAGAGTCATCTGGATTACGCAGGAGTGGATCGTGATATCTTCACGGACGAAGCCATAGAAGTGATCTACAGATTCTCAGGCGGCTCATCAAGACTGGTAAACAAGGCCTGTACAAGTGCACTGATCTACGGATATCAGAATGGGAAGAGAATTATTGATGACCATATTGTCAAGCTGGTTATCAGTGGAGAGTTAAGCTAAGAAAAATGGCATGCCTATAAAAGCATGCCATTTTCTCCAGCAGTTATCGGACACTGGACGCCGTCAGATCTTGGACAGAATGGAAAAGCATTAACACCATATAATATACAGCTAATCTAATATTCCCTTCTACCACTCTTGGATATTTTTTTAGCTTTGCAAGACTTTCAGCTGCCATCTGAACATGCTCTTCCATCTTGATTTTAGGAGTAGGTTTGATAGTCTTCTGAGAATAATTATCTGGTGCAAAGCACTCATTGGCAATATCCAGGTCCGTAAATATGGCTTCTATTAGCATACCGTGTTTTTGATAAATGTCTTTAATATCACTCATAGAACTGTATATAACATCAAATTTATAAGGCTTTATCCATTCCTTCTGAACACTAACTTTTTCAAGCTCCATTCTACATCTTTGGTTGACCTCATAGTCTTTTAGTTCTTTAATATAAGCTTCAATATCTTTAAGCGCATTTTTCGTCATATATTCATTAATTCGATTATGGACTGTAGCATACTTATGACAATGCGGAAATTGAATTTCTCGTAAAGGTATATTAATTTCTTTCAAAGCAAAGTATTTTTCCGGCATTTTCAACGTAAAGTATTTATCTATATTATCATTTATGCGATCCATCACAAGATCAAAGTTCATCTTATTGCTAAACATCATTCTTAGAATGCTTACATCGAAAATTGTCTGCCTTTCCTTTGATAGCAAGGGATGAATTTCCTTATATCCATCCACAATCACTTTTGAAATTTCGTTGTTATTTTTATTCTGCCTAGAAATTTCCAGACGAAGGTTAAATTCTTCCTTCATATCATTTAATGTTTTGTCCTGAATTAATATTTCATACTCTTGGAAGTACTGTATCGCCTTTTGTTTATCACCTTTTTGAAGGCTTGTATGAATAAGATTTTGAAACGAACTGTGTATTATCTCACGATTCTTTTGGTTTTTTGCTATTTCATAGCTCTGTCGGTAAAATGAAATGGCATCAGTAAGGTTTCCCTCCATGAATCGTAGTCTTCCATAGTTATTATATATCATGGCTTGTATATAGAGGCTCTTTTGTTTCAGAAGTAACATTTAATGCTTTTTGCCAGTATTCACTAGCCGTTTCAAGATTCATTGCATTTTCTTCTATCATCGCTTTTAGCATCAAATAATTAGGTTCAGATTCATCTTTAATATAACTCAAATAATGTTTTGCCTTATTCATATCACCTAATGTATAAAGTAAGAAAGCTTTTTTCCTTGATAAATCTGCTATTTCTTCTTCAAATAGTTTTTTATCATCTATAGACTGATATACTTCGTAGGCATCAGCAAATCTTTCTAGTGCTCTTAAATGTTCTGCTTTTAACTTTTGAAACTCATAATTCTCTGTATAATCAATTAAATAAAATGGCTTTTTCTCAAATAGCCTTTCATCATTTAAGCTATATCCTTTAACAAGCAAACTCCGCAAGTACTCTAGTTTCTTTTTTGAATATAGGATTGGCTTCTTGGACGCTAAATATGCTGTCATTGAGTATATTACAAGTAATACAATAAGCATGATAGTTGTCGGTAGGCTTGTGGACTCTATAATTATTACGTTGAATATTAATAACACCAAGATTACAAAAGTGATAAAACGCGCAAAATATCTAGGGTGTCTGAGTTGCTTAATTTTAACACCTAACCAGACTCCAGCTGCTACAATAAATAAGCTCGACGCTATAATCCCTGGAAAATGTTCATTAATAAAACTATATAGGTCTAATAATTCCAATCATATCACCCACCTTCAACTAAACCTACTCATCTTCTCCTCGATGCTGCACATTCATAGCATCAACCCAATCTTCCTCAACATACATCATCCCATTCCGACCTTCTACCTTCCGGTTTGGACCAGCTTTATACAGCTTGCAGCTTAATGGCCCATAACAGAAAGTCTCAAACCTATACTTCTTCCGTCCTTTAGGGTTCCAGTTATCTACAATAATCTCAACAGGCATCCTTGCTCCCCACATACAGCTGCTACACTTAGTGTCATATGTCCTAGCTGCCAGTCTTCGGTGTCCTCTTTCCCTGTAAACCTCTAGCTCCGGCGGCACCAGTTCCCAGGGAGATGATGTGTTAGAGATGGTAGTGCTTCGGGTGATTAGTTTTAGTTTAGAGACTTTGTAGTACTCAGTAGGTTCTAAGTCAGGATCCGCTACTGGAATGCACTCACCAGAGATCACATCGTTTACCTTGAATTGATGTTTAGTTTGGGCAGCTTTACCAATGCCGATGGAGAAGGTGGTGTTAGTGTTGTCCAGTTCTCCCTCCAAGGTAATGGCATAACCCAGGTATGTATGGGAGGCTTCATCGAAAGACCTGGTTAAACGGATCCGTGGTTGGATTGAAATTATAGTACCTTTGAAGATGTGTTTGTCCATAACTAGGAGGCCTCCTTTCAATATAGCAATGTGAATTATTCTGATATTGAGCATTCCCATTCTATTGTACTGCCGAATATAGGATCATATTTAACCGCATTACCAACTAAATTTCTACCTTTTTCACCAACAGTTTCTTTATCTAGATTTTTCATAATCGATACTACTGGCGAAGTTTAATTAATTTCCCTAGTCTCTGACTTAATATCAAACTTACATTCATTGTCCTTTACTTCCCCGCTAATAAATGATTTAGTTTCATTTGTTGTTAAGTGTAATATAAACCCATCTGGCAAAGTTGTTTTTATATGGAGCGATTTATTATCAGCTGTATAGTTAAACTCCACATCAATTGATTTCCCTTCAAGAGGTCCCAGTCTTTCCATACTTTCTGGAATTGGTGGTATTTCACCCATTCTAATTTTTCTACCCTTATAATACCATGAATGATTTTTGTCCATTTTGAAATAATTGCTATCTCTCATAATAAAAAAAGTGATCAACTTATTCTCTGCCTCGGGCAGTAAATGGGTCTTATATTTAGAACTTTGGATTTTGCTATACATAAAATAGATGTCTAACAAAGGTATCTGAAATCTCTGTGAGGCGTCAATGAATATTTCATATTCTCCCGCAATATACCCACTTGTTTTCTCATATCTATCACCATTTTCTTCTATGTAATCATAGACTTCTTTATCCAAATTAGTTGTCTTAACAATTTTATTAATAACTACTGTATTCCTAAGTCCAGAAATGCAATTAGATATTTGAGGATACCCTTTTTTATCTAAATCATATCTAACCTTCTCGAATAATTCATTTATTGATATGTTAGGAAGTAAAATATGGTTACATATCGCCTCTGTAAAATGACTTAGAGCATATTTAGTATAAGAAGCCACGGTACCAAACTGAGTTGCATATGCAATATAAGTGTCCTGAGGTAACGAAAAAGTTGATGTGTAATCTCCCTTATATTGTGCATCAAAATTATTTCGACAAGCATCAATAATAACAATTTTTATGATTTTTCTTTGGTTCCAGTTAAATAGATTTTCAACGTTGTATCCATTCTTTTCAATTGGCTTTGAAAGGTAAAAATCAATTGGCACAATATAATTCTGTCCTCTATAATGAAATCCGTGTCCGGTGAAATAAACAATGTTTATTGAATCCGTCGGTGCTTCCTCATAAAATCTATCTACTGAGTTTGTAATATTGTCGTACTTACAATTGAAATAAGTAACTAATGGTTACTGAACAAATGCCAAATTTTCGCGATAGGAAACAACTAGGAAAAGCCGCGAAAAAAGGGCGAAAAAATCATGGCAAATCTTCTTCAGATTCACCACGAGGATGGACAGGGCGATGACACTTTCGGTCGTTTCGGCAAGTCGGGTGTAGATTTTGCCCAAACCGCACTTCAGCTTGGCTAGGCTGAATTTTCGTTCGACTTCCACTCGCTCGCAGATGTCCCTGTAGTCTTGTTTTCGATCAGGTTTTTCGTTCTTCTTCGGTCTGCCCAGGGCTGGGCCGGATAACCGGATCCCCCGTTCCTTGCAGAAGGCCAAATTGTCCCGGTTCCGGTAGATCTTGTCCGCAAGGACTCGTTCCGGGTAAGTTCCTGTTCTCTCCCGATAGCGCTCGATGATAGCTTTCAGGGTCGTCGACTCGTTATCCGCTTCAAAGGACTGCTTCTCCAGGCGGGTGAACCCGCCGCACACGCTGATATCGAGCTTTGCGCCGAATTCTACCGGAGCCTTTATCTTTCCTCTGACAATGGGCCTCAGATAAGGCTGAGACAGGCTGACAATTCGATTTTCCACACTGTGGGTGTGGTGATCTAACATGTACTTCTGCTGTTCAAAGAGGGACCGGACGGTCCCAAGCCTCTTCTCCGATTTTGGGCTAAGAGTTTTTCCCTTGCTGAGCAGGATGTCGATGGATTTCAGGTTTCTCTCGAGATATTGCAGTTGCTTTCGAATTCCCTTGCGGATTTCCTTGGACGTCTTTCTCTTCTTCCGAACCATGTTCAGATAATCCTTGCGTGCCTGCATCTTGTAGGTTCTGGGCTTCCTGCCATCCTTCGGGTCATGGAGTTCCGTGATCATGTCCTCGGTGTTTTCACGGGCTTCGTTCAGCAGTTCAATGTCCTGTGGGTATTTGATATTGGATGGCGCACAAGTGGCGTCGACAATCAGCGTCCCATCAGTCTCCGGAGAGCCTCCTGGTCCGCTATTGCCGTCGTCCTCGTTCGAGTCCTATTTCTCGGCGTTTTTGATAATCATCTCGTTGATTTCCCCCACGATGGAAGGCGTCAGCCTCTTTCTGAAGTGGACCATCAGGGAGGGGTCGAAGGGCAGCTTGTATTCGTACTTCGCAAAGCCACAGAAATACTGGAGATATGGGTTTTCCTGGATCATCAGGGCGGTTTCCTCATCCGAGAATCCGTATTCCAACTGGATGATCAGTGCCCCCAAGGCAAGATGCAGTGGCTTCGCCACATTGCCTTTGCGGTTAGCAAACAGCTTCGCATACTTTAGTTCGATCTGCTCCCAGGGAATGGCATCTGCTTTCTTGATCCAGCGGTTGTCTGGATTCATTTCCATCCCCACAGGCTGGCCGAAATCGGAAAAACTGATCTGTTTGCTCTTGAACTTATACATCGTGCATCTCCTTGTGCAAGCATTTTCGTTAAAATCAGAGGTTTTCTATACCTTAATTATACGATAAAAGAGCCTTAAACACACCTACATCAACGGTTTTCAGATTATTCAGTAGCCATTAACTACTTCAAAAGATTACTGATTCAATTTATACTTTAGAGCGTCTAAGTCATTCTGCGCTGAAGTTACTTGTGTTATTGGCGCTTCATAATCTTTTACACCTAATAGCAATGGCCTTTTCCTCAAAATAACACCTCATTCCTAAGACCGAATTATTCCTTAATACAAGCTAAATACCCCCACAACTCGCTTCCCATTAATACAATATTCTGTAAATTATCCTTTTTAAAAAACGGACATCTCTGCAACTAAAAATGCCCGTTCTCTTTCACTGCTTATCTGAAAAGTTACCATCACAGCACATCCTGGTGTTAACATCACAGCTAATCTGGGATGTCAAACTTATCTCGCTGTCAAAGTAATCATGGCATATCTGCAATATCATCATTACTACCGATCTTGATACCAGCCTATTTGTCTATCTGTTTATTCTGTATAGCTGCTCATCTCTTTGTCCCGTATATCAACTTGTCCATTTGTCCGTGCCCGGCACCTCTCAAATCTAAGCTTTAGTTGATGTAACCCTTATTACTTCTAATGCCTCATATAAGATTCCCAAAATTTACTTATGTGGCGGAATAGTTTCTTGGGGAGTTGGTGGGATTGGCGATATGGGAGTAACAAATCATTGATCTTTTGAAGCTGAATCTGATAAAGATCTATCTAGATATTTTCCTTAATACTTTCCTTATGATTGCTTTCGTTACACCAGAAATCCCCATTTTCTTCACTGCCAATAATATATACAACTGATTATATTTTTTTGAGAGTTTCCCCATTTCAGTTTTAAAATAATCTAAATCATCTAATTCAACAGCCTGTTTGTAAACTATGTGACTTTTAGTAGAAATCTCTTCTCTCAAATCTTGTACTTTTCTTCTAAGTAACGGAATATCATTCGAAGCCTCGATCCTTTTCTTTGGGCGCCATTGATTTGCATTATCCTTCTTATATAATCTATAAGCTAGTTCATCATGAGTGTGTCTATAGTGTGCAGCTTGTGATCTAAAGATAGTCTCCTTATCTACAACGTCTAAATTGAGTCTCTCAGATTTAATTCCTTCTTTTATTAAATCATCAATCACAGGATTTCTAACTACAATGACATTATTCCCCTTGCTATCTTTTGTATATTCCGGTAACCATGCATCACCTAATGCTATATCTGCAGTTTCGTTCATTACATCATCTGTAAAATCTGAAGCTTTAGTTTTGAAATAACCTTGCCCCCAATCCTGTCCTAATAATTCCTTGGTGGGTTTCACTATTGTAACTTCTTCTCCATCAATTGTCCCTGTAATTTCTACTCCATAATTGCTTGCAGGTTTATCCAACAATTTTTTTCTAAAATTAATTTGTTTTAAATTTCCGGGTTTTATACCTACTTGCCAAGCCAAAGCTTCCGCAAATTTACTGCTCTTCTGATGACCACAGATTAGACCCACTGTAAACTTAATTCTATCTTTAATAATACCATCTTTCTCCGCCAAGAGTCGAACTGCCATAATAAAACTAGGTATTCCAATAATTGCATACCTTCCAGGAACCTCTCTAACTATTTTTAACACTTTAGAGAGCTCAACTGGATAATATCTCGTTTTTGAACCGGTTTTAATTTCATCAATAGATCTTGAAATATCATATTGAAACATTATTGGACTACTATTATCCTGATTTTCTTTTACATGAATAACGCCATCAATAAGATCTTTTTCGAAAAGTTCTTTTAAAATCCAAGTTCCCATACCACCAGAACTTGCATTCTCTCGATATTCACCTTCAGTTACATGACCAGCATATAAGGACTTAAAATACCCAATTCTCTCATCATATTGAATTCCCTGGATATTTTCATAAAGCTTTTTGGAAATCTCTGATTCATCTATTTGTTCATTTAAATATGGAGAAACATATTCAACAACTGGATCCAGCTCATCATCTTCAGCCAGTGATACTATTTCTTCATAAATTCCATATTCATTAAGATTCAACTTTATGTTGTCATCAACAACTGCACATGAACCACTAGCTTCACTGAATATTTTCTTTTCATTAAACTCGGCTACTTTCATTCTATCACCCCTATCATTTTACTGTAGCTATCTTACTAATCTATTAAAGAGTTTTCTGATTGGTTTACCTAATAAGTCTCGTTCATATTGATTCATGCCAAAAGACCACATGGAAGCAGAAAATATGAAAACATATATAATTCCAAGCCCTAAAAAATTGAATGGATTACTAAGATTAAAAAATTCATTAAATAACATACCCGCTATTGTTGGAGCAATAAGAGCCGGAAGAAAACTTAAAATTTGCTTCCAAAAAAACAACATGTCCAGCCCAACTTTCACATGATTATACCAGTTCATTAATAATCCATTTCCTACAAAGAATGACGCTGCTGTGCCAATCGCTGCACCAATACCACCATATGTCTTAGCTAAAGGGATAGTTAAAGCCAAATTTCCTATTGCAATGAAAAAATATACCCAAGACCTAAAATGATGCATATTTTTTGCTCGTTGAATCTCTATTCCAATATTTTGTATAAGCGGAATTGTAACAGGAATAATTAAGAGTAATACTATTGGATAAGAACCATCATAGTTCCCACCTGCCCACATGTTAATGAAAGCCCTACCGAAGAAAATTAGTCCACTTGAAATTAATGAAAGCATGATAAACTGTACCCTTCCAATTCTTGTAAATAGCTTAGTTAATTCAGTATTATTGTACGAATTTGCGACTAATCTATGTACTCTAGGAATAAATACACTCGATATTGCTGTAGATAGCGATAAATAGTAAGTGTTCAATTGTGCTGCTAACCCATATACAGCTACGGAAACCGCGCCATGAAATCTTCCTAAAATAAACTTGTCTATATTCCAATTAATCTGATCAATCAATAAATTTATAAAAATAAAAGAAGAGAATACAGTCATGTCTCTCATCAACTTGAAATCAAAATTCCTAAAAGAAAATCTCATTTTGAGTTTTTTAACACAGTATACTGCGTTAATTATCTCAATGGAAATATTTAGAAGCGTGGTAACAACAACCATCCCGACTGAACCATATCCCATTATAAGAACCGGTAAAACAACAAAGGGATTTATTACAACTCTTATCATTTCAATGAATTTTTGGAATATAAATTTTTCATTTGCTGTTATGTGCGAAGTAAAGACTATATTAGGAAATGAAATAGCTAGATTTATTACTAAAATCATCATCAAAATCTTTGCTCTTGATAATTCAACACCAGTCAGTTCAGAACCAAATATAACTTCAGTGTTCATTGCTAGTAATGTTCCTGCTATTACCGCTATCAATCCAATAACAGAAAAGATAATTAAAAACATACCATTCAAGGTAGCTATTTTTTTTCTGTCATCTTGAACTTTGTATCTAGAATAATAGCGCATATATGCACTACCGAATCCAAAGTTTAAAACACCTAAATAGGCGACAACAGATGCCACTAAGTTATACAGACCGTATTCACTTTGCCCCAATAACCTCAACATTATCGGAGTATAAATTATGGATACAAGATAACCTAGACCCATTGATATATATGATAAGGCAGCTCCGGCCTTTAATTGATTAGTATTGGATTTTAAATTCAAATTATTCACCTAATTATACTTGTATTTTATTCTGACAAAGCTTTACTTAAAAACTTTAATGATGACTCCTTTTGCAAATCGATAATTTTATCTATTGTATTAAAGTCCGGTAATATATCTAACAATTTATTGTCATCTATATCTGAAATATTTTGAACGATATACTTGTCAATACCGTACCTCTTTCCGAGGTCAATAAATCGAGTAGCTCTTAATTTCTCAGTGTAATATGCTAAAAATGGCTTGTGGTATTTTAAAGAAAACAAAACACCATGAAAAGAATCTGTATAAATAAACTTAGCATTTCTAAACATACTTATCCATTCATCAGGATTGAGATCATAAAAAACCTTATCGGCAAAATGAGAAAACTCAAAATTCATAGTCGGTATTTTTATAGAATAAACGGGTATGTTGCCATATTTATTTCTAATTTTTTCAATTGCTTTATTATGAGACCCATTTATTTCTTTACCCAATACATATGTTAAAATATACTCATGTTCCTCATCTCTAGCTTTCTCTACATTTTCAAAATCATATAATAAGGTTGGATCAGCAACTATTTCAACTTCTTTATTAATTACTGTTTTGACAAACTCATTACTATGGTCGTTTCTAACAGAAATATAATTAAATTCACTTAATGCTTTGTTCAATCTGGATAAATCTTCATTATTTACATCTTTTATTGTTGAATCAGGCGCATAACTTATTTTTTTGCCTTTGTACTTATCTACAAAATCTAAGAAATATATTGGGCTTTTTCTTTGACTTGGATTCCATACTTGATCACTTCCAACAATAATTGCTGAATAATTATTAAGTATTGACAATAATGAATCCTCATCAACTTGTTCTGAAAGACACATGTTTTTTTCTCTATATATATTAAACTTATTTATTATTGAATCGCAATACTTGTTCATTATCTTGATTTTTTTCGACATATTAAATATATTTAGGTTATTTAACTTGTTTAAAAAAATATTTTTTCTAATTCCTAAATTCCCAATAATATTATAAGGTTTATAGTTTTGGGGAATATAATTTATAACCTCAACATCGTATCCTAATTCTATTAATGTATTTTGTAAAGCTATGGCTTGTAAAACGCCTCCATAGTTATTCGAGTAATGAAATGTTAAAATCCCTATTTTGTCCATATTACTAGTCACCCCTTTCTCCACACCATCATATTTACTATCCCCGTATAGCTTTGAATTAACTTAACAACCTTAGTACTCACATTTTCATCTACATAATTTGGCACATCTACTCCTGCATCTCCTTGAACATTCATCTCTACAGCCATATTTACAGCTTGTAGTACTTGTTCAGTTGTTATGCTACCAATGACCATATTCCCCTTATCTAAGGCTTCTGGTCTCTCTGTACTAGTTCTCACAGACACTGCAGGAAATTTAAAATAGGAAGCCTCTTCTGCAACAGTCCCGCTATCAGAAACTACACAAAACGAATTCTGCTGAAGGTGATTATAATCAGCAAATCCAAATGGCTGCAAACTTCTTACATTTGAATGGAATTTAAATCCTCTTTGCTCTATGAACTTCTTGCTTCTTGGATGAGTACTGTAGATAACCGGAAGATCATAGTTTTCAGCCATGGCATTGACAGCATTCATTAAGGCCATAAAATTATCTTCATTATCGATGTTTTCCTCACGGTGGGCTGATAATAGAATATACTTACCTTTTTCTAATCCCAATGTCTCAAGCACATTACTACCATCGATTTTCGCTTTATTTACTTTTAATACTTCAGCCATTGGTGACCCAATAACGTAAGTACGCTCCTTTGGAACGCCTTCCCAATTCAAGTAATTCCTTGCGTGTTCTGTATAACAAAGATTTACATCACTTGTATGGTCAACAATTCTTCTATTAATCTCTTCTGGAAGGTTTTCATCAAAACATCTGTTACCAGCTTCCATGTGAAAAATCGGAATCTTAAGCCGCTTGGCAGAAATAACGCTTAGGCATGAATTAGTATCTCCTAAAACAAGTAAAGCATCTGGTTGTTCTTGAACCATGATTTCATAAGACTTAGCTAATACATTCCCCATGGTTTGGCCTAAATTATCGCCTACAACATTAAGATAAAAGTTAGGCTCTCTTATACCTAGATTTTCAAAAAACACTTGGTTCAGTTCATAGTCATAATTCTGACCTGTATGAACCAATATATGTTCAAAGTACTTATCACTTTTCTTAATCACTTCAGAAAGTTTTATGATTTCAGGGCGAGTACCCACGATTGTCATTAATTTTAATTTTTTCATTAAACCTGCCCCCTATTTGAAGTAATGTGGATAGAGATCTTTATGATTATCTATCCATTCTTTCATCTCAGCTACCATAACCTCATATCCAGGTACTTTAAATGAAAAATCAGTTCGATTGTTAATTAAAGATTTATCTAGTGAAAGATTATCACTTCGTAGAATCTCAATTTGACCATTTTTCATATACTTATTGAATAACTTCAATAACTCATACTTGCTTATAGTTTCATTATTAACCAGATTATAAAGTCCTGTTAGATTTTCTTTTAGGGCCTGTTCCATTGCTTTTGCTAATGTCAATGTTGTTACACCTGTCCATATTGCTTTAGTAAACCCATTAATCTGACTTTCTTGTTTCATGAACCAATTAAAAAGCCCTATTCCGCCTTTACTCATATCCGGACCAATTATAGAATTCCTAAACGTAAGATTTTTATTGTTTTCCAGTTCACCTAACGCTTTTGATCTATCGTAGAAGGTTTCTCCATCTCTAAATGATGTCTCTGAGTAACCACCAGTCTTTCCAGAAAAAACACAGTCCGTACTCATATGAATAACTCTCGTCTTCATTTCTTTTGTCGTATCACTTAGAAAATGCGGTAAGTAACTATTCAATAAGACTGCATTTGATTTGTGATCTTCTGCATTCTGGTTTAATATTCCAATAGCATTAATAATTGCGTCATATTGACCTTCATTTATAAGCTTCTTTAGATTCTCAAAATCAGTGATATCACCATTTACATTCTTGCAATAATCTACTTTGCTTCTACTAAAAGCAGTTACATCATGACCAGCTTCTTTAAAATAGATTGAAATGGTATGCCCTGCCATGCCTGTTCCGCCAAGGATTAGGAGCTTCATTACCTTCCCTCCCAGTTTCTTAACTCTTCCTGTATATAATCAAGTTTGAGTAACTTCTCTTTAATCTGCTCAATATTGAGTCTCTCTGTATTATGTGAGTTATAATCTTCTACTTGTTGAAGTTCTTCATTTCCTTCAACAAAATATTTATCATAATTTAGGTCTCTTTTATCAGCGGGTACTCGATAGAAACCACCCATGTCCTGCGCTCCAACATGTTCTTCCTTTGTTAAAAGTGTTTCGTATAACTTTTCTCCATGGCGAGTACCAATAATCTTAATTTCATTATCAGCATTAAACAGCTCTTTGACTGCTTGAGCTAAGTCTCCAATCGTAGATGCAGGAGCTTTTTGGACCATGATATCACCCGCTTCAGCATTCTCAAATGCAAACACAACAAGTTCAACAGCTTCTTCTAAACTCATCAAGAATCTTGTCATATTAGGATCTGTAACAGTCAAAGGTTGTCCATTTTTAATCTGATCTATAAACAATGGAATTACTGACCCTCTTGAAGCCATCACATTACCATATCTAGTACCACAAATAAGTGTTCTGTCTGGATCAACAGTCTTTGCTTTAGCCACAAATACCTTCTCCATCATAGCTTTTGAGATGCCCATTGCATTGATAGGGTATGCCGCTTTATCCGTAGACAGACAGATAACCTTTTTAATGCCCATCTCAATTGCTCCCGTTAGAACATTGTCTGTCCCCATTACGTTCGTCTTTACCGCTTCAAGAGGAAAGAACTCACATGATGGTACTTGCTTAAGTGCAGCTGCATGGAAGATATAGTCGACTCCATGCATTGCATTCTTAACGCTAGCTAAATCTCTAACATCGCCAATATAAAATTTTAATTTATCATTTTTGTATTGTTTTCTCATGTCATCTTGTTTCTTTTCATCACGAGAAAAAATACGGATTTCTTTAACATCTGTATGTAAGAATCTTTTCATAACTGCATTTCCAAAAGATCCCGTTCCACCTGTGATTAGTAAAGTCTTTCCTTTAAACATAATTAACATCCTCCATCAATTTAGATAAATAATCCCCTTTACTCTTATAATGCATATCTATATATTATCTCTGCCAAAAAAATAAATAAGGAATGATTTGTTTTGAGTTTATAATAGTTGTGAAAAACCATGTTGCACCTATCAACAAATAAGATATTGTTCCTATAGCCCTTATCGCTTTATCTTTTATAGAACCAAAAAGATTTGGCACATACACTATCATAAAAATGAAAGAATAATAGTATAATCTTAGTGTTATTGGGTTGTATCTTATTATTGGAAAAATAACAACACATGAAATCATCATATATAATAAGTATACGTTAATAGGATTTTTCGAATTAATTGTCTTCCGATATAAAACACCAAAGATTACAGTGATAATCATTAAGAAGTATAATTTTAGCCCTCCCGTATCTGAAGCACCATACTCTATTCTCGCATAACTACTCATAATGACTTGCAAATAATCTTTAGCTGCAAATATTAATAATCCACATAATAGAAGAAACAATAAATTTCTCCTATTTAATTTAAATCTGTTAAACCAATATGACGGGAGAAATACTAGCGCAGTTATATGAAAGCTCGAAGCTAAAATAGTCCAAAATAAGAATCTATTAAATTTTTTCTCTTTGATTTGCATAAAAGCTAAAATGATGAGTGACATCGCTATTGTTTGTCTGATCCCAGATAAAGAAAAAGTATAAAAATCAAAAAATATAAATAGCAAATAGCTAATCATAGGATTTTCAGAATACTTATAAATCAAATGTGAAACTATGCCAATATATAATATAGATGTAATTACTAAAAGTAACTGGAAATCATCAGAAATATTACCAATGAGTATTTGATATAATTGATATCCTATTTCAACATCGATATTAATAGCATTAGATATACTTAGTGAATTTACATGGTGAAATATGTTATTGTAATTCATAGTATCAATACCTATTGATACATGTCTGAAACCTGAAATTGAAATAAGTATGATAGATACAATATATACATATAATTTGTTATTTGTTAGTGTAACTCTACCATCTATAAAACGTCTTCTTTTTCCGATTAAAGGGTACAGAAGTATGATTATTAATATTGTAATTATAAAGACTGTCATATTTTCAACTCTGCGTACGATTCAAAATTATTATAAATATCTAAATATTCTTTACACATGTTTTCTCTAGAGTATCTATCTCTAGCTATTTTATAAATTTCATTTTTATGAAATGCTTTTTTGTCAATCCAATGTAATATTGAGTTTTCTAAAGAATCAAGATCTCCATAAGTAACAAATTCACTATATTGTGATAACGCTATAGATTCGGGACCACCGGCCTTAAATCCAATAACCGGAGTGCCACAAGATAGTGATTCTGCGGTTACCATTGAAAAGGTTTCTCTTACGCTAGTCAATAATGTGATATCAGCCATCGAGTAAAGTTCCGCAAGTCTTTTCTGATTATTTGTTTTAGGTAAGGCTATAATATTTTTTGGTAAATTATCAATTTTGCTATTCAAACCAACTATGATAAATTTCATATTATACTTTTCAAATCGTTTTGCAATTTCTAGTACATAATTCCCGCCTTTTATTGGATCTTTAAAATTAGCAGTAACATGAAGAATTATTTTCTCGTCCTTTAATGAAAGTTCTTCTTTTAAATCCCCAAATTCACTTGGCGTAAAAGTATTTGTATTATCAACACCATTTAAAACAACTTTTAATCGATTTTTCTTAAAAAATGGTGATTCTTTTGCTCTATTATTTACCCATTCAGAAACAGATGTGACCACCAAATTGTCAAATCCTTCAAAGGATTTTTTCATTAATTGCCATTCATTAGCACTGCGATCAAAAAACCACGATGCAGGTCTTCCACCATTTTTTCTTTGCGGGCATTCCCCACAACCATTTTTCCATTTTTCGCAATCCAGCGCATGCCCGCATCCAGCAGTATACATAAACTCAGCATGCAAAGTTAAAACTGTTGAAATTCTATTGTTTTTGAGAAAATTTAATAGTTTGTATATATTTACCATATATCCATTAATGCAATGTAGGTGAACTACATCAGGAGTTTCATTTCGTATTATATTGATTAAGTTTCTAGTTGAATAAAGACACCCTCCATAGGTATAACCTGTAGCTTTAGCTCTAAATGATTGAGCTTTCATAATAAACTCAGGTGCTATTTTATAAACGTTTTTCTCTCTAACCTCTGCACCTCTACCAAAACAAACTAAAGATTCGTGATTTTTTTTAATTAATTCATCATGTATGTCTTTAACAATTTTCCCCGTACTACCGTTAGGATAAACTACATTTATTTGCATTATCTTCATTCTAATCACCTTTCAATAATTCTTCCAATTTGTTGTATAGACTTATCCTTAAATGCTCTTGAGAATGATATTCAAGTCCATATTCTTTCATTTTCTCACTCTTTTCAATTAAAATTCTATTATTTTCTAATATCTTCTCAAGAATTACTTTTACTGCTTCTTTATCATTACTTGTGACAACTTCAGCAATATCAAGATTTTTCAGCATACTTATTGAAGCTACCTCAGTAGGTCCTATTGCCAAAAGGCAACTACCACTTTGGATACAATCTACTATTTTTGTTGAAAAAGATAGTCTGGTTTTTCTTATTTCCTTCCTTTCGAAAGACTCGACATGAACAACTATATCTGATTCTTTTAAAACTTTTTTTACTTCATCATAAGGTATACCTTTTCTTAAACACGAAGACCCTTTAATATTTAAAGCTTCCATCATTTTTCGATTATACAAACCAGATGTGTAAATATCTAAAAATAATTTTGTTGACTCCTTATTTTTTTCTTTAATTGCTTCAGATAATAAAGCAAGAACCTTCCATCTTCCATAAAATAAATTCCCAGTATAAGTTATCTTTAAGGGCACGTTAACAGAATCTTTGATCTCTGGAATATTATTACAAACTTTATATAGAGGAAATATCTTTTTTTTAAGAATATCCGAATACTCACTACACAACTCAGATGTAGCTCCATAAATCAACTGACTATGACTTGCTAATTTTTTAATTGATTTTCTGACAAAGTATTGATGTAACACATATAAAGGATTCAATCTTTTGTATGCATAAACATCGTCAGCAAAAAATAGAACAGTATTTGCCCCTGTTTTTATTCTGCAATAATCAATTATATTTGAGTAGTATACAGAATCTAAGCAAAATGAGAATATAATGTCCGGGTTAAAATCTTGAAGGAAATCATCCAATTCTTTTGTCTTCCATTTTCCGACCTTCCAGATAAATTCTCTAGCTATAAATAAAAAGGGGAATCTTAAACTTCTAAGAAGATCATAGATTTTTTGCTCTTTTCTATTAAATTCAGCATCTTTCATCTTGGCACCTGAGGTTTCACTTATATTGTTCTCTTTTCTAATTAGATTCAAAATTATTTTTTTCTCAGTCATTTGGTAATGCCTTGCTAGTATTTTTGATTCCGCGTTCCCTGGTTTGCAAAATAGGTTGGCAAACTCTACATTTTCCATATTTCTGAAAATATTGCTATACGTATTTCCAACGCTATTTTCTTCGCTCCATGGTACATCTGATATAACTAATATTTTCACATCGCTCCCCCTTTTTCATTTTCAAATCAATAGCTAAAATCACAACTAAATTTAAGTATCAAGTGATTTATAGATGTTTGAAATTATATTTTTAACACCCTTAATCTCAAATATCTTTACAACTTCAATATTATTTAAAGCCATTTCACTTCGTTTATCTAAATCATTATATAAACTTTTAATGTGTTTTGAAAAACAATCTACATCAGTTGGTTTGCAGATATATCCTGTTTTTCCATCCGTGGAATAGTCTACTATCCCATGGACGTTTGATGTTATAATAGGTAGCCCACACGACATAGCCTCTAAGGCAGCTATACCTAACCCCTCCCTATATGATGGAAAAACAAACAAATCGCTACTCTTACATATCTCGGTAATATCTTTTCTAAATCCTAGTAAATACACTTGATTTTCTATGCCAAGTTCTTTACTTAAGTTAGCTAAGTATTTGCTCAACTGACCTTTTCCACAAATTACATAGTATATATCAGGGTTATTTAACTTTGCTATAGCTCTAATAACAACTTCGTGATTTTTGTTTTTATTAAGTTCACCAACAGATAAAACAATAAATGCGTCTTTGGGTAAACCTAATTCACTACGCTTTAGATCTTTATCCACTTTGACTAAATTTATTTTTTCTAGATCTATTCCAACACCCGGTATATATTCAACTTTTCTCGCGTTAAACTTCCGCTTAGCTCTCTCATAATCTTCTTTATTAATGGTAATTAAAGTATCCGTATATCTAGCTAGCCATTTCTCAACTGGATAATATAAAAGCCAATTAATAAGAGGTGCACCGTTATGAAAGTGGAAACCATGGGCGGTATAAATAACTTTGATTCCTTTTTTTCTTAGTTCTATGGCAGCTAATCTTGTAAGCATTGCCGCAATAGGTGTATGACAGTGAATCAAATCAAATTTATTCTGTTGTATCAAGCTTTTTAATTTTTTATAAGCTATTAAGTTACTTTTACTTAAAGGATTTCTGTCAAACTGTACTTCATTAATTACGATATTTTTATTTATAAGTTCATTCTTAAACTCATTGATTCGTTCTTTGGAAGTATTATTTCCTGTTGTAAAATTTGCTGCTACTTGCACATCATAATTATCGAGTAATATTGATATATCATTCATGCAAAATTGATCTATTGTTGAAGCTACAGTCGTAACGACCAGTGCTTTTTTTTTCTCATTCATTTCATAACTCCTATCATCAAGAATCATTTGAATCTTTTGATATACTGCTTAACTTCAATCTGTATACCCTCTTCAAAACTCATCGGCTTATAGTTAAAATCACTCTTTGCCTCTTCATGAGAATAACTTCTATCCTCAGCCATCCTTTGAACTTTTTCTATATAATCAACTTTTCCAAAGGTAAACAACTTAGCTACTCTTGCTAAAAACACTCCGAATCCAAGAGGAATGCTAACAAAGGTTGTTTTCTTATTTAGTTTATCGCTTATCATCTTAAAAACTTCTATCATCTGTAGAGGCTTTTCACCTGATAGGTCATATGCTTTTCCATCTGTTTTCTCAGGAGATGTCAAAACAGTGTAGAATGCCTTTCCTAAATCCCTAGCATTAACCGGCTGTATTAAACTCTTGCCGCCATTAATGACTGGCATAACTCTCATTCTATCTATCATCTTTATAAACTTACTCATATTGCTATCACAGAGATCGCCATAAATCATCGTTGGTCTAAGAATCGTGACTTTTGTAGGGCAGTTTAGATCTGAAGTCAGTTCAGAAACTTTCTTTTCTACGTCTTTATAACCTTGTGACGCATATTTGAAATTTGAATATATTCCTGTTGTATGTACTAAGATTGCTCTCTTCACATTGTTCTCGATCGCTGCTTCTACAATCATCGGAGAATGATGTATATTATAGATGTGCACGATATTATCTACACCATTCATAACTTTTCTTATGAACTCTTTATCATTGAGATCTCCATAAACCTTCTCAATATTTAATCCGCTGTTATCTAACATTGAAGTGTCAGATGTTTCCCTAACGATGCAGCGGATTGGTCCTTCATATTTATGATCAATAAGTTCTTGTAAGAAATATCTACCTGTATGTCCTGTAATCCCTGTCACTAAAAACATCTGCTCACCCCTAATGTTTCGCTGACTCTTTATCAGCTTTTTTCGTTCCAGACCCACCTTCAACAACACCATCACTTCTAAGAACACTAAATATCGTCCCAAAGAAGCATCTGAAATCCATCAGAAGACCAATCTTTTCAGCGTACTCTCCATCAAGTCTAGCCTTCACATCAATCTCAAGTTCATCTCTACCATTAATCTGCGCCCATCCAGTAAGTCCAACCGGCACATTATTTGCACCATACTTGTCTCTTTCTTCAATCAGATCATATTGATTCCAAAGAGCAGGTCTAGGACCGATTATGCTCATCTCACCTTTAAAGATATTGATGATTTGTGGCAGTTCATCTAGCGAAGTCTTTCGTAGAAACTTCCCTACCTTAGTAATCCACTGATCCGGATTCTCTAACAAATGAGTAGGCATATCAGATGGCGTATCAATTCTCATGGTCCTAAACTTCAATATATGAAAATGACTCTTATGAATCCCGACTCTCTTCTGTTTAAAGAGAACAGGTCCAGGGGAGTCGACCTTGATTGCGATTATAAGTAATAAAAAAACAGGAGCTAAAATGATTAGTCCTAAACCTGAAAGTACGATATCTATTAATCTTTTGATTTTCAAGTAAACCATGATAGTTCCTCCTGCCCTATGTAAATGTATATTGGTGGTGTGTAGAACACCTTATTTCCTTGATCTATTATTGTATGTGGTACTTAATTAAACACTATATCTTGCACAAATATATGATTTGATCGAATGGGACTATGTGTAATGCCTCTGTAACATTAGTACATTTGTGAGTTATGCTGAAACCCTCGGTATTACTACCTTACAGCCTCTTTATCCTTTCAAGATACTCACGTCGTTATACTCATTCAATCAACAACACTATTTTAATTAAAGAATTGCATAGTCTCATATCACAATTTATATTTGTTCCATTCAATACTATTCATGCACATGTATCTTGACTGTGCACTCAATATTTTTTGTTCACTTATATTTTCTTTACGTGTAGTCATAAAATCGTTTAGAAGAATCCACTGTTATTTAATCTATTATTAGTCCTCTCAAAAATAACCTCACATCTTAATAATCTGGTCATTCTGGTTATTGTTACTACAAAACATCTCACGTCAATTCAAAAAGACAAGCCTTGTTTTAATAATAGACATTTCATCCTTCGAATCTTAAAAATCTGTGATAATTCATCAGAGTTTGTTTTTATAAGATTTCCTCAACTTTTATAATAGAATCACCTAATAGATAGATTTATCGATTGGGTGATTCGTACACATAGTTCTAACTTATATAATTGGAGATATGCTTTGGTACCTTAAGCTAATCAAATAACCTCATTCATTATCTTAACAACAAAAAAATTAAATCTTAACAAACCCTATTAATCATTTCATTTATTTTTAATTTCAGACGACAACTCTATAATATCATATTTTTCTATATAGGAACATACAAAATAAGCCAAAGTAAAAAAATCACATTGACTCGTTCGTCATTTTTTAGTTAACTTTCGTCTCTTAGCATATGGCTAATGAATAGGCTACACTAAGTTAGACAGTAAAATTAAGGTCTAGTAGAATGAAATAAAAGAACCTGAAACGGAGAGAATCTACCATGACTGAAAAAAGAGTACGCAGAACGTTTACGCCAGAATTTAAAAGCCAATTAATACGACTTTATGAAAGCGGAAAACCACGTGCAGACATTATACGTGAATATGATCTTACAGCCTCTGCATTTGATAAATGGGTGAAACAAAGCCAAGCTTCTGGCTCTTTCAAAGAAAAGGATAATCGTACCCCTGAAGAAGAGGAATTAATCAAGCTTCGCAAAGAAAATCAACGTCTAATGATGGAGAATGATATTTTAAAGCAAGCCGCGCTGATCATGGGACGAAAGCAGATGTAATCCGTAATAACGCTCACAAATACTCGGTATCAGCAATGTGCGAGGTCCTTGGAATCGCTAGAAGTACCTACTACTATGAATCCAAAAAAAAACCAGAGAACGAGGGACTTATTGCCCAGCCCCTATTCAACTTTTTGGTTCTTCTCTAGCGCTTAAACGGTATAAGTCTTCACGAAAATTCCCGCACGACAGAAGTCTCTTCAAATCGCATGGCTGTACTAGATTTGCTTAGTGTAATCGTTTAGTTCAACCCTTATATCCCTTAATAGTTCGAATCACGATGATTTTTTTAGAATAGTTTGTTAATCAGAGTCTCCAATAAGCATAACCTTTTGAAGTAAACTGTTCATGATCTAAGATACTCTTAATATCAATCAACACACGCTCTCCGTTTGTTAATTTGGGATTATATAATGCTTCAATATCTTCTACTGATAATGCTTTAAACGCTTCATGACCTACGGCTAAGACAACACAGTCTGCATCCTGAATGTCTTCATACTTAGATAGCGTTACACCATATTCTTTTAATGCATCTGTTTCAGACGCCCATGGATCGACTATCTCAGGTTTAATATCATACTCCGCTAATCTCTTGAGTATATCGCCCACTTTAGAGTTGCGCGTATCTGGGGTATTCTCTTTAAAGGTTAAACCCAATACCACCACTTTCGCCTCAATGACTTTTTTGCCTGTTTTGATTAAGCCTTTGATAATTTTATCAGCAATGAATTCACCCATACTATCATTGATCTCACGACCTGATTTAATTATTTGACTATGATAACCTAAGTTCTCTGCCTCATAGACGAAATAATAAGGATCGACCCCAATACAGTGCCCACCCACTAAACCGGGCGTAAAGCCTAAAGCATTCCATTTCGTATTCATCGCATCAATCACATCTTTTGAATCAATGCCCATACGGTCAAACACTAAAGCTAACTCATTCATGAAGGCAATATTTATATCACGTTGGCTGTTCTCAACCACTTTAGCTGCTTCCGCCACTTTAATACTTGGCGCACGGTGTACACCCGCCTTAATCACCAACTCATATACTTTCGCAATTTCATCTAAGGCTTCGTCGGTTGTTGCGGATACTTTTTTGATAATATTCTCTAGTGTGTGTACCTTATCTCCTGGATTAATTCTTTCCGGTGAATAACCCACCGCAAAATCAATGCCGTGTTTCAAACCTGATTCCGCTTCTAAAATCGAAATACACACATCTTCCGTAACACCCGGATATACCGTCGACTCATAGACAACAATGGATCCTTTACTTAAATTCTTTCCAATGGTGCGCGTTGCACTTTCCACTGGATTTAAGTTAGGCGTTTTATTTTGGTTAATCGGTGTAGGGACCGACACAATATGAAACAAGGCTTCTTTATAAACGTGTTGCATCACTTGTAAATTCAAGGCTTGTGGCTTTAATTGCTTCGTCCCCCACTTCTTTTGTCGGGTCAATGCCTTGATGGTATAACTCAATCTTGCTTTCATTGTTATCAAAGCCAATCACATCCGCAACCTTCGCAAATGCCACCGCTATCGGCATACCGACATAACCTAAGCCAATGACCGATAACTTCGTTTCTTTATTGATGATTTGATCGTATATTGTCATCATAATTCTCCTGTCCGAATATTCCCTTAGTCTAATTCCAAAATACTTTTCATTAAAAAAACAAAAAAAAAATCCGTACAGACTATTTTCCACAATACTTGAAACAAACCAACTGTCTGAATCCAGTATACTATGCATCACGCTATTTAGACAATCGCTTAAACGAATCGTTAGAAAACTTTTTTTTTTGAAAAGTTAACTAACATAAAAAAAGCCGGGGTAAATAAATTACCCCGACTTAACTCATGATGTTCTTAATCAATGCGTCCAAAAACTATTGTTCTACTTCTTTCTTAGCTTTCTCAATGACACCTGTTCCGCCTTCAACAACCCCGTCACTTCTTAAAACGCTCGTAATGGTTCCGATGAAACATTTCACGTCAAAAGCCAAACTCATTCTTTCAACGTAATCACCGTCTAATTTCGCTTTAATTGGAATAGGCAGCTCATCACGTCCATTAATCTGTGCCCAACCTGAAAGACCTGGTAAAACGTCATTTGCGCCATATCTGTCTCGCTCCGCTACTAAATCATCTTGATTCCATAAAGCAGGACGTGGTCCAATAATCGCCATTTCACCCTTCAGAATATTAATAATCTGAGGCAACTCATCAAGGCTAGTCTCGCGTAAAAACTTTCCTGACTTCGTGATAAAAGCATCTGGATCGGTTAATAAATGTGTCGGCATATCACTCGGTGTATCAGTTCTCATCGTTCTAAACTTGTAAATTTGGAAAAACTCTTTATTCTTCCCTACTCGTTTCTGTCTAAAGAAAACCGGCCCCTTAGAATCTAGTTTAATCCAAACAGCCAATATCAGAAAAATAGGACTCAGAACAATAAGTGCTAATAAAGAAAGCATAAAATCAATCACTCTTTTAATAATTATATACATAGTATACTCCTTAAAATTTCAATATAAACTACATAAACTATATTAACATAACAACATGTGTTTAAACCATAAGAAAATAGCCAAAACGATAAGCCGTCATGACTATTTTATAGAACATCTATTTTTTATTATAATATTCAACGTACCAATCAGTAAATTTCTGTAAACCATCCTGAATAGATGTTTCTGGCTTAAAGCCTATTGCTTCATTTAGTTTATCTGTTGCAGTATATGTAGCTGGCACATCGACTGGTTTGATTGGTTCGTAGATCTTTTCAAATTCAACTTCACGCCCTAGTGAATTGCTAAGAGCTTTCTCTAAACTAGTAATAAAGACCATTAATTTTTCTGGATTATTATTACCTATATTGAAAACAGAATGTGCAGGGCCATTTTCGTTTTTAACCGGTGGATGACTCATTAAAGAATCAATTCCCTTCACAATATCGTCAACATAAGTAAAATCACGATATAAATCATTCTCGAAATCGCCATTGTTATAAATATGAATCGGTTCATTATTAAAGAACATATCTGTAAATTTAAAGTAAGCCATATCAGGACGACCTAGAGGACCATATACAGTAAAAAAAACGAAGTCCACTGGCAGGAATATTAAATAAATGACTATATGTATGAGCCATTAAGTCATTGGATTTCTTAGTAGCGGCATATAGTGAAACCGGATTATCCACAAAATCAGTTTCCTCAAAAGGGATTTTTTTGTTTGATCCATAAACTGAGCTTGATGAGGCATATAATAGATGTTTCACTGGATATTTACGACACGCTTCCAAAACATTGTAAAATCCTATGACATTACTTTGGATATAGAAATCAGGATTCTCAATTGAATACCGAACACCTGCTTGAGCTGCTAAGTTAATTACAATATCGAATTGTTCTTCCTTAAATAGATCCATAATGAACTCTTTATCTGAGATATCGGCATGAACGAACTTAAATTTTTTTCATTACTTAATAACTTTAATCTTGCATCTTTTAGCTTTGGATTATAGTAGCTATTTAGATTGTCTAATCCAACTACGGTATGTTTTATACTTAGTAATTTTTTTGTTAAAAAGCTTCCAATAAATCCGGCTGAACCTGTAACTAAAATTTTCAAATTTCTCACACTCTCTATATCAGTTTTCAATAATTTATATATTTAAAGAATCTATCATTCCTAAATGTATTATTAATTATGTGTTCAAGCTTAGGTAAGACAAATTCCAAAGTGGAAGGCAAAAAAATTGCATTGATTTTCTTTTTATAACTCAAATAAAGATTTCGATTATGAGGTCTATGTTTTGTTTGATTGATTAGACCTATCATAGCAATCCAATTATCAATTACAGCTTTTACTTTAAATTTCTTAAGTATCTAGATAGTCGTAGTTCATGAAATAACAATTCATTTTTTGTATTTTTTCTAACCTTAAAAAATAACATAAATTAGGGGCTGGGCAAAAACTCCTCTAAAATAGAAAAACGGGTTTCCACAATCACTGTGAGAAACCCGTTTTTTTGATTAGTTAAAATTAAAATAGAAGCGCCTCCGTGGTGTAATAGTAATAACCACAAAACCATAGGGACCAAAAAAGGAGGACCTTCCATGTATAAAAATTATAACACACCCGATTGTTCGTTAGTACTAAATCTTGATTTTGATATCCCGCTCACTCACGATGCCCGTTTTATCAGTCTATTTGTTGACTCAATCCCGGATGAAGAGTTTACTCATGCGCCTGCGTTAACAGGTTGTCCCGCTCACCATCCGCGCATGTTACTCAAAATGTTATTATTTGCTTATTCTCGTGCCACTTTCAGCGGCCGTAAAATCGTACAAATAAATGAAGAGTTGATTCCGATGAAGTGGTTATCTCACGATGAATATATCTGTTATCGCTCGATTAATTCGTTTCGTGTCCAGCCAGAAACGTCATTATTGGTTCAAAAGACATTCATCTACTTCACGTTTCTTTTGAGTGAACATGGCTATTTGAAAGATGAGGCTTTATTTGTAGATGGGACTAAAGTAGAAGCGGATGCCAATAAGTATTCTTTTGTTTGGCGTAAAGCGGTCGAAAAATATGAAGCGAAATTGGATGCAGATATCAAAGCACTGTATGACGAACTCATTGAACGCAAGGTTGCCTTAGCGATGGCTGAGGATGAATTAAATACTAGTCAAGCCTTGAATCAAATGATTCAAGCAGCTGAAGCACGCATTGGAACGTTAGATGAAGTGATTGAGGCAGAAGCAAAGGCCATTAAAGGTGGTTCTGCGAATAAACGGGAGCGTCGCACAATCAAAAAACATTTGAGAAAGCTTGTGACTAATTTATTACCTCGCAAGCAGCGTTATGAGCAGGCGAACGCAACATTCCAAGGTCGAAATAATTACTCAAAAACAGACACTAGCGCGACCTTTATGTGCACGAAAGAAGATCCTATGAAAACCGTGAATTGAAACCGGGATATAATCTCCAAATTGCGACCAATGATCAGTATGTAGTTGGGTTTGAAATTTTTCCGAATCCAGGTGATTCCAGGACCTTACGGCCTTTTCTTGAGTCGCTACCAACGTTAAGTTTATTCAAAAGTATTGTAGCTGATGCAGAGTATGGAAGTGTGGAAAATTACGCTTACCTAATGAACGAGTTAGAAAAAGAAGCGTTAATTCCTCATGGCATGTACCGCAAAGAACAAACAAAAGCTTATAAAAACGATCCAACCAAACGACACAATTGTGCCTATGATGAAGTGTTAGACTGTTACGTTGATCATGATGGTGTCCAATTTAGTTTTAGCCATCACAGCCAACGGACTGACAAATCAGGCTTTACACGGGATTTCAAAGTGTATAAAGCAGATAAAACGCAAGCCAGTCCAGAACTAGACACTCTTGTGCTGACACCTTCAGGTCATCAACGGACAATCAGTATCAATGCCGTGTGGGACTTCTACAAAAAGCCAAGCAAAAGAAGCATTAGAAAGCGATTCAGGCAAACGAAAATACGCTCAACGTAAGATTGATGTTGAGACAGTTTTCGGGCGTATGAAGCGTAACTTTGGTGTGCGTAGAGTTCATGTCAGAGGAGAAGTCGGGGTGAGAAATGATCTCGGACTGCTTCTAATGAGCATGAATTTAACAAAGTTGAGTGGCATCCTAAGAAAAGGTATCACTCAGATTGGGTAATACTAGAAAGATTCTCCACAAAATGAAAATAACCATCACAGTCATTTGAAATCGACTGAGATGGTTATTTATATTGTTTGGTCTAAGTGTTGTTGGGACTTATTGCCCGGCCCCGAATTTTAAAAATTTTCTAAATTCATTATTGATGAAATTATTCAATGGAGCACTGTCGGATATAATACTTTGATACTTAAAAATTCAAAAATAAAATCTAAATTTATTATTTATATAAAAGAATCTTATAATGTAATGTGACTTTTGATTGATTAGTTAAGTAGACTTTGAGTTTCTTGCTTCTTATTTCAACAAACCTAGTAAACCAAGTACTATTAAAAAGTTACTATTTGTATTTCACTAAAAAACTATGTAAAAATAATGACATTCTCAATTTCTAAGCTTTAATTCCCTTCTGACTTCAAATAACTCCCATACCCATAACCGTATTGTTCTTTTTCACCTTGATGCATATTAGTCATAACAAATCCAAGGATATCTGCATTGATATTTTCTAATTCTTTTATGGCAGTTTTTAATGTGTCTTTTCTACTATAGTTCTCTTTTACAACGATAATGACATTATCGACTTTTGTTGCTATTATTTTAGCATCTGTAACTAACGTTACAGGTGGTGTATCATAAATAACAATATCAAAACTATTAGCCAATTCTCCCATTACCTGAGTCATCCTTGCAGATGACAATAACTCAGATGGATTTGGTGGAATTGGGCCACTCGGTAAAAAGTACATATTTAATTCTCGACTTTTTTGAACTATTTCGTTAAATTTCACTGTGTTGTCATAGAGTAAAGTCGATAGTCCTTGTGAGTTATCTAAGCTAAATGATCGATGTATCGTAGGATTTCTTAAATCTGCATCTACTAGCAGGACATTTTTATTATCTATTCCGCCAAAAACATGCGCTAAATTAGCTGAAACAGTTGATTTTCCTTCATTCGGCACACTTGATGTGATTGCAATTGATTTAACATCTTTGTTGAATTGTGCAAACTCTATATTCGTTCTGACTGTTCGAAATTCTTCTGCTTGAATACTTTGTGGTTTTACAAAAGAAATTAAAGGTATACGTTTTTTATTATTTCTATATTCTTCTTTTCTTGATCGATTAAACATATTAGATTAAACCTTTCTACGCTTATTGTCAGCTCTAGATGAAGGACCAAGTATATATTCTTTTGAATTAGCATCTGCAATATCAGTAATCCCACCTAAATTGACTAATCCTAACTCTTCTACAAAACTTGGATTCTTGATTCTCGTATCTAAAGCCGTATTAATAAATAATATTCCTAGACTTATAATAAAACCTAGCATTGCTCCAATCATTGTATAAAGTAAAACATTAGGAGATACTCGATTAGGATTAAATGATGCAGGGGATAATATCATAATATTCGGATTACTGGTTTGGTAAAAATCTTGAACCTGACGACTAAAGACATCAATCGTTGTTTGTACAACTTCTTGTGCATCTTGTGGTGACTCCATCTCTGCACTTACCACAAATGTTTGTGAATTCTGCTGTTGAGTTACATTCAATGCTTCTTTAATTTCGTTATTTGAAAATCGATTTCCTAATTCATCATTAACCATCTGAACTGTTGAGTCTGCTAAAATAATATTACGATATGTATTAATTAACATAATACTTGTATTAATGTCGGATTGAGCAATTGTTGTTGCTTCAGTCGATCTTTGGTTAACAATCAATTCTGCTCGAGAGCTGTATGTTGGGTTAATCAAAAATATAGCAACTAAAGCAGCTATTACTGCTCCTACTAATGTTGAAAATATAATTGTAAAGCTATGCTTGATTAAAAACTGAAAAATCTCCAAAAGTGAAATTTCTTCTTCCATGTGGTTCCTCCATAAACAATTAGTTGATTATCTTTTTATCTTTAAACCAGATACATTTCTGGCTTCAAAATCATTATTATTGAATGTCATCCATTCACTTTCCACTAACAAGTTCGCAATCCCCGTCATTACACCAAAATTGCCATCTATTTGATAAGGTGGGTGTAGACTTAAAAGACTTTTACTGGATGCTTTTGTAATGGCATGAATAATATGTTCATAAGCTTTTTCATATTCTCCCAATTTTACATGCAGGTTAATTAGCCAACCATTTGACCACCCTGTATGTCCTCCACCACTTTGCATTCTTTTTTCAACAGCTTTTTTAGCTGCTGGATAATAACTTACATCCAAATAATTACTTGGGTATATTCCATATAAATGCGAGAAATGTCTATGACCTGCTTCAACTTCTTTAAACGCTTCTTGATACTCCAAGATTGATCCATCTTCACCAATTTGTATTGAAGCTAAGTTGTCTTTTATATTAAGTGATTTATTTAAAACAGCAATACTCTCTTCATCTTCGATTTTTAGAATATCCATTGCCTGTTCAAACAATCCAATCACTTCATTAATCAATGTCAAATCCATTGTTGACGACACTGCTATACTAACAGCATTTCCTTCATCGTCATAATACTGATTTTCTGGCGATGTCGAAGGAATAGTATGATACACACCATCAATTTCTACGACAAAACCATTGATAAACTTCACATTTTCCAATAATACTGGAAACACGGTATCACGTAAATACTCTTCATCTTCTATGAATTCATAATGACGATATAAATCAGCTGCCATCCACAAACCAGCCATTGGCCAGTATGCCCAAGTCGTAGCACCTTCATCTCCACTATCCGCACCATATTGTCTACCTACAGGAGCTGTATTTCCCCACTTATCAGCATTATGGTGAATCACTGTACCTTCAATGTCGTATAGGTCCTGAGCCGTTTTCTTTCCTGACTCAGTCAACAACTTCACCAAATCAACATAAGGTTCAGAACATTCACTGAGATTAACCAAATCGGCACCCCAGTAATTCATTTGAACATTGATATTGGTTGTGTAATTACTTGACCATCGTGGTCGAATTTCCCAATTCCAAATGCCCTGTAAGTTGGCAGCCAACGTTCCAGGCCTTGAAGAGGAAATCATTAGATAACGTCCGAACTGAAAATATAAAGCAATCAGCTGATCATCTTTTTCTCCATTCCGCAATCGTTCCACCCGTTGGTCAATTGGTAATTCGACTTCCGGTCCTAATTGCATCGCAACTCGTTTATACAAGTTTTGATAATCATTAATATGTAATTCCAATGCTTCTTCAAATGGATTGATATCAATATCTTCTAACCTTCTAAAAGCAAACTGTACAATCGTAAAGTTACATAATTCAAATCCATTATCGGTTATAAACCAATCTCCATCGGTTCGTAAGAGTTCAAACACATAGTGATATTTCTCTGTTTCACCTTCATAGCGGACAGGATTAGGATCATTAATATAGTCAGGTACAACATGAGTGGGCGCTTCTACTTCAATGTATAATTTATGGTCTTTTGTTTTAGTCGATGATCTAAAGGGCGTTTCAAAAGTAACGCTCGCAGCTTTATCCAACTGCGTTTGCTTAAATTCAAAATACATGGTTTTATCTGGATAGGAAGCAAAGTAATTGCGTTCGTAGTTAACCCCTTCATGCGTAAAACATGTTTGAATGGTTGCTTCCTCAAGATTTAAAGTGTGAGAAAAATCCTCTACTTCTTGTTGAATATCCTGTATATATGACAAAAAACCTAATACTAAATAACTTTCAGTAAAATAACCTAACATATGCTTTTCAATTAAAGCTTCTGCTTCTTTAAATGCTCGGTTTTTAATAAGTTCTCTTATTTCTGAAAGATAATTTTTAGTATAGGTTTGCTGAGGTCGATTAGAAGTACCAGACCAAAAACGGTCATCATTTAAATTAATCATCTCATGAGCAATGGTTCCCTTTGACATTCCGCCAAGATGTCCATTCCCGAAAACAAGACTGTCCTCCCATTTATCTTGAGGCTTATCAAAATAAATTTTCATTACTACATTCCTCTCCTACTGTATTATTAAAAAACACCAAATATAAACATAAAAAATAAAAATATATATATGCATATAGTACTATTAAACACCGCTATAAATCAAGATTATTTAGAGTTTTTTTGTTTTCTATGATTTTTTTGAATCAACTCGAAGTCAATATAATTATTCGTTTGTATTTTTTATAATATTTTATTTTTTAAGCAAAAATAAAAACTTACATAAAACCTAGACTATCTTCGGTTTTGCAAACGGTTTAAGACTAAACACAATTTTATTGAAGTTTTAGTGGAATAATAATGCCTTCAACAATTTTACAATCACAGTTACTACTTTATTTATTATTTTTGTCTATCTAAATGATTAAAAAACAGAAAAATCATAACAAGAAAAAATGTATTATTCATTTTTACGTCTTATGATCGAATGATGATACTGCTCATATGTTTCACGATATTCAGTTGGTGATACATCTGTATATGTTTTAAATGATGATGAAAATGCTAATACATCGTTATAGCCGACAGTCTGGCTAATTTTTGTAATAAGCCAATCTGTATCAACGAGTAATTGTTTTGCCTTTTCCATTCTAACTTGCGTTAAATAATTTTTAGGACTTATGTCATATTCTTCTTTAAAAATTCTTGTTAGATAACTTCGGTTTAAAGCCATTGTTTCAGCTAATTCGTTGATTCGAATATCTTTAGCATAGTGAGCGTCAATATAATTTTTAGCTTGTATTGCATAAGTTCTTTTTTGTGATAAATTATTCAGTTCATCCCTTGCTGAGACAGCTATCAAGAGACTTAGAAGAGAATAAGTCTTTTCAAACAAAGATAAATGATAATAAGTATTAAAATTATTGAGCCCCATTAAATCAATAATCCCTCTAAATATCTCTTCAAATTTAACTGCATCTTTTTTGCTGATGTTAGTCAAAATATTCTCTATGTACAAAGTGGATTGTTGCAAATAATTCATGGATTTATTACCACTCAATCCAATCCAAAAATAGGACCATGGTTCTTCATCATCTGCTTGATAATAAGTTTCAACTCCAGGCTTTAATAAAAATAAGTCACCTTGTTTCAATGAATGAACTTGATTGTCACAATAAAACTTTCCGCTCCCTTTTTCTATAAAATGTAAGACAAACAATTCCCGTACTTCCGGACCAAAGGATTGATTCGGTTGACAATCTTCATATCCGTAAAATTCAACCTTTAAATCGGTTGTATTGGATTCATAGTCAGTATAATATAACACGCTTCCAAACTGCCACCCCTCTTAATAGTAACATTTTACCATATTACAGCTGCTTTTTTCTAGCATTTAGCGTTTTCATTATAGTAAAATAATATTATAGTTAGAGGAGGTATATGATTGACGATACAAATTAAGGATTCATTGTTTTTTATTCATTCGAAAGGTTTTTCACTTATTTTAGAGCAGTATCATGATTATTTAATGGTAAGACATATAGGAAAAAATGTTACTTCTTATAACAATTCCAACCGTTTAATTAACAAAGATCATGCTTTTTCGCCTGCTCCATATGCAGATGACAGAACTTTTTCTATGGATACCCAACGTCAAATTCTCGGACAACAAGGTTTAGGGGATTTTCGTTTGGCTTCCATTGTTATCGCAAACAAAAAAAATCAGTTATCTGATTTTAAATATAAGTCATACCGTATATATGACGGAGTTCCAGAGGAAAAGCCTTTACCATTTCCATATGATTTAAATCAACAAACGCAAACAATCGTATTTGAACTTGTTGATAATGTATTGGATTTGACTTTAGAAATACATTTTACGGTGTATGAAGAATCAAGTACGATTTCTACTTACCGTAAACTGATCAACCACTCGAATGAAAGATTGATGATTAAAAAATTCGATAGTTTTATGATTGATTTAGAGCCACATGATTATACATCCATCACATTCCAAGGTGCTTATGGACGTGAAAAAGAAATGGTTCGTTCAAAAATCAACCAAGGTATCCACAGCATCGCTTCTAATCGTGGCGCCAGCGGACATGGTCAAACACCTTCAATAATTCTAGGCGAAAAAGATGTGAATGATTCTTATGGAGAATGTTTGGCTATCCAATTAATGTATAGTGGAAACTTTCATGCAACGGTACAAAAAAATCAATTACGAGAATTACGTGCCAGCATCGGTTTTGAACCATCTGTTTTTGGTTGGGAACTAAGTCCACAAGATAGTTTTGCAACTCCTGCAACCATTATCAACTTCTCTTCTCAAGGTTTAAATCATTTGAGTCATGTCAGTCATCAATTTATCTTAGACCATATCGTACGTCCAGAGTATGCAAGACAAGAACGACCTATTCTCATTAATAATTGGGAAGCAACTTATTTTGACTTTAATTTTGATAAGCTAACAGATTTAGCCGACAAAGCACAAAACTTAGGAATTGAGCTGTTTGTATTAGATGATGGTTGGTTTGGTAATCGTTTTGACGACAACCGGGCTCTCGGTGATTGGACGGTCAACGAAGAAAAATTATCCCATAGTCTGGATCATTTAATTGAAGAAGTACATGGTAGAGGGATGAAGTTTGGTTTGTGGTTTGAACCAGAAATGATTTCTGTCGATAGCGACTTATTCCGTCAACATCCAGATTGGGCTATCCAAGTTGCGGATCGTCCCCACACTTATTCAAGAAACCAATTGGTATTAGACCTATCCAAACCAGAAGTTGCAGACTATATTAAAGAAACACTTAGTCACTACTTGTCTACTTACAAAATTGATTATGTTAAGTGGGATATGAACGGCAATATTACAAATGTGGGTTCTTATAATAATTTAAAAGAGAACCTCATGCTGCCACATAAATACATGCTAGCCTTGTATGATATCTTTGATTACTTAACAAATAAGTTTCCAGATGTACTATTCGAAAGTTGTGCCGGCGGTGGTGGTCGGAATGACTTGGGCATTATGCGTTATTTCCCACAAGTTTGGACCAGTGATAATACGGATGCTATCTCTCGTATCCAACTTCAAAACAGTATGACCTTTTTATATCCGACGATAACAATGGGGTCTCACGTTTCAGCTGTCCCTAACCACCAAACGGGTCGGATTACACCATTAGAAACGCGTAACCATATGGCCATGTCGGGGAACTTAGGTTATGAACTTGATTTAACCCAATTGAGTGACAGTGAGCTTAGCGAGATCAAAGAAAATATTGCTTTATATAAATCGATTCGTCCAATTATTCAATTAGGTGAGCGGACGCGATTAGAAACTGTTCATCCAACAAATGAGTTTGCCTATCAGTTTATCGGTGATGAAGGTGTTGTTGTCACTTACATTAAAGTTTTAAGTGATGTGGAGTTTACTGAAAGTGTGGTGAGATTGAAAGACTTAGAAAAGGATGCCTTGTACGAAGTTGACGGAGATATTTATTCGGGTGAAGAATTAATGGTATTAGGGTTTGTTATTCCAGTGAAGCAAGAAGATTTTTATAGTAAACAAATTATATTAAAGAAAGTTGAGGAAAAATAATGAAGAAAATGTCAAAATGGTTGATGTTATCAGCGACGGCTTTGAGTTTAGTCGTTCCTGCAACGGTGAACGCACAAGAAGGCAGATTAGAAATATTCAACCAGAAGATTGAAATGCAAGCAACTTTACAAGAAATTGTTGCAGACTTTAATGCTGAATTCGGTGTCAATGCAGAAGTTGTAACCGTACCAGATGCTGGGACAGTATTAAGAACACGCATGGCTAACAACGAAGCGCCAGATGTGATTAATGTTTACCCACAAAATGCGGATTTCAAGCAATGGGCAGCTGACAATCGCTTTGTTGATTTAACTGAAGAAGCATTTTTATCGAATTTAGTTGATGAAGCTGCTGAAAAATACGCGATTAATGATCGTGTCTATAACTTGCCTTTAACAACGAATTCATGGGGCTTTTTCTACAATGTGGATAAGTTTGAAGAGTTAGGTCTTGCTGTTCCGACAACTTGGGAAGAATTTGAAACGTTAGTAGCTGATATTAATGCAGCTGAGCATATTCCATTTGCAGGTTCATTTTCAACCGCTGATGCTTGGACTTTAAATGGTTACCACCAATTAGCTTGGGTAAATGCAACAGGTAGTCCAGAAGAAGCGAATGAATACTTGAGATTTAGTGATGTGGGTGCCATTTCTGCTGACGATGAAGTGACACAAAATGTGGCCAAACAGTTAAGCTTATTAGTAGATAACGCGCAACCAAATGCGAATGGTGCTTCTTATGCTGATGCAGTCGCAGCCTTTGTGAATGGTCAAGGATTAATTTTCCCTAACGGTATGTGGGCATTGCCAGTTATTATGCAACAACAACCTAGCTTTGAAGTAGGTACTTTTGCTTATCCTGGTCAAGAAGCCGGTCAGGAGTTAACCGTAGGTGCTGCGGACTTAGCATTTTCTGTTAGCGAAGAATCCCAAAACAAAGAATTAGCTTTGCAATTCTTAGAGTATATGACACGTGAAGATGTCTTAGTAAGATATTATGATGTTGATGGTATGCCAACCACTTTAACGGCATTACAAGATCACTTCCCGTTTGAGCAAACTGAGCCTGTTTCAAAATTAGTTAACACTGATCAACAATTTGTGTGGTTACAATCTGAATGGGATTCTGAAGATGCGTTCTGGCATGCAACCGTTGATTATATTAATAGTGGCGGCGACATCAGTGTTCTTGTCAATGGATTAAACAACCACTTCGACGCAATGAAAAACTAGAAATTACCAAAGAAATTGGGCTAGGCTATGATGTCCTAGCTCTTATTTATTATTAAAGGAGTATTTAATTTATGAAATCGAAGAGAAATTATCATTGGGGATATCTCTTCCTCTTAATGCCTATTATTTTACAGCTCATATTTTTCTTTGTTCCTTTGTTTCAAGGGGCATATTATAGCTTAACG
The DNA here is from genome assembly GCF_052115865.1 of Fundicoccus sp. Sow4_H7. Classification (NCBI taxonomy): domain Bacteria; kingdom Bacillati; phylum Bacillota; class Bacilli; order Lactobacillales; family Aerococcaceae; genus Fundicoccus; species Fundicoccus sp. Sow4_H7. The sequence continues at coordinate 231,560 of NZ_JBQKME010000001.1, read as the reverse complement.
GACTGGTCAGGTTTAACGCGCGAATGGAATTTTATAGGTTTCGGTAACTTTACAAGGGCTTTTAGTGATCCGCGTTTTCGAAACAGTTTAAGTTTTACGGCACTCTATACCATTATTTTAATTGTTGGTGAGATTGTGATCGGGATTGCTGGCGCTTTATTATTAAACTCAAAAATACCTAGTCGAAGCTTTTTTAGAACAACCTATTTTTTCCCAGCCGTTTTAAGTACCGTAACGGTTGGTTTGATTTTCAGTCAAATCTTTAACTATGGTATCCCACAAATTGGTCGTTTATTGAATATTGAGTTTTTACAACAAAACTTATTAGCCAATATTAATACCGCTCCATTTGCGGTTGCTTTCGTTGGTTTGTGGCAAGGTGTTGCGATGCCAATTATTATCTTTTTAGGTGGATTACAAAGTATTCCTCAGGAAATTATTGAAGCCGCACAAATTGATGGTGCAAATAAGTGGGAAACTTTTCGCCATATTATGTTACCTCACTTAGCCCCTTCGATTAGTATTGTATTTATTTTAGCTTTAAAAGCGGGTGTGACGGCTTTTGATAGCATTATGGCTTTAACAGGTGGCGGGCCGCAAAACGTGACGATGAGTTTAGGCTTACTTGTATATAACGCAGCTTTTTCTAACAATGATGTTGGTTATGCCAATGCCATTGCAATGATCTTGTTTGTGATTATTCTCGTTATTTCTTTACTTCAAATGTATTTATCGTCAAAAAGCGTTAGCAAATAGATTGTGAGGAAATTGATTATGAAGAAAACAAAGACCAACTGGTTTGCCTTTATTTTACTTGTCTTAGGCCTACTAGTAATTTTAGTTCCGCTTTATTTAACGGTAACGAGTTCATTTAAAACAACCGCCAATATTACAGGTGATTTCTTTGGCTTACCGAATCCATTTACAACAGTCAACTATGAACGTGTCTTTAACGATGGTTTAGTGGTTCATTTTGTGAATTCAACGATTATTTCGGTAGTGTCCATTTTACTGATTACCCTCGTTGTACCACTAGCCGCTTATGCTGTGGCGCGTAATATGCGTAAACACAAAAGTTATCGTATCTTGTACTTTTTACTGATTATTGGGATTTTCGTTCCCTTTCAAGTGGTGATGTTACCCATTACCAACTTGATGAGCCGCTTTGATTTAATGAATATTCCCGGCTTAATTATTTTGTATTTAACTTTTTCTGTTCCACAGACTCTGTTTTTATATACAGGTTATATTCAAGGTTCAATACCTGAAGAATTGGATGAAGCTGCCGAGATTGATGGTGCAGGAAAAATCCAAACCTACTTCCGTGTGATCTTTCCGATTTTGAAACCAATGCACGCAACAACCATCATTTTAAATGCTTTATGGATTTGGAATGACTTCTTATTGCCATTGTTAATCTTAAACCGTGATAAAAGCTCATGGACTTTACCTTTATTCCAATATAATTACCAAGGACAATATTTCCTTGATTTTGGTCCTTCATTTGCTTCTTATGTTATTGGTATAATTGCTATTTTAATTGTTTACCTACGCTTCCAAAAGAATATTATCGCAGGTATGACAAGTGGTTCTGTTAAATAGAAAGGCAGGAATGAAATAATGATTGAAAACAAAGTAATGCTAATTACCTACCCCGATTCCATTGGTGAAAACCTTAAAGACCTCAGTTCTTTTATGAATAAATACCTCAGCAAAGCCATTGGAGGAATCCACATCCTCCCTTTCTTCCCTTCTACAGGTGACCGTGGTTTTGCACCAACAAGATACGATATGGCAGATGAGAATTTTGGCGATTGGTCGGATATTAAGCGTTTGAGTGAAGATTATTATTTGATGTTTGACTTTATGGTTAATCATATTTCTAAGCAATCTCATTATTTTCAAGATTTTGTTGAGCATGGTAAGCAATCAAAATATAAAGATTTATTTATTGATGTTCAGGAGTTTTTCCCAGAAGATCGTCCTACCGATGAAGATATCGATTTAATATATAAACGTAAAGACAAGCCACCATTTCAGGAGGTGACCTTTGCAAACGGAGAATCGACACAGGTTTGGAATACTTTCGGTGAAGAACAAATTGATTTAGATGTCACGAAAGCAATTACCTTAGAGTATATCCAAGAGACTTTTGAGGATTTTAAAGCTAATGGTGCTTCAATCATTCGCCTCGATGCCTTTGCTTATGCGATTAAAAAATTGGATACAAATTGTTTCTTTGTCGAACCAGAAGTATTTGAATTGCTTGAAACAGTTGATAAGATGGCCGGCGACCAAGGGTTAACAATATTACCTGAAATTCACGAGCATTATACCATCCAGCATAAATTAAGTGATCGAGATTATTATATTTATGATTTTGCTTTGCCAATGGTTGTTCTGTATAGCTTGTATAGTGGTAAAACTGACCGATTGGCAGCTTGGTTAATGAAGTCCCCGATGAAACAATTTACAACTTTGGATACCCATGACGGGATTGGCGTTGTCGATGCTAAGGATATTCTAACCGATGAAGAAATTGATTATACTAGCGAAAAATTATATTCTGTCGGTGCGAATGTGAAGAAAATCTACTCCAGTGAAGCCTATAATAATTTAGATATTTATCAAATTAATTCAACTTACTATAGTGCGCTTGGTGAGGATGACTTTGATTATTTCGTTGCTCGTGCGATTCAAATTTTTGCTCCAGGAATTCCACAAATTTATTATGTTGGTCTTTTAGCTGGGAAAAACGATATTGAATTGTTGGAAGCGACTAAGGAAGGTCGAAATATTAATCGTCATTACTATTCATTAGCTGAAGCCGAAGAAGAGCTAGAACGAGGTGTGGTCAAAGATATTCTGATGCTCTGCGAATTCAGAAATCAAAGTTCAGCCTTTGACTTAGATGGTTCCATAGCGGTTACAACTGAGGATGAAAACTCTATTTTAATTACTCGAAAAGGTCGTGTAGAAAAAGCTACCGCTAGCCTGTATATTGATTTTAAAGATGGAACGGTTGTAATTAAAGATAACGATCAAGTTATTTGGAAGAATGTGTGATTTATTGGTGGTTTGTCTCAAATAAGGTTGATGAAAAATCATTTAAAGGTCAAGCAACATTTTTTATGTGGCTTGACCTTTTTGTTTGTTTGAGTTCATAGAGTCGTGGCGTAAATAAGATTCGATTTTTATAATCGCTGTAATTACGATAAACATAAGTATTGTTTTTAGAATTATATGATAACTTGTTTGGGGAACGCGAGATACCTTTGGGATTTCTCTATAACAGCTATGATGGAATATGGGAAGAAAGAAGGTCAACGTGTCACAAAAATTTTTACAGCATCCCTTTTCAATGGATTTATTTACTGCTAGAAATGCGTTTGGCAATCGCAAGTACTCTTTTCGAGTTAGAGGGTATGCGTTCTGTCACTTCTTATTTATTTAGCTTGTTGGTTGACTACTCCTTGCTAACGATAGCTAATTTAGTTTGCGCATTTTTAGTATATGATCAATATAATGATTGTCTGCATTTTTACGTTGAATCAAAGATGAGGTTGATGACAAATTTTCGTCATCAACCTCATTTGTTGTAGAACCAAAAAAAAAGGGCTCTGCTGAACGCAGAACCCTTATATTCATATTATTGTTCCATTAAAAACGCCCAATCAAATGCTTTATACAAGATGCAATATTCATGGTGATCATCATCCGAATGTTCGTATAACACACCAAATGAATCCGGTCCAATTTGTTGAATCGCATTATAGGCATACTTGCCTTCTTGAATTAATTTTTTGCTTAACCAGGTCAAACTATCATCTTCGTTAACTTTGGCGACGCGCACCACACCATTGGTTCTCTTTGGCCCATCCGCATTCACCAGCAAAATATACTCTTGGCCGTCTTGAACGGTTTGAATAGCCGTCATTTGACAGTAGACGTCATTGATACCATCGTGTTGAACGATTTCATTTTCCCAAGTTTGGCCGCCATCGAGGCTGCGCGCTGATTGGACGCTACCGGACAAGTTACGCATGAACATTAATACTGTACCTGAATTCAACTGAACCCCAACCGCTTCGGTATTTTGTTCGGCGCTGTGATCCATCGTCGACGAATGAATGGTTGTCCCGTCGGCTAATGTGCGGTTATCATTTACCGCCTCACCCGACTGCCAAGTCTTCCCATTATCATCGGAATAAATCATCCGCGAAGACTGCGATCCATCCAGTATATAATGATGGTTGGTCGAATAGGTCGGCGCTAACATCCGCCCCTTATGTTCACCCGTATGTAAAGTCAAACTAACGCCCGGCCCAATCCCATAAAATTTCATCCATGGCAATTTCACCTGCGCGGTAATATCCTCCGGACATGACCAAGTCAAGCCCTCATCATCCGAATACGACAACCACAAATACATACTGCGCGCAATCCTAAACGGTGATTTAGAATTTGTAATGAAATATACATTCCCAATTCTTTCCCCATCCAAATAAATATCCCCTAAATCACGATAAGGTGCCGTTTCAGACGTTAATTTTACAGTGTAGTTGGTTGCTTCACCCGCTGGTGTGTAGACAACGCCTTCTTCACGAACCGTGTGGGCTTCTTTTTCATTGTCTTTATACAAAGCTAAATAATACTTGCCATCAATTTCAATAAATTGTTTATCATCAAATGGCTCTTTCCCTTGATCGATCAATTCTTTATTATCACTCATCATCCCAAATAATCCCCGGATTTCTGGATACATTCCAAAAATCGAATAAATACGTTCAGATTCTGGATCTTGGATCAAGGTCATATCAATATTAACCGGCGTTCCATAGTCTGGAAATTCCGCATCAGGGTTGGTTTGTAAATCTACAATCGTAATAATATCGCCCCAAGTTTTACCATTATCCTCGGAACGACGGACGACCATGTCAATGTCACCCCAGTCATTTTGATGTTGATGGCGCTGGTCAATCCCGGCAATTAGTGTGCCTTTTTTGCTTTTTAAGAGAGAAGGAATACGATAGCTTGCAACCTTCTCGGTTGTTGTATCTTCTAGCAAACGACTTTCGAATACCATTGTCGCATCAGTTAATTTTGTCATCTTAGAACTCCTTTTAAGTTTTTTTGCAGTGATATTTATTCTTCAGTTAAATAGGCCCAATTGAGCATCACTTGTGCGGTCCAGCATGTAGCGTCAAGCTTGCCCCTCATCATCCGAATACGATAGCCATAAAAACATGCCTTTTGCCATTCGAAACGGCGAACTTGAATTCGTAATGAAAAACACATTCCCAATCTTTTCTTCATCTAAATAAATATCTCCAAGATCATGATAAGATGGATTCGTTGAATGGGTAATCACTTTGTAGGCGGTCGCTTCATTAGTCGGTGTGGAAACCTGACCATTATCTCGAACAGTGTAAGCTTCTGTTTCGTTTTCTTTGTAAAGCGCAAGGTATGCCTGCCCGTCTATGGTCACATGTTGTACTTCTTTATACATTTCTTTGTTGTTTTCTGCCCTGAGACGGTTGTCTTCTAAAATTCCATACGAGCCACGAATCTCTGGAAACATATCAAAAATTGAAAAAATTCTTTCTGTTTTTTTTGATCCTGAATCATTGTCATATCAATGTTCATAGCTGAATTAATTTCTTCGTTTTCGGCATTTGGATTTGTTTGTAAATCCACGATGAGAATCATCGGTCCCCAACTTTGTCCATTGTCTTGTGAACGGCGGATTACCATATCAATATTGCCCCAGTCCCAATGGTGGTCGTGACGTTGGTCAACGCCAGCAATGATGGTTTTTTTTTAGCAAGGCAGGAATACGATAGCTCGCAACATTGTCGATAGACAGATCATCTAATCGGCGGCTCTCAAATAAAATTTGTGCCTCCGATAAATTAGGGTTAACTTCTGTCATTGTTTTGTACTCCTCTGGATGGTTGTGATTACGTTATTTATTTGGGTGTTGATTTTTAAAGTGCTGGTAGGCGCCAAGCATACCTGCGGTATTACCAAGGGTTGCAAAAGTGATGGTTGTGCGCTGGCTGGCGTAATGGTTGGTATAAAATTGATTGAAATATTTCGTCAGTTGCGGTTCGAAATAGCCGGTCTGCTCCATGATGCCGCCGCCTAGGATTACCAGTTCAGGATTGAGCAGGCTAACTTGGTTAATAATGGCTTTAGCGAGTTGCTGGCAATAATCGTCTAGGATACGGGCGATTTCCGGATTGCCTTTTTCCAGCTCCTTGAAAATATAGAAACCATCGACTTTTTCATGGGGCGTTTGTTGTTGGACGCGATTGACGAGCGCGCGAGCGGATACAACCTCTTCAATATTTTGGTCATTTAGGAAGGTATAGCCTACTTCCCCCGCTGAAAACGAATAACCATGATAAATTTGATGGTTCAGGAAGAGCGCCCCGCCGACACCCGTCCCGATCGTCAGCATAATCGCCGAACTCACCGATTGATGTTTTCCGAAATAAATCTCACCAAGCAAGGCTGCATTCACGTCATTTTCAACGGAAACAGGCAGGTTATATTTATTTTCAAGGATTTCTTTCAGCGATGTATTGGCGTAATTTGGAATATTGGGGTTGGCGTGAACAATTTTCCCAGTGGTTGGGTTGACCACACCAGCCGAAGAAATCGCAATCCCTCTTATCGTGTAATCTTCCTTTATGTGCTCGATGGCAATATCAATTCTATCAAGAATATTGAAATCAGGCAGGTCGGTAGCTGTGTCAATGCTACCCAGTGTCCGCGCTGTTTCAGTGTTGGTATTCATGATACCGTATTTAATTTGCGTCCCGCCGATATCGATTAATGCGATCATGTAGATATACCTCCGTTTAGATTGTATTTGGGGTTGGGTTGGTGTATGTGTAGGTGGCGCGACAACTTGTATTGGGTGGTGCTGGGTGACGTGGTAGGGTGAAATCATCATTTCAAACGGGACGATCCAGCCGCAAACCAGCCGCTCGGATGAAATCACTTTTTCATCCGACCGCGCAACAACCGCTCGGATGAAACTACCTTTTCAAACGACCGCACACCAACCGCTCGGATGAAACCACTTTTTCATACGACCGCGCACCAGCCGCTCTGATGAAACTACCTTTTCATCCGACCGCGCACCAACCGCTCGGATGAAATCACTTTTTCATCCGACCGCACACCAACCGCTCGGATGAAATCACTTTTTCATCCGACCGCGCACCAGCCGCTCGGATGAAACTACCTTTTCATCCGAGCGCACACCAACCGCTCGGATGAAACTACCTTTTCATACGACCGCGCACCAACCGCTCGGATGAAATCAGCTTTTCAAACGACCGCGCAACAACCGCTCGGATGAAACTACCTTTTCATACAACCGCGAGACAGCCGTTCGGATGAAATCAGCTTTTCAAACGACCGCACACTGGCCGCTCGGATGAAACCACCTTTTCAAACGAGCGCGCAACAACCGCTCGGATGAAATCACTTTTTCATCCGACCGCGCACCAGCCGCTCGGATGAAACTACCTTTTCATACGACCGCGCACCAACCGCTCGGATGAAATTATCTTATCTAGTTCAATCTTGTGTAAATTTAATAAGTTAAGACCAAATGTGATGCTCATTAAGCATATAATCTAAAGGGTGTGCTGAATGGAGTGCTTATTAAGCATATAATCTAAATTATGTGCCAGGGAATGACCGTCCAAGGCATATAATTCAAAAGATGTGCCGGGGCAAGGCTCGCCATGGCATATAATTCAAAAGATGTGCCAGGGAATGGCTCTCCATGGCATATAATTCAGAAGATGTGCCAGGGAACAGGGCTTCATTACATTCAACTCAGTCAAGTCCAAAAATTGTATAAATTAACTAGATCGCGTAGCCCCTTATTTCCCATAGAAAGTAGCATTAAACCTATAATCTGAATTATATGGGCTCTTTTATTCCCTTTTCATCCGACCGCCGCGCCCACTCCACTCCCAAGTAACCCCTTACTTGTCTTTTTAAACTAAAAGCCCTTATCTCTTAGAAAGAAAAGGGCTTGGAATTGTCAGTTAGCTTAAGCTTCTTGGTAGACGGATTTGTATTTATTGACTGCGTCTTCGATGTTGGCAGCGATGGCGTCGATTTTTGCCTTATCTGCTTCGGTGGCAGATTGTAATGGTTTGCGGGCGCGACCGATATTCAAATCGCGTTTCGCCAAAATCAGTTTAATCACATCGTACATGTTTCCTTCACACTCAAAGAAAGAGAAAATAATGTCGTTGATGCGGTATTGGATTTCGCGAGCCAGTTCGATATTATTTTGGCGAATCGCATGATCAGCAGCCAGGAATAATTCAGGCATTGCTCCATAAGTACCACCGATTCCACCGTCTGCTCCCATCACACGGCCACCAACAAATTGCTCGTCTGGTCCGTTGAAGACGATGAATTCTGCGCGGCTGTTATGTTTAAATAAATATATATCTTGAATTGGCATGGATGAGTTTTTCACACCGATGACTTTTTCATTATGGACTAATTTTTTCAATAAAGTTGGTGTTAAGGCATAACCGGTTGTGCCAGGGATATTGTATACAATAAAGTCCAAATCAGTAGCATCCATAATATCATTCCAGTAGCCTTCAATTGCATGCTCTGGTAAACGGAAATAGATTGGAGGAATCGCAGCTAAGGCATCGACCCCTAAAGTTTCTGCATGTTTTGCCAATTCAATCGACTGGTCTGTACTTGCAGCAGCCACGTGGGCAATAATGGTCATCTTTCCACCAACAGCTTTCATCACTTCTTCCAAGACTAATTTACGTTCTTCAACGGTATGGTAAATACATTCGCCCGAGCTACCGCCGACATACAAACCTTTCACACCTACCTCTAAGTAGTGCTTGGCTAATTTGTGAATGCGTTCTGGGCTGATGTTGCCTTCGTCGTCGTAACATGCGTAAAATGCTGGGATTACCCCTTTATATTTTTCAAATTTATCCATAATAAATACCTCTTCTTTTATATTTTATTTATTTATTTGATCAGGTGTTACTGCTATAAAGCGTCTGGCAATGTCCAATGGGCGGGTGATGGCGCCACCGATAACGGCGGTATGGATACCTGTTTCGTAGGCTTTGGCTAGGTCTTGTGGGTAAGCTAGTTTTCCTTCAGCGACAATTGGTTTGCCCGTTTGTTCGACTAAGGCACGCATCAAATCATAATTGGGTTCTGTTTGATTGGCTGTTTCTTCAGTGTAACCATTCATGGTTGTACCAATAAGGTCAAAGCCTAGTTCAGCTGCATTTAAACCATCTTCTAGCGTCGCGATATCCGCCATCAGTAATTGCTGGGGATATTTATTTTTGATGGTTTTGACGAAGTCGTTAATGGTTGTGCCGTCACCGCGTTTGCGCATGGTGGCGTCGAGGGCGATGATGTCGCTGCCGGCTTCCACCAGAGCGTCGACCTCAGCCATGGTTGCGGTAATATAGGAATCGTAACCGTCGTAGTTTTTCTTAATGATGCCGATGACAGGAATATCAAAAGCTTCTTTGATTTGCTTGATGTCCGTCAGTCCTTGGGCGCGAATTGCTACGGCACCGGCTTCGATAGCTGCTTTCGCCATAAGAACCATGACGCCGCCTTCTTCTTTATAAAGGGGCTCGCCGGGTAGGGCTTGGCATGAAATGACCAGTTTGCCTTTGAGTGTTTCAATTAATGGATGCATGTTACTATCAGTCTCCTTTTTCATTTTTTTCAATGTCGGACAATTTAAATTTGACTTGTTTGATATAAGACAAGTCTCCTAAGGGGTCGTTGGGATTATTTTGAGACACATGTTTATCCCAATGCCCATAGGATGCTAGTATCAAGGTTCCATCGGACTGGGTCACAAAACCGGCGTAACCTGTATCGCCTCCGCGGCGAGAAGGAGTCCAGTCTTGAATCAGGCGAATCCGATACTCGCCTTCCGTCAATGACAAGATATCTTGGTAAGTTCCCACCCATAACATCCAGTCGCCTGCTAGCCAATCACGTTCTGTGATAGCAGGATTGACATGTTTGAGTTGAATCATTTGACGGAAAGTCACCAATAGGCGGCCACTTTCAGGATCGTATTGGACCTTATGCCGTTCGCCCCATAACTCCAATGGTAACTCTTGAGGTTGACTCCAAGTCTGGCCTTGATCATAAGAATGAAAGACAACGGATGAATGCTCGTGACTTTGCGAGCGCCCCAAGGCAGAAAGTGTTTTTTTATCGGGTGAATAGAACAAGCCAACTTCACAAATCTGATACAAAGTTTCTAATTGGCGGTGTTCAGCCAAGTAAGCTTCGGGTTGACTCCAGTGCGGCTCAGCTGTAGCTTCGTCAAAAGTCAGATAAGACTTGTAATTGATAAAGTCATTATTATGATAAACGCCCATCCATTTATCCATAGGCTGGCCATTTTCATCATACAACTGCACCAGCGAAGCCATCGGCACCGTCGTCCAATGGTCCTCCCCATCTAATCTAGCATGGTAATTTTCAAACTCCGTCCAGGTCGCCCCTTTATCCTCAGACACTGACATTTGCCAACCGCCCACAGGATTGTTTTTCCAATTTGGCCGGCCACTAATTAATACCTGCTTCACACGGCCATCGGTAAATTCTAAATTATATAAGGTCGGTGTTTCGTAAGACTCCTCCCATGAACGAGGCGTTGACTGCTTTTCCCAACTTTCCCCACCATCTAAAGATTTCTGTAAAATTATCGGCCCTGCCCCATGCCCTTTCGGATAAGCAATTAACAAATGATTCTCATCATCTGGCATGGCAATCATATCCGGCTGGCCTAAGTACATATGCTCTGGCTCGGTCGGCCTTTCAATCGTAGTCACAAAGTCGTCAGCTAAATGATAAGTCGGTATCGTCAGTTCAGTCTCCACCCAATCCGCATCATCTCGGGCAGGCGTCAACTTAAAGCCTTCTTTCAAGGCAAAGCGCGTCAAGTCATGCAAATCTCGGCGAAAGAGATCCATATCCGCAATTATCTGCGCCTTACTGTCAGCTGTTAAATAATACCCTTCCGACTCATAATCCTGCTTCACTGTTTTCAACAAATCTTGCACTTGAATGTCAATCGCAGGATTGACTTGCGCCAATTGAATCAACTTATTCACATCGTGCACCCCTTGCGCCAACTTTTCTAAACGCAAGCTCGACTGCGGCTGCGGGTCTGGAGCATCCTTTTCAGACGGAAAGACTAAAAATGTATCGCCCGCTTCAAAGGCATTGTGGGTTGTATCCCGCAACGGATCTTCCACCCAAGAATCATAGGCCCAACGCAAGAAGCCCTGCGCCCCATTCGCATAAGCAAAAGCAATTGTCCAATAACTCTCGGCCGGCGCATTCAAGGAAAAATTCCCCGGACTATGTCCTGTACACGAATAAATACTGGTCTTCAAACCCAAGGCGTCCCGTTCCTCCATAATCGACGCAAATTCGTCCGCCGACTCTTTTACCGGAATCGTCCCCACGCTTAAATCCGTAATATGCGGATTGAAATGACGCTTGGCAACAATCGAGTCCATCGCCCCCGCCACTTTAAACGGCTGGCCATCCTCGCCTTTGACTGCTTCCAACACTTCAAAAATCGCTTCATCAAAACCGCGCTCATCAATCCCAATACAAATATCTCTGCTCCAACCTTGCGCCTGTGTATGCGCCATAAAGTCTTTAAGAAATACGGTCCAATTGTCGGATGCCTCGTCAGCATCCGTAGCAAAAGACGCCATCTGTTGGCTAGCTTCATCAAAATAAACCACTTGATTTGTCCATGGCGCTAGCGTATAACACACAATTTTATCCCCTAAACCGATTGCTTTGTTAAAACGCACCCAACTATCAAAATCTTCATAGTCAAAATGAAAATCCCCTGCGGCAGTCTTGGTCCACTTAACCATCGACGGAAACTTGGTTTCATGCTTGCTGTAGGTTTGCCCCGCCCACGCTTCCTCGACAATCGTTGCGGTAATCGCATTCCCACCTATCTCACGGTATTTCAACATATGCGGCTCTAAAAGATCAAAATGTGCCTTTGAAAACGGCTCAACACCATAATATTCCGCTACTGCATAAGGATTTTGCCATAATTCAATATCAAACGTTTTAGCATCCGCTAAAACCGCCTCTAAAACCTCAAAATAAATATCTCCGGTCACTTCCTCGGCTGAATTTTCACCAAAAGTCACCGCAATGGTTGCCTTGTAATGCCCAACCGGTGCTTCGGCAGGAATGTGTGATTGAATCCAAACCGCCTGTAAATGTTGGGCTGGCATGCTTTCAATCATGTGTTGTTCAACTAAAACTTCTGCTGCTTTTTGGCGGTCACCTATCGGCAGTGGTCGTGTTGTTGAACCATAGCCTAGAAAGCCGGTATGGGCATCGACTTCTTGTACCATAAAAATTTTAAACCAATTTTCGACTACTTCTAAAGGGATCTCATGTGTGCCCAAAGTTTCCTCGTGATGAGCAGCGTTATTTATTTGGGGGTTAAACGTTATAGTTTTTAATTGGACGTGTATATTTTCAACGGTCTTTGTTTGACTTAGGATGGCGAACTGTACCATGAGTTGGTCATTTTGCCAGACGGTTTCATGGATGGCCTGGGGTTTTTGTTGTAAAAGGTCTGAATAATCTGTTTGCGTTATCGCTTGGTTTGTCGATACAGGAATAAGCTGTATCGAGTTGGTAGCGGTCAATTGAGTCAACTCCCATCGTGTGAAATCTGAATTCGTTTGCATTTAATTATAACAAAAGCACAATTATTTAAATTGTGCTTTTTTTAGGTATATTAGTATTATTTTTAGATGGACTTGACAAAAGAAGGAATCACAATGCGAACAGAAGTCCCTTGAAGGGGCTGGCTGCTGATTTCAAAAGTAAAGTTCTCATTGTAGTAGAGGGTTAAACGGTCATAAACATTTAAGAGACCTGAGCGATTATAGGTCGGATTGGTTAAATAACTTTGAATTTGTTGTAATTTTTCGGCAGACATCCCATCGGCATCATCCGCGACGATAATTTCAAGTTGATCGTTTTGGTTGTGGACGCTGATATCCAGATGAATCATCCGTTCGGTATTGCGGACGCCGTGATGGACAACATTTTCAACCAATGGTTGCAGGATAAGTTTCAGAAGCGGTCGGTTGGCAATGCCTGTGTCCACATCCCAATGGACTTGGAAATTATCAAAACGGGCGTTCATGATGTTTAAGTAATGGCGGGTAAAGTCAATTTCTTTCCATAAAGGAACAACTAAGTCCTTGCGGTTATTAATGAATTGGAAGTAATTGACCAGCGAATGCACCATTTCAACGGCAGCATCGGTTTGTTCATCTTCAACCAAGAAAAGTAAATTATCCAACGCATTATAAAGAAAATGCGGATTGATTTGATCTTGGAGGGCAAACAATTGGATTTCGCGTTTTTCATAATTTTCCTTAATGAGGTTTTCTTGCATCGTAATTTTTTCGTCAACCAATTGATTCAATTTATCCAAAATTTCTGTAAAATTGTTTTGGATAAGCGTCACTTCATCAATACCTTCTAAGAAGTTCGGCTGTCGATCAAAATTGATTAAGCCATCTTGTTGGTTAATAATTCTTGAAAACGGCTTAAGGAAACTATTGGCAATAAAGTAAGCTATGGCTAATAAAATCAGTAAAATAATAAAGAAAATCGACAAATATTGGCTTAAAATTAAGCTGATTTCATTCGTTAAACTCGTTTGGTTAAAGGTCACCTGATAGGTCCAACCAGGGATATTTAGTGGAAGATTGACCTGGTATAAGTCGGTGGTTGGTAGCGGTTGGTTGGACGTGATATTGTTGGCTTGGAATTCAAAAATCGGCTGATTGTTGACAATCAAGCGCTCCGACATCGCCTCTTCCAGAATCGGCAAGGCCGCAAAATAATTTTGGTCGAATTCAATTTGAACCGTATCCACATTGGACAGCGTCGGGCTGACATTTAAAATCGGCAGTTTAATCGTCCCATACATTTCCCGCTTGTCGGTTTGGAAAATAAAATCATAATTCCCACTAGTCGAATAAATCGCCGTCTTAATATGACTATACCGCTGTACGTCTTGAGCCGTTTGATTGTAATTGTAATAATTCGTTCGATACAGCTCTTCCTGCTGATTATTCAAAAGGCTAATCGAGCGGACATTCAAGGTCGACTGGTAGTTGCTGAGATAGCGGCGAATATTCGACGGTGTATCAATAAAATCTTCCTGAACAGGCAAAGTGTTGAGCGACAGTGATGCCAGCACATTTTGTAGCTTTTTAATTTCATCAACCACTAATTCCGCTTTACTTTGTGACCGCGTTTCTTGCAGAGCTTGAACATCTTGAATATAGTTGCCGTAAAACTGCGTCATATAAAGCACCATGATGATGGTAAATGGCAGGACCGTCGTCACAATCAGATAAAGAAAAATACGGTTGTGGAGTTTAAACCTCGATTTATTATGGTGCTCGACTTTTTTCCCCGGCTCCTGGTTCGCCATCCAATCCAGCAAACCATCAATCGACTTTAAGGCGTTTTTCGCCATATAATCCGAAATCGGCCAAGATACAACCACCACAATCACTAGCATAATCATAATAAATATCAATGATGTTTGTAGGCTTGGATTTCGATAATTGGCTGACTGGATTTTAATTTCAAGATTGAACGGCAAAATTTCGCGGCTAAGAACAATATCTTGACTGGTCGGACTGAATGAATTTCCTTTAAATAATTCTTGATTGTTGATGCGGATTTGATAATATTCTGGCGTTAGAAAGGACGTTAAAATCGTATCAGTATTTAAAATAACAAAGGCCGTCGCAGCATGTTCATCCGTTTCGGCATTTTCTATATTGGCTACAAAATATAACTTATCATCAAAGTAAGAAAAGTCGTTGTCGCTGAGATCTTTATTCAGCCCTTGATGATTGCTTGTTTTTCTGAAAAACTCATTATCATAAAAAAGTTGGTTGCTTGTGATCGCCGGGTTTTTTTCAATCCCATTTAAGCCAAAGCCCGCACTCAACATACTCGCTGAAAACTGCGTGCTATTGGTCACTAACAAAATATCTTCGATAAATTGACTCTCTTGTGCCAATACAAATAAATAGTTGATCAACTGCTGGGAAGCGAGGTAGTGGTCTGTCCCCACATATTGGGGATTTTGCAACCTATCGAGGATATAATTCAAAAAGTCGCTATTTTCAAGCGACCGGCTCACGCTGGCCACTTCTTCCAACCCTCTTTGGACTTGATTTGTCGATTGTCGAAAGGTTTCTTGGGTGTTTTCCTCATTTTCACTTTGAGTAAATTGTGTGAATTGATGGTTAAAAAACAAAATAATAATGAGTCCCGTAAGCAAGCTCAGCAAAATAGATGTGCGCGTCAAAAAATATCTGAGTGAATTGCGCTCAGATGAATTGTTTTTATAAGAATGGGCGACCTTTGGGTCGCCTTGGGGATTTGCAGAGTTATTTATTTTAGTGGTCATGACTTTCAAAATACTTCTTTCTGTAACTTAATGGGCTGTCGCCGACAATTTGTTTAAAGACGCGATTGAAATACGAATGGCTCGAAAAACCGACCGTGGTCGAAATTTCCTTCAACTGCTGATCCGAATAAATAATTAAGCGCTTGGCGTTTTCAATGCGGATAAAATTGACGTAAGCGTTAAAGCCCACCTCGGTTTCCTCATTGAAAAGCTTACTGAAATAAGCTTCGTGAATAAATAACTTATCTGCAATGTCTTTGAGTGTAATGTTTTCTGTGTAATGTTCTTGGACATATTGAATAGCATAGTTGACATAACGGTTGTTGGATTTGCGAATTTTCAAGGTCGCTTCCGGCCGTTCTATCGGAGATGGAATAATTTTATTTTCTGATTGGTTTGTAACTTGAGGATGGTTGGTGACGGTTGTTGCTGCATTTGGATGGGTGTGAGTATTCATTTGTTTGGCTTTGAGTTTGGCTTCGTCTTGGATACGAAGCATCATTTGACGGAAATCACTTTTCATGATGGGTTTAACTAAGAAGCCTTTCACATTAAAGTTGATTGCCTTTTGCGCGAGTTCGAAATCGCGGTAAGCCGTTAGTATAATCACAACAATGTGCGGATATTTTTCATGAATGATTTCAACGAGTTCTAAACCATCCATTTTTGGCATTTTGATATCCGTCATAACCAAATCCGGCTGCAGATCATCAATCAGTTTGAGAGCATCCAGCCCATTAGCAGCTGTTCCTACCACTTCAAATTGAAAATCTCCCCACGGAAAGTGGTTCGCCATCCGTTCACGGATATTTTTTTCATCATCTACAATGATGCTTTTAAACATCTTGTTGCCTCCTTGGTGCTGTTTCCAGATTACTGGTTCCTATCCTTAACATTATAAGGAGAATTTGAAGAATAAACAAGGAAGAAGTTTATGAGAGCGGTTTTTGTGGGGGGATGGGGGGCGCGCTCGGATGAAACTACCTTTTCAAACGAGCGAGAACCAGCCGCTCGGATGAAACCAGCATTTCATCCGAACGCACACCAACCGTTCGGATGAATCCAGCTTTTCAAACGAGCGCGGACGGACCGCTCGGATGAAACCACTATTTCAAACGAGCGCGAACCAGCCGCTCGGATGAAACCACTATTTCAAACGAGCGCGAACAAACCGCTCGGATGAAATCTCTATTTCAAACGAGCGCGAACAAACCGCTCGGATGAAAGCACTATTTCAAACGAGCGCGAGCCGGCCGCTCGGATGAAACCAGCATTTCATACGACCGCAGACAAACCGCTCGGATGAAACCACTATTTCAAACGAGCGCGCACCTCTACCCTCCCCGCTCATCTCCTCGGCAAATAATAAGTCGCCTGACTCTTCTTCACAATTTGAAAGTTTTTATTCAGATAGCGATAAATAACATCTTTGCTAAATCGTTCATCTATTTATTGATGGAGATTAGCCACTGTCAATATTTCAGGGTGATCGGGAAATAAACCAATCAGCTCGAAAGCTTTACGACTAATAACAAATTCCAAGCGTTCCAGATGGGAACACGCTCCACACCGCACACAAGATCTCATCCGTTCTACATTATAACTTGAACAATTAGCACAATGGATACCTTTTCTAATTTTCACGAAAGCCTCCGGCTCAAGGCGGTGATATTTAATTTGGTAGGGGGTCTTGTATTTATTAAGGGTGTTTTGGGTTTGTTGGTAGTTTAATAACGGGGTGACGGGCGGGAGTTTAGTGAGAAAGTGCTTGATGGCGGTGCGCGGGATGACGGTCATGCTGGGTTTTTGGTTGAGGGTGTAGGTGAAATCGGCGCCGATGAAAATCATGATGGGGGTGACGGTGATTTGGCGGCTAACGGTGGCGACCAAGCGTTTCAGCCTAACGGTCCGATTGTCCAAGTCACGAAAAATATTTTGGTAAATTTTGTTGTTAATCGTGACGGTGTTATCAGTGTAGTCCAAATGACCACTATAGTTTTTGACTTCTATTAAATACCAAAGCTGGTTCGAAACGAGAAGAAAGTCGATTTGCGCTTTGCCGTCGAAATCAAAACTATAATCATAATAGACAACCCAATTTTGAGGGGCATGCGCCTTGAAATAGCTATAGAATAGAGCCTCACCTTCGTAACCTTTGCGGAGTGTGGTAAATTCACGTTGTAGTTCCTTCGTATCGAGTGCGCCCCTGAGATCAAGCATTTCAAAGTAAATAAGTTGTTCGTTTTTTTCCATGGAATCCTCCTTTAAATAAATATCAACTCACACATATATACACGAAAAAAGCCGAATTCCATTTTTTTAGATAAAAAAAATTCTATCCCACCACAAAAGTGAGATAGAAATTTAACTTTAAGTCAAGCGCTCGATCACTAAATTATCCAAAATCAAATCTTTATAGGACTTGAAATTATAATCGCGGTCGGCGTTTGCCGCGTCACTTAATTTTTTGTCCGTAGAATAGATCCCAATCCAAGTGCTTTCATCTTCTTTGGCCGTGAATTCAAAGCTGACCGTTGCAGGCGCATCATCAGCTTCCCAGGTGTTCCCCAGAAAATGAACTTGGAAGTGGTCGCTCCACTCTTCCCCGTCCCCAATCACAAAGGCATAATGGTCATCCAGACCCGCCTCGTAATCAAACGTCACCTTATACTTAGCGCCCGCTTTAAAGCAATAATTTTGCGGGATAGTCCGGTACAACAATTTCCCAAGGCCAACTAAACCATTCACTTTCAAGGACCAGTCGCCGCCAATCACATCGCTAATCTTCTTATCATGCCAGCCGCGCTGCGAATACGGAGCATTTTTTTCCGCCAGGTGAATCCGGTTATCTTCAACACCTTCACCGTCCGCAATCACAAACGGGAAAATCCCCTGCGGGACATTTTCAAAATCCTGAATAAATATCTCTGGATACTCTACTGTCTCATGTCCGCCATCAAACAACTGTGCTTGATTCTCAACAATCCGTAAATTATCCCAATATGTCGCTCCTATTCCTGGCTCACGACTCAGCGTCAACTCTACATCAGCTGGATTTTCTCCAGTCGTAAAGTAAACCATCAGATTTTGGAAATAAGATGAATTATCCACAGTCGCGTTCATATTCAAGGTGTTGTGCGGATCAGCCTTCACATAATTTTGTGCCAAGGACCGTGTCAATCCATGCGAAACGCCTGCCACACTTAAGCGGGCAACCGCATCAGAACGGTTATCCACCGCCACATAGGCCACATATTCCGTATTCGGCTTCAAGTCCTTAACAGCCTGCGTCAACCTTGTTGCCTCCCCAGGCGAATCAATCTTCAACATTGGATTAGCTCCTTGGGACAACACAATTTCAACAGCCTCGGTATCGCCACTCACAACCCAATGGTCTAAACTTCCGCTATTAAAGCCTGTATCTACCAGATGTGATCCCGCACTCCACTCAACCCTTTCCTGCTCTTGCGCTTCCAAATAAATCACATAAGGCGTATTGCGCGCCAAATCCACATCCAACATCTCCCCACTTTCGACCACCAGCTCATTCGCCTTCCCTTGTGGGGTCAATTCATAAATAAATAACTTCTTCCCAGCCAAGGCTTGAGGTAAGGTCCACGGCATCACTCGACTTTCTTCTGCCTTTGAACTAGCTACAGTCACTGCTGCATCATCCGTTGGATCTTCCCGCACGCCATTGCCTGCTAAACGCTCATCTGCTTCAACTTCACGGGCTACCCCTGAGTAGTAGTAGTATTTATTTGTGTCAGGCCAAGGGATTAAATAAGTATCGCCCAATAGCACGACTTCCCCGTTCAGGCGGATTTCACGGATACGATAGTCTGCACTGTCCACATCATTCGACATCCGGCGGATTTCAACCACATCGCCTGCAGCATTCTCCAAACGCATGTACATTTCAGGAGTCCACTCATAACTTTCACCATTGTCGGTCATCGCTACAGCTTCACCAAATTGAACTTCTGCCACAGTGAAGTGTTGGAGATATTTAGTTGGGAGGTTGACCGCAAACAAGGTATCCAAATAAGACTGGTAATTGCTGCGACCTTGCCAACCTTCGAAATCATTCAGCACATAACCGCCCAGAAGAGGGGTTACGGCAGCGCCACCGTAACGGGGATAGTCAGCAACCCAAGCGTCTTTTTGGTTGTTACGGATAAAGCGGGCAATGGTCGAGTTGATTCCCTTGAAGGCATAGCCGCCATAAGGCTGGTCAACTGCCCAGTGATGAAAAGTGGCATCATACTCGCCTGCATGCCCCCACTCGTAAGCCACACGCCAGCCCAGGGAATTAATTTCTTTCGACAATTGGTGGGTCGCCCAAGCACGCTCGTCGCCTGACTGGTGGTTGCCCCAGACATCGACATACAAGTAATTCAAGTCATCGCCGACAACATCCTTCAAATCCTTGAAACGGTCATAGCGGCCATGCGCCAAATCGTAGGCACTATCAATGTTGATGGCTTGGTCCAACCAATTCCAGCCGTAATGGTATTGACCTTTCGAATCTTTTCGCAAGCGGTCCGGTTCAAAGTAAGGCGACTCCGGATACGTTTCCGAAGCATTCACATGCAAACCAATATTGGCACCTAACTTTTTTCCTTCTTTTAATAAATACCTAAAGTCATCAACGCCGCCCATTCGCTGACCGATATCTTTATAGTTCAAATGCCCAGAGTCATGACCTTCGTTCCCGTAACCTTTTAGCATCACAGCTTGTTCTAATCCATCCGTTTGCAAGTAGACTTTTTTGATTTCATCTAAGGTGGTTAAAAACGGGTTTTGGGCTTGCGAACCAAAGTTCATCGCAATCCGGTAACCTACTAAGTCAGGTGTTTGGTCGGCGCCGAACGGATGATGCATAATATCACGATAAGCAATCGCTGCATCTTGCCAGTCAACCTTGCCATCCCCATTTAGATCAGTCGTCAGCACAACGCGGGCAGACGGCAATTCTAAAGTATGGTCTGGATTAACAATAAATGAGGCTTTGTCTGCCAATTCGTTTTGATAACGATAAGCCGTCTCATAAATCCATGGGGAACTGGCAATGCCAATATAATTGCTTTGTCCCAGCGTCTGTTTTTGTGCCGTCAAGCGGGTATAATCTTCTGTTTTCCCCCCATGGCTGTATTGGGAATTACTCCAGACCCCTGCTGCCAACTGTTCGTGTCCAACAAAAGCATACATAATGCCTTCATCTAAGTCTGCCATTGGATTGACCACATCCATAAAACGGTCACCGCTATGATGCGTGTCATTGGACATGGCAGAACCTGCATAATTAGCCCCGGCTTGATCGCTGACAACGGATACTAAATAGTTTTCTGGGAAACTAATTTGTTCTACTAATTGAGACACATCTTCCAACAATTCGCCTGCTTTTACCGCATGCTTATTTTGAATATCCGTCACATCAAAATGCAAGATCTTGCCTTCTACTTTAAGCTGCACCATCAAGACAAGATCTAAATTATATTCAGCCTCTACCACTTCCAACACATATTGAGCAGTTGCAGCGTCTAATTTTTTATAAGTCACCTTCGGCACTACCGCATGGCCGTTAATAGCCATCGCTGTCAAAGGCTTCACTTGGCCAAACAAAGTATGGCCTGCATAATGATATTCTCGCACCCTTGGAAAAGCTGTGTCAATAACCGCAACCATCTGGCCGGAATCTAACTCATCATAGACAACCGCCGTGTCATCCACTTCAGGTCCGCTTTGAACCGGCTCTTTTGACCAGTCCCGTTCTTCAACTTTTTCCAGTACCCCAACCGTTGTTCGGTTCAAGCCACTGGTTCCTAATTTCAAGTAAACTTGGCGCGACTGCACTAAGTCTTGCATAACTTCCGCCGGTATATTGGCATTGTCCACCAAATTTTGGTCGTCCAACAACAAGTTCAACTGCCCATCTTGCTTCAAGTTGACGCTTAATTTAAAGGCTTCTTCCAACTTTGGTGGCGCCAGATCTAAAACGGTTTTGCGTTCTGTCTGCGGTGTTTTGTACTCCCAAAACCATTGCTTAGCATTATATCCCACTAATAAATATCGCTTGGGTCCTCCATCATGCAACAAAATACCGAAATGACGGTCTTCAGACGTTGATAAATCAATTAGATTAAAGCTTAAGCTGGTGCTATCTGTAGCTGCCATTTGAACAGCAGTGTTTTCAAAAAGAGCCGCCTTATCATCGAGATTATTTGAAAAGGTCGAACTTAAAACTTGATAGCGGTGGTCAGCGATATTTTTTTGTGAACTATTTCCTGCGTTGTTGGGCAATGTTTTCCATTTTGACAATTGTATACTCCTCTCAACATCTAAAATTTAAGGGATAATTCGAAAAATTATCCCTTAATAAAAAACTAACTAAAATTCATTTTCTAAAGCAAGATCACTAATAGATAAGTTAAAGTTGTAGCTGAAACGTGGGTCTTCTAAGCGATATTTATTTAAAAGTTCGGGACCGTTTGAATTGCTTCCCACCCCGCTTTGGCGCGCATCAAGGTAAAGGTAGTGGCTAGCCTCGGCGGTCAGCTTGTCGCGGTGTGGCATTTGCGTCAGCTGGTCAGCAGAATAGGCGGTGAAATTAAAGGAAATGCCTGCTTCATCAGTTGTGTTGACGAATATCTGGCTGGTGTCACCGAATAGCTTGATTTGTGTGGTTCGGTTACGAGCACCATTTTCTTGCGGCTTAATATGTGGCTCGTAGAAATCTTCGATTGATCCGCTAAAGCGACCGTAATAGCTTAAGTGGTGCTTATCCTCATAGCTTTCGTGCGGTCCATTCCCAATATAGTCAGCATAGTTGAATTGGTTTTTCAATGGCAATTCCAAACCAAAACGTGGCAGGAACGGCAAGTCGGTATTGCGAACTGCATCGACAGAAACTTCTAGCTCGCCCTTTTGATTTACCGTATAAGTAATCGTTAAATCTAAAATCTTTGGACGGGCAATCGCGGTTAGATTTGCCTGGTAAGTAATGCTGATGGCTTCTTCGCTCTCATCCACCGTAAAGTCTTTGACAAAAATTTGTGTGTGATGGTAGTTAAATGAGCGCCAAGAATTTGCCACAAAGCGGTCATTATCCATTGGGGCACGCCATACCGTCCAACGACTGGCTTTTTCTAAAAGATTTTCACCTTTGTAGACGATTTGGTTTAAAGCAGCTGTTCCTTGGCTGAAGGTAAAGCTGGTGTCTTCGCCCACATGAATGGTTTGTTCAACAAGTGATTCGCTATAAGACAAGGATGCGGTCGGATTTTCAACTGCTTCAAGCGTCATGGCTTGGATATCAATCGCATCAAAACCTAAATCAGATTCATCTTCAATGGCTAAGTATACGAGTCGTAAACTTCCGATTGTAGTCAAATCAAGGTCATGGTCGCTTAAATCATATGTACTGGTCTCATTTGGTCCCGCATCTGGGAAGTCTAATTCAACCATGTCCATTAGCTTGCCATCGAGCCCATAAACTTCTAGCATAAAGCCGACACGTTGCGAAAGTTTGCTGAATTCATAATGGTTTATGACCGTTAATTTTTGATCTGTAAAATCGGTTAAGCGGACACGGCGGAAAACTTGTCGGTGCTCCAAGGCCCCAGTATGCAAGCGGCGGTCAGGGTCAACTATCCCATCCACACAGAAATTCCCCATATGCGGGTATTCGCCAAAGTCCCCACCGTAACGATAAATCGCTTCTTCTTCCGGTTGATCATGTTTCAAGTTGACAGCGTGGTCAGCCCATTCCCATAAAAACAACCCGACAAAAGCTGGATATTGCATCATATAGTCATAGTAATCAGCTAAGTCTCCTGGTCCATTCCCCATCGCATGTGCATATTCACACAGTAAGAATGGGCGGTCAATGACTTCACCATAATCATCGACGTAAGCATCGCGGCCTTTGCGACCTTCTGTTCCAATGTCATCAGAATCGCGTTTAAAGTATAAGGCGTCCATTTGATCAAAACTTGGATACATCCGGCTCCAAACATCAATATAAGTATCATCAAAATCTTTTTTACGGTTGCGGTAGAAATAAGATTCTTGGTGTAATGGACGCGTTGTGTCCAAACTACGCGCATGTTCTAACTGCTTAATAACGGCTACACCAAATCCAGATTCATTCCCACCTGACCACATGACTATAGAAGGATAATTCATAAAAGGAACCATGCTAGCGTCCATGCGATCAACGAAAGCAGCGCTATAAGCTGGATCATCTGAAATCGTGTCATAAATATCATCATCATAAGATCCTTTTAAAGCGACCACTCCGTGCGCTTCAATATCCGCTTCACTCATAACATACAAACCAATCCGGTCACATAATTCGTAAAACTCAGCCGTTTTAGGATAATGCGCCGTCCGTACACTGTTCATATTTAAGGACTTCATCAAGCGCAAGTCGTGTTCCTGCTCTGCTAAAGTAACCGTTGGCCCATTATTTGGATGCGTATCGTGGTGGTTAACCCCAATCATCCGAATTGGCTGGTGGTTGACACAAAATTGCGTACCTTTAATGTCAATTTGTCTTAAACCAACTTCTTGTCTGATCACTTCACCCTCCGTTTGAATGAGTAAAACATACAAGTAAGGATTTTCCGCATTCCATAAGGCAGGATTATCTACTTTAATAAATACCTCTGCTTCTCCTTTAGCTGTATTTTCACCAACCACTTGATGTTCAGCATCTAATAAAGTCAAAGTAATTTCGGAATTTAATTGGACATCTTGGAAGTTAACATTTAAAACCGCTTGAGATAAATCTTCAGCTACGGTTGTTTCGATTTTATACTGATTAACTCGTTCTTTCTGGCGCGTTAATAAGTATACATCCCGGAAAATTCCCGAAAAACGGTATTTATCTTGGTCTTCTAAATAAGTTCCATGTGACCATTTCAGAACTAATACAGATAAATGATTATCACCTGGGTGCAAAAAGGCCGTTAAATCAAATTCAGTGTTGCTGTGGGAGATTTGACTATAGCCCACAAATTCTCCGTTAAGCCAAACATAGAAAGCACTGTCGACACCTTCAAAATGGAGGTGGTAGTCCTTATCAGCTGCTAATTCATCTACATGAATGACCCGTTTGTATAAACCTGCAGGGTTCTCAAATGGGACAAAAGGTGGATTATAAGGAATCGGATACTCAAAATTGGTGTATTGGATTTGATCATAGCCGGCCATTTGCCAAGCAGATGGCACTGTCATATCCACCATTTCTTCTACATCAGCATCTAACCAATACTCTTCTTCAATGGCACGAACATTTTCAAAATAACGGAATTTCCATTGACCATTTAAATCCATATAACGACTGGATTGACGGCGGTTGGTAGAATTTTTGGCTTCTTCTACTGAATCATAAGTAATAAAATAATTGCGTCGTGGAAGGTTATTTACCTCAAAAACATTTGGATCTTCAAAATAATTAGGAATTAACATACTAGCCTCCTTGATTTAATTCGACACTTAAGCAATATCGTTCCGCAAATTTTCGTGCATAGGCATAGACCGTCAATGTGAGCTTTTCAGCTTGAAACAGACTCAAAGGTATATCAAGTTGGTCTGACAGCTTAATAGTCATTGATGATTGATTGGCTGTCGTTACGACAACAGTTAGGTCGCCGATGGCTGTTGCTGCCATATGGTTTGACCATTGTTTAACGGATTCAATCATGCCTTCTGGTAAGGCTACCATATGCGGTCGTGTTGATTTTATTTCATTCGATTTTGCATATGATTTTTGGTAATCATTAATTTGTAAAACGATTTCTTGAGCATCTATGTGAATACTATCGTTAATGATTTTACTTTTCAATGATTCTTTGACATTATGTTCATTAAATTCCAATGAGAAGTCGAGTTGCATCAGATGATGGTTTGGTTTAGCTATTCCTAAAGATGAAACAAGTTGCTTTGCCATCAGCATTTGACCTCTAAAGGCTGGGTGAATCCCATCATTAAACATCCCATAATATGGTAGGCGTAAGTAGGGATATTGGTTTAAAAGGTTTTCAAAAATATGCAGTTGGTCGACAAAAGCGGCTTGATATTCATGGGCTAACTTTTGTGTGATCTCGTAATAGTCGTTAAGTTTGTCGTCTAATGACAGCCAATCTTCTTTGAAAGCTGGGGTCAGCGAACGCAGAACAAGAGGTAGCTGACGCGCTTGAATGTGATCGAGCAGCAAACGGTAGTTGTGTTCGTATTCCTGACTCGTTTCAAAAAACTTGAGGTCATTGGTACCGAGCATTAAGATGACAATATCTGCTTGGATGGCGTCAAAACGTTCATCGATTGCTTTTAAAGTTGACAATGTTGTTGCGCCACTTACGGCCATATTAAAGACTAAATCATCCGGTCGCTCTAAATCATGGTGTAAAAACTTTTCAAATAGTTGGGGCACACTTTCGTAGCCATCGGTATGCAACGCGCCGTGAGTAATCGAATCGCCCATAAATAACCATTTAAGCGGTTGCTTACTTTGGATGAGTAGTTGAATGGCTTGGCTATGGGCTACCGCATTTTGTTGATAGTGTGGATGGACCGAATCCAAAGGATTATTCTTGATTTGAGTCGCTTTTAATCCGCTATAAGTCAACACATTTTGATGGAAGCCAAAAACAGTTTTGAGCAGGTGTTTGGCCAGACGCAAATGTCCTATGGTATTCAAATCACCGTCTAAAGTCAAAGCTTCCATCCAATTTTCGTCTTGGCTCAGAATAAAATGATCCACTATGATAAGGTGGTCTTTTTGTGTTTGCCCTAAGCTATTGATGGCTTGTAATACTAGATTTCTTAAATTGCGATAGAACGGCAATTGTAAGACTAAAACACCTGTATGATTTCTTTGGGCTAAGGCTAATTCTGCTAATTGATGAAGATCTTCTTCTAGCTGTGTGGCATTGTTTGCATAGAGAGCTTCATCTTCAGCGCCAAATAAATAAGCTGTTACCTTGTGATCGTACGCTTTAGTTTTAGCTTGCCAATTTGCGACAACATCTGCTAAGTTTTGACCTGTTTTCCCACCGTTAATAACAAAACGTTCGCGGCTGCGTTCATTTTCAGTAATGTATTGCCAGCGGTAAGCTTCTTCAAAATGTCCAATATAATTACGAGCAAACCCCAGCTGGTTGAAGTCCGGCTGTGTTTCTTTGCCTCCTAAAAATAACCAAGAATTGATTTTTGTATCATCTAATAAGTCATTGATTAAGGTTTGATTTAATGGGGTGGAATAATTTGTGACCCATTCATCGTTCGTGTTTTGGTGTGTATCAGTTTTCATTTACAAGCTCCCTACTTCTAGCGATTCAAAGTGACTATAAATCAATAAAAGGCAGAAGGTCATAATGATCTTCTGCCTAATATAAGTTAATTTGCGGCAATCTTTGTCATAAAAATTAACACAACACTGCTATAAAATCAAAGCTTAATGCCAAAGCATTACTCTTCTGATTCTTCTTCTGTTGTTTCTGAATCCGCTTCTTCTAAATCTTCCGTTTCAGTAGCAGCTTCCTCTTCTTCAACTTCTTCAACACCACGCAAGTCGCTTACAAGTGGTGCTTTTAGATACTCTTCAAGTGTTAATGCTCCACCGTTATCCATGTAGCTTTGTACGTAGTTATCCCACTCAGCTTCAATATCGATAACGCCAGTAATACCATTCATACGGAACTCTTGAACCAATGTATCCATTTGTGAACCATAGCGTGATGAAATTTCAGCTAGGTCTGTCTCATTGAATAAGTCCCAACGTACTGGACGAATAGCGTATTGTTCTACAACGTCTGGTCTAGCAAAGAATTTGTCCATTAATTCTAATGTCTTAACGTGTGTTAACCAAATTAAGTGCTCTTTATAGTAAGATCTATGGCTATAGTTCCAGAAGCCCATTTCTCCTTCTTCTGCATCAAATTCTGGACGTACAATTAAAGTAGAGTTTCCTTCTTCAGCCATCCAGTCAGAGTGCTCACCAGGGATTCCATATTTAGTCCAAACACCTTCTTCACCATAATGCATGAAGTCAAACATTTGTAAGAAACGAGCTAATTCTTCATCTGTTACAGATGCGCTTAGATACATATTGTCACCTAATAAAGTAACTGGCATGTATGACGGTTGTCCTGAATCACCATTTGGTCCAATTTCGTGGTTGGTTACTAATAATTTAGCATCCGGATTCACTTCTAAGATATTTTGAGGTGCACGTCCATCTGTCCAAGCTTCTTGAGCTAAGTAAGTTCTTTGTGCGATGAAATATCCGATTGAACCTGATTGATATTTTTCCCAACCTGTTCTTTCGTCTAATGTTGTCCACTCAGGGTCAATCAAGCCTTTTTCATACCAATCAGCAAATGTACGTAATGCTTCTTTATAAGCGTTTGATACAACCGGTAAAGTCAACTCGCCATCTTCCATCAAGTTATAACCTGGAGCAAGACCGAAAGCTCCAAATAATGTTTGACCCCAGTTTAAGTTATTGTTAGCTGGTAACAAACCAAATGTATCATCTTGACCATTTCCATCTGGATCATCGTAGGTAAAGGCAGTTAAGATTTCTTCTAACTCTTCAATTGTATATGAGTGACTGGTCATATAAATTCTTTCGTAACCATCAGAATCTCCAATTGGCTCAGCATCTTCTGGAATTTCCATACCTAAGTTTTCCATCCAGTCCATGCGTAAGGTTGGTGCCCAAACAATCCCTTCAGTATGTCCTTGATATCCAATTAGCGATAAGTGTGCATCTGGATTTTCTGGATCGGTATTCATACGCCAACCTAAACCAGCATCAACTTCATCTAACATAGCTGCATAGTTTGGTGCATACAAACGAATCATATCATGTGGAATTGAACGTGTTAAGCCATCTTGGAAGAACTCTAATGGTGTCATTCCACCTGAAGTAAAGGCAAACACATCAGGTAATTCGTTCGAAGCTACTAAAATAGATGTTTCTTGTGAATTCCAAGTATCTGTAAAGACGTTTGAAATATCAATGTTAAACATTTCTTCTAAACGTAACTGAACCCAGTTATCATCCACTGCTCTACCTTTAGTAACAACTCCTGATAGTTGCATTGCTACTTCTTCAGAGAAATCGCCTGGTGCAGGTAGACCTTCAATTTGGGCTACTTCTTCACTTTCAGTTTCTTCTTCGGTATCAGAATCTTCTTCCGTTTCAGCGTCTGTTTCTTCTTCAGTTGTTTCTGTATCTTCTTCTACTTCTTCCTCAACTTCTTCAACAACCTCTGTTGTTTCAGCAACATCTTCTGATGAAACAGATTCTGTTGTTGAAGTTGAATCGCCACAAGCTGCTAAAACAAGCATTGAAGATAATAACAAACCTGTTTTAATAAAAAATCCTTTTTTCATTTGGTTCTCTCCTTATATCAACTTTTAAAACATTAAAACCTTATTTACTGACCTTCTCTAACCGTCGTGTCAATCGTTCCATCGCATCCAATCCAACATAAGTTAAACCGAAGGCGCACATCGCAATGGCAATAAAGGGGATCAATATAAACCATCTAATCACCAGATAACTAAATAACAACAACATGACTCCCATAATAACGGTATGCAGTGGACAAGCTAACATTATGATCGCCGCATGTTTGATCGTTTGAAAAATACTAATGTCCAGATGCGTCATTATCGTTGGGATATAGAGACAAAGTAACGCAAACAATATGATAAAACCATAACCAACAAAAATAAACAATGTAGCCAAACCAGAATCAATTAAGGTCGTTAACCTAAAGTAAATAACTAATAAAATCGCAAAAATAAGTGATCCATATCCCACAAGATTGGCTTTGACAAATTCTTGTTGATAAACTTCCCAAAATTTGTCTGGGCTGACATGGATATCTTCATTACGGATCATATGACGACTCGTCCCAAAGGTTGCAATTAAACTTGGAAACAGACCTCCTAATACAAACCCTCGAAGAGTGCCTAACCAAAAATAAAACTGTAACTTAACCATTTCTGAAAGCCATGTCATAAAGCGCATCAATGGACTGTCAACATTGAAATTCATCGTCATTTTCCTTCCTAAATTATAAAAGCAGGGTTGTCGCAGAGATATTTATTATCCTTTAACAGCTCCAAGTTGTAGACCGTCAATAAAGTAGCGTTGCGCGAACGGGTAAACCGCAATGATTGGCCCAATGGAAACGACTACTGTAGCAGCACGAACGTTGGCTAAGAGTAACTGAGCGGCGTCGGCCCCGGTCCCTGAAACTTGGTAGTCCATCCGAGATGGGTCAACGTTCACAAGCATGTCACGTACAAGGGTTTGGAGTACGTCCAGCGAACTGTTACGGATGTAGATGGTAGCACTGAACCACTCGTTCCAGTGATAAATCGCTGACCAAAGTGCTATGGTTACAATAATCGGAACCGAAAGTGGTAAAACAATTCGAACGAGGATCGTAAAAGGACTGGCCCCATCCATAATCGCGGATTCTTCGATTTCTTTACTAATACTTCTAAAGAAGTTACGTAAGATAATGATGTAAGACGTGTTCAGTGCAGCTGGAATAATTAGCGCGGCACGTGTGTCAAGTAAACCTAAATCTCTTACTAATAAATATCTCGGGATCATACCACCGTTTACGTACATCGCAATGATAAACAATATAACAAACAGATTTCTAAACGGTAAGTCATCTCTTGATAAGGGATAGGCAGCTAAAATGGTTACTGTTACAATGGTGATCGTACCAAGGATTGTACGGACAATTGTGTTAAAGTAAGCGCGGCCAACGTTCCCATAGTCAAAGATATAGTTATAAGCTTCGGTTGACCATTTCTCAGGCCAAAGTGCAATTCCCAATCCTCCGGTGGTTGATGAATCTGAAAAGGAAAGGACAATTTGGTTCCAAACTGGGTATAAAATTGAAATACACAGTAGGACTAAAAAAGCGATATTTAATATATCAAAAAATGTAATTCTTTTTTTCATGTCAATTTTCCTTTCTATAAGATTCTTTGACCTGTTGTTTTTCTAACGATGAAGTTAGACGTTCCAACCATAATCAAGCCAACAAAGTTTTGGAATAACCCAACGGCTGTTGAGTAGTCAAAGTTAAAGTCGATTAAACCGACACGGTAAACATAAGTATCAATAACGTCTGCCACTTCGTAAACAGATGGGTTATACAAGTTTAAAATTTGGTCGAAACCAGCACTTAAAATACCACCCACACGTAGGATAAACATTACCAAAATGATTGGCATAATTGACGGAATTGTAATATAACGCATTTTCTCAAAGCGTGATGCCCCATCAAGCTCTGCTGCTTCATATAAAGCTGGGTCAACCCCAGTGATAGCCGCTAAATAAATAATTGAGCCATAACCGATCCCTGACCAAATATCTGTGATAACCAGAATTGGAACAAACCATTTTCTACTTGCTAAGAAGTGAATCGGTTGTCCTCCAAATAAAGTCACGATGTAGTTAATGATACCTCTTTGTGGTGAGAAAATCTCAATCATCATCGCAGCGATAATTACCCATGATAAGAAATAAGGTAAATATGAAATCGTTTGGGTTACTTTTTTGAAGCGAACAAAACGTAATTCATTTAGCATTAAAGCTAATAATATAGGTGCTGGGAATCCGAATAAAATTTTCAAGAACGAAATCCATAACGTATTTCTTAAAGCTCTTGTAAAGGTGAAGTCTGAAAACATCCGGTGAAAGTGATCAAAGTTATTCCAAGGACTTCCTAAAATACCTAGACCTGGCGAGTATCGTTTAAAGGCAATCAACACCCCATACATTGGTCCATAACTGAAAACGAGCAATAGCGTTAACGGTATAAGCATCATAATGAGAAACGGAATATTCTTTTTGAAATTCTTACGTTTCAAATCACGTTGACGTTGTTTGTCTGGTAGCCCACCTGGCGATGAACTAACTGCATTCACTTGCATAATTTGCCTCCTTTGATTTAATCAATAGAAATTGGTCATCGTTTTGAAACTCGATTGCTCGCAACCCCTTTCATTTTGATTATTAAAACTTTTCTATCAACTAAGAATAATTTAACATATTACTGTTGCTGTAATTTGAACTTTTTTTGAAGTTTTTTGCACTATCTTAATGAGAAATTATTATTTCGGGGAAGAATTGTAAATAAATTGATGTAAAATCATTTTGGTGGTTAGGCGAGTGATGCTATAGTTGATTGTTTTTTTTGTTATTATGTAGGAGGATGTTAGGGTGTTCATGTGGTTTGAAGTCTTGTTCTTTTAATAATATTGATATTTTTTTCTTTATTAATTGTATTATAACGATTTTTGTTTGCGTTTTCAATTTTTGCTGAGGGGTGGGAGGTAGGCGACTGTTTAAAACGAGCGCAGGCCAACCGCTCGGATGAAACTAACTTTTCAAACGAGCGCAAGCCAACCGCTCGGATGAAACAACTTTTTCATCCGACCGCACATCAACCGCTCGGATGAAACCAACTTTTCAAACGACCGCGAGCCAACCGCTCGGATGAAACCAACTTTTCAAACGAGCGCGCACTAACCGCTCGGATGAAATCAACTTTTCATCCGAACGCGAGCCAACCGCTCGGATGAAACCAACTTTTCAAACGAGCGCGCACCGACCGCTCGGATGAAACCAACTTTTCAAACGACCGCGAGCCAACCGCTCGGATGAAACCAACTTTTCATCCGACCGCGCACTAACCGCTCGGATGAAATCAACTTTTCATCCGAACGCGAGCCAACCGCTCGGATGAAATCAACTTTTCATCCGACCGCGCACCGACCGCTCGGATGAAACTACTATTTCAAACGAGCGCACAACAACCGCTCGGATGAAACCAACTTTTCAAACGAACGCGCACTAACCGCTCGGATGAAACCAAATTTTCAAACGAACGCGCACCAGCCGCTCGGATGAAACTACCTTTTCATCCGACCGCGAGCCAGCCGCTCGGATGAAACTACTATTTCAAACGAGCGCACAACAACCGCTCGGATGAAACCAAATTTTCAAACGAACGCGCATCAACCGCTCGGATGAAATCCACTTTTCAAACGAGCGCGAGGCAGCCGCTCGGATGAAATCCTCTTTTCAAACGAGCGCCAACTAACCGCTCGGATGAAACCAAATTTTCAAACGAACGCGCACCAGCCGCTCGGATGAAACCCACTTTTCATCCGACCGCGGGCCAACTATTTCAGCGGCAAGTAGTAAAAACGTTACTCATTTTTGCAACAAGAACCTAAAAAGCAGAAACAAAAATTAATGCAATAAAAAACAGAAATCATTCACTCATAAATGATTTCTGTTTTTTTTATTTAGCAGCAACCTTTTATCCAAACTCTTGATAAAAGCTAGTTTTAGCAGCGATATTTATTTAGATTCTTGGGTCCATTGGGTTTCTAAGTGGGTAACAATGTCGACTTGGTCGGTCAGCTGGGTCATGCGAGCGGATAAGGTGTCCCACCACCAGGCGCCGTCGGGAATGGCATAGCGGTCGTAGTCCGCTAGGGGGACGGTTTCGTACATTTTTTCAGCTTCGACTCCTAAGACGAAGGTAGGCATGAATTTAGGATTCGTCACATAAACCTCGCCCTGCTCATCTTTTTTAAAGGTGACTTCCGTGATGCCACCTTGCTTGTTTTCAAGTTCACGTTGGCCAGTTAAAAAGCTTGCTTGGGAATAGATGGCAAAAGTTTCGTCTTCATTCAGCCACGCTAGAGGCTGTAAAACGTGGGGGTGACCACCTAAAATTAACTTCACGCCGGCATCACTGAGTGCTTGGAAGTAGTATTGTTGTTGGTCATCAGGCCATTCACCGTATTCGGGTCCCATATGAAGAGTAACGACAACGGCATCGACTTGCGGTTTCAGCCATTCGACTTCACTCAAAATAACATCCAGGTCTAGCATACTTACAATATATTCCTCGCCGTAAGGGATCGGAATGCCGTTGGTCCCATACGTATAGGAGAGGAAGCCAAGTTTAATCCCATTTTTCTCGATGATTCTTGGAGTTTGGAAGTCGTCTTGATCTTTGTAGCTTCCTGAGTACAAAATGTCTAATGTTTCTAGGTTGTTGATTGAACTAATCGCCCCATCTGAAAACCAATCCAATGTGTGGTTAGTCGCATTTGAAACGAGGTCAACGCCGATCGCCTTCATCGCTTCAAGGACCGAGCCTGGGGCATTGAATTGCGGATAACCTGAAATCGGTAAGTCCGGATAAGCAGCAATAATTTCAAGATTTGCTACCGTGACGTCCGCATAGCTGGTAAAAGGTGCAATCCGGGCTAACATCGGCATAAAATCGTAGTCCTCAGAACCTGCAATAGTCGCAGAAACCTCCTCTGCACCCGGCACCATGCCATCTTCCCACAGGCCTTCGGCTTCTAATCGCGCGATAGCATCCTCATACAGCCAACTCGATTTATCTGCCATCCAGCTGACACGGTCATGGATTAAAAAATCACCAAACGACCGCAGGCGCAGCTCACCTTCTTGACCTTGCCATGGCTCAAACTGCTCTTTTGCCGGCAAATGATCCAAAGTTTTGGGTACTTCACCTTCAGCCTGAACGATTGGCATACCTAAATTAAATATCACTGCTAATGTTAGAAATAGTCTATTTGTTTTCATGATGGTCTCCATTAAGTTATTTATTTGAACATGTGGTACATAAAGCGTTGAGGGTCTTGCATAAAACTTTGCATAAATTGAACGTGTTCAATTTCTTGATAGTTGGTTTGCTGTAAGCCACTGTCTGATAATTCAAAAACAGCAGCTTCAGGGTAGGCCATAATTATCGGTGAATGCGTACTAATGATAAATTGGCTGCCGAGTTTAGCATACTCGTCGATTAGGAGCAAGAGTGCTAATTGATTTTGCGGGCTTAAAGGCGTTTCCGGCTCGTCTAGAAAATAAAGACTTTTAGGGCGGAGACGAGCTTGAAACAAAGCTATAAAGGACTGGCCATGCGATAGATCTGACAAATCAGTCGGATAAAGTTGCTTCATTTCATACAGAGTATTGGCATGAGGCATGCGTTCCATTGAAAAGCCTTCAGGATCACGTCGGTCAATATCGGCTAGGGCATCAATTGCTTCTTGCTTGCGTTCTTTTGTTTCACGAATAAAAGTGATGAAATCATCTGCACGAAAAAAGAAACCTGACTGCCTTCGATTGTGCCAAATTAATTTGAATTGTGTTGCGAATTCACGCACCCATTTGTACTCATCCAATTGGTTAAAGCCACGGTTGTTTAAGGTAATCGCTTGGGCAAGATAAGCAATGGTTTCGATGAGGGTCGATTTGCCCACACCGTTCTCGCCTACAAAAATGGTGACAGGTCGGGATAACTCAAAGGTTTCGAGATCTTTTAACCATGGCAGATTATAAGGAAAGTTTTGTTGTAGGGGTTCGTCGGATGGGAGCTGGTATTGGATTGATTTGAGTAACATTCCATTTTTCCTTTCTATATTATAGTAGTTGCGTTTGATTTTGGTTTTCGATGATACAGTTGGGAACGGCTGGTATGTTTTATATTTTTCATCATTGATACCTTGAGTGGGTGGAGACGAGTTTAATACTTTAGCTTCGTTTTACCGACGAGTCGATAAAGCCCAAACATTTTCCCCATCTATGAGAAATTATTCATCATCTATCTTGCTTACTTTAATAAACGCGTTATACCTTTTTGATTTCTTTATAACCCGTTTGGCTAACAAGAATCTTATCTAGGAAATCTTAATTAGACAGTTAGAACCATGAATTTCGTCTATTCGCCTGTCAATCGGACAGTTAGAGCCTCGTATTTCGTCTATTCGACTGTCAATCGGACAGATAGAGCCTCGTATTTCGTCTATTCGACTGACAATCTGACAGTTAGAGCCTCGTATTTCGTCTATTCGACTGACAATCTGACGGTTAGAACCTTGAATTTCGTCTATTCGACTGCCGATCGGACGGTTAGAACCTTGAATTTCGTCTATTCGACTGCCAATCGGACGGTTTGAACCTCGACTTTCGTCTATTCGACTGACAATCTGACAGTTTGAGCCTTGAATTTCGTCTATTCGACTGCCAATCGGACAGTTTGAGCCTCGTATTTCGTCTATTCGACTGACAATCGGACGGTTTGAACCTTGAATTTCGTCTATTCGACTGCCAATCGGACAGTTTGAGCCTCGACTTTCGTCTATTCGACTGACAATCTGACGGTTAGAACCTTGAATTTCGTCTATTCTCCTGACAATCTGACAGTTTGAGCCTTGACTTTCGTCTATTCTCTTGCCAAAAACTATCCTGACACCAACCTGCCCTGTTAGATACATCCTCTTGCTAACGCGGAAGGAATGATTTCACGCCAAATGTATATTGCAAATTAAAACCACTCATTTTTCAGATAAATTGCAATAAAAAACTGACTACTAAAATTTTGTAAAAATGAAGCGATTTGACGAATGCGACATACCTTTTTGATTTACCTATAACGCGTTTAACAAACTCATGAAATCTTTTACAACTTTTAATACCACCTAAACTAAATAATATTTTCTTTATGACTTAATTAACTGAATTATAAATCAAACAACAAAAAAAGCAAAAAAATTCCGGACAAAATCCAGCATTTTTCATTACATTGATTTAGTTTTTATATCAAATTTTTTAAGAGTTCATCCATTTGAGATGTGAATATCTCAAAAATATAATTGATTCTTTTATCTGAAAATCCAACACTTGGATTGTAATCAGCTTAATTTTTATATCCTTTAAAATCCATCATTAAACTACATAATTTATTTCATTCATTTTTATCTAATAAATCTGTTTTTTCTTTTTTATTTTTGAATATTTTTTTCATGCGAATCTCTACTAAAAGAATGGTCAGATAGACCAAAATGTCCATTTTAATTTCTTATTTTATGAAAATAAGCGTAGTACATTCTGCTCACTGCTGTCCTATATACAGATTCTCTTAAATGACTCTCAATATCTTCAATATTTTCAATCAGTTGATTAGCATGTTTTTATAATCATTCCAATCAAACATAAATTAACCACCTATCAAGAAATGAATATCATTTAATTCACTTGTTTCTTCCTTAACAGAATTGAAAATAGCTAGATTTTCATTGAATGTTAAATTCTCATCGTATAAAGTAACGTATATTCCACTTTCATTTCGAAATTGTTCAACAATATATCCTTCAAAATTGTTTCGATAATGATTTCTAAATACGAAAGCTGATCTAGCTTTATTAATTGTTCTTCAGAATATTATTCACCAAAATATTCCTTCAATGATTCCTCTTCAATTGAGCCATTTCCAAATGATTATTCCCAAGCTTCAATTCAATTACCTCCTCAACTCCACAAGACAACTTCACCTAGTGAATCTTTTCACTTCAATCCACTTTCATACTAACATTTTAACACTCGAAACACTAACAAAATATAAATATTTCTTATCCAATCTCAATGCAAAAAAGCCCACAAACATCGACTTTGAGGTGACCCCCGAAAGTTAGAGTTAAAAATCCAACTTTCGGGGTGCACTACACTTACCGACATTCATAGGCTTTTCACATAAATATTAATGCGGTCGATGGGACTTGAACCCACACGAACATTGTTCACTACCCCCTCAAGATAGCGCGTCTGCCATTCCGCCACGACCGCGGGACTGGAAAGGTGCCTTACGAGCACAACCTTAATTGTACTTTATAAAGCGCCAGCTTGTCAATCAGCAATCGCCCCAAAAGCAGAAACAAACTACAAACCACTCACGCAAACATTCCTTCAAGCATTTCCAAATGTTTTTTCTCGCAATCCAAGACAGCCTGCAAACCGTAGGGCAATACAGCGCGTGGATATGCATGACCGAAATTCATATTGTACAAAATCGGTAAATCTTCATCGGCAGTCACTTCAAGCAAGACCGTCTTATATTCCTCGTAATAGACATTGTTTTGCGGCTTACCTACAATTAAACCACTAACTTGCTCAAAAATCCCCCATTCCTTAAATCGCATTAACATCTTGCGAAACAAAGCAGGTTCCGGCTTTTCTTCACTCGTTTCAAAAAAGAACAACTTCCCTTTCCACTCATCCACTTCTGGAAACAGCCGATAACGTTTGCTAACCACCGCTTGGTCTGGATAACGTTCGCCTTCCAGCAATTCATACAAACTTTCCAGGCAACCTCCTAGCAAAGCCCCTTGAATCCGTCCTTCGCCTCGCAAGACTTCATGTCCCTGCAATTCTTCATGTGACACACGCTGGACGCCCAATTCAGCGACAGAAAAATCAGTCCGTTCTTCGTACCAAATCGAACTCGATTCAATAACGTAAGGCGATTCGTCCCCGAAATAACGTTCAAAAGTTTGCCGACTATAAGGCAACATCTCCGGTCCCAACTCAGCCAAGTCATTGAGAAAATTAAGCCCGTAAAAACTCACCATTCCTAAGCGGTAAAACATTAAATGATTGACAGTTGTATCCGAAAATCCAGTGAAAAGCTTTGGCTGCTTAACGACCGCCTCAACAAATTCCGCATCTTCCAGCAAAAACTCAGTCAAACGATAAGTGTCGTCTCCACCAATGCTACAAATAATCCCTTTAATTTCTTCATCCAAAAAAGCAGCTTTTAAATCTTCAGCGCGTTTTTGGGGATATTTATTTAAAAAATCGATGCCTTTCAGGGCATTCGGCATCACAACCGGCTCAAGGCCGAAGGCCCGCAGGCGCTCCAAACCTAAAGCGAGTTGATGCTGGGACGATTCCTCCCCCAACACCCCACTGGACAAACTCACAATCGCAACTTTATCCCCTTTTTGCAAAGCCTTCACTTTTTGCATTCAAGCCCACCCCTAATAAATATCTCTTTATTTCTTCGTAAATACACGTTTTAAACCAATTCTCTGTGCTTTCTTATCCACTGATAATACTTCGATGTCAACAATATCACCAACGGCAACGGCTTCCGACGGATGTTTAATAAACTGCTTAGATAATTTCGAAATATGAATCAAGCCGTCTTCTTTCACACCGATGTCAACGAAGGCACCAAAGTCCACCACATTACGGACAACCCCTTGTAATTGCATGCCCACTTCCAAGTCGTCAATCGTTAAAACATCCGAACGTAAAATCGGAGCGTCCTGTTGGTCACGAATATCGTGTAGCGGATTTTTTAATCCTTCAATAATATCGTTTAAGGTTTCTTCACCAATCGCATGTTGAGCAATGAAAGCTACCCGATCTAATTGATTCAATTTCACAATCGCTTCGTCACTTCCGATTTCCTCAACATCAAGATTCAATTGATCCAATACCGCCATGGCAGTCGGATAAGATTCAGGGTGAATGCTGGTTTGGTCTAAAGGATTTTCACCATTTAAAATTCGTAAGAAACCAACCGCTTGCTCATATGTTTTTGGACCTAAACGCTTCACCGACTTAATTTGCTTACGGTTTGTAAATGACCCATTTTCATTCCGCATAGCAACAATATTTTCAGCTGTTGCTGCCGTTAAACCGGACACATGCTGCAAGAGTGGCACCGAGGCAGTATTAATATCCACACCGACTTGGTTAACCGTCATATTAATCACAAAATCCAACTCATTGTTCAGCATATTTTGCGCCACATCGTGTTGGTATTGGCCAACCCCCATCGATTTCGGATCAATTTTAATCAATTCCGCCAATGGATCTTGTAAACGACGGGCAATCGAAACAGCACTCCGCTCTTCTACTTGAAAATCTGGAAACTCCTCACGAGCAATTTTCGAAGCCGAATAGACAGAAGCCCCTGCTTCACTCACAACGATAAAGCGAACTTCACGGTCAATTTCACTCACCACTTCACTCACAAATTGTTCGGATTCACGGCTGGCTGTCCCGTTCCCAATCGCAATGACCTCAATCGCAAAGCTTTGAATCAACTCTTTCAATTCAGCTTTTGCCCGTTGACGAGCACCTTCCCCATTATGCGGGTAAATAATCGCCTTATCTAAAACGCGACCTGTCGCATCAATGATTGCCAACTTACAACCAGTCCGGTAAGCCGGGTCAAAACCAAGAATCACATAACCTTTCAATGGTGGTTGCAGCAGCAAATTACGTAAGTTTTCACTAAAGACCGAAATAGCCTGCTTGTCTGCTTTTTCATTTAACTCATTACGGATTTCACGTTCAATCGCAGGTTTAATAAATCGTTTATAGGCATCTTCAATTGCAGTACGTACAAAATCAGCTTTCGCTTCGGACAAACCTTCCGGAATATGACGCTTCTCCATATAATTTTGCGCCCCTACAGGATTCACTTCAATCTTCACCGAAATAACGTCTTCTTTTTCCGCCCGATTAATCGCCAATACTTGATATTCCCGAACTTTTTGAATTTGTTCCTGGTAATCATAGTACATTTGGTAAACACCCTGCGGATCCAAGCTCGCATCCTTTTCAGAGGTCACCAATTCGGCATTATATCGGAAAAACTTCCGCATAAACTCACGGTATTCCGCCCTTTCCGACACATCCTGCGCCAATATTTCATGCGCTCCCGCCAGAGCCTCTTCAACCCCTACAACCTCTTCATTAATAAATAACGCTGCTTTTTTCTCTAGTGTTTCTGCATTATCATCCGGATCTAAAATCCAGTCTGCTAAAGGTTGCAAGCCATTTTCAATGGCAATCATGGCTTTGGTACGGCGTTTTTGCTTGTAAGGTCTGTAAATATCTTCGATTTGTTGAAGTGTCGCAGCGATATTTATTTGTTCAACTAGCTCTTCGGTTAGTTTTCCTTGCTCGTCGATTAAGCGGTGAACTTCTTCTTTCCGTTCATTTAGTTGCTCAACGTAATTGTAGCGTTGTTGAATGTCGTGAATCTGTACTTCATCTAAAGAACCCGTTAATTCCTTTCGGTAACGGGCAATAAATGGGATGGTTTTGCCATCATTCAACAAATCTAGAACCACTTGAATTTGTGGTTGGCTGATTTTCACTTCTTGACTAATTTGTTTAATAATAGCATTGCTATCTGTGGTAACTTCCATGCGTTAATTCTCCTTTTGTGTTTCAATTTGATAGGTCTCAAGATGTTGGTGTTGATCAATCGTAATAGCCGTTAGACGACCTCCATAAACCGCTGCCGTATCAATACCAATTTTATTGTCTTTTTTCCAAATGGAAACTGATTGATTTAGGTTCACCGTTGGCGTGTGACCAAAAATGATGGTACGGTTGGTGTTATTTTCGCCATCATGGAAAGGATCACGGATCCAAATAAAATCATAAGGCTTGGTGTCTTTCCAGTCCTCTAGACTTAAGTCGACTCCGGCATGTACAATAATAAAATCACCAAATTCATAATAATAAGGAAGGTTTTCTAACCAAGCCTTTAACCAAGGGAGAGTTTGCATGACTTCTTTGGCTAAGTGGTCAGCATTAAAGGCATTGATCTGACTTTCGGGCACATTCAAAATATTGCTCAAAGTCGTTGCCCCGCCGTTCCTTTGGTAGAGTTCCCATTTCATATTAGGATGGTTTAGAAAATCAAGAAATAGTTGCTCGTGATTGCCACGCAAGC
Organism: Fundicoccus sp. Sow4_H7; assembly: GCF_052115865.1. NCBI lineage: Bacteria > Bacillati > Bacillota > Bacilli > Lactobacillales > Aerococcaceae > Fundicoccus > Fundicoccus sp. Sow4_H7. Next base: position 190,367 of record NZ_JBQKME010000001.1, on the reverse strand, counting down.
AAATCGCTCCATGCTCTTGCTGGAGGGCATAAACTTTTTTGAGGGTAGCCGCTGAATCTTCACCTCGATCAGTGTAGTCTCCCACAAAAATTAATTCTTGCGTGTTTTTATCCCAATTTTCTAGTAAAGCTTCTAATGCTGTGTTCATTCCATGGATATCTCCAACAACAAAGGCTAGTTCTTTTGTCACGGCCTCCTACCTCCTTTAAAAGTCACTACCCTTTATTATAGCATAAGTTGGTTTCAAGCATTTATCTAAAAACACGAACGTTTGAAGATATTTATTTTAAAAGGTTTGATTTTAGTTTGAACTTCCTAAAGTTTTCGTTATAATTTGTTTATAAAATTCTTTTAGGAGGCTTTAAGTGGAAAACTTTTTTAAATTAAAGGAAAACAATACAACGGTCGCAAGAGAAATTACAGCAGGTATCACAACATTTTTGGCAATGTCCTACATCATTTTCGTTAACCCGGCAATGTTGTCGCAAACCGGCATGCCAAGTCAAGCTGTCTTTTTAGCAACCATTTTCGCTGCGGCAGCATCAACTTTAGCGATTGGTTTAATTGCGAACGTTCCTTATGCATTGGCACCAGGAATGGGATTAAATGCATTTTTCACTTTTACAGTCGTTTTTGGGCTTGGATTCACTTGGCAAGAAGCACTATCAATGGTCTTTTTATGTGGTGTGTTAAACGTATTACTTACGGTAACGAAAGTTCGTAAATTATTAATCACTGCCATTCCAGAATCTCTACAACATGCGATTTCTGCAGGTATCGGTGTTTTCATCGGTTATGTTGGGATTAAAAACGCAGATTTACTTACTTTTACCGTTGAAGGGCCACAAATCCTTTCAATAAATAACGCTGCTCCAGCTGCCGCTAACTTAGAAGGCGGTATTAACACCATTGTCGCAAACTCAGGTACCCTACCAGCTTTAGCTGATTTTACTAATCCGGCTACTTTAGTTGCGGTGTTTGGATTATTTTTAACCATTGCTTTAATGTTACGCAAGGTTAAAGGTGATATGTTAGTCGGAATTGTTGTGACAACCTTATTAGCCATTGTCGTAGGTGTAGTTGACCTATCTGCAATTGACTTTGCTGGCAACTCATTAGCTAATGCTTTCGCTGATTTAAGTCAAACATTCTTAGTAATCTTTAAGCCTGAAGGTCTGCCTTCATTATTTGGTGATGCTTCCCGCTTACCATTGGTATTGATGACGATTTTTGCTTTCTCACTTTCTGATATTTTCGATACTATCGGAACATTTATTGGTACAGGTCGTAAAACAGGTATTTTCTCTGCTGAAGATGAAAAAGCTTTAGCTGAAGGTTCAGGTTTCAGTTCTAAAATGGATAAAGCCTTGTTCGGTGACTCCATTGGTACAATTATTGGTGCTTTATTCGGAACATCAAATACAACCACTTACGTCGAGTCTGCAGCTGGTATTGGTGCAGGTGGTCGTACAGGTTTAACCGCTGTGGTTACTGCAATTTGTTTCGTCTTATCTGCTTTTGCAGCACCATTAATTAGCGTGGTTCCAGCAGCTGCAACAGCTCCAGCTTTAATCATTGTGGGTATTTTAATGGTAGGTTCATTTGGTGATATCAATTGGAACGACTTTGCTGAAGCTGCTCCTGCCTTCTTTGCATCAATCTTTATGGGCTTAACTTATTCCATTTCTTACGGAATTGCAGCCGGCTTTATCGTTTACGGTTTAGTAAAAATTGTTCAAGGTAAAGCACGTGAAGTTCACTGGATCCTTTGGGTATCAATCGTATTATTTATTCTGAACTTTATTATCATGGCTACTTTATAGGAATATAAAGATGTAAGCCCCCAAACTCTTTTGTGAGTTTGGGGGCTTTTTTGAGTTGAGGTGTTAACGTGGGTGGAGACAATTTGGAAAAACTGTTAGCATGAGAGTCGTATGGTGCCAATAAACTTGGGAATCGGATGGATTTCAGGCAGGAGTTCGTCTAATCAGCCGGGGATTAGACGGATATAAGACTGGGGTTCGTCTGATTAGGCAGGGATTAGACGGATTTGTGGCAGGGGTTCGTCTAATCAGGCGGGGATCTGACGAATATGATTTAGGTTTTCGTCTGATCAGGCAAGGGTTAGACGGATATAAGGCAGGGTTCGTCTGATCAGGTTGATAGAAACATTTTTCAGGATATGCTACTTTGGAATTTGGCCAACTTCCTCCAATTTATGGCCAGTGACGAAGGAATGCGGCCAACTTTAACCAGTTTTTGGCCATTAGTGGTGGCATATGCCCAACTTGCTGACGCCTAAGAACCCAATTTCTCGTCAGATCCAATAGATTCCCACCATTTTAAACGGCCCCCCTTCACCTCCACCCCACCCCCTAAATTTCCCCAAACAAAAAACCTCGTTCAACGAGGTTTTTAAAATTATTTATTTGATTTTTCATCGCATTCGTCGAGAAAGGCTTGTGCTTTGGCAATGAGGTCTTCCATCGCAGCTTTTTCGGATTTCGCTTTTGCATCCAAATGGCGGCCGTGAATTTGTTTGCCACGTTGGATGGCTTTCATTTTTGCCGGTGTCACGTCCGTGCCTTCGATGTCGACCACTTTCACGTGCTCAATTTGATCGGAAAAAGCCATGCGGAATAAGCGTAAATATTCATCTCGTAATTCTGCTTGCAAGTCTTTTTCTCTCTCGTCCAAGCCGTAAAACTTTTCTTTTTTCGCAAAATAATTAATGCCATCTAAAACTAATTCCATGTGCATTGCTTTCACTTCCTTCTTTTAAAATAAATATCATTGCTTACACAACTTCTTAATTGTACTATATTGACTCTGTTTAGTCAAGTGGGTATTTGAATAATGGGTATGGAGGTTGGTAGTTCCAATGGCGGTAGTTACGATTAATCGCCTCCCAATCTAATTGAATCTTGCCTGAGACTGCATCAACCAACAAGCCTGCAACATCATTTTCAGATAAGTATTCAATTTTATCGACATGAAACTGCTCATAATCGCCCCCACCAGCAGCCCGGTATTGTGAAAGTGCAATGGAATAAGTGGCATCCGCAATAATTGGCTCCCCAGTTGATTCATCGATAATAGAAATAACACGTTGTCCAAACGGCTGACCTAAATCAACTGTTACTTGAATCCCGCTATAGCTATCAAAATTATAGTGGCGTGGCTTTGGATCTATGTAAGTTGGATTGACGATGATTTCATCCCGGTCATTCAGCATTAAATATTCCAAATCATATTCGATCACTTCAGTTAACTCAGAACCAGTGATATTTACTTTAGCGATGCGGTTGTAATAAGGATAACTGAGGAGGAGGATTTCATTGGTGATGTCCCCCGTGAAGGCCGCGAAAAAGTCGTTGACGAGTGTGACCGCGCTGAGTTGGGCGCTGGTTTCGTACAATTGGATTTGGTTGAGCATCTCGATGTAGGGGTGGCCTAATACGCGTGCTTCGAAAACGTCGTTGGTCGTTGGCGTCAGGGGCGCGTGGCCGATGACTGTTCGCAGCCAAGTATTGCCCGCTTCTAGGTCGGCTTTGAGTGTTTGTTTTAGGACCAGATCTTCTGTGTAATTTGTTGTCGGGTGCAGTTGCCCATTGATGTGAACATTTTTCTGCTCGTCAACTGTGATGGTGATATCGGCGATTAGCTCACCTCCAAAACCAGGTTGAACCACCCAGGTGGATCCTACTTTTTGATTGATTTGACGGTGTTGGTGACCGGTCAGCAAGACATCGATGCCATCAATTTCTTGCAACATTTTCGCCCCTTGGTTTTCACCGGTTAATTTTTCTAGCGGTGAAAAATCGGTTAAGTCAGCTTCAAAACCACCGTGGTAGGCGACGACTAGTACATCAACTTGTGGGCGCAAGATATTGACATAGTGCTTGACGGTTGTGAAAGCATCTTTAAACTCGATGCCATCATAGTGGGCTGGTAATTCCCAGTTAGGAATATAATGCGTCGTTGCGCCAATAATCCCAACTTTCAGGCCATCGATTTCATGAATCGCATACGGCTGACCAATGAAAGCTTGCTGGTTCGAAGCTGTCACCATATTGCTGTTCAAAATAGCCGCATTCAAATCGGCAAACACATTTTGGCGGTAGTCCGCCCCATAATTAAACTCATGGTTACCAATAATTTGATAGTCATAGCCAATCGCATTCATCGCTTGGGCAAAAAAAGTACCCGATTGGCGAATTTTATACATATAGGTCGCAAAAGATGAGCCTTGGATAAAATCACCTAAATCAATCATCAAAGTTGGATGCTCTTTTTGCGCTTTTAATTCCTTCAAGCCCTGCGCGGTTTTCAATAAATTATCTGGCGTCCCCTCTGCTGAATTCAGCCAGTAACCATGTGTATCGGATGTCATCAAAATACTAAAAGTTGTCATATTACTCCTCCAATCCTGGTAGTTCTTTGTACTCTTTTTCGTAGGTCGGTAACCAAGTCGCCAAGCCATATTTTTCTAGTTCTGCAGTCATGACTTCCGGTTGGAAAGAATGCCAAGGCACGACAAGCTTCGGCTTGATTAAATAAGCTAACTGAATCAAATCCGCTGGATAAGCATGCCCCGACACATTAGCATCAACAAACAACCATCCTGCCTCGTGGATTTTTTTCACAAACGGTTCATATTCCGGATCAAAACTCCCCAAAGGCACTCCGTTCGAATGCAAATAAATACCTGCAGGAATATCAAAAATAAAGTCATGTGCATCATAATCCACTTGCACGACATAATGTTGTGGATTCGCTTGAATATTTTCTAAAGCGACGCCACCGTCTCCTATTGGCTGCACCCAAGTTTTTTCGCCGTATTGGTATTGATATAAGGCGTAGTAGCGCGGATCTAGAACCAATTGACGGTGTTGGTGCGCCGCCACTTCCCCTAAATAATAAATTCTTTCCATATTTTGCGGATAGCCATTAAAGACGAACACTTTATCAGAATATTGTTGCAACATCGCTGCTATTTCCTGCATTAATTTGGTCTCAGTTGGAGCTTTCAAGCGATGGATGATTGCATCCAAACGCTCATCCACAGAATTCACCGGCCGCCCAAGCGACGAAAACGACGTCCCTTCAAGCAATAGCACATCCACCTCCCAGGCACGCCCCTCCAACGCCCAGTCGTAAACCTCGTCCGCATGAAAACCCGTCACCCTCAAATCCCCCGAATAAATAATTTTTATTTCTGGCGTTTGAATAAATATCGCTGCGACTCCCAAAGTATCATGATCACTTGGATGGAACGTAATGGTGAATGGTCCAAATGTGATGGTTTCGCGAGGCGTAACTGCTTGCCAATTGACCTTATAAGTAGGTAATAACTGCTGTTCTGCTAACTGGTGATAAAAATTCACAGCTTCTTCTAAGGCATAAACTGGTATTTCGGCTGGCAATTGGGCAAAGCTACCAAGGTGGTCTAAGTGCAAATGCGATAAACAAATAATGGTCTTGATTTCAGATTCTTCAAAGCTTGGAAGCGAGTGACTGCCGAGGCGCTCGCGACTATATAAGGCTGGAATCGCAGCAACTTTATTTGTATCAATCAAGTCAGCCAGGTCTGCTTCTTCTGTCAAAATATCACTGTTTACACCCGCTAAAGCACCAAAATCGGTAATGATTCGATAGTTTTCATATTGAATGCTGATGATATTTCCCCCGATGGTATTTAAACCACCCCAAAATTGTAGTACGGTTTGACTTTGTCGCATGTGTCGATTCCTCCTTGCTTAAAGCAGTGATATTTATTTGGTTAATTGAAAAAAGCTGTTTGGGACTTTTGAGCTAAAGGACATTTTTTCGTGGGTCAATGGGTGGGTGAAGGCGAGTGTGTTGGCGTGTAGGCCGAGGCGCTTGAGGGCGCTGGATTTGCCGCCGTATTTGCTGTCGCCGACAACGGGATGGCCGACGGACTGCATGTGGACGCGGATTTGGTTTTTGCGGCCGGTATCTAGGTGGACTTCCAAAAGGCTGTATTGTTTGTTTTGTTGGATAACTTGGTAGTGCGTGACTGCGTGTTTGCCGCCATTATCAAAAGGTGTCGAATAAATTTGCATGTTTTTATTTTGAGACAACCAAGATTCAATAGTGTCTTTTTTCTTGGCGACGTGGCCGATGACAGCAGCCGTGTATTGGCGTTCAGACACTGATTTCTGCCAGTTGGCTTGAAGTAATTCTTTGGCTTCTGCTGTTTTAGCAAACAGCATGACGCCGGATGTATCTCGGTCAAGGCGATGAACAATAAAGATTCGGTTTTTGCTGTCTTGGATTTTAACATAGTCGGTCAGTTGCTTGTAAGCAGTTTCAGCTTTTGGATCATTGGCAGCAATGGATAAGATGCCCGCAGGTTTGTCAATGACGATGAGGGTATCATCTTCGTAAAGAATCGGAATTTCAGTCAGTGCTGTTTTTTGTTTGGCACGTTTTTGGTTGATGATGCCAATGGTTTGCCCTGGCTTAAGTGGATGATTGTGCTGTGTAATGGGTTGCCCGTCGATGTGTACTTGTTCACGAGTTAACATTTTTTTGATGGCTGTCCGACTTTGTTGTGGTTGAAAGGTGTCCAGTAAAAATTGTAGGAGCTCGGTTTCTTGTTCAACTTGATAGTGGGTCATGTGTTTGGTTTCAGATTGGTTATTTTTGCGTTTTTTCGAGCGAATGATGATCACTTCTTTCTTAAATACTAACAGTTAGTAGTATAGCAGATTTTTAGGAGTGAAAGAATGAAAATGTTGGTGGGGTATTGAGTGGGATTTTGGATTTTGTGGGTGAAACAGGGGAATGATTAAGCCTCGTTTGGGAAACGAGGCTATTTTGGGTACTCGTTGAAAAAACGAGGGGCACTTTGGGGACTCGTTGAGAAAACGAGGGACACTTTGGGTACTCGTCACAAAAACGAGGGACACTTTGGGTATTCGTCACAAAAACGAGGGACACTTTGGGTACTCGTCACAAAAACGAGGGACACTTTGGGTACTCGTCACAAAAACGAGGGACACTTTGGGTACTCGTTAAAAAAACGAGGGACACTTTGGGTACTCGTTAAAAAAACGAGGGACACTTTGGGTACTCGTCACAAAAACGAGGGACACTTTGGGTACTCGTCACAAAAACGAGGGACACTTTGGGTACTTGTCACAAAAACGAGGGTCACTTTGGGTACTCGTTAATAAATCTAAAAACTTTTTACAATATATTCTCTCTCAAAAGCTAACTTTTTCAAATTTTTCCTATTTCCATTCCCATTTCAATTTCAATTTCAAAGATAATCATCAAAGTTATAAATGGTCGTTATAATGAAATTTAACATGACCAAATTGATATTCAAAATTCTTAACGGGATTAATAAAACCCGCTTGCGATGCATTTCGTTGAAAATATTTATTCAATATTTTTTTAACGCGCCGATACTGCACTTGTCCCCCAAAAACACTATAAACCTCCCTAGTGTTTAAATGCTTATACGGAAACAAAATCCCATAACCACAAATCGTCCGCAAGATAGCTTTTTCAGCCGCTTCAACCGCACCACACGACTCGCAGCAAATATGATAGCGCTCAAACTGAATATGAAAGCTCGCACAACGACAACAATAAATCCCTTTGCGCATTTTGTCATAACGCTCATCCGTTAATGACCGCAAATGCAAATCGGGCTCACTGTGGGCATTCAGCCAATTCGCCTCAACTGCAATCTGATGCGTATTATCCAAGTAATTTAAACAATCTTCGCCCAACCGCCGCATGAAATCCTTGAGTTTCGCCCTTTTTATAAACAAAGCAGGTTCAGCGCCTTCAATTTCAACAGTATCCGATTCATTAATGAACAACAATTTCCCACTTAATTCACCGCTAGCCCCAATTCGCTGATGGACGTTTTTCAAAATCGCCAACGTCCGATTCAACTGAGCAAAATCATCTCGCGTTTTAGGCAAGCCATTCACCAGCCATTTCCCATCACGATAGTGATAATTCGAATCATAATTTTTCACTTCAAACATAACCCAACCCACTTGCGTAATCAGCAACAAATCCACCTGAATCTCCGACATTCCCTGAGTAAACCGTAGCCCACTCAGCAATTGCCAATCGTGCTGTTTATATTCCGAAATCAGTTTAAACGCCTCAAGCTCTCCCTCAAACCCAACCCTTTGAATAAATATCTCCTTTTCTTCCAACTTGGTTAACGCCAATCGACATTGTAACTCTTCTAACCACTGATATTCTTGCGTTTTAATGATCATCAGTAAGCAACCTCCTTTTTAAGTCCTTACTCATATATACGTAAAAAAAACGCGATTTCCATTATTTTATTTATTAAATTTTTCTCTTTTAAATAAATAACGCAAAAAACCCGTGCATTTTATCAAAGATACACGGGCTTTTTGCAGTGATATTTATTTTATTAGTCGACGATATAAATGGTAATTGTTTGACGACCGAATTGGTAAACGTCATCTAGATTTTCCATGTGGATGTCGATTTTGTTGCCTTTGATGGCGCCACCTGTGTCAGCGGCAGTTAGGTAGCCGTAGCCAGGGACGTAAACAGTTGTGCCTAGCGGGATAACGGTTGGGTCAACCGCAATAACAGCGCCGTTCACACGTAAGTCCGTTCCGTTAGCAGTGAAATTGCTGAGTCCAGCTTCGTTACGTGAATAAGCTGTTGCTTCGACTGTTAATGGACGGCCATATGAAGCTGGATCTTCTGTCGGTGTTTCTTCAACAGGTTCTTCAACTACTGGTTCGTCGATGACTGGCTCTTCAACAACGGGCTCCTCTACTACAGGTTCCTCAACAACGGGCTCCTCTACTACAGGTTCCTCAATAACGGGTTCTTCGATTTCAGGCTCCTCAACAGGAACTTCTTCAACTGGAACTTCCTCAACTGGTTCCTCTTCTACAGGAACTTCCTCAACAGGAACTTCAATTTCAGTTTCTTCTTCTACTGGTTCTTCGACAACAGGTTCTTCTTCCCAAACTGGAACTTCCTCTTCAACGGCAGGCTCTTCCCAAGCAGGTTCTTCAACCACAAGGTCTTCTTCAACCGGCTCTCCAATAACTGGTTCTTCAACCACAACTTCTTCCCAAGCTGTGTCTTCTTCTACAGTTTCTTCAGGAACCCATTCAGTTGTATCTTCAACTACGTATTCAGGTTCAGTAACTTCTGCAACTTCTTCTGTGTAAGTCGGTTCTTCCCATACGATTTCTTGGTCAACAACGGCGTCGTTTTCAACGGTATAAGTATCGTGAGCACCTGTTTGATCAACGTATGTCATTGTATGATTCACATTATTAAAGAATAATACAGCTCCCGCTAAAATAAAATCTGGGTTTGCAATTTGGTTAACTTGTGCTAACTCAGAAACAGATAATCCAGTGGCGCGGCTGATGGAGCTTAATGTATCACCCCATTGAATGATATATATTGAATTATTTGTTTGAATGGCATTATTAACGGATGCAGCAACTTCTTCGTCCGAACGGCTAACCCAGTTAGCGGCAGAAGCAAATGGCATACTCATTGTTGCTACAGATAATGTAACGGCAGCAACAGCTATTTTCAAACTTTTTCTCATAAGTAGTAACTCTCCTTGTTTGATTCAAAAAATGAACCAATTTATGTTTGCTAGCTAATCATACATCATTTTGCCAACAAAAAAAGCGAGTTAGGCTAGATGTTATCTAGCTTTAACTCACTTGTTTCATCTTGTTACTTAGTTGTCATGCAAAGATATTTATTTAAATGAAATGTTACAATTGTAATGAGACTGTAATATTAGGCCAAACTTTCAATTTGATCCAATAACTGGTCAACGTAGCCAATCGCGGACAGCAGGGCTTGCTCGTCGTGCATAGAAACGTCTGCCATGTCGGCTAATTCCAGTGGCGTTTTCGTTCCGCCCGCTCTCAAGACGTCCAACCATTTACTAATCGCATCTTCATCTTTAGCTGCAATGCGTTGGCCGATTTGGGTACCAATCGTTAAGCCGGCAGAATAAGTATAAGGATAAAGCCCCATGAAATAGTGTGGTTGACGCATCCATGTTAATTCAGCGCCCGGATTAACTTCAACGGCGTCACCCCAGAAAGCTTCCAAAGTTCCACGGAAGAAATCGTTTAAGCGAGCCGCATTTAGTAATTCACCGGCGTCAACGGCTGTGTAAACTTTACGCTGGAAGTCGGCTTCCAATAAGTGAGTCACCATATTATGGAAGTAAGTCCGTGAAATAAATTCTGCGATTAAAATTTGTTTTTGCTTGTCTTCGATCGGCTGATTCAATAAATATTGGCACATAATCACTTCGTTGGCCGTTGATGGTGCTTCAACAAAATAAGTACTCACTGCTGGTGTTAAAACAGATTGGTTTTTGTTAGTTAAGTTAAAATGTCCTGCATGACCTAATTCGTGGGCGAGAACCAATACTTCACTCAACAAGCTCGTCCAATTCAGCAAAATATAAGAAGGTCCATTATAAACGGTTGAACAGAATCCGCCAGTAGACTTAGTTTTATTCATTGGATAATCAATCCAGCGCTCATCAAAAGCTTGTTTTACCACACTTAAATATTCGTCGCCCATAATTTGGAAGGCATCTTCGATCATTTTACGAGATTCTTCGACCGAAATTTTTGCCGAATCTTCGGTGCTAAATGACATTTTAATGTCCGCCAGTGATATTTTTTCTAAAGCATGTTCTTTTTGTAATAATTTCGCATAGCGTTGCATCACGGGACCAAATTTCTCCATAATCACGTCGATTTGGCGGTGGTAAGCATCTTTGGTCACTTGTTGGTCGAATAATAAATAATCAATCACAGATTCAAAACCGCGCAAGGTCGCCATTTTCTTTTCCGTTTGAACATGATTAATATAATTAGCCGCCGCAGTATTTTCAAATTTACGTAAGCCATCGTGGAAGGACTTCCAAGCGTTGTGGCGGATTTCCGGATTGGCGTGGGCTTCCCAGTCCCCTTCAAAAGCCGGAAACGAATTCGCATATGTTTCACCATTCGCCACAAATTCATCAAAGGTAAAATCTTGGAATTTCATGGTGCCATACAGACGATATTGGTTAAAAATCGAACTGCGCAAACCGCTCAACAAGGCCTCAATTTCCTCACTCAACATCTGCCCCTTCACACGATCAATTTCCTTCAAGTAATATTGATAACGACTCCCTTTTGGATCTTCGATCACTTGAGTAAATATCTCTGCATCCAACTCAGCTAACGCTGGTTGGAAAAAAGCCATGGTTTGACCAAACCATTCGCTAAAATTCATTAACGTGAGTTCGTTTTGTTCGTAAACGGGATTTAATTTATCCACTTCGTAACCTAAGCTACCGTAGGCATAAATTGGATAAACTTTTTCTTGAATGTTTTCATAATCGATTAAAGCATTCAATAATGTCTCTTTATCGAAGTTTGTAGCTTTATATTTATTTGCAAAAGCCTCAATCGACGTTTTCAATTCACTTAAGGCCGTTTCAAAATCTGCTTGTGATGGGAATAATAAGCTTAAATCCCATGTTAGTTCTACGGGTAATTCTTCTCTTAATGGTAATGCTTGACTCATTCAGACACCTTCTCTATCTATAAATTATGTTTCTATCATATCGAAAATGATGAATGACGTCTAGTTAATTAATGTTCAAGAAGATATTTTTTCAATAAATTAGAATATTCTTTTCATTTTTTAATACAATCTTTATCTTATGGATTGGATGTGGTAAACTAGGGTTATTATTAATGAATCCTTATATTAAATTATTCTAAGAGGAGGTTTATCTGATGGAGATTGATATTGAAACAAAAGACTTGAATGATAAAGTGACGGTCATCCGTTTACTCGCACATCCGATTCGCTATTCAATCGCTTTAATTCTTTATAAACATGGCGTTCAAAATGTCGGCACTATTCAAACGAGTTTGAATTTATCTCAATCAACCGTGTCTCAACATATTAGCAAAATGCGTGAAGCAGGCATTGTTTCATCACGTCGCGAAGGTACTAAATTGTTTTATACCCTAGTTAATCCAATGGCAATTCAAGTCATTGAAACTTTGGGCTAAATTAATTGGCGTTTATTGCTTTGTTGTTAGGAGGTTGGGCACCACCTCCCCTTTTATATTTAAAAAAGTCGCTGACGAATATTCGTTAGCGACTTTTTAAACGGCGTTATTTATTTAAAAGGGTTTGAAGGGGTTGGGTTTCGCTTGTCCGAAGTTTTTCGATAAATTCGGCTAGGCGGGCCATGGCCACGCGCAGTTGGTTCATGGAATAAGCATAGGAAATACGGACGAAGCCCTCACCGGAATCACCGAAAACACTGCCCGGAATGACCGCCAAATGTTGGTCCTCAATGAGTTTCATAGCGAATTCCTCAGAGGTCATGCCAAACTGCGAAATATTTGGAAACACGTAAAAGGCTCCGAGCGGTTCAAAACACGGTAAACCCATTTCTCTTAAACTTAAAACTAAATATCTCCGGCGCTGATTGTAGGACTCGCGCATCTGATTAATGTCAGCCTGGCCATTTCGAAGCGCCTCAATCCCTGCAAACTGGCTGATGGTGCTGACTGCCATGATGGTTGCCTGATGGACTTTCGCCATATGTTTGGTCAAATAATCCGGCGCACATAGATAGCCCAGACGCCAACCGGTCATAGCATAAGCTTTTGAAAATCCATTCATGTAAATCGTCCGCTCACGCATTCCCGGAAGTGAAATCACGCTATCATGGGGTTTATCCAAATAAGTCAATTCTGAATAAATCTCATCGGTAATCACCAGGAGGTCGTGCTCGATGATAAGGTCAGCAATAGCTTCCAAATCTTCTTTTTCCATAATCGCTCCAGTTGGATTATTAGGATAATTCAGCATCAAAATTTTGCTTTTTGGCGTAATGGCTGCTCGCAATTGATCGGCAGTTAAGCGAAATTGATTTTCTTCTTTTAAATGGATTTCCACCGGAATACCGTCTGCTAATTTAATACAAGAAACATAGGTCACATAGGCTGGCATACAATAAATAACTTCGTCCCCTGGATTGATGGTTGACCTTAAGGCTAGATCGATGGCTTCTGAGCCTCCGCAAGTGACAATGATTTCCGTTTTAGGATTATAGCTGGTTTGCGTTTTTAATTTTACTTCATCCGCAATGGCCTCACGGAGTTCCATCAAACCTGCATTAGAAGTATAAAAAGTTTTGCCTTTTTGAATGGCATAAATCGCTTCATCTCGAACATGCCAAGGGGTTGGAAAATCCGGTTCCCCTACTCCGAGTGAAATAATATCATCGTAGGTATTGGCTAATTCAAAAAAACGTCGAATACCTGACTCTTGAATATTAAGGGCTCTTTCGCTAATAAAATCTCTCATGGCGATACCACCAAGCGTTGTTCATCATCTTCTTTGACAAAAACTGTCCCATGATCCTTGTATTTTTTTAGAATAATATTGGTAGAAGTTGATTGTACTTCTTCAATGATCGATAAGCGTGAAGAAACAAAGTTTGCTATATCACGCATCGGTGCTTTTTTTAATTCAATTGAAAAATCATATGAGCCTGAAATCAAAAACACAGCTTGTACTTCAGGAAATTGATAAATTTTCTCTGCAATCCGATCAAATCCTTGTCCACGTTGTGGATTAACACGAACTTCTACAATCGCAGACACATCCGCATCATTGGTTTTTTCCCAATTGACAATGGTATGGTAACCGCAAATAATGCCTTCTTTTTCCATTTCACGAATTTGTTGCGTCACACTCTCTTCTTCCATCGCTAACATCATAGCAATTTCTTTATGTGTGAGGCGGCTGTCATTTTCTAATAATTGAAGTATTTGTTCCTTGCTCCCCATAAGCTTCCTTCTTTCAAATATACTTTCCGCTATTATAGCAGATAATACTTGGAATAGCTTTTAATTCTCATTTGATTTTAATAATTTTTTCTAAAGGTAATTATAGCGCGGGGTGAGATTGGGGGCTGGGGAGCACTCGGATGAAATCTACTTTTCAAACGACCGCGAACTAACCGCTCGGATGAAACCACTCGTTCATCCGACCGCGAACCAGCCGCTCGGATGAAATCCTCTTTTCATACGACCGCAGACCAGCCGCTCGGATGAAACCACCTTTTCATACGAGCGCGGACAATCCGCTCGGATGAAATCAACTTTTCAAACGAGCGCGAGGCAGCCGCTCGGATGAAATCACCTTTTCAAACGAGCGCGCACAAGCCGCTCGGATGAAACACCACTTTCAAACGAGCGCGAACCAACCGCTCGGATGAAATCTCCTTTTCATACGAGCGCGAACTAACCCCTCGGATGAAATCTCCTTTTCAAACGAGCGCGAACCAACCGCTCGGATGAAACTCACTTTTCAAACGAGCACGAACCAACCGCTCGGATGAAATCTCCTTTTCAAACGAGCGCACACTAACCGCTCGGATGAAATCTCCTTTTCAAACGAGCGCACACTAACCGCTCGGATGAAATCACTCTTTCATCCGACCGCTACCTACTCACCACCACCCATCCCCAAGCAGTAAACAACCCATCCCATCGTTCGGCGCAAAAACGCCGGACGATGGGATGGGTAGCAGTGATATTTATTTTAGTGGTTGGCTTCTTCATAGGCTTGCGAGTCTTCAACGGTGATCCAGAGTTGGCTGCGGATTTCGTTGTAGACGTCGTGGACGCGCAAGGACAGCATGCCGAGTTGCTCCCCGATGATATCATAATTGTAAGGCTCGGCGGTATAGACGGCCAAGGTATAGCTACCGAAGTCGGTGACAAAGCTGGCGACGTCGTTTTGTTCGGTGCCACCTAGACCGGACTTGTTCCAGTAAGTGGTGGTGTAAGGGATATAGTTGGTCAAGAAATTGTGGGTGTTGTAGCCAAATTTCTCGATCAAGAGTTCGTCCCAAGGCTCGCCGTTGACTTGGTTATTGTACAAGAGGGCGAAGAAACGAGCCGCATCACTTGGGGTGGTGACAAATCCACTTGAATCTTGGTAATATTTCCCATCAACATAGGTGTTGTAAAGGCCGAGGGCGTGAATGTCGGGATTAATATTTGCACCGCCACCAACGGTATCGATTAACATGTTCGCGGCTGTATTATCGGAATAAATAACAACTAAGTTAACTAATTCGTCAATGGTAAAGACGCTGCCGTCTGGGTAGCCTTGGATAATACCGGCACCAGGGACTTTGTCGTAGTTATACATCACAACGGTGTCGTAAGGGTCAAGGATGCCTTCAGAATATTGGCGGTAGAGTTCCCCTAGAACGTAAATTTTTTGCGTACTTGCTGGGAAAAAGGTCTGGTCATAAGCGCTGACCTGACTCATGGTTTCAGTATTGACAAAGGATGCGCCAACTCTGGCATTGATTTGATTCAACTCGTCGATTAAAACATATTGAATCGTGTCGAGTAATTCGCGCTCACTGTAATAAGTGTAGACATAGTCGGAAAAGTTCACGTCTTTTTTGATCCAGCCGATTTCATCATAGCCAATCGCAATGCGGAGCCAGTCGCCGTTGAATGTCTTTACTTCTTCCAGCACTTCCATCGGCATATCGACATAATTTTTTGTCGTCGTGAGCATAGTTGAATCAATGGTTCCGGGCGGACTCGTCAAAATCATACTATCAGGATTTTTAAACAAAATACTATAATTCGTCGGGGTCCGCTTCATCAAGCCACTGTATTTCATCGTATCTTCAACAAAGAAAAATTCTTTTTTGACGTTAGGTGCTAAAAAAGTCAAAATATCTCTTTCAGCTAATAAATCTCCCACATCAATGGCAGACATGCGGATTTCAGGATTCATCACGCCTTCGCTGTAATAATACCAACCATCAAACGGCGTGCTATACCAACCGGTGTAGGCTTCATTGTTTTGAAACAGCAACTCTTCGCCTTCATGGCGCACACGTTGAAAAGCATTCAAGCCTTCATTTTCAATCAGCTGATATTTATTGGCGGTGGAATAAGGCGAAACTTCCTTAACATAAGGGCTGTAGTAAAACCAAGGCAGATTGCTAATCAACTCCGGCTCGACATAGCTGGAAGTCTCCTCAGCGACCTCCTCCATCAGGCCTTCCTCTTCATCAAACTGCTCCACAAAAACATTGATGCCCGACACACGCAGGTCTTCAATTAAAATACTGTGTTCATTTTTTAAATTAAGGCGCGGTGGGTCGCGATGTACAATCACTTTCTCAACCTCTTCAGTGTCACCTGAAGCAAACAACGATTGAAAACTATTGGACGACCAATTGGAAATCGAGTTATTCACAGTCGGCTGCACAAAAGCACCCAGCACAAAATAGAAAACAACCCCAACGAGCACTCCCAAACCAATAATCGTCGCAATTCGATGGCTCTTTTTCAATCTCACCTCTCCTTTTAAAATAAATATCTCTGCTAAATCTCTTGATCTGTTTGATCGCTTTTCACAAAGCGAATTTTTTCTGTAAAGTAATCATATAAATTTTGCGTAAACAACATCTCAGGCATCATTTCTTTGAATTTGGTATAAGGCAAGCGAACACGAATCTCAATTTCATCCGCTAATTGGTGTAAAACATTTTGATGGATAAAGTCTTCGTAAGCTTCCTCGTCTAAAGATAAACCTTGTTCAGCATATCTTTTGCGGGCAATCAAATGGAAAATAAAGTCTTCCTCGGCACGCTCTTCAATCCCCTGCATCACTGGATGGGCAAGTTGTAGGATTTGGGCACCATAGGTTTCTAAGTCCATATTTTCTTCTTCAGCAAATTGGTTCAGTTGCTCATAATAGCGATCAAAGTAAGCTTCTTTTTCTTCGCTATTCATCACAACCTCCGTTGTTTCGGCAAAATAAGCCATCAAAAATGGTAAAATTTCATTATAAAATTTTCGTTGGCGGCTATTTTTTTGATAATAATCAATCGCATATTGAGTCAATTGATTGACATTATTAATATTAGGAATTTCTAAAGCCGCGACCATATCATCTGTCAGAACATCCGTACTAACACGCGCAATGGCTTTATATTGCTCCAAAATCGTCTCGAGTGTCGGTTGTGCCACCGCTTCCCAAGATGGAATTTCAATTTTTAAATAATGGTCAGGCAAAGTAATGCTTTCATAATCTGGATAATATTCGACTGAGCTTCTCATATTAACGGCTCCTTTTACTAATTCATTCTAGTTAACATCTTTTTTATAGTAACACATATTCACTAAAAGCAAATGAGATTTAGCTAAAGAAAGATTAAAATTTAATCTTTTTAAATAAATTACTCTGCTAAAACCCTTAGTTGTAGCTAGCAGATCCGAGTAGCTAGCACATCCTCCGTCAAAATATCGTCTCCTAAAAACCAAGGAGCTTAAGAAAAGTCCCTTGGTTTAGCAGAGATATTTATTAATTGTCTCGAAGATTGATTAAGGATAAGTATTCTTCTAAGGTCAATCCGTGTTCAAACATAAAGTTGGCGTTGTCGACGCCGACATAACGGATGTGCCAAGGTTCATATTCATAGCCTGTGATTGGGGTTTTGCCGTATAAATAGCGGATGACAAAGCCATAGTGGTGGGCATTTTCAGCCAACCAAATGGCAGACGGATAGTATTGGTAATCTTGGTGGAGGTCACGGCCGTATTCATTCCAGTCATAACCGAGTAAGTCAAAGGCTAAGCCCGTTGAGTGTTCGGTAGCATCGGCTGGCGCAACGAACATGTCGGTCATGTAAAAGGCATCCTCTTCGCTGTAACCTGCACTAATATAGGAATAGTAGCGCGAATCAAAGTTGTTAGCCTGGTAAGCCATTGTTCGGTAAGCCGAAATGGTTTGGAAGTAGTGGCCTTCATATTCCGCAGCTGTAATTAAATTTTCAAAGTCTTCTGCAATCGCAGCATCATAATAATGACCAGACCCTGTTTGTGCAAATTCCATTTGGATATCTTCTGTAATCCGGTTATCGCGGTTGATGAGCATTAAGAACGGATCATCTAAACTAGCTGATTTAGGCAAGTCTTTTACTAATTCTTCCACTGTCAAATCGCTGTACAAAGGCTCTATCAATTCTGGATCAATTAATTCATAGGCAGACGCTACTGGTATAAAAATTGAAAAAATGAAGATGGCTGTGATAAAGCGTAAGATTGCTTTGAGTACATTTCGAACCATTTTTATCTCCTTAATATTCTAAATTTATTTTAAAAAAATCTATTTAATTATAGCATAGATAATTTATTTGCAACATTATATAGAAAATAAATATCCCTAACACCAGTTAAAATAACCACCTACTGTGTAAAAGTACAAGCAGGTGGTTATTAGCAGAGATATTTATTAAAGGGTTAAGCAGCTTCTTCCGTAAATTGGCTGTTGTAAAGTTCAGCGTAAAATCCGTCGGCTGCCAGCAGGTCATCATGCGTCCCACTTTCGATAATGTCGCCTTCTTTCATCACCAGAACCAGATCAGCGTTGCGGATAGTCGACAAACGGTGGGCGATAATGAAGGATGTACGATTTTTCATTAGCTCATCCATAGCATTTTGGATAATGATTTCCGTCCGGGTATCCACGGAACTTGTCGCTTCGTCTAAAATCAGCATTGGACGGTCGGCAATCATGGCCCGCGCAATGGTGATTTGTTGCTTTTGACCTTCAGATAGGCTGACTTGGTCGTTCAGAACAGTGTCGTAGCCTTCGGGTAACGTTTGGATAAAGTGGTCTAAGCCCACAGCTTTACTGGCTTGGAGAATTTGTTCATCACTGACGTTTTCTTCGGCATAAACTAGATTTTCACGAATGGTTCCTTCAAACACCCAAGTGTCCTGCAAGACCATACAAAATTGGTCGTGGATATTGGCGCGGGTGAAGTCTTGAATAGACTGGCCATCGATACGGATATCGCCACTTTTTATTTCGTAAAAGCGCATCAAGAGGTTGACCATGGTTGTTTTCCCAGCACCTGTTGGTCCAACAATCGCAATTTTTTGGCCAGGGTAGGCAGTGGCGGAAAAGTTTTTAATAACGGGATCGGCATTTTCGGCCTCTTCGTCATAGCTAAAGCGAACATTTTCAAATTCGACTTTTCCTTCAATATTGATCAATTCTTTAGTCTTGTGTGATTCATCTGCCATATCTGCCGCATTTAACATATCAAACACACGTTCGCTAGCTGCCGCCGTTGATTGTAGCGACTGCATCCCTTGGGCTATTTGACTGAGTGGCTGCGTAAAATAGCGGACATACATCATAAAGGCAACAATTACCCCGAAGGTAATGCGGCCTTCGATCGCTAAAGCAGCACCTACAACCGAAACGGCAACATAACCAAAGTTTCCGATAAATTGCATAATCGGCATCATCAAGCCAGACAAACTTTGGGCACGAAAGCCACTGGTTCGCAGGCTGTTATTAATCTCGTCAAAACGTTCTTTAGTGTGGTTAATATTATTATAGACTTTTACGATTGAATGACCGGTGTAAATTTCTTCAATATGACCGTTAATCAACCCTAAGTCTCTTTGTTGGCTCTTAAAGTATTTTTGTGATTGGCTCATAATTAAAAACATCAAGCCAAATCCTAACAGCGTTGACAAGATTGCTGTCACCGTCAAGGTCACATTGGTCGTTAACATCATATACAAAGATCCAAACAACATAGTCACAGCCGTTACCAAAGTACTCACACTTTGGTTCATGGATTGCGCCATGGTATCAATATCATTGGTCACCTTGGATAAAATATCTCCGGTAGTCGTTTGGTCAAAATAGGCGATCGGTAAGGTATTTATTTTTTGCGAAATACTGGTTCGTAGTTTTTTGGAAATGCCTTGTGTTACTTGCGCCATGATCAAGCCTTGTATCAAGCTCAAACCAGCAGAAATAATATAAAATACAACTAAGATAAAGGCAATTTCTTTAATGCGATTCATATCGATTTGACCGAGGAATCCCGCGGTAATCGTATCGGTTAAGTCTGATAATTTATCTGGTCCGATCAAAGTTAGAACCGTCCCAATGATGGCCCCAACTAAGGCCACTCCCATTGCGACCCAATATTCTTTCACAAATTGAAATAATTTGAGCCACGAACCTTTAAAATCTCTCGGTTTTTCAAAGCTTCGCCCTAGTCCACCCGGTCCTGGTCCCATTCCACCGCCAGCTGGACGCTTTTGCTCTTCTGTTCTTTCACTCATTAGGCTAATTCCTCCTCTGAAAGTTGTGAATAGGCAATCTCACGGTAAACCTCATTGGACGCCATTAACTCATCATGCGTTCCATCGCCCACAATCCGGCCTTCATCCAGCACAATAATCTTATCTGCATCCCGAATCGTCCCCACACGTTGCGCGACAATCAGTTTCGTCGCATCCGGACAATCTTTGGCTAAGGCCTCGCGCAGCGCGCGGTCTGTTTTATAGTCTAAAGCCGAAAAACTATCATCGAAAATAAATATCTCTGGTCGACGCGCAATGGCACGTGCAATCGACAAACGTTGTTTCTGTCCACCTGAGAAGTTGGTGCCCGATTGAGCTACCCTACTATCATAAGTTTCAGGCAATTTTTCAACAAAATCATTGGCCTGCGCCGTGTAGACCGCTTCTACCACATCACTTTCAGAAACATCCCCACGGCCATTTTGACCATAAGCGATATTTTCTTTGATGGTTCCAGAAAACAGAACGGCTTTTTGTGACACATAAGAAAGCATATTCCGCAATGCTTCTTGCGTATAATCTTTCACATTCACGTTATTAACGAGGACTTCCCCTTCGGTTGCTTCATAAAGTCGAGGGATTAAATTAACGAGCGTACTTTTCCCCGATCCAGTTGAACCGATAAAAGCCACTGTATCCCCTTGGTTGGCTTTAAAGCTAATATCTTTAATCACATATTCGCTCGCATTCGGATACTTAAAGCTAACGCTTTTAAATTCCACTTGCCCTTTTGATGCAGTCGGCGCCGTGGTCAGTGTTCCGTCCGTAATAGCAGGTTCTGTATCAATCACTTCTAAAATCCGTTGTGCAGAAACATTCGCCCGTGGCACCATAATAAATATCATGATTAACATCATGAAAGACATGACCACTTGCATCGCATAGGAAGAAAAAACGATCATGTCTGAGAATAAGCCAACCCGTTCAACAAGTCCGGCTTGATTAATTAAGATAGCCCCAATCCAATAAATCGCTAAGGATAAGCCCGACATGGTCATTTGAATCGTTGGCCCTAAAAACGACATCACGCGGCTTGTAAATAAATTCGTTTGGGTCATTTCTTGGTTAACAGCTTCAAATTTGTTTTCCTGGTACTCTTCAGCGTTATAAGCACGCACAACGCGTAAACCAGTGATATTTTCTCGAGTGACCGAGTTGAGTTGGTCGGTGAGTTTTTGTAGTTTTTTGAATTTAGGTGTCGCGAGTAAAATTGCTATCCCTACGACTGTCATCAAGAATACGACTGCGACGGCAGTTGCCGCTGTCCACTGCCAGCTTTTACCGGCAATTTTGGTGATAGCCCAGCCTCCCATAATAGGTGCCTTCAGCATCAGTTGAAGCCCCATCACGATTAGGATTTGCACTTGGGTCACGTCGTTCGTCGTCCGCGTGATCAAGCTTGACGTTGAAAAGCGTTTGATTTCTTCTAAGGAGAAGGATTGCACTTTATCGAACAGCACTTCGCGAAGATTAGCTCCAAAATTGGACGAGATTTTCGCTGCGATGACCGCTATGACAACTGCCGTTAGCAAACTAGCGAAAGCGACCGCAACCATTTTACCCCCTACCGAATAAATATCAGCCATTTGGCTGCCGTCGGTTTGGACTAACATGGTGATTTCACTCATATAGTCCGGTATCCGCAAATCCAAATATACTTGAAGGATAATTAAACATAATGAAACAAGTGCTAAAAACAAATCTGATTTGGTTAAATATTTTGTCAGTTTTAACACACAATGGCCTCCAGTCTAAAATAATTTAGCAATAAGAAAATAGAAGCTAACCACTTGGTCGTTCAGTTAGCTTCTATTCGGTTTCATTCTTTCAATGAGGAAAGAAAATGAAAAGATTAAGAGAAGTATGGTCATTCATCTCAGTAAGTATTGTAGGATATGAATATTAACTGAGTCTAAACCATAGGGGTGGGTGTGTTGAAGAAAGACGGAGAAACGGCCTATTTTTGAGTAAAAAGACGGATTAAGGCGCCGCAACTGTCAGTTTAAGGCCTAAATAGACGATTAACAGCTCGCCAACCGTCAGTTTAGGGCCTAAATAGACGATTAACAACTCGCCAACTGTCAGTTTAGGGCCTAAATAGACAACTAACAGCTCGCCAACTGTCAGTTTAGGGTCTAAACAGACGAATAACAGCTCGCCAACTGTCTGTTTAGGGTCTAAATAGACGATTAACAGCTCGCCAACTGTCTGTTTAGGGTCTAAACAGACGAATAACAGCTCGCCAATTGTCAGTTTAGGGCATAAATAGACGAATAACAGCTCGCCAACTGTCAGTTTAGGGCATAAATAGACGATTAACAGCTCGCCAACTGTCAGTTTAGGGCCTAAACTGACGAACTAAGGCCCCGCAACTGTCTATTCTCCATCCAAAAAAGCTAACTTGCGGTTTTCTTTAGCCACCCCATCTCCCCAACTTAATCCTCGTCTTTAATATAGGGATATTTATTTAGGGTGACGGTAAAGGTGGTGCATTGGTTGTCGCTTTCGACCTGGATGTTGCCGTTATGGAGCTGGACGATGGATTTGACGATGGAAAGACCGATGCCGGAGCCTTCCTTATTGCGAGAGGGGTCGGCTTGCCAGAATTTGCCGTAGATGCGGTTGAAATTGTCCTGGGCGATGGTCTCGCCTTGATTTGAGACGGCAATAATGGTCGATGCTTGATTTTCAACCACATAAATATCGACCCTTTGACCTTCAGGCGAATATTTAATCGCATTGTCAATCAAATTTATCCAAACTTGCTTCAGCATTTCTTCATTGGCATGAATGAAGACCTCAGGGAATTTCAGTTCAAAATGCAAATTTTTTCTTGTCCATTTTTCTTCCAGCAACAAAATCGAGCTGCGAATTTGCTCCGATAGGTTAAAATAATCGATATCCGTTAGGATTTTCTGGTTTTCAACTTTTGTGAGGTAAAGGATATTCGTTGACAGTGAGGATAGGCGGTCAATTTCGGCAATAATAATATTCAAATATTCGTCTTCTTTTTCTTGGCTCAAGTTGCCCTTTTGAATCAATTTGGCAAAACCGCGGATGGAAACCATTGGCGTTTTATATTCATGCGACATATTATTCACAAAGTCCGACCGCAACATTTCGGTTTGATTCAACTCATCCGCCAAAGCATTAAAACTTGTCGTTAAACGCTGACCAATAGCTGATTTTCCCATATCAATTTGTGTTTGGTAGTCTCCACTGGCCAACTTATCCATCCCATTAACTAAGCGGTCAATTGGACGAATCGGAATGCCCGAAAGCAAAGTCGCAACCAAGGTCCCCGTAATTATCGCTGTAATCCCAAAAATCAGAATGGGAATCATGAGCGACGGGCCATGCGAAAGCGTAATAATTCCAAAGTGCATCCCAATAAATAACAACAGCGTCACAATCAGCATGGTGATAACCAAAATACCGAAAACCAACAAAGTAAATACCATTGATAAAATTATTCTTGGTTTTAAGCGCCACTTTTTAAACGAACGAATTTTGCTTTCAATATAATTTTCCTGAGTCTTATGATCTTTTTTCGTCATTATTTTTTCACCGCACGGTAACCGAGACCACGAACAGACTCAATTTCAATTTCGTCCCAGTCCTCAAAACGCTTCCGCAAACGGGCAATATGAACCGTCACAGTTTCCCAACCAGTTTCACTATCCATCCCCCAAATTTCATCCATTAATTGAATTCGAGTAAATATCTTGCCTGGATAAGAAAGTAATTTAAATAACAATTGAAATTCCTTCTGTGGCAAGACTTGCACATCCTCGCCCTTAGTCACAGAAAAAGCATCTAGATCTAACACAACGTCACCCACCGTTAATTGCCGGTCTGACGCAATTTTAGAACGACGCAGCAGTGCCCGAACACGTAAAATCATTTCTTCTTCGTCAAAAGGCTTGGTTATATAATCATCAATTCCCACTAAAAAACCTTGCTTCTTATCCGCTGGCAACTGTTTAGCCGAAATCATTAAAATCGGTAAATCATTATTGGCTTCACGTAAAATTTTTGTTAATTCATAGCCATCCATATTCGGCATCATAATATCAACCACTGCCAAATCAATATGACGCGATTCCAAAATATCTAAGGCCTCTTGTCCATCGTTAGCCACCGTTACACTAAATTGTTCAGCCTCTAAAATCGCCATCATTAATGCTTGTGTATGAATATTGTCATCCACCACCAAAATATTATTCATCGAATCACCTCTTTTAATAAATATAATAGCTAAAGATTAACTGAAGGTAAAGGAAGTAAAAAACAGACCTTCAAAAGGTCTGCTTAGAATAATCCCGTTATTAAATTCAGTACACCAGCCAAAATCATCACGACAATGGGATCCATCTTTGTCTTCATTAATAAAAACAAACAAATCATAAAAATAAATACCATCAAAATGTTGGTCGTAGCAATTCCCATGACTTCATTTCCCCAAAAGGCTGTCACCAAAATACTAACACCAGCGGTCGCAATCATCGCCACTACCGCAGGACGCAAGGCATTCAGGACATATTGTAAGACCAAAATATTTTTATAACGATTATACAAATAAGCAATAAGCGTCACAAGAATTGCCGACGGCAACACCGACCCAATTGTCGCAACCACTGCTCCTATAACGCCCGCAACTTGAGTCCCTACAAAAGTTGCGGAATTAATCGCAATCGGCCCCGGAGTCATCTGTGAAATTGTAATCAAATCTGTAAATTCTTGCATGGTCATCCAATGATAAGTCTCCACCACTTCCGCTTGAATCAGCGGCATGGCCGCATAACCGCCACCAAAACTAAAAGCCCCAATCTTCAAAAAACTAATAAATAACTGCCAGTAGATCATGACTTTGTTCGCCCTCCTTTACGCCTATCAATATAATAAAGCAATAAGCCCAAGGCGGCTGACATGCCGATAATAATTATCACATTGACCTTGAAGAAATAATTGGCAATAAAAGCTAGAAACATGACCGCAATCATAATACGGTTTTTCGAATCAAAAACTTGCATCGCCATTTGAATCACTACCGAAGCAATAACGGCTCCCACTCCTGCTTGCATCCCTTCCAGCATCAAGGCAATCCAGGTATTAGAACGGAAAGCTTCATAAAAGACTGAAATCAATGAAATAATGGCAAAAGGAGGAATAATGGTAGCAATAATCGCAACCAGGACACCAATTAAACCAGCTAATTTGTAGCCAATAACAATCGCCCCATTAACAGCAATGGCGCCAGGGGCTGACTGAGCAATCGCAACCAAATCAAGCATTTCCTCATCTTCAATCCAGCCCAGTTCGTCCACAAAAGTTTTCTTCATTAAAGTAACAATGACGTAGCCTCCGCCAAAGGTAAAAGCACTCAAGGTCAAGGTCGAAGTAAATAACTTTCGTAAAATCTGCGTTTTATTTAATTGTTCTAAGTTGTGTCTATATTCTTTTTCCATGACTCCTCCTTTATCGGTTAAAGAACTCGGTTCAAGTTGAACCGAGTCAGCAGCGTTATTTATTTTTGAGTTGTTCGAGGGTGGTTTGAGGAATCGAACCACTACGGCTTAAGGTATTGGCCATGCGGTAAAATTCTTTGGGTAAAGCAAGGTCATCGAGGCGACCCGTAATATCTAGCGAAATAGTGTCCGCTTGATCCGCTTTAATTTTAGCTGAAAAGTCTGGTTCGACAATGGCTGCCGAAGCCAAGGCCACCAAATCAACATAGTCTAAAGCTTCTAAGGCCTTATCGGGACTTGTGACGTCACCGGCCCCAATTAACAAGGCGCGACCATTGATTTTTTCACGAATCACTTGATTGATAGCTTGGTCCTCATATTGGCCTTGTTGAGCCTTATTGCTATAGCCTTTTTCACCCCACTGGGAAGTATGGATATAGTCAAGTCCTTCATTAAGCAAGGCTTCAACTAAAACCAACATTTCATCTAAGCGGTAACCGATATTGTCACCATGAATTTCCTCTGGGCTAATTCGGTAACCGATAATAAAGCCATCTGCAGCTTTTTCTTGAGCAGCTACTTTTACCTCACGTAACACCGCCAAAGGTAAAGCCATACGGCGGTCTAAGTCGCCACCCCAAGCATCGTCGCGATGGTTTGAGTAGGCAGAGAAAAATTGTTGTAACAAGTAATGGTTGGCGCCATGGATTTCAACGCCATCAAAGCCCGCATCAATGGCACGACGGGTTGCCTGACCAAAGTCTTTAATCAAAGCTTCCACTTGTTGGCTAGACATTCCGGTTACAGGATAGTCTAAAAATGGAAATTCTTGATCACTGGGACCGTAGGCCACTTTTTCATCTTTATAGGTGTAGGCCGCTTGGCGTCCTGGATGAAATAATTGCATTAGAGCTTTGGCACCTTTGGACTTCATGCTAGCCGCTAATTTTTTTAAGCCATCTAATTGATCATCACGATAATTTCCTAGACCATAACCGAAGGCATTACCAAATGGTCCAACGGTTGCTGCTCCCGTAATGAGCATGGCAGCTGTTTGGGCACGACGTTCAAAAAAGCGAATGTCATCGTCTTGAACATCACCCTCATAAGAAGACCCATCAACCACCATCGGTGACATGACAAAACGTGAGTCTAATTGCACGCCATTGGGAAAAGCAGGTGCATGTAATAAAGCGTGATATTTATTTGACATAAAAATCCCTCATTCTTAAATTTTACCAAACATTTTTGCTAGATGACGGTAAGAATTCACACGGGCTTTTTCATCGAAAATTGGCGCGTATACCATCACTTCGTCAATCCCTAGCGTGTTGATTTCATCTTCTAAAACAGCTTCGACTTGAGTTGGCGTTCCTTTAATAATAAAGCGATTTTGATAGTATCCTTGAAGATAAGCCTCATCGGAAGCTGAAAATGTAAAATCTTTGACTTCTTCTGGATCCATATTGGCAATCATTTGACCTTTATTTAAGGCGATGCGAGATAGTTCCAGCGGCTTCGCATAGTAATTCGCCTCTTCTTCGGTATCCGCCACAATAATCATATAACTTACCATCACTTGCGGCTTTTCAAAAAATTTGCTAGCGGTAAATTGCTGGCGGTAAGCCTGGAAAACTTCTGGCTCTGTTTTCAAACCAAAGAATTTTGCAAAGCTATAACCCAATCCCATTTCAGCTGCCTTGGTCGCAGATTGCCCAGACGAACCTAACATCCAAGGCTCAGGTAACGTTTGAGTCCCAAAAGGTACAGCCTGTGTATTGCCATAAAATCCAGCGGCCCGCTCATCTTTCAAGTAATCCAAAATAACTTCGATTTTATCATACATATCTGAAAAAGCATCCGGTTTCCCTTGCGCCAGAGCAATAATTTCGTGGTGACCGCTCCCCGGCGCCCTACCTAGCCCTAAGTCCACCCGACCAGGGGCTAAAGTCGTTAAGGTCTTGAAGTTTTCCGCGATCTTCAACGGCGAATAATGCATAATCATCGTTCCACCTGTCCCCAAACGCAATTTGTTGGTAATTGCCGACATATAAGCCACCATTAATTCTGGCGATGAACTAGCATTATCATTCGAGTTATGGTGTTCCGCAAACCAATAACGATGGAAATTTAACTGCTCAATCTCATTCACAAAACGCTTCGTGCGCTCGTAACCTTCCTCAACCGTCTCCCCGTGATTCAAAGTCACCAAATCATGCACTGCTAATCTCATTCAATCCCTCTTTCCATAAAATCATCCTATATATATTCTAACCTAGTATACCAATAATTCTAGTAAAAGACCTTTTAAATAAATATCACTGCTGTAAATCGGATGGAGGTGGTGGGAGTGGTTATGGAAGGAGGATTGCTGGCCGGAATTGGGTGGGAATGGCCAAGAAAGGTATATCCGTGGCCGAATGGAGTGCTCATTAAGCATATAATCTAAGTTATATGCCGAATGGTGAACTTATTGAGCATATAATCTGAGTTATGTGCCGAATGGTGAACTTATTGAGCATATAATCTGAGTTATGTGCCGAATGGTGAACTTATTGAGCATATAATCTGAGTTATGTGCCGAATGATCGCCCTTATCGGCATATATCTCAGAGGATGTGCCAGGGAATAGCTCTTCATGGCATATATCTCAAAGGATGTGCTAGGGAATGGCTCTTCATGGCATATAACTCAGAGGATGTGCCAGGGAATGACTCTTCATGGCATATATCTCAAAGGATGTGCCAGGGAATGGCTCTTCATGGCATATAACTCAGAGGATGTGCCAGGGAATGACTCTTCATGGCATATAACTCAGAGGATGTGCCAGGGAATGACTCTTCATGGCTTATAATCTGAGTTATATGGACTTAGTATCAGCTTTTCAAACGAGCACAAACCAACCGCTCGGATGAAACATACTTTTCAAACGAGCGCGAACCAGCCGCTCGGATGAAACTTGCTTTTCAAACGAGCGCGAACTGACCGCTCGGATGAAACTTGCTTTTCAAACGAGCGCGAACCAACCGCTCGGATGAAACTGCCATTTCAAACGAGCGCAGACCAGCCGCTCGGATGAAACATGCTTTTCAAACGAGCGCGGACCAGCCGCTCGGATGAAACCACCATTTCAAACGAGCGCGAACTAACCGCTCGGATGAAACCACCATTTCAAACGAGCGCGAACTGACCGCTCGGATGAAACCACCATTTCAAACGAGCGCGAACTGACCGCTCGGATGAAACCACCATTTCAAACGAGCGCGAACTAACCGCTCGGATGAAACTGCCATTTCAAACGAGCGCGAACTGACCGCTCGGATGAAACCACCATTTCAAACGAGCGCGAGCTAACCGCTCGGATGAAACATGCTTTTCAAACGAGCGCGGACCAACCGTTCGGATGAAATCAGCATAGTCAAGTCCAAAAATCTTGTAAACTTAATAAGTTGTGTAGTCCCTTATGCGCTAAGTGGTGATGACTGAATGGTGGACGATTTGGCACTGCCCCACTAGTATAGATAATTGTCTGGAATTGTCATATAAGTGGCACAAATGAAAGCAGAATCTGCCACTTAACAAAGCAATGACTAAACTCAATCTTCCTACAATTAAAAATTATTGACATGATTTCCTACAGGGTATACAATACAAACAGTAATGATTACTATTCAACGAAGGGGATATTTATTATGACAAACAAACAAACTAAATCGCGGGCTTATCGTCAACTGAAAAGTCCGAATATCAAAACGCGTCGTCGAGCATTGAAAGCGATTAAGGAAGCTAAGCGCCGTGGGGTTGCATAATTATCTATTGAACTAAACTTGATGGTGATCATCAAGTTTAGTTTTTTTACATTTATATCATCCTGATGACAATCGGTGTTTTTAATTAAAGCGATTACTTAAACGTGTTATACTGGCTTTAATAAATGATTCATAAAGGAGATTCTTATGATTAAAAAATGGATAATCCGATTCGCTGTTGCTGCCATCACACTTGCATCAACGATCCCGACGATACAAGCAGAAGAAACATTCACAAATGATTTAGCAGAGCAAGCGCAGTCTTTTACGGAAACCTTAAGAGAAAATTTCAATACAGGAAATAATGAGAATATCGTTTATTCACCTTTTTCCTATTATTTAACTTTAGCAGTATTGGAAGCTGGTTTAACGGAAGATGAAAAGTCGCAATTGACGGAACTTCTTGTTTACCCAGGCTATGAAGCAGAAGATTATTATTCGCAATTAAGTGATTTTTTAGACAATGTGACTACGCAAGAAGAAATGCCTTTCAATACGATGCAAGTGGTATTAGGACCAGAAGATCAAGATTGGCATCAAGACTTTATCAAAGCTGTCGAACAACTTCAAGGAAAAGTAGAAGCTGTAGATTTCCAAAATGAAGCCAGTTATGAGCAATTAAATACAGAAATAGCTGATTTTACCAATCATTTGATTGATCCTTATTTTACTGAAGATCGGATTGCTGAATTAACGACTAATGAAAACTTACAATTAATACTTATGAATTTGCTTTACTTTAAATCCAATTGGGTCGATACTTTCTCTGAAGATGCGACTAGCAGTGATATTTATTATGAGGTTGAAAAAGAAACGATGGTGGATATGATGTTCCAGTCGGAGTATTTTGCTTATTTGGAGACAGAGGCATTTCAGGCGGTAAAATTGCCGTATGTGAATGGGGCTGAGTTGTTGGTGGTTTTACCGGAGGAAGCGGCGACAAATGAGGAGATGTGGGCGTTCTATCAAGAAGCGGCTAGTGCAGCGGATTGGACGGAAGCAAAAGTTGAGTTGTCCTTGCCTAAATGGAGCATGCGAGCTTCATTTGATTTAACCGAGACACTTGCCCTCCTTGGTTTAGAGAACTTTACGGATTCTTTAGGTGAGACACAGTTTTCAACTCATGATGATGAAGAGCTAGCAATTAGCAAAATATTGCAGTCCATTATATTTAAATTAGATGAAAACGGAACAGAAGCTGCAGCCGTCACTGAAATGGATATCGAGACTACCTCAGCACCGATTGAAGAAGATCCGATTGAAATGATTGTGAATCGTCCATTTGTTTACGGCATTCAATATGAGGGGATTCCATTGTTTGAGGGAATTAACTGGTCTTTAGGTGAATAAAGACTACCTTTTTGCCAACAAATAAGCTATGATTAACCATGAATTTATTTTTAGAGGTGTTGGAGATGAAAGTAGCAAAATTTGGCGGAAGTTCTTTGAGTTCTGCACAACAGTTGGTCAAAGTGGGCAATATTATTCAACATGATCCCAAGATTCGTTATGTGGTCGTGAGCGCCCCGGGTAAACGAAGTGAAGATGACTACAAGGTCACCGATCGCTTGATTGATCTGGCGATTGCGCATAAAAATCAAATGGATATTGAGCCGATTATTTCTGATATTATTGGTCGCTACCGTTCAATGGCGCAAGAGTTGAAATTGGATTTCGGTTTAATTGAACGTTTAGAGCAAACTTTACGACAATATATTGATACGTTTTCAAATAATTACCCACGTCTTCTGGATGCTTTGAAATCCTGTGGCGAAGACTTTAATGCACAATTGATTACGGAGTATTTCAACCAATTGGGTGTCGATGCCCGCTACCTATCTCCTTTAGAAGCTGGTATTCTTGTAACCGACGAAGCTGCAAACGCACAGTTACTCGATGAATCTTATGATCTGATTGGAAAGTGGCGCAACCATGATCAACTGTTAGTTATCCCAGGCTTTTTCGGCTACTCTAAAGCAGGCAATATTGTAACGTTTCCGCGTGGAGGTTCTGATATTACAGGTGCCATTATCACCCGTGGCGTGGCCGCAGATATTTATGAAAACTTCACCGATTTGAGTTATATTTATTCGGCTCACCCTAAAATGGTGGAGAATCCGCACCCTATCAGTGAAATTACCTATCGCGAGATGCGTGAGCTGGCTTATGCCGGTTTTACCATTTTTCACGATGAAGCCCTTGAACCCCTCTATCAAGTAAATATCCCTGTTATGATCAAGGATACCAATCATCCCGAGATTGAAGGTACGAAAATTGTGGTTCAACGCAGTGATGTTAAAGAATTTCCGATTATTGGGATTAGTAGTGATGAAGGCTTTACTTCCATCACTTTACGTAAATATCTCTTAAACCGTCAGTTGGGTTATACGAGCCGTCTGCTACAAATTTTTGAAAGACAGCGCATTTCAATTGAGCATGTCCCAACGGGAATTGACAATATTACGGTTGTCTTTCGGACACGTCAATTAACAGGCCCAAGTCAATTAGCGGAGATTTTAAATGAAATCGAAGAAAAACTTCAACCGGAATGGATGAATGTAGAAGATGACTTAGCGATTCTAGTCGTGGTAGGCGAAGGGATGCGCGATGGCATAGGGATTGCGCATAAGGCAACCACTGCTCTGATGAATGAAAATGTTAATATTCTGATGATCAACCAAGGTGGTTCACAAATTAGTTTGTTTATCGGGATTAAAATTAAGAATCAAGAAGCTGCCATTCGCAGTATGTATGAGCAGTATTTTGGGGAAACAAAATAAAAATGTAAGAAGCTCTCAATTAAACAGAGCTTCTTACATTTTTTTAATTTAACCAAGATTTTAGGGTATGGACATCTTCGGTAAGCTGGTCAGGATTGTCGTCGCGGACAAATTCAAATAATAAACGTGGCGTTTGTTTAGCTTCATTGACGATTGCTAAGTAGGCTTGCCATTCTTTTGCACCTTCAGCTAAGGGAAAACGATGGTTGAAATCCTGCCAATGGAAAACATGTAAGGTAGATACCATTGGGAGTAGTTTGCGAAAACTCGCAATCCGTTCTTCGACGGTCAAACTTTCGGCCGGCTGCCAATATAAGAAGACATTGGGTTGTGAGACTTCTGCCATTAATTGTTCCGCACTTTCTGGTGTGTCAGTCAGCGTTTGGCTATGGTATTCAAAATGGATACTTTTATTTTTTTCTTTTGCTAATTCAGCGATTCGAATCGCATCATCGACGATTTTTTGCCGTTCTTTTGCGGAAACTTCCAGTGAGCCTTTCTCCCCTGCCCACACTCGAATGATATCTGTTTGCAAAATCGTGGCGGTTTCTAAAATAGCTCCAAAGTCTGCAAAACTTCCCACTTTGTAATAACTTCCGTAGGAAGCCACTGCTAGACCTGCTGCCTGAGTCGCTTCCAATGCTGCTTGTGCTTCTTCAAATTCCCTCGGCCTAACATGGGCCTTGGCGGACCACTCGATACCTTCCAAACCCGCTTCTTTTGCAATGGCCACCACTTCAGCGATAGCTTTTTCACTAAAAGTGACCGAACATAAACCAAACATTTTAACCCCTCCTTTTAATAAATATCTCTGCTTTTAGTTACTCTATTATAGCATGCTCTTAGATATTTATTTTTAAAACGAGTATAATATAATTATCTTGATAAGAAAGGAAAATTTATGATGGAGATATTTACTTTAAATGATGGAAATCAATTGCCAGCAGTTGGTTTTGGAACGGTCGGTCTTAATGGGGCTCGAGGAGTGAATGCTTTTTTATCAGCTCTAAATGTTGGTTACCGGATTATTGATACATCAACAAATTACAATAACGAAGGGGCCGTGGGGGAAGCGATTCGTCGAACTGATATCCCGCGGGAAGAAATATTGGTGACTAGCAAGTTGCCAGGTGCAGCACATGAATACGATAAGGCGATTGAGTGGATACAAGAATCCTTATACCGTATCGGTTTAGACTACTTCGATCAATATTTGATTCATTGGCCACTTCCAAAACAAGATCAATATGTCGAAGCTTGGCAAGCCTTAGTAGATGCTCAAAAATTTGGTTTGATTCGTTCGATCGGTGTATCTAATTTCTTGCCGGAACATTTAGATCGCATTATTGATGCAACAGGTGTTACGCCGGCTGTCAACCAAATTGAACGTCATCCTTATTTTAATAATCAAGAATTGGTAGATTATAATAATAAATTAGGCATTGTTCCGCAAGCTTGGAGTCCGTTTGGGCGTAATTTATTGGATGTTTTGGATGAAGAAAAGCTTAAAGCGATTGCTGAAAAATACGGTAAAGATGCTTCTCATGTGATAATCCGATGGAATATTCAAAATGGGGTGATTCCAATTGTGAAATCTGGGTCGTATAAAAATCAAGTAGCAAACTTAAATGTTTTTGATTTTGAATTGTCTGCTGATGATATTGCGCAGATTAACCAGTTGGATAAAGGGGAAGATGGTCGTATTGAAGGCCAACATCCTAATGAATATGAAGAGTTTGATTAAAATATTTATTTAAAGAGGTATTGCGGTGGATAAACAGCTAGCGACAATAGAGGACGTTCAAGATTTTATACAATCAGATCCTTATAGCTTACTTTTTGTGGCGGGACACACTTGTTCCGTTTGCCATGCGTTAAAGCCACAGGTCAAAAAATTATTGAAAGGATTTCCAGCCATTCGCTCAGCGATGGCTTACATTGAGGATATTCCCGAATTAGCAGGTGAGTTTTTAATTTTTACTGTTCCCGTTGTCATCTTGTTTGAGAACGGAAAACGAGTGGATTCCATGGCGCGCTTTGTCCCGCTTGGAGAATTGGAGAAGAAGATGACCATGTTGGTTGAGAATTAGTGGGTGGTCGGTTGAAATTTTAGCTTTGTGGCCGTGACGAGTTGAAAGCTTTAGCCTCGTTACAAAAACGAGTTGTATTCTTTAGCCTCATCTCCAATTACGCACCCCCCCTCTTCAATCCAGCAGTGATATTTATTTAAAGCATAAAGAAAGTGTACGGATCCTTTTCAGATTCGTACACTTTCTTTTTATTTTGCTTCCGGGTATTTCGTCAGGGTGTAGCGTAATGAGGCGGCCAGCATTTCCTTCAGGACGTCCAGGTTGACATCAGCCAACTTGTTGACGTAGACGCAGGACTTTCCGCTGGTGTGCTTGCCCAGGCGTGTCAGCATTTCTTCGCGCTCTGGAAATTCGGGTTCCAAGTACAAGCTGATTTTCGCCTTGCGTGGTGAAAAAGCTAACAAGGCCGAATCCCCTTCGCGGCCTGATTCGTAGACATAGTGGTAGTCGCCGAAGCCGATGATGCTAGGGTACCACATTTTTGGCTCATGGCCGGTGACTTCTTGGAACATTTCCACTAAAGTGTAGGCGTCCTGTTCCTTTTTTGCGTGCCCGATTGACTCGATGAATTCAATCACATCTTCGCCGGTCGGCTGAAATTTTCCTTCTGACATAAAACCCTCCTTTTCAATAAATATCTCTGCTTTATTTATTTGAATGTGCATTAAACCAATCTAAAATAGCTTGCAGACGTTCCAGTCTTAAATTCGGCAGACCGTTGCGCGACAAGCCATGGCTCGATTGTGGGAATAAAATCAATTTAGTCTCCACGCCATTCTTTTTCATCGCCACATACATTTGCTCGGCTTGCTCTTGTGGGCAGCGTAAATCGTCTTGCCCATGTAGCAATAAAATCGGTGTTTTGGCATTTGCCGCATGTGCTATTGGCGACATTTCCCAAAGGCGTTGGTAGTTGGTCAGATCGTTTTGCAATTGGAATTCGGTAAAGAACGCCCCAATATCACTCACACCATAAAAACTAATCCAATTAGAAATCGAACGTTGGCTCACCGCAGCTTTAAAGCGGTCGGTATGCGTTACAATCCAGTTGGTCATAAAGCCTCCATAACTTCCACCTGCCACAAACAATTGATCAGCATCAATTTCAGGGTGGTTGGCTAAAACCGCATCGACTCCTAACATGAGGTCGTCAAAATCATGGTTACCATAAT
Organism: Fundicoccus sp. Sow4_H7; assembly: GCF_052115865.1. Lineage (NCBI taxonomy): Bacteria > Bacillati > Bacillota > Bacilli > Lactobacillales > Aerococcaceae > Fundicoccus > Fundicoccus sp. Sow4_H7. The sequence goes on along the minus strand of NZ_JBQKME010000001.1, from coordinate 154,784 downwards.
CGCCTAAAATCGACGCCACAAATTCCTGACCATAAGAATTGCCTCCACGAGGATTCAACATAATAACCCCATAACCTTCGGCTGCTAACCACTGCATCTCATGGAAGAAGGTTTCACCATAAGCGACTTGAGGACCACCGTGAATATACAAAATAGCAGGATGGGACGCTTTTGCCTCAATAGGCGCTAAATACCATCCTTGGATATCCCAGTCATCATAACCTTTGTACCAAAAACGTTCCGGATCAACGACTTGATGGGCCTCCATAAAACTTTGGTTGGGTTGGTAAAAGGGCGTAAATTCAGCGGTATTTATTGGGATGTGCGCCAAAGCGCTCGGTTCAGTTGGGGTTGAATAGCTTACAGTGAGTTGGTCTTTGGCAATATTTAGGGCAGCACTGGTTAAATGCAACGGTTGATCAAACAGCAAGTTAATGTCACCATCGCGCTGGCCTATATATAATTTCGATTGGCCTTTTTCGGAGCTATCAAACACAAAACGCTCGTTGTCTAACCACAACACACCAATCCCCTTGGCATTTTGCTGAAAATCACCGACAAAGGCATCGCCAATTTCGATATCCAAATCCGCTGTCAGAGCCTTCAATTCTCCTGTTTCAACTTCATACAAATAAATATCTGTGAGAGTCACAAATTGGTAGTCGAATTCATTTCCATAAAAGACTAATGCATCTTCCGCTTCGTTTGCTGCTGCAAAATAATAGAAGCCCGTATATTTTCCGTCGAAGAAGGCAGTAGTTTCTTGGGTCGCTAAATCAAAGCGGTAAACTTTTTGCCCATAAGCCCATTCATCTTCTGGATCTTTGGCTGAATTGAATAATAAATAATTTTCATCTTTCTGGACATAGCTCAAGCTGAATGATTCATCTGAAGTCATAACGGTGTCTGCTTGACCATCTCTGATATTTATTTTACGGATCAGGTGTTTTTTGTTGTAATCAATGAAACCACCGCCATCGGCTTTGTATGTTAAGCGCGAAATACTTATTGGTTGTGGGTATTTTTCTTTTTCCTCTTTGCTTTCTTTTTCCGATGTTTGATAGTAGAGAATTTCGGTATTAGGAATCCAATAGTATGAGCTAACGCCTTCTTTTTCATCGGTCAAAGCAACAGCGCTACCGCCATCTAGTGGAATTGTAAAAATTTGTGGTTTAGCTTCAAAATTTTCACTGGCGATAAATATTAATTTACCTAAATTGGGAGCTACCGTAATGCTGTGAATGGTGCTCGTTTTTGAAAACCATTGGCGGATTTCCTTGGTTTTTAAGTCGATGCTTTGTAAACTCGTTTCATAGCGATTTTTCTTTTGGTTCATCTCCGTTTGTGTAAAATAGCTACGGTAGTAACATTGCGCCAGTTGGTTGATGCTTTTCAGGTCAAAGAGACTTTCTTTTGTGATTCGTTTCATATAATGTCCTTTCTCGTCAATTCGTTTATCTAAATATATCATTTATTAAGAAAAAAGCTGTGAAGATACTAAAAGCAAGTTGTGAATCACCACAACTTGCTTCTAGCAGTGATATTTATTCAGGTTTTACTTCAAAAACAGAGGATTCTTCGCCGTTTTCCAAACCGATAACCACAACCGATTTGATTGGATTGTGGTTTTCGTCGATGGAGAATGAACCCGTCACGCCGTCAAAGTCTTGGATTGAGGCAATGGCGTCCTTGATGGCGGCACGGTCTGTTGAACCAGCCTTTTCGATCGCAGCGATTAACAATTGCGTCGCATCATAACCTAGAGCGTTAAAGGTATCCGGCTGCTTGCCATACTCCTCTTCAAAAGCCGCCACAAACTCAACGGTTTTCGGATTTTCAGAATGCAGTGAGAAATGCGATGTATAATAAATATCATTGGCATTTTCATTGCCTGCCAGCTCTACCAAGGTGTCGTTGTGGAAGCCGTCCGCTCCAATAACGGGAATATCCAAGCCAAATTCACGGGCTTGCTTAATAAATAATCCCCCTTCGGTGTAATAAACCGGCACGTACATGGCTTCAATTTTGCGTTAAGAGGTTGGTTAAAACAGATGAAAAATCTGTATCACCGGTTGCCATTGTTTCTTCGGTTACAATTGTCCCACCTAAGGCTGTAAATTGTTCAACAAAGGCATCACGTAAACCTACCGAATAATCCAGTGCTTGGTCATAGACTACCGCCATTTGTCTGATTCCCAATGTGTCGTATAAATAATTGGCACCTACGTAACCTTGATAGCTATCTTCAAAACATACTCTAAATAAATACTCTAAGACAGATCCCGAGTCATCTAAAGTTAGATTATCACCCGTGGCTGCTGGAACAACACCTGGCAGTTCGGCTGTTGTTAAGGCTTTTACTTGTGCCAATACGTTACCTGTTGTTGTTGGTCCAATAATTCCAACGACTGATTCATTGGCTAAGCGTGTCGTCACTGCTGCCGATTCCGTCATGTCTGACGTATTGTCGTAAATAATCGCTTCAACTAATTGCCCATCCAGTAAGCCACCTGCTTCATTCAGCTGCTTAATCGCTAAATCAAAACCTTCACGCACAGGCGATCCATAGGAGGCATGCGGTCCAGACAATTCAAAGTTTCCACCGAAAAGGATTGGTTCTTGTGCCAAGACGACATGACTACTGGACCATAACATTGTACTAGCAACTAAACTTATCCCGATTTTCTTGAAATTCATTGACATTTCCTCCTAAAATATATTCTCTTTTTTTATGTTTGAAACAAAAAAGGCTCTCTATCCAAAAATGAATAGAAAGCCTCTATGCAAGGTCCCATTCATCAAATCAAACACGAATAGGACTTCGCTCTGTATGAAAAAATAACAGAATCAAGTCCTCTTAGATGACCAATACGACCACATTATTTATTTGTGTTAAAAATGATAACATAAGGATGACCTCGCTTATTTGTCTTTAACATAGTACCAATATAAACCCATTCTCATTAGATTGCAAGTATTTTCTTACCAAATTCACATTTATTTAATGAGGTTTGTGTTTTGGGGTGTGGGTGTGGGTGTGGGGATTTGAGTGTTGGGAATGCGGTTGGAGTGCGGTTTAGATATAGCGCTATGGTGGAGGGATGTTTAAGAATGTTTTTTAGACATTTGGTGGAGAGGTGGATCTGACGACTTTGAGCTTGTTATTCGTCTGATCCAGTCGCAATCAGACGCTTTCGCCCCGCCTTTTCGTCTGATCCAAGCTCAATCTGACGATTTCAACCTGCCTTTTCGTCTGATCCAGCCCGCTCTGACGATTTCAACCCGCCTTTTCGTCTGATCCAAGCTCGATCTGACGATTTCAACCTGCCTTTTCGTCTGATCCAGCCCGCTCTGACGATTTCGCACCGCCTTTTCGTCTGTTCCAATCCCAATCTGACGATTTCGCACCGCCTTTTCGTCTGATCCAAGCTCGATCGGACGATCTGACCTCATCTTTTCGTCTGATCCAACCCCAATCTGACGATTTCAACCTGCCTTTTCGTCTGATCCAGCCCAATCAGACGATTTCAACCCGTCTTTTCGTCTGATTCAAGCTCGATCGGACGCTTTCGCACCGCCTTTTCGTCTGTTCCAAGCTCGATCGGACGATTTCAACCCGTCTTTTCGTCTGATCCAAGCTCGATCGGACGATCTGACCTCATCTTTTCGTCTGATCCAGCCCCAATCTGACGTTTCCACATCACCTTTTCGTCTGATCCAAGCTCAATCGGACGATCTGACCTCATCTTTTCGTCTGATCCAACCCCAATCTGACGGTTCCACATCGCATTTTCGTCTGATCCAATCCCAATCAGACAACTCCCCCCTGCCCACTCGTCTAATCCAACCCCAGCAGTGATATTTATTCAAAAAAGCCACCAGCTCTTCGTAAAGAGTTGGCAGCTTGGGTCAAAAATATTATTCTGCGGCTACATCTACGACTGACGTTTCTTCGCCGTTTTCAAGTCCGATAACGACAACCGATTTAACTGGGTTGTTGTTTTCGTCCATTGAGAAGGTACCTGTTACGCCGTCAAAGTCAGTTGTTGCAGCGATTGCATCACGTACAGCCGCACGATCGGTAGTGCCAGCTTCGTTGATGGCATTCATCAATAATTGTGTCGCATCATAAGCTAAAGCTGAGAAAGTATCTGGTTGTTTGCCATATTCTTCTTCGAAGGCCGTTACGAATTCAACTGTTTTCTCATTTTCAGATAGTAATGAGAAGTGAGAAGTATAATATACATCTGTTGCATTTTCATTTCCTGCTAATTCTACTAAAGTATCGTTATGGAAACCGTCAGCTCCAACAACGGGCACATCTAAACCAAATTCACGTGCTTGTTTAATAAATAATCCTGCCTCTGTATAGTAAACAGGTACATATAATGCTTCAACGTCTTGCGTTAATAGGTTGGTTAAAACAGATGAGAAGTCTGTGTCGCCTGTTACTAAGGTTTCTTCCGTCACAACCGTTCCACCTAAAGCTGTAAATTGCTCAACAAAAGCATCGTGTAGTCCAACGGAATAGTCTAAAGTTTGATCATAGACTACTGCTACTTGTGTAACGCCTAGATTTTCATACATATAGTTAGCTCCTACATAACCTTGGTAACTATCTTCAAAACATACTCTAAATAAATACTCTAATAATTCACCTTTATCATCTAAAGTTAAGCCGTCACCAGTAGCAGCTGGTACGACACCAGGTAGCTGGTTATCTTGTAATGCAGGTACTTGTGCTAAAACATCTCCTGTAGTTGCAGGTCCAACCACACCGACAACACCTTCATTAGCTAAACGGGTTGTAACAGCAGATGATTCGGTCATATCAGACGTATTGTCATAAGTGACGCCTTCCACTGTTTGACCATCTAATAAGCCACCTGCTTCATTCATATGCTTAATCGCTAAGTCAAAACCTTCACGCATCGGCGTTCCGTATGCGGCATACTGGCCAGATAATTCGAAATTTCCACCTAATAAAACTGTTTCTTGAGCTAAAACTGCCCCGCTATTTGACCATAAAAGAGCCCCCGCCACTAAACCTAAACCTAATTTTTTGAAATTCATTGTATTTTCCTCCTAAATTTTTATCTTTATAATTATTAAAACAAAAGGGGCTACCTATTCGTATATGAATAGGTAGCCCCTTAAGTGAGGTCCCATTCATCATACAAACACGAATAGGACTTCACTCTGTATCAAAATCTTTACAGAATCAAGTCCATCTAAATAATAATAATAATTGTTGTTAATTTAGTTTGTGTTTGTACCGATGACATGGATTTTTCCTCGCTTACTCATTTTAATATGATTAAAATATACTACTTTATTTTTAATAAAGCAAGCTTTTTTCTCATTTATTTTAATTGTTTTCTAAAAAACTTAAAACGACTCCTTTTTTAACTCGACTTTGTTTAAAACAAAGCGCAAGAAAAAGGCATTTATTTTAGCTAGAGCAACAAAGCCGACAAAGCTAAAAAGATAAATAGCAACAATCATCCCGATATATGTGGTGGTACTTAGGAAAAGAACGAAGGTATTTATTATGATCAAGAAGACTGTTTGGACTGGATAATTAATAAACAAAAATAAAGAATTAGATAAAACGTCTTTGACCGACATTTCGAATTGGCTGATTAAAATATAGAAATAGGTCAACAAAATAGCTAGCAAGAAAATCTCAATGACCTGAAAAATAATGAATATGTCGATTTTTAATAAACTAGGGAGCACCACTAAAACTGCTAAAATTATCAATTCCACTAACGTCAATTTAAGGGTTAACTTAAAGTGTTGCTTGACGTAGTTCAGGAATCGTTTATGAAGTGGTAAATCAGGATGAAAATACTGTTCATAGTTTACAGCTAAAAGTGCTCCCCAGGCTGACGGAATCGTAATAACAGGAAGACATACAAGTATAAATAACAGATTTAAAGAAACCCAATCAAATAAATGTGACAAAAATTTTATAATCGGGCTATCTAAGTTCAACCAACGTCTCATGTATATCTTCCTCTCTTTTTAAACTAAACTTTTTTCTTAATTGATACTTTCGTTATAGCGTGTATAAGCGTCGTTCATAATGGTGTTAAATTCTTCTAATCCCATTTGGTTTAATTGGTTAATATAAGTATCCCACTCTTCATCCACGCCACCTTCAACAACCCACTTAGTTCCCATTTGGGCAGCATATGAACTAATGTCGGTATAAAGTGTTGTTAAGCGAGAAGTTTCTTCGATTGTATAACTTACACGTGGGAAGGCTGGTAGTGCATATTGAGCTAATTCCTTATCCAACTCAAGTTTTAGCCCATCACCTTCAGTGGTATCAATCTCAACACGGTCATTAAATCCATCATGAATGAATTTTGGTCCAAAGTCACGTAAAGAGTTGACCCAAGCCGAAATATCAGCTGTTTCACCACCTACTGGAGGTAGTACTTTATAAGTGCCATCGTCTTTTTTCTCTGTCCCAATGCCAAATGATCCATAGAAGTTTTGAATACTTGCATCTTCAGTATACCAAGTATCTAACCATTGTAATAATAACTCAGGATTTTCAGTTGTATTTAAAATTAAGAATTCATTACGGTTGTAGTTTAAGTGATCTGGGTCTGAAATAACATAACGATTTCCATCAGGACCTTCCAATGCTGGCAGCGCTACATATTGATCAGAGTTTTGACCGAATAAAGCGTCTGGAGTCCAACCAACCGATACCCCAACGCGAGCCGCAGATGTATCTTGTCTCTTCGCCTCAGCCATAGATGTATCCTGAGTAAATATCTCTGGATCAATCAAGCCTTCAGCATATGCTTCATGCATGGCACGGATAGCTTCTTTATATTGTTCACTTGTACGTAAGTAAACAGGTTCGCCATCCATTAAGGTCATATCATATTCATAACCGTGGCGAACATTAAATCCTAAACTCCGGTGTTTTTATAGTATACTTTCAACCTAAACCTTTTCATATCAAGCATTTAGTCGAAACATTTCGTTCTAAATGCTTGGTTTTTCATTCTTTGTATACTATAATAATAGTATGCTGGAGAGTGAGGTGGGATTATGAAAAAACAAACATTGGTTGACATGCCTGACAAACGGATTACTTACAAAAAAGGACCGAAAGGGACAAAATATGTTTATTACACTGTTCGCAGTTATCGCAATACCAACGGAAAGCCGACTTCCGATGAAAAGAGTATCGGAAAGCTAGATGAAGCGACCGGGAAGCTGATTCCTAATCGGAATTATTACGACTTGTTCCCCGAAGAACGACAAGACCGTCCTGAATCAGTTCTATCGCAGGGGTATTTCAGCGTATTTCTTGTATTGGCACAATCCATTGGATTAACGAATACATTAGCACACAGCTTTTCCGACAACCATGAAACCTTATTGAGTATTGCAGCTTACATGATGGCTCACGGTAATGTAATGATGGATTATTCCGATTGGGCGGAAAATGTCGCTCACCCACAGGTTCATTCACTCTCTTCTCAACAGACGAGTCAATTATTTGCCGACATGAAAGAAGCGAATCGCTCCGCCTTTTTCCAAGAATGGGTCAAAAAAGCGCATGAAGAAGAGTACATTGCCTATGATGTCACCTCCATTTCATCGAATAGTGACGGCATCTCTTATGTTGAGCGGGGGTATAATCGCGACAAAGAGAATTTACCGCAGATTAATTTCGGCTTGTTTTTGGGTGAGACCTCCCGATTGCCGCTCTATTACTCGATTTATCCCGGAAGCATTGTGGATAAATCTTACTCACCGTTTATGATGGCACTGACGGAAACAATGGGGATGAATAAACTGCGCTTTGTCATCGACCAAGGTTTCATGACCCAACATAACCTAGAACTGCTTGACCAAAAGCAACACACGGTGTTAAGTCTCATTCCTAAAAACTACACACTCTACAAAGACCATTTGAACGAGGTCATTAAAACCGAGTTCTCAGCCCGTGAACGCCTAAATGACCTTGAAATGTACTGTCGGACAATTCAAACAAGCTACGAAGGCGCTACAGTCCACATCCATTTTTATTACAATCCACAAAAGGCAGTTTTAGAAGAGAAAGCCTTATTTGACGATATTCAACGTCAAGAAGAAACTCTGAATACGTTGGTTAAGCAAACAAAAGTCAAACCATCGTTGAATAAGTATTTTGAGATTGAAGAAAAAGGAAAGAAGGAGATTAGTTATCGTTTGGCCTACGATAAGGTTGACTCCCTGCGCAAAAAGTTGGGTTACTTTGCCTTAATTTCTACTGATGTGGCATTATCATCGGAAGAAGCCTTGGTCATTTATCGCCAAAAAGATGGGATAGAAAAGAGTTTTGATCAGTTAAAAAATGGGATGGACTACCGCAGAATGCGAACCCATTACACCAAGACGACGGAGGGTAAGATGTTTGTCGCCTTTCTTGGTTTGATTATGCGAAGTGTGTTTATGAGGGCTATCAAAGCTCATGAGGCCACGAAGTCTTATACCTTAAAGAAAGTCATTCGGGAACTGGAAAAAATCCAACAATTGCGCTTAAAAGATGGTACCGTGCAGACCATGCCTTTGACGAAAGTTCAAAAAAATATCTTAGCAGCGTTGGATATTGACCCGTCACAGTTCAAATAAAAAGAGCGGTTGCGAAATGATGATTCATTTCTCAACCACTTTTTGTATACTATAATTTTACGGGAATTTAGGATCAATCGAATCTTAACAAAGATTAATGGTAAATTCTATTCAAAACAAAAACTCCCCTCTAAAGTTCTCGATAAACTTTAGGAGGGGGAGTTTAGTCATTTAATTAATCCAAATATTTATTCAATTCACCAGCAAGAAGTCCAGCTATTTTTCGAGCACCATATTCATTGAAATGGGTATTATCTTCGACCCCATCTGGATAATTTTCATGTTCGCCAGGCCTTAGATGTAAGAATATACGCACAGATTCTTCTTCGCCAATTTCATTCAAATAGTTTTCTACGATTTCATAAGCATTGACAGTTTGTACATTTAGTTTTTCAGCTAATTGTAAAGCTGCATGTGGATATTCGCCAATTGTTTTTTCATCCAAGCGTCCATTCACAAAAACGCGACGTGGAACAGATGAGAGTACAATTGGTATTGCACCGATCGCTCTTGTTTTTTCAATATAATAGCTTAAGTTCTCTTGATAAGAACCATAAGGTTCAGCATATCTTTCTGGATCATCCAACTTACCATCGTTATGACCGAATTGAATAAGTAAATAATCCCCTGCTTTTAAATTATTCTCAATAATTGTAAACCGTTGTTGTTCGATGAAGGACTTTGTAGAACGGCCATTATACGCATGGTTTTCCACAATAAATTTATCATCGATAAAGTCAGCTAAATACTCACCCCAACCAGCTTCAGGACGTGCGTTCCCTAACTTGGAAGCTGCTGTAGAGTCCCCAATGACAAATATTCTCTTGGATTGAGTAGAAAGATTTTTTTCTGAAATTAACTCATTTTTTAACAACCATTTTTCTAAAGCTTTGGACCAATCTTTAACAAACTTATCCCCAGTCGCAAGACCTAAACCATGCGGACCACTTTGGTACATATGTAATTCATGGGGTATCTTGAATTTATTTAATTGATTGACATATAATAAAGAATTCATAGCCGGTACAGCCGCATCATCCACTGTAGACCAAATGAAAGTAAGAGGTGTCTTTTCACTCACTAATTGATTGGCTGAATATTGCTTGATTTGTTCTTCAGTCGGATTTTCTCCCAATAAATTAGTCCGAGAACCTAAATGCAAAATATCACTTTCGAAACTAATAACTGGATAGGCTAAGATAGAAAAATCTGGGCTGACATCTAGTTTGTTAGATGTTAGAGCTGCTAAATGACCTCCAGCTGAAAAACCAATCACTCCTACTTTAGGATATCTTTCTTTTAACCATAGAAGTGTATCATTGATTTCTACTAATAGTTTATCAATTTCTACAGGATTTACTTGATAATACAAGACCCCTGCATTCAAGCCTCTTTTATTAAACCACTCCGCAATATCTTTCCCTTCATGAGCCGCCAGATGATCATAGCCTCCACCAGGAAATACCAAGACATAAGGCGCTTCTGGATTTCCCTCTAATAAATATTGTTCAAGGCTTGTTTTCTGTGGATGTACAGTATCCCCTACTACTTGACCTTTATCATATAAATCTATCATTATTCTTCCTCCAAATTTTCCAATACTCATATAAATACTTTAAATGATATCTATTAAATTAACTACTCAGTGATAACATGATAAGCTGTTACTTCGACAAAATAATCATCACTACCAAATTGTTCCCCACTCTTCTTAAACCAAATACCATTCGTACCCATTACTGTAATTTCTAAATAATACTCACTAAATTCAATTTCAGGAGAAATATATCGAAGCCCTCGATTTTCTACAAGACTATAAAAGTCAATCACAGACGAATGAATCATTTTTCCTGAATAATTATATAGTTTGAATTCTGCATAACCACCGTGTTTACTGCTATTCCCATAAACAAGAACTTGTTTACCTCTAAAATCAATAGCTACCGATTTACCCTTTCCATTTGAACCAAAATTTAGTGGATGCTCTGCTTGAATCTCGACTTCAGAAAATGAATCAATATCCCACATCTCCATATAATTTGCTATAGCCATTTGTCCATCATTCACTTCGATCGGTAGCCATACTTGTGTTGCACTAGATTCTTGCCGAGGGAAAGACCAACGATCGCCCATATAAATAGGAGTTTTCTTTCCATTAGGTGCTTCATATTCAAACACAAAAGAACACTGTGAATTATAAGTTAACGTTCCTTCGGGACAAAATAAACCCTGATATGTCCAAGGTCCATTTATTGAAGTCGCAGTTAAATAATAATTATCATTTCTTTCCCAACTTGTTTTATTAGAAAACAAGAGAAAATATGTATCATTTGACTTAAACATGGCTGGGGATTCTCCACCAGATGCAATATTAGTTACAATTTTTTTCTCAACAGAGAGATAATCATCACTTAATTGATAAATATCTCCTTCATGAAAAAGTATATAGGCTGTCCCATCAGCATCCACAAATGTGCCCATATCCCATTTTCTAAGTTTTTCCCCTTGAAAGAGTAAATGACCTTTAAAAGTAAATTCACCATCTATTCGATCACTAACTGCTATTCCAATAACAGGATCATTATAAGCTAAATCATCGGTATGCATCAGCATAATAAATCGTTGAGATTTAGGATGTTTCAAAACTTTTACTCGCTCACCAATTCGACTTGGCCCTAATAGACCATCTTTTTGAGGAGTGAGTGCCAACCCTTCATATCTCCAGTCAGTCAAACTTGAAGATGAATAACAAGAAAAGCCAATAAATTTATTCTCATCATTCGTTTTATACTCCCCAAAAAGATAATACCGATCATTTTCTTTCACGACACATCCAGCATGGGCATTGACTGTATGATTATGTTGATCATACCAAGGGACGCCGTTAGCAATAATATTTTTATGCATCCTTAATCATCCTATGAAAATATTTTAGTCCAAGCAGACAAGTAGTTCAGCAAAAAATGTCAATGCCAAACCTTGTCCCCAACCTTGTAACCAGTCTTTAGAAATGTCACGGTAGCCGGCTAAATCTCTCATTACTGCAGTTCCGCCAGAAACATTTAATACCCGTCCGTCATCTGTGACGTTTTCTAGCATCCCATGGACGGCTTTTTCAATATATTTTTTGTGCAGGGGATTTCTTTTAACAACCATGGCTGCTGCAATTCCAGCTGTAGCCGAAATTTCTTCATAAGACTCTTCATCATCCAAAATAGTCCGCCATAAACCATCGTCAGTTTGTAGTAACTTTAAAGCAGCTAATTGCTCATCCAATGACCCTTGGACATCCATAAATTTAGGATAAAGGTAGGCTTGTGGTAAACGAGCACCTACTTGAGACATCGTATAAGCTGCCCATGCATTGGCACGCCCCCAAAAGAAGCCTGATAAATTACTTTTTATAGTATGATCATAACCATGATAAAATAAACCATTCTCTCTATTTTGTAAATATTTAATATGCCAATAATATTGATTTAAAGCATCATTGATTAGTGCTTCGTCTTTATTGATGACTCCTACGCGTAACATAAAAAAGGCTGCCATAAAAAGTGTATCTGCCCAAGCTTGTTCAGGAAAATCGTTTTTTGAAGAAACGGTATGTTGCAATACACCATCACCAAAACGCAAGGCTTTATTTTGTAGATAATCAATTTTACTCATTACTAAATCCCAATACTTCTGGTCAGCGGTTGCTTCATATAAGGTGATTAAGCAATGACCCATTGCACATCGATTAACCGTCCATTCTGAATGCAAGCCCAAATCGATGAGTTCATCTACCCTTGTTTTAACTAATTCTAATAGGTTTTCATCACCCGTAACTTCGTAAGCACGACAAATCCCATAATAAGCTACACCTGTCGGCCAATCCCAGGTCAAATCCATCAAAATTGTGCGTTCAGCTATTTTATTAATTTTTGTGATCAGAACTTCAGCATTTGCTTCTATTGTAATCATCGTTTCCTCCATATATTCTATCCATCCAATATAAAAAACCACTACGTCATCAATGAATCTGACATAGTGGTCAAATTTTTCTAAAAAGTCAGCGATTATTCGATATTAAGTAATTTAGTTGAATTACCATCATTATAAGCTTGACGACGTTCTTCAACGATTTCTGCATATCCAGCATCTGCATAGCGTTGTGCATATTCGTCATATAAAGTATCAAATTCACTTGGATCTGCCATTACAATCGTATCACGAAGTTCCTTATAAGTTTCTGATAATGTACCTGTATACTCTGATTCAGCCTCAATTGGCACAGTAAAGATTGGGAAGTTTACTGCATAACCTTCCTGTCCTAACTCAATCTTACGTTCTGTTTGTTCTAAAACTTCAGCCGTAAAATCTTGTGGCAATCCTTTTGGAGTAATTGCATTAATTTGTTGCTCTAAGTCACCAACTACACGAGAAGCCGTTACTACACTCCAATAGTCACTATTGTTATTATAGCCTGTAGTCTTATCCCCTTCATAGCCAACAATAGTTTCAGGCAATCCAGTTTCCTCATTGATTGTATAATGCTCATCTTCAAATCCCCACTGCATAGTGAACAGATTCTCTTCATCTGCCATCCAATCTAAGTACATCCAAGCAGCTCTAATTTCATCCTCAGATGCCATTGATGAGAACCCAACAATATTACCAAATGGATTATCCGCCATAAAGACAGCAGTTGTGCCAGCTTCTTCATCATTTTCTGCAGGTGGCACAACACCTAACTCTGCATCTGGATTTGCTTCATAGAATGAATTTAGCCAATCCATATTGGTTGACATATATGAACCAAAAACAAAAGTTTCCCCATTTGCAAATTTTGCTTGTGCAGTAGCAGTATCAGTTAAGTAGTATTCTGGATCAGTAATACCTAAATTATAGTTTGTATTTTCACGTCTTAGTAATTCTTTATTTGCTTCCATACCTAAAGATGGAATAACAGCAGAAATATGACTTGCCCAATCTTCTTCATTAATTGGGAAATCCATGAAGCCCCAAGGTAAATCAGCCCCTTGACTTGGAATCATTGTTCCTCCCCCAGGGTGATCACTTAAACCAGCTTCTTGAATTTTAACCATAGCATCTTGCCAATCTGCATAAGTTGCTGGATATTCATCATAGCCTACTTCTTTTAACCAATCTTTACGGTAAAATTGTTGGAATCCAAATCCATTTGCCCAGTTTGGTCTGTTACCTAAAACAAAATACGTTTCACCATTCATCACAGAATAATCTGTAAGTCCTGCTTCGTCCATTTGTGCAAAATAATTAGGAGCAACCGCTTTAAACTCTTCCATATCAAAAGTTGCTAAGTAACCTTCATTTGCCCATTGAGAAGTTTTTGGATAATCATATTCCATTAAAATAGTTGGTAACTCTTGTGCTGAAGCTAACAAAGCATAGTCAGTCATAACGTCTGAACGTGTAATTGGAATATATTCGACAATAATATTATTAGGATCCCCAAAGTTTTCTTGAACATATTGAGTCCAATAATTATCACTTACATCTGGTACACCTTCAACACCACGGTCATAAACTGGAACTTGTAGTGTCACTTGTTCATCAAAAGGTTGTGCTTCAGATCCTTCTACTGTATTTACTGTAGCAAGACCTGAAAAAATGCTAAGCACTAACATACTACTGCTAGCAACTAATAGACTTTTTAAAGACTTTTTCATATTTTTTCCTCCATTTTTAAATATTTCCGACCTACACTAGTTAAACAATCTTGATGCTTTTAATCACCCTCCTTTAATAACAGTTAGTCTTATACACTAATGAATTCCATTTATTCTATCCTTTAACGGCACCTATCATAACGCCTTTGACAAAATATTTTTGAATAAATGGATAAACGATAATAATTGGAATTGTCACAAACATTACAGCCGCAGCTTGTAAAACTTCTGGTGTACTTACAACTGCTGCCGCTTCTGATAAAGACACCGTTTGCGCTTCAGTTGCCGATGCAACCATTTGATATAATTTATACTGAATCATTTTTAAATTCTCTTCACGGATAAAGTACATATTATCAGCGTAAGAGTTCCATCTACCCACTGCATAAAACAGAGATAAGGTAGCTAGAATTGGTTTTGAAAGAGGCAAGGCAATTTGAAGCAATATTTGAAAGTTTGATGCACCATCTAGTACGGCAGATTCTTCCAAACTGTCTGGTAAATTCGCTTGAAAATAAGTTTTCATAATTAACATGTTATAGGCGGAATAAATGATTGGTAAAATCAAAACCCATACAGTGTTCAAAATACCAAGTTGTTGATATAACATATATTGTGGAATAAGACCCGCTGAAAAGTACATCGGGAACATAAAGATAAATGTTAAGAATTTTCTACCTTTTAGTCTCTTTTTAGACAATGGATATGCTGTACAAATCGTAATTAGCATACCAAGTCCTGTGGATACTAAAGTCACAATGGCACTATATATCATTGAATAAACCATAGATCCATCTTTAAAAATTGAAATATAAGCATCAAAGTTAATATCTTTTGGCCATAGAAACACATTTCTAGCTAAAACTTCCGTATTGGATGAAATAGATTTAGCTGCCGTGTGGATAAATGGTAAAATACAGGTCAAGCAAAGTATAAAAATAATGATTGCTATGACAATATCAATCCACTCAATTCTTGACATTGCATTAGAACTTCCATTACTTTTCTTTGATCTTCTAAGTGCATTCGAAGCCATTATAGTAATCCATCCTCTCCAAGTTTCTTAGCAAAGCGGTCAGATAGTAAGACTAAAGCTAAACCTACTAAGGATTGAAATAAGCCCACTGCGGTAGCTTCACTAAATTTAGCGTTGCCGAGTCCTTTTTCAAATATATAAACCGCTAATTGATATTGGTATTCTCTAACTTGTGAATTACCAAAAGCAGTTAATCTTTCTAAGTTACTTCCCATCACACGGCCTAGGTTCATAATTAATAAAGTTACAATCGTCCCACGAATTCCTGGTAATGTTACATGACGGATACGTTGCCAACGAGTAGCTCCATCAATCATAGCTGCTTCATATAATTCCGGACTAATACTTGTCATTGCAGCAAGATAAATAATCGTCCCCCAACCCATCGACTGCCAAACACCTATTAATATATAAGTAACTGCCCAATGACCCGCTTCATTTAAGAATGGAATTCCCTTCTCAATAATCCCAGTATTCATCAAAATAATATTAATCAATCCTGTACTTGGCTTAAATAATATATAAGCAATACTACCTACAACTGCCCACGATAGAAAATGAGGTAAATATAAGACCGTTTGACTGACTCTTTTAAATCGTTTTAATCTTAATTCATTTAACATTAAAGCCAATGCAATTGGCACAAAAGCACCTAGTGCTAGATCAAGCACATTAAAGACGATTGAGTTACGCAAAGCTCGGATAAAGTCAGCATCATTAAAAATTTTCCTGAAATTATCAAACCCTACCCACTCACTATTCGCAAATCCTCTAATCGGGTTAAAATCCATAAAAGCCATTCTTAGTCCCGGATAACTTGCATAACTAAAAATAAAGACAATAATAAAAGGAATAATTAATAAGGCATATAATTGCCAATCCCTCTTCAAGGCTACACTCCATGAAACATTAGAGCCTAATCCTACTTTTGCATTTTTTCTAAACTTATTTTCCTTCAACTTCTATCACCCTTTACAATAAAATTTTCGCTGGATTACTTTCACGTCAATATTTGCTTAGACTTCAACATTTTATTGAATATTTGTTTAAAGATAAATGCATTAACTACAGTTACTAAGACAATCCCAATAAAAAAATATCCATAAATAAATAACGAATAATGTGTACCCAACCATTTATATACTGCATACAATGGACCTAGATTGACTAATAAAAGTAGAATCGTGTGTGGCAAATAACCGATAGACAACAACAAGACATTTTTTAAGTGGACATACAAGGTATTTTCAAATTTACTAATTAGTGGAAAGATATATAAACAAACGATGTACATCACAAGCAAAAAGAGAATAGTCAAAATCGTAATAATCGGATTCATGCTTATTCCTTGGCCTAAAAGTTTTAAATTCCCAAATAATATTAAAAAGATGGCTAAAATAGTACACCAAGCAATTGTGGCTTGCTTGAAATTCTCTTTAAAGCTTTTAAAATAAGTCTTGAATAAAGAGCTTTCATTTTTATTTATAAATTGAAAAGATACTGAGTATAAAGCGGATACATTTGCACCGATAGTAACAATTGGAATCGATAAAACTAGGAAAATTGCATTTAGCATTATAAAGTCAAACACAACTGTCATGATGCGATTAAACTTATTATCATATTTGAACAAGGCATTCACTCCTTCTATGGAATACGGTTTCAAAAGTCGTATGATAATTTCTTTCTATACTAAAATAGTAACATATGGCCTTTAACATAAAAATGGAATAACCACATATTTTATGTACAAAATAAAGATTAAATGTTAAAGTAGTCTTAAAGGAAAGGATAGGCTAACATGTTAAATTTATTAAATTTCAAATTACAACATTTCTTTTATCGTGACTGCTCAGGCGGATGGCATCTAGATGAACATGTTTTTCCTCTACATAGCTTTTCGTTACTCATCCAAGGGTCTATTGAATATAAAATCAATCATGTCACTTACTTTGCTGAAAGAGGAGATTTAGTTTATTCTGCTGCTGGAAGCACACGTCAAGCCACCCCTTCCAAGGACTGCATTTTTATTGCAATTGACTTAGAAACTTTCGAGGGAACCCTCAATTTAGATCCAATTACAGCTGTTTCATTATCTGACCGCGTCATTGAGCTATTAAATGATCTTGAGTTTTCTTGGCTACAATCTACAAACCACGACACTTTAAGAGCCAATCTACTCTTTCTTGAATTACTCTATGAACTGGTATACAACAAGACCGCTTTATCAGCCAACCGTCATGTCCGTGATATTAAACTCTATATCTCCAAAAACTATTCCGACCCTTTAACTGTTGAAAAGATTGCTTCAGTTGTCCAATTGAATCCAGTTTATTGTGGCGCTTTATTTAAACGAGAAGAAGGACGGACTATTTTAGAATACTTAAATCATATTCGTATCAGTCGAGCAGTCAGTTTACTTAAAGAAGGAAATTTCAACGTCACTCAAATTTCAGAAATGTGTGGCTACAAAGATGTCTTTTATTTTAGTAAAACTTTCAAGCAAATAATGGGTGTCTCTCCTAAGAAATACTGGTCTAACAATCAATATAGCTGACTTATTTTATCAATCGTTATTCTATATATTAATATTATAAAATATGTTCATATTAAAGTTTTGGCAAGCGCTTTAATTATTATAATTGAACTAATATTATATGTTCTTATATAAAAGTCAGCTCTGGATTTAGCTTATGTTGATGGATAAACTCTATCTTCCACTTTGGAGATAATCTGAATTATTACTATCAAATGCATATCTCCAAGACAATGGCACTTGCCTAGGGAAGATATGCATATATTTGTGTGCTGCTATAAATTCAGTTAGCGAAGATTTTTGCAGTGTGGCATCAGAAAAATACGATTGAAGATTCCGTTAATACAAGATTTTTCATGTATAGTCAGAAATATTCGGCTATATCTTCCGTTTTTAACTTACATCCCTAAACTAAAACTTCTTTTGAATAATGGGATCAAATTAATATCTCGTAATTCACAGCCTTCTTCGAGATCAAACTCCAAATATCTTTCGGTTTCAGTTGGAAAAACAATTAGTTTCAATTCTTTTGGATAGGCTAAAGTTTTCAAGGAGACAGCCCACTCTTTTCCAGTTGTAAACCAATCCGCAACTAATGTGCCATTCTCATCAAATAACTCTGCTCGATCCCCAATAAAATCAATATCTAATAACAAATCCATACTATCAGTTGATAAATCATAGTTAATATCAATACTATAGCTTGCTTCTTCTTCTTTCTTCGAAAGTGGCTTGTATGTCACTTTAGAATTATCTGCAACAAAATCAATTGTTTCAGTGCCTTCTGCTAATAACTTACGAACTTTGACTTTTTGCTCTCTACTAGAAACAAGCAGTTGATTATTTTCTTCCCATAAATCTGCTTTCGAAAGATAGAGTTCTTTATTCAATAAATAAGCATTATTAGCTTCGTCATCACTTAACACATGAACTTGTGGTGTTTGATTACTAAAAATAAACTTTGCATCTTCTGGACGTGGGTGAACAAAAATCCAATGATCATCGATCACAGTTAATAAAGTTGCATTACTGCTTTTTAAATGATACTCACCTATTTTTAGATTGAACGGTAATATAGCTATCTCGCCATCTTGTAATTCTAATGATGGAAAATTAATTGTTCCATTTTCTAACTCCACTTCAAATTGAAGCTTTTTATCGGTCATTTTCCGTAATCTCTGATAATTGTTCACAAAGATGAAGCCACTTTGGCTGTCATAATCGAACCGTATGCTGTAGCGAACATCCTCTGTATTTTCTGGTTCCACCACTGGTTGCTTAGCAAATTGAACCTGACTTTTTGTTAGAATTTCTTGGAAGCTTTTCACAAATAAATGAAGTTTGCGTAATGTACCAAAACTTTCATGTACAATACCGTATTCACCTAAAGGAGCTTGAAAATCATACGACATTTTTGGCACGTCGGTATGAGAACCCGATGCTCGAGTTTCTTCTAAAGTTGTCAATTTTCCTTGAGGGTTTGTCCCTCCATGATACATATAGTAGCCTAAGAGGTTGGCTCCTGATCCCAATTTAACCAACGCTTGTACCTCAGTGTCCTTTGCTGAAACTAGTGGACGTCTTAATTGAGTCACTTGCAATCCTCCACCAAGTTCAGCCGTTAGGTAAGGATATTTTTCAATATCAAAACTGTAGCTTTCAAACTTTGCCCCTTCTTTTTTAAAATCACTGGCAATTAAAGGATCATCAAATACTGGCGAAAAGATAAAATTACTATTAGCTGGCAAAACCTCCAAGCTATAACTCCATGGCGCATCTACATAACCTCCAAAAACAGGTAATGTGTCACCATCAACACTAATTCCTCCACCCCAAGCAGTTGCTGTATAAAATGGCGTATCATAACCTATCTCAACAAGCAATTCTTTCAACTTCTTCATATGAGCAATGCCTTTTTCACCACTAAAGCCACCTGCATGCCCATATTCATTTTCAATTTGAAGGCCAATTATTGGACCCCCATCTTTATAGAATAAGCCTTCAACCTCTTGATAAACTTTTTCAAAATAATTTTTAACGTGGGTTAAATATTCCTTATTATTTGAGCGTAATTCAAAACCACCATGTTGCACCCAGTCAGGTATACCACCATTACGTACTTCACCATGTGCCCATGGACCAATCCGTAAAAAGAAGTATAACCCTGCCTCTTGACACAACTGGATAAATTTCCTTAGATTTCTTTGTCCAGAAAAATCCCATTCATCTTTTATTTCTTCATGGTGAATCCAAATGACATAAGAGGCAACAATATCTACCCCTCCTGCTTTCATTTTCGCAATTTCTCTCGGCCACTCGTCTTCATTACAGCGACTAAAGTGGAATTCACCCATAATTGGAAACCAAGGGCGCTTATTCTTTTCAAAATACTGATTATTGATACTTACTTCTTCCTGACCATTTGTGCCTGAAAAAGGAAGGTTTTCTACTTCTTTATTGTCTTTATTAATTTTAATTAAAATGCGATTCAAAGTGTCACTCCTAAAATAATTTTACAACCATAAATTTATTTGTTATTGGTGTATTAATGAGAAAAAGTATTCATAAAACTCCTTTTAATACCATTAAGGAAATTATCATTCTATCTGACTTATAGACCTTTTTCTATATTGATGAGGTGTTAAACCATGATGCTTTTTAAATAAGCGATAAAAATAACTGATATTTTCATAGCCTATTTGATTAGCAATAGATTCCACTGAATAATCTTCGTACTTCAATAGTTTTTTTGCTTCATTCATCCGTTTTTCTTGAACAAGTTCCTTAAAGGTATTGCCTAAATTACGTTTAATAAATTTACTTAAATTATATGATTCCAAATTAACTTGCTGAGATAGTTCACTTAAAGAAGCATTGCGATAGGAACTATTGACATAATTAATAATTTCGTTCGTTAAATGATAATCGTAGTTAGCTTCCAAAGATTCTAAATAATGGGTATTTTTCATTAATTCAACAAATAATAACCCCATAGTGAACTTCATTTTTATCTCAGTAAATAAATCTTTATCCATCATTTCCGTAATCATTTGTCCCATTAAATTTTGAATAGATGGAACTTCAGATACTTTAAAATATAAATAACTACCTGCTCTATTTTGATCAAATAGACTTTGAAAAAGAAACTTATTGATTAACTCACCTTTGGTTTCTTTTTCTAATTCTTGGAAAATATAATCAAAAAATGGTGGATTAATAATAAAGTTTATAACAATATCATCCTCACCACATTCTTCTAAAGAGTGTTCAATATGCTGGTTTAAAAAAAGCATCTGGCCCTTTTTTAATTCAATTTCCTGATTTCCGATTTTTTGTTTCATTTTGCCATTATAGACATAGTTTAATTCGATATAATCATGTTTATGAAAAGGAAATTCAACAAAACGTGGATGTTTTCTCGTAATAATCAAACTATCATCTTCAAGGAATTTTGAGCTTTCTATCACAAATTCACTTTGCGTCGTATAGTTAGATTGATTGATATCTTTATGCCCATTTTTTAGTATATTTTTTTCTTCTTCATTTAATTGTTTTAAATCGTTAAACAGTGTATCCATCGATTTTATCACCCCTTTTCTTAAAAGCTTTTTAGATTAATATTTATACAATTAAATCTCAAACAAATGAATCTGATCGAGTAAGCCTGAATCCAATTTAGCTCCATCATAGCGGTTCGCTAAAGTATTGGTTACCTTAAGTTGTATCTCAGAATCTATTAAGTCATCTCCCTTTACAACAAATTGATAAGGAGCCCAAAAGAGCGTATCTCTTTCCTCGCCATTTATATAAAGCGTCACAAATTCCCTTACTTCGTCTAAATCCAATAGGTAGTCTTTGTCTTGCTTAAGTTTGTCTTTATTTAAAAAATCTATAGTATAAGTAACTGAACCAGAATAAGTTTCCATACCTTCAATGATTGTCCAAGAACCAAAATCTGAAACTAATTGATCTGAAGATTTAACATACGGCTGAACTATCGTTGTAGTCGCTTCAGCTATTTCAAAATATGGATTCCCTTTTCCTTCCGTCTCACTTATAAAAACGAATTCATTCCCTTTTAATCTAAGAGCAGAAGTACTATCCTTCGTTTGATATGCCTCAATTGTTCCCTTCAACGGATCCCATACTTCAAAACTATTAGTTGGATTAATAAATACTAGCTCTAAATCAATCACTTCAAATCCTTCATTAGAAAGCGCATAAAATTTCTTTTGGTCTTTAGTTATTGTAGACATGCGAATATTCTCGACAGCTTGTCCCACTATTTTTAAGCCAGAAACATGATTGTTCTTTAGTGAATCTAATATTGCCTCTTCAAAAAAGTCATCAAAAATAATTATTTTCCCGCCAGCTTCTTCAAAGGATTGTAATAGTTCTTGTACTTTTTGTGTTTGCCCGTAACTTTTTGGTATGAGCAAAGTATTATAGGACTGTTGCTCAATTAACAAGTGACAACCATCGACTTTAACTTTTCCATTAAATAAATAATCATCTAACAAATAATTAAATTCGATTTGCTGCTCATATAGCTGGTCAATCCCCTCGTGTGGTAAGAAATCAGACTCTGCCAAAACAGCAATATTAGTTTGATTCACACTTGAACTCAACATATAACTGCAACGTTTAATAAATGTCGTAAATAAATCATAATGCTCCCACCATAAATTATGCATGCCTACATCTGGTGCCCGCTCATCTCTTCTTTTCCCCTTTATCGAATAAAAGAAAGCATGTGGAATAATCAGATTAACACCACGAATAAAGAGCCAATTCAAATACCATTTCATATCTTTAGGTGAAAACGACCATTGAATGCCAGCCTTACCACAACAACCAAATACTTCATTCGCATTTCTGCCAATCCCCATATGTCTAGCAGCATCTGAAGAACACTTTGCTAATGTTGAATGCGGGCCATTTATATTTAAGTCATTCTCTGGCGCAACCCAACGCCAAACAGTATCTTGTCCTGGAATATGAAAATGTTCTTGCAAGCCAATGTCATCACTATTTTCTGGATGTCCAGTTAGAAATATTCCATGTCTGTCACACCAAGAGGATATTGGTTTATAATAATGCTCACTTAGTAGATTTTTCGCTATTTTTCTATATTTTTGACGTCGCAGACTAGTATGACTTTCTAAAGTAGTCAAAGCAATTTCTTCTAAAGAAAATCCTCCCTCTTTTAAAAGTTCAAATAAACTTTCGTTAAATGGCAACATCTTTTTTGGAGCATTTCTGCCTAATATATCCGGTTCATCTGTAAAGAAGCCGATAATCGTTGACCCAAAATAATCAGATAATTCCTCATAATAACGTTGATGCGTCAGTTCAATAAAGCTATTTACTGCATCCCTATTTAATAAGTCAACAGAGAGCGGAGCATTTTCTTCTCCATCATCTTCCCCATAATGAATCCCCCGAATAGTTCCTTTGGAATCTTCATGTACCAAATAATAGACATTTTCTAAAGGCTCTTGAGAATCCGCTTGCACTATTTTCTTCTCACTACTATTAAAAGTAAATTTAAATAATATTTGTTGAAAACCGTTCTTTAGCTCAATAAAATCATCTGCCTTGACACTATAGATTCCTTTAGAAGCAAACTCTGGATTTTTCCTCACAACTTGACCATTGGCTGAACCAGAAGGATACATTCCTTCATCATATAAGATAACAGTCATATCCAATCGTTTAGCTTCTGCAACTGCGATTTTTACAAAATAGAAAAATTTGTCACTTAAATAGGCTATATCTTCTGGTAATCCTATCCTAGAATGTAACACAAACCCATGAATCCCCTTATGATTCATTTCATTTATTTGTCTTATGATTTCACCTTCATCCAGTGCATCATTCCAAAACCAAAAAGGATAAGCCGTATACTGCCTTTCCGGATTCAAAAACTGTACCTTCATTATCCAACCACCATTTCCATTACGATTTAAAATTGCATTTTGTAATATAGTTAAAATCACGCATATCTACAAGAAAATGACCATTCATAGGTGCCATTGCGGTATCACTTAGTGCTTCAGCACTTAGTGATACCTATGCGTAGCGAAGCGGAGACGTTCTATTGGCACATATGAATGGGCCACGCCTTGTAGATATGCGAGTACTTATACTTAATTTATTTTCTCCAATGACTTTAAGACCTTAAGAATATATCTATCCCTAAGATCTTAATTCGACTACTTTATTTATGAAAATTGACTAAATCATTAATTTTTATTGGCTGACCTGATGCAATTGACTGGTTGGCAGCAATACCTGTTAGAATTGACAGTGCACCATCTTCATGACCAGCTGCTCGATTCAGTGGATCTTCTTTTGCTTCACCAAAAATATCATCTAATAATTTTGGATCTCCTCCACCATGTCCACCTGCTTCGGTATTAATTTCCACTTCATAAGGTTCAGCAAAAAGTGGGTAAACCATTAATGATAATTGTTCCAAAGCACCTTCATTTTCTTTCTTACCACCTGAATTGATGTAAGAATTTTCCATTACTTTTAGTTCAATTCGACCTTTATCGCCATTAATCGCTACATTGAAACCTTCCCAAGGCATATAAGCATTTAAAGAATAAGTAAGAATGGTTCCACTATTGTATTTGACCGTTACCCCTAAAGTATCTTCGATTGAAATTTCATCAGAAAACACATTACGGTCACGGATATAACCACTATCATTTTCAGCATTTAGATAGAGTTCTCTTAGTTCTTCTGTAGCAGTTAAATCAATTGCAAATGGATCGTCTTCAAGATGACCACTTTCATAATATCTTGGATAGTATGATTTTATACCTCTTCTTTCAGCATTAGCTCTACCATAAAAATTTAAATCCCCATAAGCAAATACTTCTTTAGGAGAGGAATTTAACCAGAAATTAACTAAATCAAAATGGTGGGTTGATTTATGAACTAATAAACCACCACTATTCTTTTTATTACGATGCCATCTTCTAAAATAATCTGCCCCATGTTGAGTATTTAATAACCACTCAAAATGAATAGAATGCACTTTACCGATAACATCCTCTTGAATTAATTCTTTAATCTTTGAGTTATGTGGTGCATAACGATAATTAAATGTCACAGTTAATTTTCGACCTGTCTTAGCTTGACAATCTAAAATTGCTTGTGTCTTTTCTGCATCAATCGTCATAGGTTTTTCTGTAATTACATCATAACCTTTTTCCATTGACGCAATAATATAATAATCGTGTGTCCGATCGACACTGGTAACAATCACTGCATCCGGTTTAAGTTCATCCAGCATTTTTTCAAATTCATGATTTAAATAAGTAGGAACTGGATTTTCATAGCCATACGTTTTTGTTACTTTTTTATTGACAAAATCCATACGAGTTTGTGAGATGTCACAAACTCCTACTAATTCACTTGTATCTTTATAGGTAGAAGCAATTGATTCATAAAAGAATCTTGCTCTACCTCCAACTCCTACTTGAACATATCTTTTCTTCATTTAAATTACACCTTTATAATCAAAATTTTAATTTAAGCGTTCAAATCATAATCAATATAAGCAACTGTTGTTGCTAAAAATTCTTCTAAACCATGACGACCATCTGCTCCACCGATTCCTGATTTTTTCCAACCAGCATGGTAACCTTGGATAGCTTCAAAACTCTCTCTATTTACATAAACTTCACCAGCATCCATATTGTTAATGAATTTCATCATTACATTTGTATTATTGGTGAAAATAGCTGAAGTTAAGCCAAAGTCTGAATCATTAGCTAATTCAAGTGCTTCATCTAATGTTTTGAAAGTTCCAACTGGAAGTACTGGTCCAAAAATTTCATTTTTCATAATGTCCATATCATTTTTTGCATCTACAATAACAGTAGGCTCGAAGAAGTAACCATCACTTGAACCTTTGTTTCCACCAGTTAATATAGTTGCGCCTTCTTTTTTAGCAGTTTCTACTTTTTCAATGACTGAATCTAAACTAGATTTTGTAATAAGTGGTCCCATCCCAACTGAATCATCCGCTAATGGATCACCATAAGTCACAGCCTTCATCGCTGTAGCAATTTTTTCATAGAAAGCATCTTTTATGTCTTCATGAACATAAACTCTTTCCGTACAGTTACATACTTGGCCAGAGTTTATTACACGCGAATCTACAATTGCTTTGACTGCTAAATCTAAGTCTGCATCTTTCCAAACAATCGATGGTGCTTTTCCACCTAATTCTAAGTTTACTTTAGTAATATTTTTAGCTGCTGCTTCCATTACTGATTGACCTGCTGGTACTGAACCTGTAATCGAAATCATATCAACTTTTGGACTAAGTGCCATTTGATTTCCAATTGTACGGTCACCACATAAAATGTTGACAACACCTTTTGGTAATTTAATTTCATCCAATAATTGAGCAAAAATTAAAGCATTGTTTGGCGAACTACTTGAAGGTTTTAATACGACTGTATTTCCCGTTAAAATAGCTGGAGCAACTTTACGTGCGATTAAGAAGAATGGATAGTTCCAAGGTAAAATACCTGCAATCACCCCTAATGGTTTTTTGAAAATTAAAATATTTTCATTAGGACGATCACTTGGAATAATTTCTCCTTCATATTTACGTGCCCAACCAGCATAATATTTGAAATATTCTGCTGTGGCTTCAACTTCACCAATTGCTTGGGCAGTTACTTTACCAACTTCTTGGGAAATAATTTTTGCAAATTCTTCTTTATGTTCAATAATTAAATCCGATATTTTAAATAAATATTCAGCTCTTTCAGATGATGGCACATGTTTCCATTCTTTTTGTGCACGTGTTGCAGCCGTCAAAGCTCTTTCTAAATCTTCTTCTGTTGCTTTTGGAACAGCATTAATAACTTGTCCAGTTGAAGGATTAATATTATCAAACGTATCATTATTGCTTGCGTCTACGAACTCACCATCAATATACATTTTAAACTGGTCTAATACTAAATTCATTTTCTAGCTCCTTTTTTGATTGTCTTTTCAAATAAAAGTTGACTAATAGTAATAAATTAAATTGACTATGGCAAAAGTATTTGTTGAGTAAAACGCAAGTTAGGGTTTAACCTTTAACAGATCCAATCATCATACCTTTAGCAAAGTGTTTTTGTAAGAATGGATACACCATCATAATAGGTGCTGTAGCAATAACAATAACCGCTAATTTCATACCTTCTGCAGGCGGCACATAGTTAGGGTCAACTTCACCTAAAGCATTAGGGTCAGCAGAAATAGTCACTTGTCTTAAGAGCAATTGTAATGTCCATTTAGAACTGTCATTTAAGTAAAGTAATGGACTCATAAAGTCATTCCAAATACCTACAGCATAAAACAGAGCGAATGTCGCAATAATTGGTTTTGATAAAGGAAGTACGATTTTCCAGAAAATTTGAAATTCTGAAGCTCCATCAATTTTTGCTGACTCCTCTAATTCTTGGGAGAAATTTCGGAAAAAGTTTCTGATAATGATTAAGTTAAATGGATTGATAGCACCAGGTAAAATCAATGCCCAATAAGTATCAATCAAACCTAAAGCTTGAATAACCAAGAATGTAGGAATCATTCCACCACTAAATAACATAGCAAAAAGAACCATATTCATTAAAAATTTATTCCCTTTTAAGTTTCGCTTAGACAATGGATAAGCCATTGTAAAAGTGAAGAATAACTGGGTTAATGTCCCAACTAATGTAACTCCAATTGTATTGATAATACTTCTCACAAAAGCATCTGAAGTAAAAATGTGTCTGTATGCATTGAGTGTGTAAGTTTCAGGCCAAATAAAGAAAGCCCTTCTAGCTAATTCTGATTCTGTTGCAAAAGAACCTGCGACCACATACATGAAAGGCAGTAAAGTAACTGCTGCAAATAGAAATAAAAATATGATGTTAAAAAAGTCAAATACTTTACCAGGTTTTGTATTATGCAGTTTATGTATTGTTGCACTTGAACTCATAGTTAAAATCTCCTTTCTTAGAATAGTCCACTATCTGGATCGATACGTTTAGCGATAAAATCAGTTCCTAGTATAAGTATGATGCTGACTAAGGATTTAAATAAACCAACAGCCGTACTATATGAATAAGAACCTTGATTGATACCGACTTGATACACATACGTATCGAACACATCAGCTACTGATCTATTTAAGGCATTTGTCATCAAGTAAATTTGGTCAAAACCTGTATTTAATATTGACCCCATATTTAAGATAAGCATAATAACAACAGTTGGTCTGATCGCTGGCAAGGTAATATGCCAAATTCTTCTAAATCTACCTGCACCATCCATAATTGCTGCTTCGTATTGTTCTGGAGATACGTTAGATAGAGCTGCTAAGAAAATAATTGTCCCCCAACCTGCACCTTTCCAAACACCTTGAAGAATAATCATCGGCCTAAACCAAGCTGGATCGGCTAAGAAATTAATTCTTTCTCCAAAAAACAATTCAACCAATTCGGTAATAACTCCACCATTTATTGAGAATAAAGTGTGTGTAAGTCCTACTACGATTGTCCATGATAAAAAGTGAGGAACATATACTGACGTTTGAACAAACTTTTTATATGTCTCACTCCGAAGTTCATTTAATAGAATAGCCAAAAATATAGGAATTGGAAAAGATATGACTAAACTTAAAAATGCAATCCATAGCGTATTAGTCAGTAGCCTCATAAAATCAGGACTATCAAAAAAGTATCTAAAATGTTCAAAGCCTACCCACTTACTACCATTTATACCTAAAAAGGGTACATAGTTTTTAAAGGCAATAACGATTCCATACATTGGGGCATATCTAAATAAGATAAAATAAATAACTCCAGGTATTAACATAATGTATAGATACTTATTTTTGAGTAGATTCTTTTTATCTTCTTCCCAACTCATTTTTGCTTTTTCTTTGAAAGTTAGCGAAGAATTAGTTGTTTTTTCAATTGTAGCAGCCATGTCATAACATCCTTTCTTTAAAAAGAAGGGAGACTTTTAACAGTCTCCCACTTAAATTTTTAATTCCCTTGTGCTGCTTGTGCTTCTTGATATAAAGCTGTTAATTCATCGACTACTTCTTGTCCACCACTTGAATACCAACGTTCAACAGCAGCGTCCCAATCAGTTTCATCAATTAAACCAGCAATATATTGTACACGTGCATCAGAGATAATTTCATCTAACTGTGTACCTTGACGTGCATATAAATCAGATACAAGAGATGCTGCAGGGTTAAATACTGCATTTTCTTCATTTTCTTCCATTAAACGATATCTTGTTTCAGCTAGCGTTCCCTCTGGTCTCATTGTATGTAATCCTTCACCATACATTGAAATTTGCGCTAATGAATAACCATCAAGTTCATGACCTCCTTCAATTGGAACTAAATAGCCATCTTCATCTAAATTATAAGTCACACCTTCAATACCGTGGTTTAATAAGTTAACCCCTTCAGGTGTAGTTAAAGTATCTAAGAAAGTTAATACTTCGTGTAATTCCTCTTCTGTCGGAACACTTTGTTTAGAGATAGCTAAAATTCCTGAATATCCATCAGTTGGTTGACCATATTCATTTCCTTCAGAATCTAATAAAGTACCAGTAATCTCAACATATTGTCCTTGTTCTTCACCAGCTTGATCTAAGAATAGGTTGTTAATTGCCATTGCTCTTGAGTAAACATCAAGAATTACCCCACCTTGACCATTAAACATTGCTGCATCCCAGTCGTCTGGACTTAGAGTTGTAAAGTCTTCATTAATTAAACCTTCTTCATACATCTTTCTAAGTAAGTTTAATGATTCTTTGTATTCATCAGTAGAAAATGCAGGAATAATTTGACCGTCTTCTACTCCCCAAACGTTTGGTGCTCCCATCCAAATACTTAATGTATCAAATGGTCCAGTATAAGTTGTAACAATCATACCTGTTGTATCATCTTCACCATTTCCATCTGGATCATCATGAGAAAATGCATACATTACATCATATAGTTCATCAACAGTAGTAGGAACTTCTAAACCAAGATTTTCTAACCAGTCAGTACGTATGATAGCTGTTGAGCGCATCACATCTCTAGTTCTTGGAATACCATAAATTGTTCCGTTTACTGATGAGTTCAATAATACGTCTTCATTTACATTACTTAAATTCTCATATTGAGGAATATACTCTGTTAAATCCCAGAATGCACCTGCTTCTGCAGAATTTAAGAACCCAGGGTCTTTCCCTTGAATTGTCATTATGTGTGGAGTCGCATTAGAGGCTAAAGTAACGTTCATTCGATCAGAATAGTTAACATTCGGTACCCAGTTAATTTGTACCTTTTTACCAGTTAACTCTTCCATTGCTAATTCCCATCCATTATCTGCTGGTGGAGCTGTTGTTTCAAATGTAGGAGCCATAATTACTAGTTCATCTATAAGTGCCTCTCCATCCTCTTGTGCTGAAACATTTGAAATTCCACTACCACTCATAACTACCATTGCTGCTGCTAAAATACTTGCTGATGATTTTAGCGTCTTTTTCCAATTTATTGACATCTATACTCTCTCCTTTATATCTATTTTTTTACTTGCAGTAGATTGTCAATCTACTTGCAACTATAATGTAAAACGCTTCCAGAATTATATCAACTATTCTTTTTTGTTGTTTTATTTTTTTGTTAAATACCTATTATACCAACGTTTACAACCGGTTAATTCCTCTTTTTTACACTTTTTTGCAAAGTAGTATATTCTTGCAAATCGCATATTAGAACAGTTTTGTGAAAGGGATTTCAGTAATTCGTTATTAATAAGCATTTTATTTTTTATAAGCCCAAATCAATAATTCCAAAACCAATAATTCAACAATTTTATGAATCAATATCGCTCTTTTTTATTGTTTATCAGCACAAATTGTATTTTAAAAAGTGTTAAAAGATAATTTATGCGGTCTTTGAACTAAGCCTTAAAAATATGCGAATACTTATTTATGAATACATAACAATCAATAGTTTGAATTTATGTCTAATCATTCTCAACAAACTTGATCTCTATTAGAACTATTTTTTATTCCAATTATTATTTCAAAAATCAAACCAAGCATATTTAAATAGTCCTTGTTATAAAAATATGCAGAAACATAATTATGAATATATAACTATTAGTGATTTAAATTTGTAATTATCATTCTTAAACAAACATAATAAGCATCATGGCAAAAGTAATCTTATACAATCAAAGCTTATGCAAGGGAGAACAGTGAGATGCCGTTTCATCAGGCTGACTACGCGCACAGACAGCCGTTGGAGCGAACAGCGACATACGGATGCGTAGCGTAGCAAGACGGAAGCTCATCCATAAGACGTTAGTCGTAATGGATAGCTGAAGGCGTGCCGAAACAGCAATCGAACAATTCTCCCTGAAATAAGCAGTTTTAAATACTTATTACTATTACAAGTAACATTCTTGTTGAATCAAAAAACAACCATTTTAGTCTACAAATAATCCTAAAATGATTGTTTATGAATAAGTTCCCTTTTTCTAGATATATTTCAGTGCCATCATCGCATTTAAACACCATTGCGATACAGTATTTGTTGTAATCCAAGGCACCTCATTGATTGTTTGCCATCTCTCAATTGTATTTACCTCTAAAGGTAATTGCATACCTGAAAGTTCTTCCTTAAGTAAATGATCCCACGCAATTTGAGCTAACTCTTCATCTTGATAATAGTTTGCTGCATAAGCCATCAACCCACTTGCAAACATTGGCCAAGCAAAATGTTTATCATTAAACTGCCCTTTAGAGTATTCTTCTTTCTCTTCATTACTCATCGCATAAACTTTCCCGAATTCTGCAAGCATTTCTTTGAATACATCATCTTCTAGTAAATTAGCTGTTTCAATCCAAACTTGCGGAGCACCAAAACAAATAATCATATGATAGCCATTTGTATTCCCAGTACCCATATAAATTAAATCGCTTGTTTCAGTATTATATTCAAAGGCTGGCCCTGATAATAAACGATAAGGTAATTTTTTCAACTGATTGAGTCCAGTTTTTATTTTATTCAGATAAGTTTCATCTTGATTTCTTTCCCATTGAGATAACCAATTTGAAACAAAAGCAGACCAATCCGGACCTGTTCGCACATGAGTAACATTTTCTTTTTCAGGTTGATCAAAATATTCTCTCAGTGGATTCAAATGATTCAATGCTTTATCTGCATCTTTAGTATCATCTAACAAATCCTTAGTTCGTTCATCAGCTGTTAGATAGTAATAATACTTAAATAATCCAGCCATACTAATCCGAGCTTCTTTACAGCCACAACCCCAGTGGGACACATTATGTCTGGTACCTAAGCCTTTATATTCACCAAAGTGATATCGATCTACTTCAGAATTATGTCGCGTCATGGCTTCAATGAACCTAAACACTTTTGCATCTGATTTTCTAAAGAAGGAATACCATAACCAAATATTAGGGACAAGTTCAGTATTTTGCCAAGCATATCCCCCTTGATCATAAAACCATTGACTACGAACATGGTCATAAGTGTGCATCACATCTCCGAAATTCCAATAGCCAGTCCATTGTCTTTGATTGATTTCATTTAAATAAAATTCAACAAATAGATCCAATTGCTTTTCAATGAAGATTTTTTGTTCACTTTCCTCATTAACTAATGCCCATTCTCCAGTTGCTTCCGTTTGATTGTAGTATTCTGGACTTGCAATTAGTAATGGAGGTTGTTGTAATAGAACTGCAGATTGAACAAGTTGCTCATCAGTCTGTCTTTCGTTATGAAACTGAATTACGGCTTCACTAGTATTGGCAATACCTGTAGGTGTTGCTCTCATTTCTGGAAATCCTTCATAAGCACTGTCCATATGTGTTTCATTATCATAGTGACGTAAATCCATTGCTTCACCATCTGGAGACCAGAACCAAATGGTCAGTGAACTTTGTTCTTCGTCTAAACCTAACACACTTAACTGAGAAGGATGTTTCTCACTAAAGTCTCTTAGACCAAATGAAAGACCATAGTCCTTATCACACACATGCATCAGACCATTAGATTGTGTAACCGTTGGTATCGGCAACCATGATTGACCTTCTTTAGTGCGTTTACTATATTGGCCAACTCCATCAGCAATTTGATTAAATTTAAAATCATTCCAAATCGCATTTCCTTCTGCTTCTTCAATTACTGCCTGTGTTGCTTCATTGCGTTCAACCATTTCACCCGCAATTTGCTTTTTATAATAGTCATTAAAACGATGACGTCTGCTAGTGAGTAGTAGTGAAGCTTCGTTATAAACTCCCTCTTCTGTCACTAA
Organism: Fundicoccus sp. Sow4_H7; assembly: GCF_052115865.1. NCBI lineage: Bacteria > Bacillati > Bacillota > Bacilli > Lactobacillales > Aerococcaceae > Fundicoccus > Fundicoccus sp. Sow4_H7. The sequence goes on along the minus strand of NZ_JBQKME010000001.1, from coordinate 121,520 downwards.
CTTAACATGTTTATTATAAGGACTACCTTTAAATGAAGCATCAAAACTTAAACCTAATGAAGTAACAAATTCTTCAGCTTCATTCACATCATAAAATTGAGTAGAAATAATTTTTAGTTCATTAGAATCTTTAAAAATCTTCAATCGAATTGTAAATGGTAAACGACCATCCGCTAATTCTCCTTCAATTTTTATGACGGTATATTTATTCCCTTCTAATTCAACAGTTACTTTATTGGATAAAGATGTATAATGGCTTTCTTTGGAAATTGTCACACCATCTTTTTCTTCTACTTTTTTAATAGATGCAACTAATCTTAAATTCTCAATTAAATGATTACCTTCTATATCTTTAACTGCTTCTATAATCTGAGAACCACTTTTATTAATCTCATACACATATTTATTGTTGTTAATAATAATGTGGGTATCACTTTGATTAATTTGAATGCCATTTTCTTCAGCTTCAACTTTTTGATTTTCCACTGATAGCTCAAATGGAGCTTCGGGAACATGATCAAAAGCAGCTGCATGTCCTGTCCATTTTATACTTTTATCTGGCCAATAAGCTGTTGGCCAAGTTTGTAATTCAATATCATTTATTTTAAATAGCTGGTCGGTACTTTTTAATTTCCCTTTTTCCCAAGGAATTCCAAAAGTAAGTCCAGTATCTTTTATTGCTTTAGTGTCTAACCAATTGAGTTTCATCATTCTTCTTCCTCTTTATTTTTATTTTCTTCTAATATTTGTTCATTTCGCTTAAATGATGTAAAACAGAGCCCCATTACCCCATAAACTAAAAAGCTCATAAATAAGAGTATTGAATATGGGAAAAGTGAATACGTTAAATATAAAGATAAAGCGATCCATAGGATTAAAAGGCCTGTGGGAAAAGGTTGAATATAAGCTAAGCGAATGGCGGTTTTTAAATAATCCTTTTTTTCCAAATCGTAATGTACGTAGAGTGAATATAAATAGGCAACTATTACAGCTGAAACGACTGCAATTACAATCGTAGCACCATTTATAAATTGGAAAACAAATTCTTGTCTAAAATTAGTATAACGATAATTCACTAAAAGCATGTAGGCATACAAGACTACGAGCCAACCCATGATATTCCCATCTTTAAAGTGTTTTTTAAATGAACGAAAGTAGAATAAAAATAAATCCTTATCACTACCAATCCCATTTAATAACCACTCTCTAATAGTATCAAATAGTGCGATGGTACTCGGTCCAAAACCGAAAACGACTAAGCCTAACAAAGTAAATAAAATCCATAAAAGATTTAAATAGATTAAGCGAAAGATGAATTCAAAGACAATATATAATTTATTAAGTAGTTCACTCATCTTTTAGCTAATCCATTCTTTTAGCTTCAGAGATAACCAAGTCCCTATAAGCGCCTTTTAAAGGTGCCATTTGTCTAAAGCCTATTTTACCTTCGTTAAGTAACTTATTATCACTTGTTTCACGGTCTTCATATTCAAAAATAAATAAATCATCAATATAAAATTGGATATATCGTTTATATTTCATAACTTTTAAGCGATAAAACCGTATGGCATCACTGACTGCTGGTAGAGGGTCAGCCCCCTGTTCAACTAAATGAAAACCATGACTTTTTCTTAAATTACAAGTATGGAAAGAACGTTCGCTATCCCATTTTCTTCTAAAATAGGATAAGTGATAGGTGTTAATATCCCCTGAATGGTACTGAGGATAGTAACCGTCACGTTTTTTCAATTTGTCGCTAAATAAATCTTCCCCATTCCTACCTGATGCTGCAAAAAACAACATGCTTAAACCTGGCTCTTCCAATGGTTTAAAACTATATTCAATCACAATGTCGGCAGGGAAAGTTTGCTTATTCCAAAACACCCAATGCGAGTGATCATCTTCTGGATCTAGATGTGCCGGACTCGACAATACTAAAGACTGATCAATGATTTCTATCTCAATTTCACCTTCTGCTATAAAATCTTCTGTGGATGATAATTGACTTAAATCATTACTATATAAGATGTCTCCTTTTTCTATTTGAATGCGACTTTTCATAATTCCTTACTCCCCTCTATTTTTTATTTAAATTTACTACGATATTTTCCAGGTGTCTCTCCAGTATATTTTTTGAAAATCCGATTAAAGTAATTGCTTTGATAACCAATGGCTTCTGCGATTTCTCCAATTTTTAAATCAGAATTAGCTAACAAATCTTTGGCTTTATCTATTCTAAAATCTGTTAAATAATCAATAAAATTAATTCCATTAATTTCTTTAAACCATTTACTTAAGGTATATGGGTTCACATCCACCCTGTCAGCACACTCTTCTAACGAAATATCTTCATTATAATGAAGTTCAATATAGTCAATGGTTTCCTTAATCGCTTGGACTTTCTTGTCGTCCTCTTTATTTTCCTTTTGATCGAAAAATGGTAGCAGGATATTATTAAGTAACAAGTTCTTAATGTCTTTTATTTTTTGACTATTAATAATTATTTTTATTGGATTCTCCTTACTGACGATTTCATACGGAACAACGTTCTGATTAATTATTTCTTGATTAATTGATGTATATAACTGAATGAAATAATCTTGGACCAAACGGCGATCAAGTGATGTCAACCTTTGGCTGAAGCGATCAATTAATTCTTCAATTTCATATTGATTACCAAAGCGCATCCGATCAAGAATCTCTTTTTCAATATCATACGGATAAGTGACAATTTCTTTTTCTGTCGCACTTTCAATCGTCGCCATATCAATAATTGTTAAGATATCTTGGCTCTGACTTCTTCTATATTTTACTTTTGCAATTTCTTTAATGGCTTCTCTTAATTCTCTAAGATTAGCGCTGCTAACAGAAATGTAAATTTCAACAGCTTCATCATTGTATCTAACTAATTTATTTTCAAATTCTTGGAAAACAAGTTCTAATTTTTCATAAGTATCATCTTCTAATTCATGATGAATGACATAACCACTATATTTTTCATTGAAGCTGATATGATAAACTTCTTCTAAATTAAACTGTAATAATTTAGTTAATAGATTGCGATTTACTTTCCCTTCAGCTCGTGTATCTAAATAAATATAACGATTCTTAGTAGGATTCATGCCAAATTTAATTAGTTTATTTTCTATTTCATCATATTCAGCATAATTATAATGGTCGTTAATAAACTTAAAAAAGACATTGCCGATAATATCATCTTTTAGTTCTTCTACTTGGTCACTTAGTAATTTTTTCTCATCATTCATTTTTGTCCAATATTCTTCCAGTTTTTGCGTGTCATAACTATTTATCTCATCATTAGAAACTGAAACCGTATGATACATATTTCTAATAGGTTTAAACAAGCGATTCAAGGACAAAATACTAATCAGCAGTGAAAGTAGAATTCCAACTATACTAGAAACTATGATTATCGCTGACAAAGTAGTGACGGGTTGAATAATATCTGAAACGGGTACTAGTGACACATAGCGCCAATTATTATTGACCCGACTAATATTTCCAGAAATCATGGAGTATTCTTGATTATTCCATGAAATAAAGCGGGTATCCTCATCCATCGATTCGCTAAGAATAAAGTCTTCCATATATTGCGAGGTTCCAGTATTTGAAATGATTAACCCCGTTCCTTCATCAATAAAAAAGGATAAGCCATCTTCTGAAAGACTCAAACTATTTAGTTGTTGAGTCACAGCTTCTTGATTAAGTTCTATAATGAAACCAACATTATTAGAATTTGGATTAATATAAGGGTTTAGATGCTTGACTAATACTAGTGGGAAAATATGTGTATCATCGGATTCTTTCAATAAATTCCTTTCCCAAAAGAAATCATCTTCATCATTAATATAATTACGGTAGATTTGTGCATCGCTGGCATTGACCCATCTAAATTCTGGATTAAACACTATGGGCCTTGGACCATCAATAAAGAAATGCATCCTTTCAATCAAAGCATTCCCATATTGCTTAGAAACAAGCGAGTCCGCAATATCCTGTGCTAAATGATAATCCACTTGAAAATTAATCTCAGAAAAATCTTCATTAAATAAAGATTCATGAGAAGTAAAGTTTAAATTCATTTCTAAATCCTGAAACTGGCTATCAATAAACTCTATCTGATTGATAATTTGTGACTCATGATTTTCTATCAAGTGTGCCCGTATCGTGCTCGCTCCAAAGACATAAGTAATCAATCCGATGACTAAATTAGGAATCGAAATAATTAGTAATAAAACAACAATTCGTCGGTAAGTGCTTATATTTTTCCAATTAAATTTGTTTTTCCACTTATTCTTTTGCTCCTTTTTCAATTTCATTTACTCACCTTCTCATTATATAAATGGAACTCGTTTGACAACTTGCGATAGATACTTTTGAAACGGACTAAAGTTAAAATGATTAGTTCTTCATCTTGCAAATCGTCAATTTGAGATATTCTCAAGTTGACAAAACAGGCAATTCATCAAGTTGAGTTAATCTCAAGTTGACAAAACAGGCAATTCATCAAGTTGAGAAAGTCTCAACTTGACAAACTAAACCAACTAATCCAAAACTCCCTATTTTTCTTGCTGAATTAATTTAAAATCAGGCATTGGCACTTTAATATACTCTTCATCATATCCAATATAAAAACTTGGGTGAGGAGGTTGGTTATAGGCAACGTTTTGCCAAGCGATCGCGACACGATACATCTTATCGTGCATCAATGTATAGAAGCGGTGCTCAGAATAGTAAGGGGTGGTGTAAACACGTAAGGCACTTGAATCTTCTAAACGCCAAATCACTTCTTCTCGCCAATCGCCGAACAAGTCTGCTTGTAAGTTAGGATTTCCTTTTGTGCCGTTATTTGATTTGGTTCCTTCTGCGACTAAAAGGGTATCAACCTTTTTATTTTCCCAATCCCATTTCAAGATAACTCCCACACCATCTTCTGTTTCTGGATTAAATTGATGGTCAAGTATTTCACGACCTAAATCTCCTGTCCACCAAATGACAAAGTTAGCTGGTAAGACTGGACCATCAATGACCTCACCTTTAACCGTGTAGTAACTTTCAGTTCCACTGACACGCAGTGGTCCTTCTGGCGCATAGCCCCATAATTGAACTCCTTTATAACGAGGATCAATATCAGCCGCTACCCCACGTCCAATATCTTCGTCTGGAGATGGAATACTGAATAAAATCTCACCAGTTTTCGCATCATGTATTTCAAATCCATGCTCATTTGGTGTCTCTTCATGAGTCATAAAGATTTCGTAGCCTTCACGTTCGACATCAAAGTTCCCCACGTGTAAAGCATCTCCATGACCAATTCCAGTAGAATATAACAATGAACCGTCATGATCAATCACAGCCGCCCCATAAATTATTTCATCGTAACCATCTTGATCCACGTCTGCAATACTTAGTGAGTGCGCACCTTGTCCAGCTAATTCAGGGTAACCGTTGTCTGAATCCATCACCCATTTTTCAACTAATTTCTTATCAACTACATCGTATGCAACAATTACAGCACGGGTATAATACCCACGACATACAATAGCGCTAGCTTTTTCTCCATCTAAATAGGCAACCCCACCTAAGTAACGGTCTTCTCGATTCCATTCTTTATCACCCCAACTTCCTGCTTCACCTCTTGGAGGATTATATGGAATGGTGTCTAAAACTTTTCCAGTTGCCCCATCAAATAAGCTTAAGAACTCTGGACCTTCTCCTACAAAACCTTGACTATTACGGTAATCAGCATTCGCATCTCCAACTACTTGACCTAAGCCATCAATGGTTCCATCTGCAGTTTTACATACCAATTCAGCGATACCGTCTCCATCATAATCAAAAACTAAAAATTGAGTATAGTGAGCACCAGACCGGATATTTTTTCCTAGATCAATTCGCCAAAGTTTTTCACCTTCTAAGGTGTAACAATCGATTAAGGTATTACCTGTGTGACCAGTATGGGCATTATCTTTAGCATTCGTTGGATACCATTTAACGAAAATTTCATAAACGCCATCCCCATTGACATCACCAACAGATAAATCATTGGCTGTATAAGTATAGGCCACCCCATCAGGCGTCACTCCGCCTTCAGGTTTATCAAGTGGTATATCAAAATAGGCATTTTCTAATACTTCTACTTCATCAGAAGTTGCTACCTTACCTTCATTGCTTACTTTAACTGAGTAGCGGCTATTTAAGGTACCCTCTTTATCTACGTAATTACTGTTGTCTGTTGACGTAAAATGAGCAACTAGTTCACCATCTCGATATAAGTCATATTCTGCTTTTAAATACTCATCAATTGAAATACGCCAGCTGACAAGAATTCCCTCATCCGTTTGAATAGCAATTAAGCCACGATCAAGAAATTCTAGTTGAACTTTTTTAGTCATCTATTTTTCTCCAATATCTTTTATTTTAATATGGTCAATTAATTCAATTGACTCTGTCACTTTTCCTTCACTTTCAAAAATCACAATTTCGTTTTTACCTACTTTTAACTTTGGTCCTGGAATATAATAGCTTTCTTGTGGCCCATCTTCCCAGAAACGTCCAATATTAAAGCCATTCACAAAGATAACCCCTTTACCCCAACCAGGTAAATAAATATAAGTATCTGACGGGTCACTGATTTCTACTTCAAATTGATAGAAAGCAGGTTGCTTTTCAACATAGGCTGCCTCAAAATCTACTTTATCCACATTATCTAAGCGCAATGAATAGTGGGTCCATCCAGTTTGTTGATACTCATCCAACATCACAGCACCTTTAATTCCTTTTCGTTGCTGATCTAAATAAGGTCCAAAGTTTGCCCGTCCCATATTTTCAACTAAAATCTTCAAATTATTCTTCTGACCTTTATTTAAAGAAATTTTCCGCTTCACATTAAATTCTTGCAAGTAAGCACTGAATTGGTAATCGTTATTTACAAAGACTTGGGCACGATCATTGACATCGATTAATTTAATTGCCTGTTGATCTGTCACTCCATCAATTTCTGCTTCATAAAGGATATAGCCATAATCCTGATCCAGGGCTTCCATCGTATGTGGGTAATCTTTCTTAAATGGCTCAGTAAGTTTATCTAAAATTGAAAATAAACTTACTTTTTTATTGACTGATAGCTTGCCAAAAGCTGCCATAGTTGGTTGTTCAATTTGTTCCACGTCTGCCACTGTTCGCTTAGTCCCTTGTAAAATGACTTCTTGCATTTTAAAGAAACGTTCATTCATATAACCGTTTTCAGAAACAGGAGCCCCATAATCATAAGAAGTGACTGCAGGAGCATATTCATCGATCCAATAGCCATCTTTTTCTTTTTCATAATAATTAGAACCATTCATAAAGCCAAAGTTTGTTCCACCATGAGCCATATAAATATTTACATGCCCGATTTCTAGAATGTCTGATAAGTCTTTGAGAATAGGCTCTAGTGCTCGCCCTTCTTGTGTAGGGTGACTCCAGATATTAAACCAGCCAACCCAAAACTCCATGACCATTTTAGGTTTTCCAGGACTTACTTCATCTAAAATAGCTAAGCGTTCTTTTAAGTTCGACCCACAATTTACAGTCGGCATAGCAACATCTGGGACCATTCCCGCATTCATGATACTTTCACGGGTACTGTCTGAAGTAACAATTGGTACTTCAATTCCTAGGTCTTTATATAATTGTGCCATTTCTTTCATGTAAGTTTTTTCATTACTAAAATAGCCATACTCATTTTCCACTTGAACAAGAAGAATAGGACCGTTTTTATGAATTTGATAGTCTGTGATTTTAGGAATAATTTCTTTGAAATAATCTTTCACATGTTCCATAAAAGGTGGATAAGTGGAACGGACTCGCATATCTTTATCTTTTAACAACCAATATGGCAGACCACCAAACTCCCATTCTGCACAAATATAAGGCGAAATTCTTAAAATTAAGAATAGGTCCAATTCATGAACCAATTCAATAAAAGAAATCAGATCATACATGGCCGAAAAGCAGAATTGACCTTTTTCTGGTTCATGTACATTCCACGGCACATAGGTTTCAATTGTATTGCAACCCATGGCTTTTATTTTCAGCAGCCTATCACGCCAATATTCAGGCACGACTCTTACATAATGCATGGAACCTGAAACAATTTTGATCGGTTCACCATTTAAATAAAATTCATCTTTTACTTCAAATTTTTGTGTCATTTATCTCTCCAACTTTGCCCAGCCTACATTTATTTGTTGATTTCAAATGCTTGGGTCAAGTTATTTTGTATATTATTGAATCTCAAAGTACTCCTGTAATTTCAAGGCTAATACATCATCGGACAAGGGATTTCGATGGGTATTTTCTAAATAAATATGTTTTTCAGTTTCAGGCATCAAATATTTTTTATACCAATTAAAGTAAACTACTTGGTCGCCTTGAATCCGTAAGTAGCTACGATAAAGAGAAAGATTATGGACGGTTAATTCAATATTGGTTAACCAATCCGCACTATAAAAGCCTTCCCACTTATCATGCTCGCCAACTTTCCATGCCTTTAAACTGTCTTGGAAAAACCAAAGTGATTTTGAGGCATGGACAAAGGCTTTGGCGGTTTCTTCTTGATCATGTAATTCCATAGCTGTCATCAGACTCTCCAACCCACAAGCAGCAAAATAAAGTAAATCAACTTGATAGCCAATTAAGTCAGTAAAGCGAACTTTTTCATCTGCCACTAAAGCATTTTCAATATCGGTTTTCATTGCTTTAAGTTGTTCAAGTTGTGGAATAATGGCTTGGCATTCATTTTTAATCAGTGCAACTTGCTCTAAAAGTGAGACTTGACCTGTCAACCAATACAAACGATCAAGTGGTTGATTTTTCTTATCAGACATTAGGTGAGCAATCAGCCTTCGAGCTGTAAAGAAATAAATTTGTTCGCCTGCTTTTTGATCTTCTTCTGTACCAAACTTGAAGGAGCCTTGATGAAAGGCATTCAGTAAGTCTGCCACTGCTTCAGCTTGTGTCGGAAATAATCTTTGGGTAAAGTCCTCTAGTTGCTCTTGAATCTTCACTTCTTTATTGCGCCAAATATTTGCGACTAAATCAATGAAATAGCTATGCATTTTAATATTTCCAACATTTAATAACAGATAATCCTTGCCATTATTGGCAAAAATGTCTTTAAAGGCTTCTTGGATTAAATCAGGATGATTTGGGAACATGGTCAAGTGATTAGATGCTTGCAAGTCATGGAAAGTAATATGGTAATACACTCCTTCTTTACCTTTATTTTCAGGTAAGGAAGAAATTCGCTTATCGACATTTCCGTTGCGACGAGAAACCATTTTTCCATAGCCATTATCTGCCCAAATTTTTATAACATTTGGGGGCAAAGTGATATGTCCGTCTTTATATAATTCTGAAATCTCACCATAAAGATTGACACTACAAATCGCATCAGGAACAGCTTCTTTTATTAATTGGTATTGAATCGCCATCACTTCACTAATTTGCTTGCCTTGTTTTTCAGGCGTATCAAATTCAGGATCAGTTTGCCAAAACGGCGCATCGCCTTGCCCTCTAAAAGAAAGAGCCCAAATTACTTTTTTATCTTTTTGGCGTTCAATGGCTTCTTGCCATAATTTGATATACAAGTCACGATGTTCTTTAAAGGATGCTTGCTTATCAGGGTATGCTCTTTTGAACATTTCAGCCCCTAAAGGCTCAGCATGATGATGGGTTAGATACAAACCAAAATCTGCTGCTAAATCTTCCTGGATACCTTCAGGCAAATCTGTCCCTGGTAAAACCATATTGCCACCTAGACGTAATAGAGTTTCAAACACTGGGAACCAGACTTCTTTAGTTGGTGGATAACCTAACTCTTTTTTCCATCCAATGAGACATACCTCATCATTGACAAACCAGCCCCTATATTTAATAGCAAAGGGTTCAGACTTATAGTCTTGCATAGCTACAGCAATTGAGCTTTGCTTTTCAAAAGTCATGTGTGCCCAATACCAAAAGGGGTCGACTCCCAAATACTGCTGACTGATATATAAAAGTCCATAGACCAAACCTAACTCATCGGACCCATCAACTGTTAAGGTCTGAGGATTTTGAAAGCTAATTGAGAATTGCTCGTCATGAGAAAAGAGTGAAGCATTTGGTTCGTTCACTCTAATCTCAGTCAAGTCTTCTATGGCTTTAGAAGCAAGTGTCGTCATTTGAATATCTCGGTTTAATATATTTACGGCATTTTCAATAGCTGGAGTAGGCTGTCCATTTGCCTTAATTTTTGTTTGCTGATTGATTATAAATTTTTGCATGATTATACCTCCTTAATCATGGGCTAAAACTAAATAGTCATAAGCTTTTAGAGTATAGCTTCCAGCTTGTCTTATTTGATCATTTAATTTATCCATTAATGGTTGATGCAGTTGGATGGTCTTTTCTTCTTTCGACAGGTTAACCAACCAATACTGTAGTTTACCCGAAGTTTCTTCTGTTCGATTAAATACAACTACTTCATCAGAAGTCTCTAAAACATTATTAATCGTATGTGCGCCAGCATAATGAGTAATCAGCTCTTTCATCAACTCATCACTTACATGAGCCCCTAAGTAAACAAGGGTCCCTTTTCCAATTTTCTTCTCAACTATGAAAGTTTTATCTTTTGCGGTTTCAGAAGTCACTTTACCTTTTACATAGTCGGTATCAATATCGACAAAAGTATTTAAACCTTTTAAGTCAGAAGTGATGCCAAAGGCTTCACCAGTCGTTTGCCCTTCTTGACTATAAAATTGAACGGCAGATTCTATACCTAGCAGTTCTCCTAATTCGCCGAGACCATTATCTGTATGCCATAAATGCTCACTTGTCCGGTCAGATGTCATTGGTCCAACAAACCAAGTACCGCCTGCTTTGACCATATCCATTGCTCTAGCCACATAGTCCTTGGATAAATTATGCATATACGGCGAGAACAGAACATCGACTTGGCTTAAATCATGCCCTTCAGGTACTAATTTACGATGGATATTCAAATCTAAGAACAATTTATGAAAAGCATTCATTAAAGCTTTATATTGATAGACTCCTCCATTTTCATTATCAATAAATGAACGTGCCCGGTCAGAGTAAGTGATGGCTACTTTTGGTTCATCTAATTCAGTTTGTGAGATAAGCGGCTTTAATTTTTTGAAAAGATCACTTACTTTTAGGACAGAATCATATCCAATGGTTTTATCGCCCCAAGAACTAACTACCGACCCGTGCGGTTGTTCACAACCTGAACGCTGGCCACGGAATAGCCAATAAGAAAAGGCAGACGTCCCTGCTGCAAAAGTAGTAAACGCCTCTGCTTCTACATAGCCTTGGTCATGTAAAATACCATAGTTTTGAACATGCCCATTATAAGAAGTGCTCGTTTCAAGCAACATGACTTGTCGATTGTCATTTTTGACATAACGCCAAGTTTCTTGGTTCATCACAAAGTTTTCGTAATGCTCAACAGGCGTATAAGTATCGAAACTCATAAAATCAATTTCGTTTCCGATCATTTCGTTATCAATATCGAAAAAGACACCTGTATTATGGGTAATTGGAATATCGTGGTGTTTTTTAATCACAGCTACTTGCTCTTTAACAAATTCAGCCAATTTCTCGTGCTGGAATCGTTTGTAATTTAAAAGCAAGGCACTGTTATGAATAAATGGTGTCGCCAAAGGTTGAACCACTTGATCAAAGGCATTATATCTCTGACTCCAAATGTCCGTTCCCCAAGCGTCATTTAACAGATCTACCGTCTGATATTTATTCTCTAACCACTCATGCCATAAACCTTTACAATTTTCACAGAAACATTGTCCAACATGGCATTTAAACTCATTATCTAATTGAATCGCCACAACATGGTCATATTTCTTAACGACTTCCATCATTTTGTCAGCAATTATATATGCGCGTTCTCTAAAGTAAGGATTATTGGTACAAATATGTTGCCTTGACCCATGTGACATACGGGTATTATGTTCATCCACATGCAATCGTTCAGGATGATTATGTGTCAACCAAATAGGAGGCGTCGGTGTAGGTGTACACACAATGACGTCAATCCCTCTTTCTTTAGTTAATTCTAAAGAACGTTCTAAAACTGTAAAATCAAAATTATCTGGTGTTGGTTCAAAAGTTGACCATGCAAATTCACCTAAGCGTGCTAAATTCATGCCCAATCTCTGCATATGGTCGTAATCTTCAACCATGACTTCATCTGACCATAATTCAGGGTAGACACAAGCTCCGTAAAATATTTTATTCTTGCCCATCAAATACACTATCCTTTTCTGTCGAATTATTTATTTGAATAAATGATTTCTGCGTATATTTTGAAATAATATAAGCCGGTAATGAGATTAAAAAGAAAACCATAAATCCTGGAGAAATGTTTAAAGCAAAGCTGATAATTAATAAAAATAGTCCCATAATAATTGCATGATTTAAATGTGAAAGACCGATAATAAATGCCATTTTAAAAGTTTCTACATAAGAGGTGTTATAGTTCACTAAGACTGGAAAACTATAAAATAAAACCACTAACACAATACTTCCTACTCCGCCTAAAATAAGCGAAAGAAAGAAAAAGACGACTGTAGGTAAGCCTGGTAAATTTATAAAGCCAAATATTAGCAAAGCAACGACAATTGCAAGACTATAGCCAACAAAGTTTGCCCGCATAAAGTAACGCTTATAGGCTTCAAAAAAGCTTTTAAAAAGAGAGACTTTAAAAGTTTTTTCTTCAGAAACTTTCGTCCAGACAGCAAACAAGGCTGCAGTTGCTGGTGCACATCCAAAGACAATCAAACCTAATAAGGTAAATAATAGCCAAATTAAATTGAGATAAGCTAAATACATAATCCACTCAGCCAACATATACAATCTGTTGACTATACTGTTTTTCTTCAAAGTTGTAGCCCCTTTCATCTTCATAAAAATAAAAGTAGGCATAAACTTTTCTCGTTTATTACTACTTCCATTTAATTTTCGGTTTTCCTGTGGATTATAAAATCTGTTTCGAATTTTTACTTCAAAATACTATTCGCTTCATTCACAAATTGATTAGCGGCTGCTTCAGGAGTCAATTGACCATTTTTCAAAAACTCCACAATTCGTAAAAAGGAAGCTCTCACTTCTGTTTCCCCTGGAGGTGAAATGGGTTCAGCTGGCTTAGTATAGTCGCTAAGTTCATCTAAAAAGCTGAATGTTTTTAGTGTCGCATCATCTACTTGCTCACTTAATTGTTCCCGCACTACAGAAGATATAGGCACTCCACGTTCTGCTTGTAAGATTTCATTAGCTGCTAAATTGTTGGTCATAAAATTGATAAATTGTGCAGCAGCTTCTGTATTTTTGGCATTCGAACTAATCGACCAAGACATGGCTGGCCGAATATAGTTGGCATGGATACCGTCTAATGACGGAAGGACGGTTAAAGCTAATTCATAATCCGTTCCTTGCTGGTCTGCAATTAATTGATTACTCGCAGCTGTCCTCATTAATGAGGTTCCATCTTGAATCATGCTTTCTGCTCCTACGTGATAAGTCAGCATCATATCATGTGATGGAGCCGCTCCATCAGCCACCATTTTATGTAGCCAAGTAAAATAATCAATTAAAGTTTGCGTGTTAAAACCAACCCCATCGCCGAAATCGTTATAGATTGATTCATTATGTTGTCTCACAAAATTATTAAATAATTCATACTCAGAATTCGCAAAATCATAGCCCCAATAATTGAAACCTTCAGCTCTTATCATTTCTGCTAATTCGATATTAATGGTGTATAAGTCCTCGTAGCTATATCCAGCTTCCAAATTTACGTTATATTCTTGAGCTAAATCTACATTATAAATAACGGCCAAAGCATTTGCTCCAGCAGAAATCCCTAAGGTGCGGTCCCCAATTATTAATGTTTCTTGATAGATATCGTCTACATCTGACAAATCAATCATTCCAGCCTGAATAAATGGATCTAAATCAACCAACAAGCTATTGCTATCGAATTCACTTAAATAAGAATTATCCATTTGAATGACATCAGGCAAATTACTACCAGCTGCTTGCGTATTCAATCGTCCCCAATAGCCATCCCAAACAGTGTATTCTGTTTCCACTTTGATGCCAGTTTCCTTAGTAAATAATTGAATCGCTTCAAGTGTCATATCATGACGTTCTTGGCTACCCCACCATGCGACACGAATAGCCTGTCCTTCTTTGCCTTCTGCCGCAACAGTCACTATATTAGCGCTCCCTTTGTTGAAAACACTCATAAACATTGTAATGACAACAATTAAAGCAAATAAATATTTCCTCATTATTTATTTTCACCAACTTTTCCACAAACAAGATTGTACTTATAGTATACTTTTCTGGCACCGCTTTCTGAATATAAAAATGAAACGAAACTATCAATAATCAACGCAATTCAATAATTACTTTTTATATCAAAAGACTCTTTTCTCTTGGTTTGCAGAAAAGAGTCTAATATATTTACTTATACAAATACATAAAGATATTCTGTTAGAGCAAGAATTGCTAAAGATTGTCCATAAGGCATTGTCGTTACTCGAACATTACGGTAATAATCTAAATTATCTTCCAAAGCAGTCCCAACAGAAACTTTTTCAACTGCTCCATCTTCATTAATATTATCAATGATCCCCTTAATTGCTTTTTCAGCAACAGGTAAATACTCTTTAGAAATATAACGTTTACGGATTCCTTTCAGAATACCAAAAGCAAATCCAGCAGTTGCAGATGCTTCTAAATATGATTCCTTTTCATCTAAAAGTGTGTGCCATAGGCCACTTTCATCTTGAACTTCTTTTAAAGCCGCAACTTGGGCATTTAAAGTTTCTACTAAATATTCATATAAATGGTCACCTGCTTGTAAATCTAGGATTTCAATAATTTCAGGAATCGCAATCGTTGCCCAACAGTTTGCTCTTCCCCATAAAGCATCGGCAAAATGATGATGGCCTTCAAACGTCCAACCATGGAACCATAAACCACTTTTTCGGTCTGCTAAATATTTAATATGGATCAGGAATTGTCTTTTCGCTTCTTCAACATATTCTTTGCGGTCAAGCAACAAACCAATTTTTGCTAAAGGCAACACTGTCATCATCAAAGTATCCGCCCACAACTGATTTTTATTTTCAGGACCATAAGTCATATGTTGCAGACCATTTTCATCCGTACGCGGCATATCATACATTACCCAATCTGCCCATTGCTCTAAATATGGCTTGTATTCCGGACGATTTTCTTCTTCATACAATAGCGCCATTGTAAGTAAAGGAGCCATAGTATTCACATTTTTTGGAGGAGCCCCTTCCAATAAGCGTTGCTCAAACCATTCATCAATAATTGCTTTAGCTGAGTCACTTTTTGTGAATTTATAATATGAATAAAGACCATACAAACCGACACCTTGTGGCCAATTCCATACATGCCAACTCTTATCATCCACAATTAAACCATCAAAATTTAATAGATACTCACCTGTATCGTCTTTGATAGTGGATAAATTTTCTGCTAAACGATCAATATATTCTGTAATCTTATCTTTATTAAGTGTTAATTCTGTCATTATTTACTTTCCTTTATTTATTATATTTTTTTAAAAATTCAGTACTACTTTCGATATAAGGCTCTTCTGTTTCTTCAAGAAGAACAGGGATCCGTGGTTTTTCAGCTTTAACTTTATTCAATAAATATTCATAATCCATCTCACCTTGACCCACTGGCACAATCTTTTTCTCATTATTTTCAATGACAAAGTCTTTGGCATGAATCACAGTAATGCGGTCTCCAAACAAGTCAAAAGCTTCATCAATAATTTGATGTTGAGTTTCCACCGACGCATTGTCAGGGAAAATATAATTAACGACGTCCAATATTACTTGCATATTGTTGGAATCTACTTCATCAAGCAATCGTTTCATCATTTTCGGCGAATAAATTGGGTGATTAATCCCACCTTCAATGGCTACAATGACCCCATGCTTTTCAGCTTCCGCTACTAATTCCTTTACACTATGAACAGCACTAATAAATGCCACTTCTTCAAAGTTCTTTTCAGTGTATTGTACTTCAGGCGTTGCAGCTCCCGTTTCCGTCCCCACTGTCAAAGCACCCATATGTTTAGCATGGCGAATATGTGCTTTAAAGAAATCTAAAGCAGCTTTTCGTTCCACTGGATCAGGATGAATCAGATTCACATAACAACCTAAAACAGCAATATTTACATCTTGCTTACTGAAAATGTTGCCTATGTCTTTCGCCATTCCAACGTTCATATTTCTAGTAGTCACGTCATGTTCTTTTAACGATCTTTTTAGTGCAAGTTGAATATAGTTAATATTACGCTCTTTCAACTTTGCGGCTAAATCTTCAAGTGTAGTGTTCGCAATATCATGCGCTCGAACTCCAATATTATACATAAGTACCTCTCTTTATTCTTTTTCTAAATGAAACACTTCTAATAAATCACGGGATACAGGACTATTGTCAGGATTTGTTTCCATTACTGGAGCCATAAAATCCCACCATCTTTTATTCACATCAGTGGTCGCAGTCTTGTCCCAATTGTTATCATCTTCCAATTCTAAATAAGCAAACAAGAAACTTGTCTCCTTATCTAAATAAATATTGTATTGAATTAATCCGTGTGCTTTCAACATACTTTCCATCTCCGGCCAAAGCTCATTATGTCGCTTATGGTACTCATCATGTTGATCCGGATACACTTTCATCACAAAAGCTTTTCTTATCAAATAAATTCCACCCTTTCAAAATTTTCATTTTAGTTTAGTTAAGTGCTGTTTAAGGCACTTGGTTGATGTTGGTTTGTTTAGTGGTGTGTGCTGTCTGCTTTCTGGATTGCAGTGGCAGCGAGTTGGTTGGGTTGTTCTCGGGTCTGCGCGCTGTCTCGGTGGATCTGAGAGCGTGTATTTTGGGGTATTCGAGTTTGTGCGCTGTCTCGTATGACCTGAGTGCGCGTATTTTGGTATTTTTGGATTTGCGCGCTGTCTCGTATGATCTGAGAGCGCGCAAATTGGGTTTTTAGGATTTGCGTGCAGTACCTCACTGAAGGGAGTGCGCATATTCTGTATTTTTAGTCTTTGCGTGCACTCCCAGTCAACGAGAGTGTGCGCATATCAAATAAATACCGATTACCGAAATGCTTTTTTTCATAAAAGGCAGATATTTTCATGTTTCACACATATTTATTCGATTACTATCGTCTTTTTTGGAAAAGCATTTGTAACCCCTATCATAATTATATATAATAATAAGTAAGGTTTCTATATAAAAAAACAACTTTCTATATAGGAAAACTCTAATGATTAAAAGGAGTATACAATACAATTGAATTTTATAAAAAAGTATTCCTATAAAAAGTTATTGTTCAGCGGTATATTGATATTTTTAGGTGTGATTTTCACTATTTTTATTTCAATTAATTACTTTAATACAGTTGGTGAAGCAACTAATCTCACAGCTGAGCAACAAAGAAGTCATCTCACCCTTTTAAATGATCAAATTGAAGAACAACTGGCTAGTATCGAAGGACAGTCGGTTGTATTAGGTAGGCAAAATAATTTAAATGATGTCGTTAGAGGAAATGCCTCCTACTATCAAATGGGATTATTGACGACCGAAATCACAAATGTGGTTGTGACAAATTATTTAATTGATTCAATAGAACTCTATATCGATAGTCCACTTCCGCCTGCTCGCGAAGATACACCCGTAAAATTTGGGTCTTTATCGGATATAGAGGATTCTGATTTAATGAATAACTTGGGAGACGATAATGTTAAATGGTTAGGAATTAGGCAATTTGAATTATTTGATGAATCGCGGAATGTCATTACGCTTGCACGTAAATTGCGTAACTTTAGAGGCGAAGTCCATGCACTCTTATTAGTCAACATTAATCCGACTGAATTAAATAATTGGCTGGCATCATTCCAGAATCAGTCAGATTTATTAATCTTAAATGATCAAAATGAAATATTAGCAAGTACAAATGAAAGTCCTTTAGCTGAAGTTTATGCTTTACCTATTGAACTGGATACTCCTAATCAGCCAGTTCACCAAATAGTAGATGATAATTTAATCGTTGCTAATCGCTTGGCATCGCCAGCATGGACCACACTTAGTATTACATCTTATGATTATTTGACTAATACTAGTCGTGAAATGGCTTTAGGCATGACCTTGGTTAGTATCATTATGATTAGCCTGGCTTTAGTCGGATCAATGTTTGTGATTACTCAATTCACTGCTCCATTTAATCAACTCATTAATTTAATGAAGGACTATAAATTAAATCGAACGGTACAAGAAATTCCAGATGATTATGAAAATGAATTTGGGGAAATTTTTGACGTCTATAAAAACTTGATTGAACGGAATGAATATTTGTTAAATGAAGTGATTACTCATCATAATCAGCAGAAAATAGCAGAACAAAAAGCGCTACAGGCGAATATCAATCCTCATTTTTTATATAATACGCTCGACCAATTAAACTGGCGAGCAATTGAAAATGACGATGATGAAATGAGTCACATGATTGAACTGCTAGGTGAAATGTTACGCATCGGTTTATCTAAGGGCGAAAGCGTCATCCCCATTGAAAGAGAAGTCGCTTATGTTGAAAAGTATTTAGAATTACAGCAAATTCGCTTAGAAAATAGAATCAGCTACAGCCTCGAAGTTGAGGAGAATATTAAAGACAGTTACATTCCGAAGTTGACACTACAACCTTTTGTAGAAAATTCAATTATTCACGGCTTCAATAATATGGATTGTGGCCATATAACAATAAAGGTTTTAGAATCAGTAGACGAGACCATTACGATAACCATTAAGGATACTGGTGAAGGAGCAGAAACATTTGAGAAAAGTTCAAACACTGATACTGGTGGATACGGCATCAAAAATGTACGCGAAAGACTCGACACTTATTACAATTATCAAGCGAAAATTTATTTAGCAAACGCTAAAGATAAAGGTGTAATTGTTAAAATTGTGATTCCAAATATCACTAATGTGGATGACTTTTCAAATATTAACTAATAGAAGAGGTAACAAATATGTGGAGAGTAATAATAGTTGATGATGATAAAAAAGTATGCGAGGGAATTCAAAAAATAATAATAAATGCTGAGCTAAATTTTGAAGTAGTCGGCATGGCATTTAACGGTGCTGAAGGCTACGAGATGGCACTTGAGACAAAGCCTGATTTAATCATTACTGATATTTATATGCCAAAAGCAACTGGTATTGAAATGATTCAAGCCCTGAGAGAACAAAAAGTAGAATCTGAAGTGATCATTTTAAGTGGTCATTCAGAATTTAAACACGCTCGTGATGCCTTAAAATTAAATATTAGAGAATATTTATCCAAACCTACTTCAAGAAAAACACTAATAAAAACATTAGAAGATATCGATACGCACTTAACTAATCAACATAATGAATCGGAACATTTATTGAACTATAAAAATCAGTTAAAAACTTATACAAAAAATGCTACGGAAGATTTACTGCAAAATACTGTAAAAGGCTTGATTAATTACGATAATTTATCTGCAACGCAAGAGCGCATCATCCGTAATTGGCCGCAACATTTTTACTTACCGATCCGCTTTAATTTTTCTGTAGATTATGAAGCAAATAGTAAGTATTCGAACACCATGCTACATTTTGGTATTGAAAATATCATTAATGAGTTATCACAAACACTTAACTTTAAGTTTTTCTATGTCATCCTTGACGCAACAAACTTTGTACTCTTATTAAAGTATGATCATGAGACGGATGCTTCTTCCTCGTTCGATAAATCAATAAATCTTACTGCTAATACCTTGGGTGAATTTTTCCAAACAAACTTTGACTACGATTTTGGTCAGCTTGCCAATACATGGGAAGAAACAATCGATAACATTCAAAACCTACTCTTTAATTTTGAGTATGAACTAGATTCAGATACCTTCTCTAATTTTAAAAATGAGCTATCTAGTGCCATTCGGCAAATGAATATTGAAATGGTTAAGAAAAGTATTGTCGAATTTTTTACCAACCTGAAGAGACACAATTATATTTATTCAAGAGGTTTTAATATCGCACTTGATATGTTCACAATTCTTAAATATGAGTTAGGCATTTTAAATATTAATATTTATAAATATTTGGATGATGATAACTTGCTGCACACCTTAGTTTCATTCGATTCTTGGAATGAATTGCAACAGTTCTTTTATCAATTAATTAAAAAAATGGAAAGTGAACCTGTGTTCGAAGATAATGTGAAACACACGCGACTTGTTCAAGACGTGATTGAATACATCGATAAAAATATTCACACCCGTTTTACTCTAATTGAAATCGCTGATGAATTGTATATTTCTAGAAACTATTTAGGGAAGATTTTTAAAGATAAAATGAATATCACCTTTAATGAATATGTGACGCGGACCCGAATCGAAAAAGCCCGTAAAAAGTTACTGACAGGCGACTATATGATCTATGAAGTCGCAGAATCTGTTGGCTTTGACAATCCTGCATACTTTACCGCGGTTTTCAAAAAAGTCACCGGTTACTCTCCTTCCAAGCTATTGCAAGACACTAAAAATTAAATGATTTCAAATAAAAAACGAATCCTATTGTACAATTTGATGTACTGGGATTCGTTATTTTTGTTTAGTTTTTTTGGTGGGATTTTCCTGATTAGGTAAGTGTGTTGTGTTGCTATCAAAAGGTTTCGTGCTTGTTTTCAGGTTATGTGTAAAATGATGGGACTAAGGGAAGTTTTTAACGCTTTTTTACGCTTACGTCACTAAACCTTTGCAGTTAACGGAAAATTTGAGCTCTTTTTTACGTTTAGGCAACCAAACACCTACTGTTAACGGAAGTTTTTAGCTCTTTTTTTCATTTACGCAACTAAACGTTTGACGCAAACGGAAGTATTTAGCACTTTCTTACGTTTACACGCCTAAACCCCTGGCCTTAACGGAAATTTTTAGCAACTCTATACCTTCACGCACTAAATCCCATTCCCATCGTAATCCATCACCACATACTCAAAAGTCTACTAGCTAAAAACCTACTCCTTAACGGGCTAACCATCCACCATCTACTGCCAACACGTGACCGTTCACATAATCCGACGCTGGGCTGGCTAAGTAAACGACTGCTCCCATTAAATCATAAGGAGTTGCCCACTTGCCTGCTGGAATACGGGCAAGGATTTCTTCGCTTCTTTCTTCATCTGCACGAATTTCTGCTGTATTTTTTGTTTCGACATAGCCCGGTGCAATAGCATTAACTTGAATACCTTCTTCAGCCAATTCGTTGGCGAAAGCTTTTGTTAAGCCGACCACCGCATGTTTACTTGCAGTATACGGAGGAACGAATTTTCCACCTTGGAAACTCAGCATAGAAGCAATGTTAATAATCTTACCTTTTTGTTGTTTAACCATATACTTAGCTACTCGTTGACTTAAATAGTAAACTGCGTGCTGATTTAAAGAAACAACCTTTTCATAGTTCTCATCTTTATAGTCCACAATAGGTTCTCTAATGATCATCCCTGCATTGTTTACTAAAATATCAATTTTGCCAAAATGGCTGATACATTCTGCAACGAGCTCCTCAATTTTACTCTTATCCGTTAAATCTGCCGCATAAAAATAATAGTCCGCATTGATTTCTTTTAGTAGTTTTTCAGTTTCTTCCCATTCTTTACTATGAGTGGCAACAAATACTTTAGCGCCCGCTTTTGCTAGCGCAATGACATATGCCTGACCTAAGCCTTTATTTCCACCTGTGACAATTGCTACATTATTCTTTAAAGAAAATAAATCTAATGAAAAATTTGTGAGTGGCTTATCCATACTTACATTCTCCTCCTGTAAATTTTTTATTAACGATTTTTGCAACTTCTTTTTGTCCAAATAGCAATGATATGTCAACAAGACGGTCTAATAGTAAATTATACTAATGTTTTTTGAATGGATTGTTTAACCGACATTAATGAAGCAACAATTTCTTCAACTTTGTCTTCTGTTGCCCGATATACCGGAAGGCTCATACTGAAAGCCCCTAGTATTTCTTTAGGCTGATTCTTTCTTTCTCTTACGAGTGAAGTCCCCACACAGAATACTCCCTCTTCATTTTCTTCATCATCAATTGAAAAGCCTTGTGAGCGAATAGTTTCTACTTCTGAAAGTAATTTTTGTGCTTCTGCAATAGTTTTGTCTGTTTTAGCAACGAAGTTCTTTTCATTTATATAATTGAATAAAGATTCATCATCTAATTCTGCTAAGACTGCTTTCCCCATTGCTGAACTATACAATTCTTTTTTGTCGCCCACGTCAGAAGAAATACAAATAACAGATTTGCTAGATTGGATCTTTTTAGTCGTCACTATTTGATCTGCTTGATAAACTCCTAGGTGGACTGTTTCATCAAAAGCTTCGTATAAATCATCAATTTTACGCAAAACAGAATCATCGAATTGGTATAATTCTTGTTTTTTTGATGAGTATTTAATAATTTTTTGTCCAATGGAATAGGTCTTATTTTGGTTGTTTCGAGACACATATCCAATGTGCTCTAAGGTCTCAAGTATTTTAGAAATTGTCGATTTTGTGATGCCAGTATTTTCTGAAATTCTACTCAAAGACTGCGGAGTAGGCGTATCATAGAGAAAATCTAAAATTTGATCAGCTTTAATAAGGACTGTTCCATATAACTTTTTCTCCGCCATTTTTCATTCCTCCTCCTTAAATATATATATCAAAAACGACTTTAGATTTTAAATCATCCAAAGTCGTTTATCATTATATTAACACATTTTCATTTGATTAGTAAATTTAGTCATCTGAAGCTGGTTGTTTTCCGATAGAAGCTAAAATTCCACCGTCAACATATAATGTATGTCCATTCACAAAGTTAGATGCATCAGAAGCTAAAAATACTGCTGGTCCTTTTAGATCATCTGTTGTTCCCCAACGAGCTGCAGGAGTCTTAGAAATAATAAACTCATTAAATGGATGTCCTGCTACACGTAGTGGACCAGTTTGAGGTGTTTCAATATAACCAGGTCCAATCGCATTTGTTTGAATATTGTGCTCACCATACTCAGCAGCAATATTCTTCGTTAACATTTTCAGACCACCTTTAGCAGCAGCATACGCACTTACTGTTTCACGTCCAAGCTCACTCATCATTGACGCAATGTTAATGATTTTTCCGTGACCTCTTTCGATCATTGAAGGAATCACTGCTTTAGCCATAATAAATGGTCCTGTTAAGTCGATGTCAATTACTTGCCGCCATTCTTCAGCAGTCATTTCAATCATAGGAATACGTTTAATAATTCCAGCGTTATTCACTAAAATATCAATTGGTCCTACATCTTTTTCAACTTTAGAGATGAATTCATTTATTTCATCTTCTTTAGTTACGTCAGCTACATATCCATGAGCTTCAATATTTGCTGCTTTATAGCCTTCTAACCCTTGATCAACCAATGTTTGATTGATGTCATTAAATACGATTGTTGCTCCAGCTTCTGCAAGTGCACTAGCAATCGCAAAACCAATTCCGTAAGATGCTCCAGTTACTAGAGCAACTTTTCCTTTCAGAGAAAAGGAATCCATTGAAAAGTTTGTCATTTATTTTCCTCCTGATTATTCGTCGATCTTAATTTGTAATATTTATTATTTCAAGTCTTCCATAGCAACGAAGTCCATATCATCATAAGTGATATTTTCTCCACACATTGCCCAAATAAATGTGTAGTCACTTGTACCCACACCGGTATGAATTGACCAGCTTGGAGAAATAGTTGCTTGTTCGTTAGCCATCACTAAATGTTTAGTAGCGCTTGGCTCACCCATGAAGTGCATTACACGAGTATCTGGTTCCATATCGAAGTATAAGTATGTTTCCATACGTCTTTCATGTGTATGAGCTGGCATTGTATTCCATGAGCTACCTTCAGATAAAATTGTATAACCCATTTGTAATTGACAGCTTTCACATTGATTTGGGTGAACATATTGGTAAATAGAACGGTGATTCAATGTTTTGTTTTCACCAGTTACTTTAGGTTCAATATTATCAATCGCTAATTTAACAGTTGGGTACACTTTATGTGCTGGTGTAGAAACCACATAGAATTTAGCTGGGTTACTTGGATTATCAGATTTGAAACGAATGTCTTTTGTTTCTTTTCCAATATAGAATCCATCTTGTTTCTTCATTGGTTCTTCATTGCCTTCAATTGTAATGGCACCTGGTCCACCAATGTTAATAACTCCTAATTCACGTCTTTCTAGGAAGTATTCAACACCTAATGACTTGTTTAATACGATTTCTAATTCTTCATCTGTTGGAGTAACTCCCCCAAAAATCATACGGTCGTGGTGTGTGTAGTTAAGAACAATTTTGCCTGGTGTGAAAATTTCTTCCACCAAGAAGTCTTTTCTTAATTGTTCCGTAGAATAATGTTCAATGTCTTTAGGACCATTTGAGTAATACGTTTTGTATGCTGTTTCCATCTAACATTCTCCTTTTAGTTTGTTTTTTTATTTAATTTATTATTTCTATATAGGAAACTGCTTGTTCTTATATAGAAACCTTACTCTTATAATAGGTATTATTTCAACAAATGTCAAGCCCTTTCATAAATGAATTTAATTAGGGTCTGTGATGCTATTGACTTACAAGAAATTCAGCTTTGCTAGCTAGGGTAGATCGTCTTTCTTTCCTCTATTTGTTTAGGTTTGCGGATTTTATCAGCTAGATAAAGTCTATCCTCGTTTTGATTGGTAAGGCCTTATAAGCTGCGTTGAAAATCTCTATGCCGTGGGAGCTTGGTTGGATTTCTTTCCAGTCAAAGCTACTTTGTTTCATTTAAATATGTAAAGGTGGTCCCTTTTTCAAAAGCTTTTGTGGACATAGTATAATTTGGGAAAATTTATTCTATATTCCGATTTAATATTGACCAATTTGGACAAAAATCACATTGGAAACCTACTTGTCTCGTACTCACTCGAGATTGCTCTTCCAATTTGATGATTCTATTTATTGGAATTAACCCTAGCTTTTTATTTTATAAAAAATAATTAATCATCTCCATTGAATACGTTACCATAACTTGTATAAAAGCAATAGAGCTATTCGATAAGTGCCTTCTTTTTTGATTACTTTTCATCTTATTTGATACTCGAAAGTTATATAATTTAACTTGAATTCTTGAAACTCATAACACTGGTGGATCGCTTCATGGAGGATCAGAATTAGAGCGAAATAGCTACTATTATTTGATTGTACAAGACACCTAATAAATTAATTCATATTTGGCATTAAAGCCTTTTTAAGTTCAAGTACCACCTCAGTTAAAAAACAGGCTAAATTCAGGGTTGAGGTACCACTTTATTAAATTTTTGGCGTTTATTTTGAGTCAGGTACCACTCTGATTGATATTTAACATGATTTTTGGGGTTCAAGTATCACTTCACAAGGAAAACGCCTATAAATTGGGAGTTCAAGTACCATTTTTGCCGAATAAGGTACTTGAGTCTTGAATAAATGACGATTTTTAGCCGAAAGGTACTTGAAACCCTCTAAATCAGCATTAAACGACTGTAAAAGGTATTTGAACTACTAAATTTAGATAGATTTCTGAGCGAGGTGGTACTTGAACCATGAAATCTTAGGCTTTTTCGCTTTTGGTGGTACTTGAACATTTGTATCGGATTGTAAGACTGGCTTAGCGATGAACGATCTATTGTATTCCGATGATAGATTGGACAAAGTAGTACTTGAATTCTCGACAAATTTGATATCATGACCTTCCCCACTCTAAGTGGTACTTGATCCTTGAACAAACTTAGTTTTCCATCCTAAGTGCTTTTTGACTTCTTGAACACACTTAGGCTCTTCAATTCTAAGTGGCATTTGTCTTCTTGTACAACAAGATTAAACTGGACACTTGGTTTCAACAAATATGGTAGCTGGACTGCTTACAATCATTCCCATTCATTCCGACTTAAAATCAAACACAAAACTTTGACAAAGACAATAAATCTGCATATCGTCACACCATGTTCTTATCATGATTTCCAACTGATTTAATATGTAAGAAAAACAATATTTTACCCCGCATAAAAAGCCTTGTTACCGACGAAAGAGCCGTCAGTATACAAGGCATTTATTTATTTTATAGGTAGTTTGGATTTGGAACGACTCCGAAAGCGTCTGCTAATTCTTGAAGTTCTTCATCTGTAATTGTTTGTTTGATTTCTCCGCTGTGGTGGCTGGCTACTAACATATAAACTTCAGCAGCTTTTTCTGCAGTTTCAATCAGACTGAAAGCATCATCAAGGGATTCACCTGTACCGAAAATACCGTGATGTGGCCAAATAACTAGGCGGTGGTCTTTCATTTCCTTAGCGGTTGCTTCTCCGATAGCGTTTGATCCTGGAACCATCCATGGCAGAAGTGACACACCTTCTGGGAAAACAACGATACATTCTGTACACATTTTCCAAAGTGTTTTTGTAAATGCTTTTGGCGATGGGTCATGCACAAATGTCATTGCGATCACGTTAGTTGTATGGCAATGCATAATAACACGGTGATTTTCATCAATTTTTAGTCTTTCAATATGACTCATAAAGTGTGACGCTAATTCACTAGTTGGGCGTCCGCCATTGACTAAGCCCCATAATAAATCAATGCTCATCCCATCTTCAGCAACTTTTACGACTGCTAAAGTATCTTCTGGGTTCTTTTGAATATTTTTGAAGAATTTACCTGAACCTGTCACAATAAAATATTCGTTAGCCAGTTCTTTAACTGGGAACTCTAATTCGATTGAGCGTTTGACATCGTTTAAGTCTAAATATTTTGCCACTTCATCTTTATCAAGGCGATAACTAATATTTCCACCATTACGTTCATCCCAGCCATTGCGCCACATTATTTGCGTGATGTCCATCATTTCCTGAATAAATGGAGCATCCATTGCATTTTTGTTAGTCATTTTTTCCCTGCTTTCTTATCGTTTTGATAATTCTTTTTCTTCGTATTCAAGAACTTCTTTCATCCAGTCATTTTCAGCTGGCACATCCATTTGTTCACAGTAGTAATCCCAAATTGCGCCAAATGGCATCATTTTGAATTGCTCAAAAGTTGCTAATCGTTGCGTATAATTGCCTTCATCTTGCCATTCTTTTAATTGATCGTTAGGCATTAATAAACCATACAACAAGGATTTGATAATGTTTCTAGTTCCGATTGCCCAAGCAGCCACACGGTTAATACTTGCATCAAAGAAATCTAGACCGATTTTCACTTTATCTAAAGCATCATTCCTAACAATTTCTAGACCAATTTCTTTTAATTCATCGTCAAAGATAATCACATGGTCACTATCCCAACGAACGGGACGAGATACATGAAGTGCCACTTGATCATTGAAGCAAAGTAGTGCAGAAATCTTATTAGACACCACTTCAGTTGGATGGTAATGACCAGAATCTAACAAGCATAAAATATCATTTTGCATAGCGTAGCCCATATAAAATTCATGCGACCCAACCACATAAGCTTCAGACCCAATACCAAATAATTTACTTTCCACAGCATCCAAGTTGTATTCTTTTGAAATTTCATCAGAAAGAATTTCATCCAAGGACTCTTTTAAGCGTAAACGTGGCGTTAAGCGGTCTGCTGGAATATCTTTGTAACCATCTGGAATCCAAATGTTTGTTAAAGTAGGACTACCTAATTCTTTACCAATATGTTCAGCGATACGACGGCTGGCTTTTACGTGGTCAATCCAGAATTGACGAATTTCAGGATCTGGGTGACTAAGTGTCAAGCCATCTGCTGCTTTAGGATGTGAGAATAATGTTGGGTTAAAATCTAAACCTAAGTCATGTTCTTTCGCCCAATCAATCCAGTTTTGGAAGTGTTCTGGTTTAAGTTGATTTCTTTCAACTTTTTCTCCATTTGTTTCTGCATAAATAGCATGCAAGCTAATTCTGTGTTTTCCTGGAATTAAGCTCAATGCTTTTTCAATGTCACTACGTAATTCTTGTGGATTAGTTGCTTTACCAGGATAATCTCCCGTTACATCAATCCCACCAGATAATTCTTGTTGGTCTACTTCAAATCCACCAATATCGTCCCCTTGCCAGCAATGGATTGAAATAGGAACTTGCTTTAATTTTTCCAGTGCAGCTTCTACATCAATTCCCCATTCTTCATACTGGGCTTTTGCTAATTTATAACGTTCATTTACACTCATGCCTTATTCTCCTTTATTTATTATATTCTTTAATTTCAAAAGACTGGCGAATAATCTGACGCGCCGTCTCTAAATCTTTAATCTGCTTGGTGGCAATTAGCTGAATGACTGCATTCCCAATGGCTGTCGCCTCAGTAGGACCAGTCACTACCGTCAAGCCACTCTCCTGAGCAAGCAATTCGTTCAATAATTCATTCTGACTACCACCGCCAATAATATTAATCTGCTCATACTTAATCCCTTTTAAGCTTTCAATTTCTTGAATGGTCTGGGTATAACTTTTTGCCAAACTAATAAATATTGTCTGCGCCAACTCTCCTGGATTTGTTGGCACTGCTTGCCCACTTTCACGACAAGCCGCTTGAATTTCGCCTATCATATTGTCAGGACTTAAAAAGCGATTGTCATTGACATCGACTGTACTGGTAAAATCTTTTGCAATACGAGCCAGCGTTACAAAGTCCGCAAAAGAATATTGATTGTCTAATAAACGACGGACTTCTTGAATCATCCACAAGCCCATAATGTTTTTCAAGAAACGATAGCGGCCATTAACGCCACCTTCGTTAGTAAAGTTGTAAGCCAAGGCTTGAGGTGTAGCAATCGGTTCTAGAGTTTCAATCCCAAGTAGCGACCAAGTCCCTGAACTCAAATATAAGGTTTCCTTATTTTCAGGCACTGCCACCACAGCCGAAGCCGTGTCGTGAGTTGCCGGTAAAATAACTTCTAACTGAACTCCAACTTCTTCTGCAATTTCTTCGCTTAAAGTCCCCAGATGTGTGCCAGGTAATTGAATCTCTTGCAAGAAATGAGTCGGCAAGTCTAATTTTTCTAAAAGCTCCTTGTCCCAATCCTTGCTTTCGATATTGACAAATTGCGTCGAGCTTGCGTTGGTATATTCATTTGCAGCCACACCTGTCAGCAAGTAGTTTAAATAATCTGGAATCATTAAAAATGTGTGTGCCTTCTGCAATACTTCTGGATTTGATTTATTCAGAGCGACCAACTGATATAAGGTATTGAAAGTTTGAAATTGAATCCCTGTCCGGTCATAGATTTCCTCTTTAGATACGGTTTGGAAGACCTCTTCCATTATCCCGTCCGTCCGACTGTCCCTATACGCAACCGCATCAGTTAAACGCTCACCTTCCTCATCCAACAAGACAAAGTCAACCGCCCAACTATCAATCCCCAAACTTTTTGGCTGATAGCCTAAACGAACTGCTGCCTTAATCCCCTCTTTAATCGATATAAATAAATGATCAATGTCCCAAACCAACTGACCATTCTTGTCATGCGCACCATTTTCAAAACGATGCACTTCTTCTAAACGAAGCTCCGGATCCTTTGGATTCGCTTGGTCTAGCCAACTCACGATGACACGCCCGCTCGAGGCGCCAATATCAACCGCCAAATGATGTTGTTCCAATCACACTATCTCCTCTCTCCATTAATAACTTTTCTGTTTAATAAATATGAGCTGCTAATCTGTCACGATGATCTTTATGTAAACGGTATCACATATTATTATACTAGATCTATGAAATATAGAAATATCTGTATTTGGCAAAAAACTGTCCTTATTTGCCTGGGGTTGGGTAAGTGTGATGTGCGGTGCTTTTGAGTATTGCTAGAGAGGTGGGGTAGTTTTTTGGGGAGTTGGGGGTGTGGCAGTTTATAGTGTGACTGAAGGAAGTGTTAGTTTTGTGATGAGTTGGGGGTTAGGTTTTCTGTAATATAGGAAAAACTAGTGGACGATATTTTAGAGCAATGTATGCTATCCCTCTTGGTAGGCATAGCATACAAAGTCTATTTTAAGGAGTTGCGTGCTTTCTCTCTCTTGCGAGGGACAGCATACAAAGTGGATTTTAAGGGGAGGCGTGCTATCTCTCATTACAGGCATAGCACACAAAGCCTATTTTAGGGAGTTACGTGCTATCTCTCTAGTGGGGGACAGCATACAAAGTGGATTTTATGAAATTGCTTGCTATCCCTCTTGGTAGGCATAGCACACAAAGTTAATTTTTAGGGAGTAGCATGCTATCTCCTCAAATGAGACAGCGCGCAAGTTTGATTTCATAATTTACGTGCACTCTCTCACCCAAGGGAGTGTGAGCATTCAATAATTTGAACGTTTACGCGCACTCCCTCACTTCAGAGAGTACACGCACCCCACAAAATCCTACACAGCTAATCTCCAACAACTTCATCAGTCTCCCCACCTCCACTCCACGCCAAAACAAAAAAGCTCCCCAACAATCAGGAAGCTTTTCGAGTATATAGCTATTCTTTATTTCTTGAATCTAAATCATAGGCAAACACAAATATAATTAGTAACGCCAACGCAACAACGATGGCTGCCATACCAAACAAGATTCCGAATTGATCGGCCAATGCACCAGTAATAATCGGCATTAGAATGGAACCTAGTCCACCCAGTACAAGCAGAATTCCCATTGCCATCGGATATTCTTTAATAAATCCACCCGTAGCTGCAATCGTAGTTGGGTAAATTCCAGCCATGGAAAGACCAAGACCGAAAATTGCTAGTGTAATAATTATTGAATCACGTGAAGTTAATAATACAATAAATAACACAGTCGTCACTGCCGATAGTACATAAAGGATTTGTTTATTGGTAAAACGATGTCCAATGGCTGAAACTACCAAACGTCCAATTAAAATCCCAATCCATAATAATGATGCTAGAAATTGCGAATAAGCAATTGTAAAGATTTCTAAGTCCACAAAATACTTCACTAGCCAACCATTGATAGTTGCTTCTGCACATAAATAGAAAAACAAAATGCTAGCTAAAATCCAAAAAGTCTTCTTCTTCATAAATGAGTAAGATAAGGGAGATTTTTTCTCAGTGGCTTTCTCATCTAACTTCATGCGTGAGAATAGGATAATTGAAATGACTGTTAAAATAATAATAATCACAGCAGCAAGACGCCAGCCATTTGAACCTAACATTGACACTGAACCAACAACCACGTAAGGTGCAATCAAGGCACCAATCGCAAATACCGCATGCATAAAACTCAATGCGCCCGAATTACCATCTGTAATTTCACTCATAGTTGCATTGTTAAAGTTAGAAATACTTCCACGACTTATCCCAGTAAAGAAAAATGATAGCAGTAATAGAAATGGATTCCCAGTAACAATCATTAGTAAAAATCCAGCCACCACAAAACTACTTAATAAGACAACGGAATTTTTTCTACCAATATAAGCTGGTAAAATACCAGCAATAAAACTTGATAATAAATTTCCGGTATAATGCGCAGAAATCAATGATCCGCTAACTGTATTACTCAATTGGTAAGCTTCACTAATATATGGTAGCAACGGCCCCATAATCATGGCATACAAACCATTTACAGCAAATACATAATACATACATTTGACAATATATTTTTCATTGGACGACAGACGACTAAAAAACGAAGCGTTTTTCACTTCTTCCCCTCCATACGATTATATAAATAAATAATAAATAGCCTCTCTAATACCTAGTATTGGACAACAACATTTAAGCAAGCTAATAAATAATAAAGCCCCACTATTTGCATCAACTACTAAATCGGCAATTAAAGAACAACTAAAATAAAGCACATCAACAACTTAAATGAATAAACATGAGGAAACACTTTCCCCATGTTTATTTAATCACTCACAAAAATTTCACAAGCCAACGGTTTTCACATAAAACAAGGATTCCCCTGGCTCATCAGTTTTCTCTCAAATCAAGCTTTGCTCCAAGTCCAAAGGTTTTCACTTAACAACCTTCACCGCATCACTTCCAAAAAGCACATCGCCCTATCTGTATCAAATTACACACAAATAAAGCTTTTACCTATATGCCTCACTTCACCCACATTTATTGAATCACTTTACGCATGTAGCCTTTTTCATCAAAATCGAGTGGCGATAAGCAAGTTGCTCGGTTATAGCCATGTTCATCTTTGTTCTCAAAGTTTTCAAGTGGCAAACCGAAGCGGTGGTAGGCAATATAATAAGTATCTTCATTTGGAACTTTTAAAATACTATGGTGACCTGTGCCGAAAATATTTCGTTCAGGAATTTTTTCAAGAATTGGATAATGATAGTCAATTGGACCATAAAGTGATTTTGATGTCCCGTAATTGACATGATAATTTTCAGAACGCGTGTCGTCACATGACCAAGTGAAATGATAGAGCCCGCCACGTTTAAGGACAGTCACAGCCTCACGGAAATCAACCATGCCTTCAATCAGCCGCATCGTTTCTTCCTTCACAGACACCATGTCATCATTTAACTCCACAATGACACCAGAATAACCATTACCAAATAATAAATAATACACACCATCTTCTTCATAAATCGAAGGATCGATTACAGAAGAAAGTCTCAAATCTTCCCTTTCAACAAGTGAAGGACTTAAAATTGGTTCATCCATTGCTTTGAATGGTCCAGTTGGATGGTCACTTACCGCAACCCCAATCCCTGACTGGCCAGACTCGCCCTTACCTGTAAAGTAATAATAATAGCGTCCATCTTTTTCAGTACAACAAGGCGCCCATGCATTACCAGTCGTCCACGCCACTTGATCAGAAGCGAGGTCAAGAATTTGACCTTTATTTTCAAATGTCTGCAAGTCTTCTGATTCAAAGACTGAAAAAGTATGACCTGACCAGTTAGTAAAACCATCAGTCGTTGGATAAATATAATATTTATTATTAAAAGCCACAATATCTGGATCAGCATGCAAGTCAGGGAGAATTGGATTATTTTGCTTGTAATATTTCAACAAGCGGTCATATTCTTCATCCGTAATTTGTAGGACTCCACCATGACGCTTGATAGTTTCACCCATATCATATTCTGAAGCATCCAAAGCTTTAAACTCACCACTTGCTAAGTCTTTTGTCACAGCAATCCCGTAGCCAGTGCCCGCTTTAAAGTGGTCTAAGATTAATGCCCAAGTTTCGCCATCAGGCAAGAGATAGATTTCTGGTCCTTCGACACCTTCCAAGTCCGCTAAGTATTCAGAAGTCACTTCCGTATACTCACCTAACAAACTTGAACTCTTGTCCATAAAAACCCGACTATTTTCTTCACTTTTTGTAAAGCGATAATACATGCCATCACTGTAAGCAATAGTAGAATCAATGACATCCATTGTTTTTTCTAAAAATTTAGCTGGCTCACTAAAATTGCGGAAATCCGAAGTATGAGCATAATACATATCATGTTTGCCATCTACTTGAGACGCCCAGAAAACTAAAAACGACTCCGCTTCACGGTCGTAAATCACTTCAGGTGCCCATAAATTACCCGCATCTTCAGGCGCTAAAGTGACCTTCCAAGGCTCACCCCAATAAATCAAATCCTTAGACTCCCAGACCAGCATATCCCTACTTCCGTTAGTAATCGCATGTTGCCAGCCCAAACCTTTTTCAATTCTAAGGTCAGTAGCAATCAAATAAAATTTATCATTGGATTGGTCACGCACTAGAAAGGGATCACGTGCCCCTTTTTCTCCAATTTCTGATTTTAAAACAGGGAAGCCTTCGTTTAAATCGGTGAAGTGTAAGCCATCTTTACTTACGCTAAAATAAACTTGCTCGCCATCTTTTTGTTCGCTAATAAAATGAGCAAATAAGTATGCCATGTGCTCTCTCCTTATTATTTATTGAAAAAGTCTAAAAAACCTGTTGAAAGATTTTCTAGACTTTAATTTTTTTATTCAGCTAATTTAATACGTACCATATTCCACGAAAGTGGTTGGCAAGTAACGCTTGCTTTTGAATTTGATATCTTCACATTATCGGTATCTTTTGGAACAACCTCTTGACTATTTGCAGTATTGATATATTTCTTATTATAGCCCATCATTTCAGTTGCTTCAATAACAGAAATCAACTCAAAATCACTGTCAAGCTCGATTTCGATTTCATCTGTTAGATGTTTGTTGACTGCAAAGATGACTAACTCATTCGCTTCTTCGTTATGAATAGCCACTGAATCTAAGTAAGGCACCTCTTTTATTTTTTCAGTGTCGTACTTTTCAACATCAACCATGGTATTTAAAGCAAGTCCACGACCATAATTAGATGCTTGAGCAAATGGATAATAAATCGTTTGCTTCCAAGCTGGGCCATCTTTTTCAGTCATAATTGGGGCAATCACGTTTACTAATTGAGCCAGACAAGCAATTTTCACTCGGTCTGAATTTTTCAACAAAGTAATAATCATGCTACCTACTAATAAAGCATCCTCAAAATTATAAATGTCTTCTAAAATATGTGGAGCTTGTTGCCAAGGTTTTGCATTGTCTGTTTCTTCATTGGAGTGATACCATACATTCCACTCAACAAACGAAAGCATCATTGTTTTATCACTACGTTTTTTAGCTTTTACAGTGTCACAAATCGCAACGACCGACTTAATAAAGCGGTCCATGTCTTCAGATTTGGCTAAGAAACCAGCTAAATCATCGGTCTTATTGTCATAGTATTGGTGCAATGATAAATATTCCACATGGTCATAAGTATAATCAAGGACAGTTAACTCCCAGTCAACAAAGGTTGGACGACTCGAACTTGAGCTACCACAAACAACCAGTTCAATCGAATCATCGACCCATTTCATTACTTTTGCGGTTTCTAAAGCTAATTTCCCATATTCTTCAGCAGATTTTTGACCAATTTGCCATTCGCCATCCATCTCATTACCTAAGCACCAAGTTTTAATGCCGTAAGGTTCTTCTACTCCGTGACTTCTTCTTAAATCAGACCAATATGTCCCTTTATCGACATTAAGATATTCCACTAAGTGACGAATAACAGGCTACTTTTCGTCTGATCCAAGCCTAATGTGACGAATAACAGGCTACTTTTCGTCTAATTCAGGGTCAATCTGACGAATAACAGGCTACTTTTCGTCTAATCCAGGGTCAATCTGACAGTTGGGAGGCACTTTTAAGTCTAATTACGATCATCTGCATCTGCAGGGATATTTATTCAAATAAAAAGCTGAACGCTCTGGTTTTAAGAGAGTGTTCAGCAAATATCAATTTAAATTTGTGCCAGTTCAGCAGACAGGACTTTGGTTTGGGCATAAACTTTGCGGTATAATGGATAAATTTTCTCATATTGCGCAACATTTTCTGCAATCGGATTAACCGCTTCTTTGTACTGCACAAAAGTTTCCACACATGCTACAACTGAATCAAACCATTTTAAGCCCAGCGCAGCAATCATCGCTGCTCCTAAACCGGGTCCTTGCTCCGAACTTAACGCAACTACCGGCGCATTAAAGATATCGGCTTGAATTTGTAGCCAAGTTTTATTTTGTGCACCACCACCGACCGAAATAATCTTCTTAAAATGTCGTTGAGCCGCCTCGTCCATTAGCTTTTGAGAATCTTTCAGGGAAAAAGTAATCCCTTCTATGACAGCACGGGTAAAGTGTGTCAAATGATGTGACGCATCCATTCCAATAAAGCTCCCCCGAATCGCGCTATCGATATGCGGCGTCCGTTCCCCACTGATGTATGGGGTAAACAGCAGCCCATTGGATCCAACAGGAATACTTTCAATTCCATCCAATAACGCATCAAAAGATAAATCACTAGCGAAATTGTCTTTAAACCAGCTCAAACTATGCCCTGCCGCCAAAGTCACACCCATTGAATAGTAAGCATTTGGAATCACATGATTGAACAGATGCAATTTGCCTTCGTAATCACTCTGCCCGTCCTCCTCATAGCTTAAAAAGACCCCCGAAGTCCCAATACTACTCATCCCCGTCGCCGTATCCATCACCCCAGCGCCCAGTGCCGCGCAAGCATTATCTGCTCCACCTGCAAACACCTTCACTTCCTGAGTAAATATCACATTCGCTACCGAGTCTGCTTTTAAAACGCCGACGAAAGCAGTGGCTTCTACGGCTTCAGGCAAAGTATTTATTGGGATGTTAAATTGATCTAAAATGCTGGTTGACCATTTTTTTTGGTTGATATCAAACAATAGGGTTCCGGCTGCATCGGAATAGTCCATGTGGAATTGACCTGTTAGTTTTAACCTTAAATAGTCTTTTGGTAATAAAATATGGGCAACTTGGCTCCAAATTTCAGGTTCATGTTTTTGCACCCACAATATTTTTGGTAAGGTAAAACCTTCTAAGGCACGATTTTTCGTAATGTCATACAGTTCGTCTTTAAAAGTGGACATAATAAAATCGCATTCCGCCGTTGTTCGGACGTCATTCCATAAAATAGCCGGCCGTAAAACCTCTAAATTTTCATCTAACAAAACGAGACTGTGCATTTGACCAGAAAAACTGATCCCTTCAAGTCGGTCATTAAAGTCTTCCACCTGATCATTAAGTTGTTCAAACACTTCGACACAGGCAGTGTACCAATCTTCTGGATTTTGTTCGGAATAGCCTGGTTTAGGGTGGTAAAGCTCATATGAAGCAGTCGCAGTTTCAACAATTTCTCCTTGTTGATTCATTAATAGACCCTTCAAAGAGCTTGTGCCTAAATCAATGCCTAATACATAACTCATAAGCAAACTCCTAAACTAAATAATCATTGATTAAAGATTTAACATATTCTAAGTGACTGGATTCTAGCTGAATATCGTCATTTTTAAGAGCATACTCGGTTAATAAATCAAAATCTGTTTTATCTTCAGTGATTTCAAGTCCAATACCAGATTTGTAGCTTGCATAGCGCTTTTCTTTCAATTCATCAAAGAAACGGTCTTCTTTTAATTTCGCCGCTGCTTTCAAGCCACGAGCGAATGCATCCATACCAGCAATATGACCTAAAGCTAAGTCATCCATATCAATCGATGTACGACGTAATTTAGAGTCAAAGTTAATGCCACCAGGTGCAATACCATCATTTTCTAGAACTTCATACATGGCAAAAGTCGTATCGTAAATGTTATAAGGGAACTCATCCGTATCCCAACCTAACATTTTTTCTGCATGGTTAGCATCCATTGAACCTAAAGCATTGAAAGTACGAGCCACATGCAATTCATGTTCAAAAGTATGACCAGCTAATGTCGCGTGATTTCCTTCTAAGTTTAACTTAAAGTGATCTTCTAAATCATATTTCAATAAAAATGCCATAGAAGTAGCTGCATCATAGTCGTATTGGTGAGTACTTGGCTCTTTTGGTTTTGGTTCAATTAAAAATGGAATCTTGTGCCCAATCTTTTCAGAATAGGCAATGGCCATTCTATAGAAACGTGCTATATTATCTTGTTCAAAAGCAATGTCGGTATTGATTAATGATTCGTATCCTTCACGACCGCCCCAGAACACATAGTTTAAACCACCTAATTTTTTACTTAGATCTAAGCCCTTTTTCACTTGAGCTGCTGCATAAGCAAATACATCTGCACTGTTTGATGAAGCAGCACCATTCATAAAGCGAGGATGGGTGAACATATTAGCAGTATTCCATAATAACTTAACGCCTGTTTCATCCATTTTTTCTTTAATATAGTCTGTTACTTCATCTAAATTTTGGAAAAATTCTTCGAGTGAATCCCCTTGAGGTGCAATATCTACGTCGTGGAAGCAGAAATATTCTACTTGTAACTTTACTAATAATTCAAAAAAAGCATCGACTCTGTTTTTAGCTGTTTCCATCGGTGTTTCGCCGTCCCAAGTACGAATGTAAGTTCCATCACCAAATGGATCTCCACCGTCTTGCGTAATCGTATGCCAGTAGGCTAAGGCAAAACGCAAATGTTCTTTCATTGGTTTACCCAATACTTCTTCTTCTGGATTATAGTGACGGAAAGCAAATGGATTTTTCGTTTGGTTTCCTTCAAATACTACTTTGTCAAAATTTGGAAAATATGTCATGGTTGAGCTCCTTTAATGATTTTTTTGAATTTTACCCTTTACAACGAACGTTTGTTTATCGTGCTAACTAACTCTCGAATAAATTATACGCTAGCTCCATTTGATAGTCAACCGCTTTCATTCATTTTAAATAAATAAAAACGTCACTACAGATTTTATCCTTCAGTATGTAGTGACGTTAAGCTTGTTAATTTTAAATCTTCTATATTTAAATACTTTTTAATAACATTCGCGACGCCTCCTAAAAGTGTTGCTTGATTTAATAAATTACTCACTTGTAAAGCAATATTATCAGTTAAAGAACTAATCATTCTATTCTGTATTTCTTCAATCAATTCAGGTAATTCGTGATATAAAGGATGATTAATAATCACAACTTCTGGATCAAATAAAACAGCTAAATTGTTTATCGCAATGCTTAAATACTTTGCATTTTGTAACAAAATATCTTTAACTTCTTTATTTGTATGATAAAGTTGTCCAACTTCATTTATTATTAAATGTTCAAGAGCAAGCTTTTCTTTGATCGACTCAATTAAAACAGCATTAGAGGCATATTGTTCCAAGCAACCTTTATTACCACATGGGCATTTTTTGCCATCCGGTACGATAATGGTATGACCAATCTCACCACTATACCCTCTAGATCCTTCATATATATGACCATTTTGTATAAAACCAGACCCTATCCCCCGATGAATATTTAAATTGAGTAAATAATCATATTCATTCGAAAAACAATATTCACCTAAAGCCGCTAAATTGGCTTCATTTTCTAAGTAAATGGGTATCTTAAAATAATTTTCTAATTGTGTGATGAAGTCATTCCCTATTTGATAATTTGGAGTAATTCTTATTTGATTATCAATAACTGTCCCGTGTATCGCCAAGCTTAGACCAATCATTCCATGGGTAAAATCAGCGATATTAATTGTGGTTAATTGTGTGTATAAAGCCACAATATAAGTGAATATATTAAATGCATTAAGATTTATGTGTTCGAATATTTCGTAGTCCACAATTTCTCCATCTAAATACGTTAACATGCCCGAAATATAATCCGGGCCTAAATCCATTGATAATACTAACCCAGCTTTTTTGTTAAAGGAAAGAATAATTGGTTTTCTTCCACCCAGTAGTTTTGATTCTCCTTCACCAATCTCTAGAATTAAATCCTCTTCGATTAATTTTTTTGTAATTGATGAAACAGAAGCTTTGTTCAAACCACTCATTGTGGAAATTTTTGCTCTGGAAATCTGCTTTTCTCTAATAATTGTATTTAAAACTAGCGCTTCATTTTGTTCTCTAATAATATATTTATCGGTAACCATCTGTAAACTCCTTAACTAAGTGCCTAATAGTATTTATTCAGATTTAGGAGAATATGAATAAATACATTATACTGTTTTGATCATCATTTCAAAATAGAAGTATCTAACAATATAGATGATTACACCTGGTGCTGCAAATAATAATAAAGCTCCATTTAATGTAGAAATATATCCAATAAAATAAATAAAAGAAATCATATATATACAAAGAATGGGATGATTTAACCAGATTCTAACCGTTTTTTTCCAATATTCGATTATTTTTTCCTCACGATCGATTGAATATAGTGAAACAAATATATATAAAACAGAAATAATTAAATAAACAATCGATAAAATCTGGTATGGAATAATAAAATATTGACTATAAAACCAATAAACAGCATATACAATAAAAACAATAAAGATAAAGATAAAGCCATGACTAATTGCATTTAAATAATTTTCCTTATAATACTGAAATACTAATTTAATTCCGTTATTCTTATTTAAATAATCATTTCTAACATACTTTAATATCATTAATAAACTGGGCGAAAATACGAAAGGGATCAAAATGATAGCTGTCACGAATAATGTTCCTACTTCATTCATTGATGTTGATGTTAACATATTTAAAAACAAATATAGATAAGGTAAGTTAAAAATTAAACATAATACACTAACGGTTACTACTAAGAAGCCCCACTTCCATACAAACGAAAACTGTCTTTCAATCATAGTTACTATTTTCCTCCAATACATAAATTCTTCGATATTTTTGTGGAGTCAAGCCATAATAATCTTTAAAAAGACTAATAAAATGTTGTGTCTTGTTATATCCAACAAACTCAGCAATATCTTTAACAAGTAAATTTGAGCTCTCTAACAAATAAACTGCGTTTTCAATTCTCACTCTAGTTAAATACTTTGAAAATGTTTCTCCTGTAATCGCCTTAAACAAACGTGAAATAGTAACTGGATGTAAATGAAAAACCTCTGAAAGAATATCTAAAGAGATTTGCTTGTTATAATTATCTAATATGTACTGTTCTATTGCAATAATCGTTTTTTCCGATATACCTTGTTGATTTTCCAAACTATTTTCAACTTTAATTTTTGCTTCTATATTTTCCAATAATACATCTTTAATTGAAAAAACATCAATGAGTAATTCAGATAAATTAATAGTTTCAATAAATCTAGAAAACTCATCCCTCAGTAAGTACAATAAATCAAATGCAAAAGGAACATACATTTTTTCATCAACTAAAGAAAATATTGAACCATGATCAATTAATTCTCTCCAGTTTTTTTCTTTTATTATTAACTTTAATTCTGTTGGAAAACTATATTTGCTAATTGGAATATTTAAATGACTATAAAATTGATGGAAAAAATCACTCTTCGTGTATCGTAATGAATTAGATTTTTTTTTGATAATAGAATTATACTTAGAAAAAACAGTAAGATACTCACCTTCATACTTTAGTGAAACCGAATTTTTATGCAGGTTTGAGTCCCAGGTATAAAGTAAATCACTGTAAATCTTTTCATTAATTTTTTCTATTCCAAAGGTCGATAAAGCTTCAATAAAAAATAAATTTTTACTTTTCCCATCTAAAATATGATCAATTCTTATCGCATTGTTAGTATCAAAGGATCTTTTTACTACTGATATCAATTCTGATAATTCAATAGGCTTAATTAAATAATCAACCGTCCTTAGGCGTAATGCTTGCTGTGCATAAGTAAAATCGCTGTAACCTGAAATTATTATTACTTTAGTTAATAAATTATTGGTTTTGATTACATCAGCTAAATCAAGACCACTAATTTTTGGCATTCTAATATCTGTTATTAATAAATCAGGTTGAGTGTTCAATATCATTTCTTTTGCTTTACTTGGACTTGTTGTTGAAAATACTTCATTGAAACCTAATTCTTTCCAATTAATTTGTGTACTTATATAATCGACAATATGCATTTCGTCATCAACTATTATTAATTTCATAATCCTCCATCCTTATTACAAAGCTGACACATAGACCACCTAAGGATTCACTCATGTCTAGTTTAATTTTTGATTCACATCCGTAAAACGCTTTCAACCGATGATTCACATTCCACAAACCAATACTGAATTTATTTTTAGAATCATTTCTATCAATATTTTGAGTGATTATTTTAATTTGTTCTGGCCTTATGTTTCTACCATCATCTTCAATACTAAATTGTATTTTATTATTGTGTTTTCTTATTGTTAAATAAATTTGATTTGCACCTTCAGTTTCTTCAATTCCATGTTGTATAGCGTTCTCAATTATTGGCTGAATAATCAAAGGCAGTATCATTTCATCGTTTAAGTCTTTATCTACCACAATTTTGTATTGAATAAATTTTCTAAGCGTCATTATTTCTAAGT
Source organism: Fundicoccus sp. Sow4_H7 (assembly GCF_052115865.1). Taxonomy (NCBI): domain Bacteria; kingdom Bacillati; phylum Bacillota; class Bacilli; order Lactobacillales; family Aerococcaceae; genus Fundicoccus; species Fundicoccus sp. Sow4_H7. The sequence goes on along the minus strand of NZ_JBQKME010000001.1, from coordinate 79,507 downwards.
ATGATTTTGCAAACATTATTTCATCCTCTATAGTTACAAAGTCATGATTTACAGTTCTATATTTATAATAATCCGCTAAATGTTGTGCCATCTTTCTAACTGCTTCAGGGTTATCTGCCATTGAAACTAAATAAAACAAAGAATTGTATAAAAAGTGTGGGTTAATTTGTGATTGTAACTGTTTTATTTCGGCAATACTTCTTCGTTTATATTCATTATCAAATGAATATAATAATTTATCAATTCCTTTAGTCATTTGATTAAATTGTGTGAAAACATAGTTAAATTCAACATTTGTAGTAGAAATAATTTCAGTTGTAAAATTCCCATTTTCTACTTTCTTAAATCCATCGGTTAATTTCAATATGTTTTTAGATATACTTCGATTAAATAATTGAATTAAAATTAAACCTGATATTATTACCAAACAAAAGAAAAACACAGTTATTTGCGTTATTCTATTGATTGGGATCAAAAGGTCATTATTATCGTAATATGTAATTAATTCTATTCCAGTATTACCGATTGTACGAGATAAATTGTTCAAATTTTTATTTTCTCCAGAAATATCTCTGATTGATTCAAGAGATGAAATTGTTTCATTTAAATAATTGTAACCATCCCCATATGTATATAAATAATCACCTTGTGGCAGTTTTAAAATTGAAAATGACTCTTCTATATTTGGTGACACTGATTGAATCGACTGTAAAAAAGTATTATTCATCTCTATAATAACACTGTATTCAATTCCTCCTTGTTCAGTTGGAACATATGGGTAAGATGAAGAGAAAGATAAGATATTTTGATTATTTATCCAAGCTTGTCGCTCTGCTGGCACCGCTTTAATCCATGGTTTTTTATTTACGTTCATCATTGTTTCACTAGAAATAATCAATTCTATTTCAGGCCAATAAATGTGAATTGCTTGTATGTCATAATCACGATTTGCTTCCAATTGAATTTTTGATTTTATCGCCCGTAAATCACTAATATAATCATACATATCATATTGATGAGAGTTTATTCTTAATTCTAAAAAACGAACAGTATCATCCGTTAAAATAGACATAGCGATATTTTCAATTGATTTAGTTTTATTTAAGAGAGTATTACTAGTATAATCAACTTGACTTGTCACTATTTTATATAAACTATCATTTAATGAATCGGTGGAATATCTATAAAATACCCCTAGAAGAATTAAGGTACTTACTAGGAATGCTCCAAGTAGATACAAATAATACTTAACTTTAATCATTTTAATTACCTCATTGATTTACCTATTTCTCTTATAAAAATCATTTTAGAATATAACTACAGTAAAATGAAGCATTTAAAACACTAACCTCATATCGCGAAAACGCTTCATTATTTTCTAATTTATTCAATCATAACACTATCATTAATTTTTATCTAAAGATTATTCCATTCTCTGAGAATTCAACCTCGGTACTATATTTCATAGTCCATATTTCATCAATTTTATTAAGTTTATAAGCTACATATCCTGAGTTTAAGTAATTATTATTACCTCCCCATCTATCACCAAAATATATCACAGCACCATCAATCTTCATTAAGAAAGAAGCTTGACTATCAAAGGTGGTTTCGTCACCTATATCTTTTAAAGTTGACCAATTACCTTCAATCGATTTAGCTGTTGAGTATTTTGCCTGATTAGGATCCCAGCCAGTACAAAATGAAGTAATCATTAAATATTCTTCATTAACTTTTATTACGGCTGGGGCTTCACGATACTCACCTTGCCATAACTTATGAACTAGCTTTTCAACATTCATGTAATCATCACTTAATTTATAGATGTGCAAATCTGCATTATCTCTAGCAGCTGATATGAAATATGCAGTTCCATCGTCATCCTTAAAAAGTGTACAATCTCTAGACATATAACCAAATGGATTAAAATGCCCATGGTATACAAAATCACCATCTGGTGTATCACAAGTTGCAATTGCTATAGCAGCATCATTATAATTTCTGCCATTTTCAAAATGTGCCCACATTACAAATTTCTTTGTCTTCTCATTAAATAGAACCTTTGGCCGTTCAATATTGACTTTATTCCCATCATCATTTATAAGTTGAATCTTTGTTCTAACTCTATAACCCATGGTAGGAGAATCACTAGTCAAACAATGATTCCTGAATTCCCAGTCAACTAAATTTTTAGAACGATAACAACTTACATAATAATTATCTCTTCGATCTTCACCATACCAATAGTAATATTCTCTATATTTAATTATAAATCCACCATGCGCATGTATCGGATTATCTTCTTGATCTTTCCATAGAGATCCATTTGTTCTAATTTTATTTTTCATTAATATCATTCTCCATATTATTAAATATACTTCCTATCATAATAACTACTATCTTTATTAATAACTCAAGCCCTCTAATTTATTAGAAGGCTTGACTATCTTAGAAAATTTAATTTTGTTTAACAGTTTGGTACCATTCATTTACTTCTTGTGTAATTTTATCTCCACCTTGCTCTTTCCATTGTTTCACGAAATCATCAAAGGCAGTAATGTCGCTTCTTCCATAAATAATATTAGTATATGTTTGCATTTCAAGTGTTCTAAGTTGCTCCCAATTTCTCTTCATTGTTTCAGTTGGTTCTCCGTTAAATTTAGAGGAAATCAATTCATCAATATGCGAATAAGCTACATAATTTGCATTTAATTGTTCAGGTCTTTGTTCAGAACTTAGTGCAATATCATATTCCATTCTATTTTCTGGTTCTTTTCCATTATTGATTACGGCATCATAAGCTTCCAGGAACCCTTCGGGCTTAGGTTGATTTTTCAATACAGTTGTTTTACCTGGTAAAAATGGTGTTTCAATCGGCTCATTAAATTGTTTAGAGTCTAAAACAATTTCTCCATCAACTTCATCCCAATCAACGCCTTTAATGAATCCATATTGGAAATCACCCGTTCCAAAAGCTATATCATATAACCAATCTAAATATTCAAAGAATGCTTCAGTATTTTCAAATTCACTACTAAACATTAACCATCCATCATTTGTTTGTCCACCTTGATAGCTAGGATCACCATTTGATTGTCTGAGAGTTGGATACGCAACTACATTTGCATCTGGATAAGTATTTAATAAGTCTAAGATTGAACTATATGCCCAAGATCTCCCCATAAACATACCAGCTTTACCTTCAATAAACTGAGACATTGCATCCCAAGCACCAGTTGCTGCAGCTTCTGGGAATAAGTAACCTTTTTCATGCCATTCAGCCATTTTTTCTAATGTTGCTCTATTTCCTTCATGAATTGAACCGTACATAAGTTCTCCATTTTCATCTTCTTGCCAACTACCAGGGAAGTGTATTCCACTGTTTGCAGAGAACAACATTACAGGATCTGAAACCCATCCTGAGTTATAAATACCAATCCCAGTATAAGTAAAACCATATGTATCGTCCTTACCGTTACCATCAGGATCATTTTCTGTAAAAGCTGCAATGACAGTTTCAAATTCCTCAAGGTTTGTTGGAGCTTCTAAACCTAAAGCATCTAACCAATCTTGTCGAACAAATAAAACTTGTCCCTCTTCTAGAAATGGAGCATTAGCAATCCCATATGTTTGTCCATCTCGAATAATTGGATAAAAAGTTTCAGGGAATCTATCATATATTCCTTTTATTCTGTCTGACATATGAGCTTCGATATCTTCATCTATAGCTCTCGCTCTGCCTGATTCAATCATGTCTGATATCATTTGTGTGTCATAAACTGGGAATACATCTGGTAATTCTTCAGTACCAGTAAGTGCTAATCTCAATTTAGTTGTATAATTATCAGCATCTCCACCAAGTAAGACTGTCTCCATTTTTATACCTAAAATTTCTTCAGTTAATCGTGTCATTTGATTATTATTAATATCATCTCCTGGTTCGTAACGTCCAGCGTTTTCATCTAATTGTTTACCTATCGTAATTGTAATTGAAGGATCATATTTTGTTCTCTCTTCTTGAGCAACCACATTTGAACTAAATAATGTTCCTAACATCATTGTGCTAACGCTTGCAACTAAAAACTTATTAAAACGTTTATTCATATTTATTAAGTCTCCTTTTTTAATATAAGTTAATCAAGGCAATGTACGATTATCGTTGCTTAATCCATTATATTTTTTATTCTTTCACCGCCCCAATAACAATCCCAGTAACAAAGTATTTTTGTAAAAACGGATAAACCATCAATATTGGGATTGCACCAATGAATACTTGTGCTGCCTTAATAGTTCTTTGCGACATAGCTTCAGCTGCTAATGGATCAAGTGCTAAGTCTTGAACATTATTCTGAACTACAATGACTTGTAGAAATGAAGCGAGTGGGTAATCTTGAGTATTGGACATATATAGTAATCCCGTAAACCAATCATTCCAATGTCCAACCATAATAAATAAGGCTACTGTTGCAAGACCAGGTAATGATAGTGGTAAGTATATTTTTCTAAATACAGTGAAAAAACTAGCACCATCAATTAATGCAGCTTCTTCTAATGATTTTGGTATTGATTTGAAAAAATTCATAATTAATATCATGTTATAACAACTAAATGCACCAGGTAAAATATATACCAAAAAGTTATTTTTTAATCCTAAAGATGTATTCACTATATATGTAGGGATCAAACCCCCTCCAAATAGCATAGTAAATACAAAAATCCACATAATAGGAGTTCTACCTCTGAAATCTTTCGACATTGCATAGCCTGCCGTTGTAATCATGAACATTCCATATAATGTTCCTACCAATGTTCTAGAAATTGAAATTATAATCGAACGAACAAAATTCCTATTTTGAAAAGTTGTAATATATGCCTGAGGAGTAAAATCAATTGGCCAAAATGTTACTAAACCAGCATTTGCCGCTGACTTTCCACTCAGAGAAATAGCGAGTAAATTAATTAAAGGAAGCACACATGATAAAGCAATGACTATCAAAAAAATTGTATTTACGACAGAGAAAACTCGATACCCAAATGATTTATTAGACATTTTGTGCTCCTTTCTAGAAGATTCTATAATTAGTTGTTTTATATGCAATAAAATAAGACACCACTGTTAATATAAGACCTATTGCAGATTTAAATAATCCAACTGCGGTACCAAAACCATATTGTCCTCCTAGAAGTGATTGACGGTAAACATACGTATCAATAATATCACCGGTACTATATGTCAAAGGCGAGTATAAGTTGAATATCTGATCAAACCCAGCATTTAAAACGTTTCCAAGACTAAGCGTTGCCATTACAATAATTATTGGCAACATTCCAGGAATCGTTACATAAAATGTTTGTTGCAACCTAGTTGCACCGTCCATTTCAGCCGCCTCATAGAGCGCAGGATCTATGTTTGATATAGCAGCAAGATATACTATCATTCCAAATCCAAAGCCTTTCCATAAGTCAGACCCAACTATAATTGTTCTAAATAAATCTGGCTCACCCAGGAAAAAAATAGAATCCATTCCTAGGCCATTAAGCACACTATTGACAATTCCATCCATTCCTAGAATATCCCTCAACATACCCGCAACTGTGACCCATGACAAGAAATGAGGTAGGTATACTAAGGTTTGTATTCCTTTTTTAATACCCGCATTTCTAACTTCATTAAGTAATAATGCCATTATTATAGGAACAATTAAACCTAAAACAATTTTCCATACTGCAATAATAACTGTATTGATAATGGCTTGGTAGGATTCAGGAAACTCAAAAATCCTTCTAAAGTTGTCAAATCCAATAAATGTTGAATCTTTAATACCTAACCAAGGTTTATAGTCTTGGAAAGCCATAATTAAGCCACTCATTGGTATATAGTTAAATATTATAACACTTATAAGTGCTGGTAATATCATTAGATATAGTGGCCAATTATTGTTCACTTCACTTTTCCACGACCTTTTTCGTTTAGACCTACCAATTGAGTTAGCGTTTTCATTTAAAGCGATATTTGATTCCATTATTTCCCTCCTTTATTCCATTATAATGTAAGCGGATTCTAAAACAATGTCTCTTTTTTAATTCTATAACCACAAAATTAGTTAATATTATCTTTGAATTTTATAAGATTAGCTATGTCTTCACTTTATTTAATGTTTTTTTATTAATTTACTTTATATTAAAAAATAATTAATATGCGACCATCGGAATAAAGTTTGCAAGTTTATCAGTCGGTAGTTTACTACCATCCATAACATTATATATATTATGATGACACTCTCTAATTATTGACAATGCTTCCTCATATGGTTGCGAGCAGATGTCAAGCAATCCAATATTATAATTTTCCCCATCAAAACGTCCTAAAGCAAATTGATCATAAAACTGAAAATAATGACAACCCACTCCTAATGGGTGCGCGGCTACTCTCTCGCAATAATAACTATATGCTAATCCTCTATCTAGTTGTGTTTCAACACCTTCTAAACCAGTAGCTGGCAGTCCAACATCTAGAGCTCCAAAATGAAATTCACCAATTATTACTGGTAAATCTATTCCTAATGTAACTAAATTATCTAAGTTTGAGCTAGGATCTTCAGCGTAACAATTAATTGAAAATGCATCAAAAAGTTCCCATCCTTCAATAAAATCATCATTTTCAATCCATGCCCAACGCATCCCTAAAATCATATGATTAGTATCTACTTTTCTACATTCTTTTATAGGAACTTCAATATATCTACGAATCAATTCCTTAGAAAACTCGTGCATATCACTGTTTGCTTGTTTAGTTCTCATTGATAAATCTTTGATTGAATTTTTTAATTCATCAAAAGAATTTAACTCTAAATCATATGCATTATTAAGTACATTAATTGTTTTATACTTATTTATAATTTTATTAATTAGATATTCTTTACTTCTCGATTTAATTGGATTATAAAATACTTCATCAGCAATTACTAAATTATTTACAAAAGCCCACTCTGGTTCATTTCTTAAAAAATATCCAATTAACCATGGATCATCTTTTCTAGATATTAAAGTTTGTGCACAATTTTTCGCATTTATTATATACTCTTCGCTCATCACATCTGGAAAATCCCGAAATATTTTTACTTCAGTATCTGGAAAGTTTTTTAATGATGTAACATATGGAATTTTTAATTGATCAAGATTTTCTAAGTCAGACCAATTACCAATTGTATTCATTCCATTTTGAATATAGACAGATCTAACAAGTTGTTTCCATTTATCTAACCAATTTTCTCCCCATATCTTAAATAGATTTATTATAAGAAAATCTATAACTTTGGGTTCTGGTCTCCATGGATTATTATTATTTTCAAGATATCTAATAAACCTATCATCATCATTTCCTTCAATTTGTGGAATCCACTCCAGCAAACTTTCAATACCATCAATTCTACCATCGATATAGGGTCTTACTCCATTGGCACCCAGAGAGATAAACGCGTATCCTTCAGGATCAACTAAGTACCACTTTCCGTTACGTTTTATCCTAGAAAAATAACCTGTCCCCTCAGTAATTTTATCATTTTTATTCCCTTTAAATTTTGATATTACAACATCAGTTACTAATGCAGTGTTTATAATTTCATCTAATCGATTTTTTAATTCTTCGGTATCATATACCTTATTTTTCCAATCCCGCGTGTTTAATTGTCCAAACGAATCAATTATTGGATTCGATTGTAAAGTAATTACCGGAAGTGAATCGACTGTTTTTATTTCATTTATTTTCAATAAAATATCTTTTTTTGCTGGATAACTTTCAAAAATAATATAATCAATTTCATCTAGTAAAATCCGTGAGCCGTGACATACAAGCTTTAATACTCCCGGAGTATTCGGGGGAAATAAATCATCTCCATTTAACCATTTTTGATCAATTACAAGACTTGAAGTTATTTGTGGTAATAATCCAAACCTAATATTCATTCTAGGATTATTCTCCTCTGTAGCATAAAAAGCAAGTTGAAATGTTGCACTATTCTCCTCAAGCAGTCGCATATCCATTAAAAAATATTTTCCACTAAGAAAAGTTTTTTTATCAATTAAAAACTTCCCACCTACAGATTTAAACCGCAACTTATTTCCATTTTCTATTTTCACATTATCTAATTTAGTATAATCCATATTTAAGATGTCCTCCTACTATTTGTTCTATTATTATTTAGCTACAGCTAAATAACAAAATAATTGTAAAAAAAAACAGTAAAAATTATTTTCAGCTTTCCAACCTCCTTATCAATTCCAATACCTTTTCTTCATTTTGTGTATTCACCGCCATAAATACATCAAAGAAATCCATTGATTGATCTAAATTTTCCGAAATCAAAGGAATAATGATATCCTCATTCACTAAATCAACAATTAAGTTTGATTCTGATTTTGGAATAAAAACCATATCAATTTCCTCTGCTGCTATTTGAAGCATAAATGTTTGCGAGTCAATTTGCTGAGAAAAATCAGAAAAATCAATATCGATAACATTTTCTTCTCCAAGCTCATTGTAGATAAAGTTTTCAATTGAGCTAATATATTGTATTTTTTCTTGAGACTGAATTAAATCTTCTGAAATTATACGGACTGTTAAACTGTATTCGGAAGTGTTAAGTATAGATATGGTAAACATAATAATAATAAATAATAATACAATGCCTCCGATAAGCCACTCTTTAAATACATACGATAAATAAAAAAACTTTTCTTTCTTCGTTTCCAATCCATTGAGTGTCTCTTTTACAATATCTGATAAGATAATATACACTCCTTTCGATATTCATTTACAACACAATAATACTAAACTAAAAGCCTGTATCCAATTAATTAGTTAAAAAGGATACAGGCATTACACATTTTTCTAAATTGACCAAATATTTTGTTCTTAATTAAGAAAATCAAAAAAGTTTATCTTTCCTCAACCCATTTATCCATATCTGCTTGAATCGCAGCTTTCACTTCTTCGTATCCTGCAGACATAATTTTTTCACGCATTTCATCAACTGCTTCTCTTGGATTTTCAAATTTCCCAGCTGATAGTTGAGGCATATATTCAGAAAGGACATTTGCAATTGCAGCTTGTTGAGCTTCAATAAGTGTTTTATCTACAATTAGATTTTCATATTCATAATCATATGCAAAGGAGTCAAGATAGGCAATAAAGTCTGCTGTTCCATCCCAGTTCTCTTCATTTTCTAGTTCCAACTCATCCATACGACCAGCCCAGAAATTTGATCCTAGACCATCTAAAGATGGATCCCATCCTTCAGGTCTACCTAATTTTCCTTCTTCTGTAACAATATAGTCTACACCTTCAATACCATAATTCAATAAGCGATACGCAGCTTCGTCATTTCTTATGATATCATAAACCATTAAGGCTCTTTCAGGATTAGACGAATAGGCGTTAACTGCCATTGCACCGTGGGTTTTGATAGGTTTAGCAACATTATCATTTTCTAATCCCCAGTAATAAAACTTAGCATTAGAACCTTCTTGTCTTCTATCCATGTTAGGTTTTATTTGTGAATAGTATGTCTGAGCATGATGCTGATCTGCTCCGGATAATCCGGCATACATATTTTCACGAGTATCGCCCGTATAGTTTAAAACATCTTCTCTCCATACTCCTAGGTCATTCCACTCCTTCATTAACTCTGCAGCCTCATAAATGACATCACTTTCCATGAATGGTGAGTAGACAGTGTATGGATCATCCGCGCTTGTAAACCAAAACTCATAATTTCCAGCATTTAAACCAACTAGAACTCTAGCTAATTCATTAGATGTGATATAACCTGGTAAAGCACCTGGAACACCAGCAACATCCCAAGGAATTACATCTGGATGGTTTTCTTTAATATAACTAAAATATGTAGTCAAGTCATCAAATTTAGTAACTTCACCATTTTCTAACCCCGCTTCTGTTGCCCAATCCCCACGATAGAACATTCCATGATTGGTATACTGTGTATAATTATCTTCAGGGATAAATGAAATTTCACCTTGATAACGTGTTACATCCCAACTATCGTTCGCTTCAACTTGTTCCCATGTTAGAGGTGCATATGTTTGAAGCATTTCATCTGTTAATGGTAAAAATGCTCCTTTTTGTGTATTTTCCCATGCATACAGCCAATCCGTAGCAGTTGTAATCAAATCTAAGTTAGGATCTCCAGCAAGCAATTGAATGTTATATTGAGTTTGCCAATCAGCCCACTCAACATAAACAATTTCTAGTTCAGCATTAACTTTTTCAAGCAAAATTTTATTTAATTCTTCCAACATATTCTCTAATCTACCATTTGTTGGTCTATCTCCTAAAGCTAGCATAGTAACGACTTCATGGTCGGATGTGTCTATTTCTTGAGCCTTAACATTAAGCGCTTGGAAATTCCCCATTGATGAAACTAAAAGTGATGCTAGTAGTGTTGAAGTAAAACTTTTTCTCATAAATTTTAACATCTATTTCCCTCCAATTTTTATCCTTTAACTGATCCTACTGTAATTCCAGAAATAAAATATTTCTGCAAAAATGGATATAGCATGATTATTGGTCCTGTTGCTATGACTGCAGTTGCCATTTTTAAAGTATTGCTTGGCAATTGTGAAACTGTAACATTCGCTCCTGCAACTGAATTACGTAAAGCATTTGCTGTATTAATTATATTGTACAAATAATATTGTAAAGGCTTAAACTCTACCATTGATCCTAAATATAGAGAAGATAAATACCATTCATTCCAATATCCTAGCGCTAAAAACAAACCAACAGTGGCTAACGCGGGTTTTAACATCGGTAAGATTAATTGGTAATAAATCCTAAAATCACCTGCCCCATCAATTTTCCCCGATTCCACTATTTCAAAAGGAATCGATTTAGCAAAGTTTTTCATTAATATTATTAACCATGGAGACATTAGCAGCTGCAAAAAAACAGCTAGATAACTACCACGTAAGTTTAAGTAACGAGACACCCAAATAAAGGTTGGTGCCATCCCAGCTGAAAATAAAGTAGTGAAATAAATAAAAAACGATAGTGCATTTCGAAAAGGAAAGTCTTTTCGATTTAAAGCATATCCAGTCATTGAAATCAAAAACAAACCTAAAACGGTCCCCAGAACAGTCATCGATATCGTTACAAAATAGGACCCTAAAATCATTCTTGGAAACCTAAAAACATAACCATATGCATCTAATGAAAAACCCTGTGGAAAGAGACCAAAACCATTACGCGCAATCATTTCCTCAGAACTAAAAGAAGCTGACAATATAAGCACAAAAGGTAACAAACAAACAATCGTAAACAAAATAATAAAAATATATGAAACCCACTTTATAACAATTCCACTTGTATCTTTACTATATTTAATATTTTCCATATTTATCCTCCTTTCATTAGAATAGAGCGTAATCTGGATTTATTTTCTTCACAAGCCAATTACTAGCCATAACTAAAATAAATCCAAATACAGATTGATACAAGCCAACTGCTGAAGAGGTTGCAAAATTATTTTGAGACATCATCATCCTATAAACAGAAGTTTCAATGATATCAGTTGTACTAAATATTTGAGCATTATTACCAACTAGATTCCAAAATAATCCAAAATTTCCTTTCATAATTCCACCGAGAGAAAATAAAAATAAAATTACAAATGTTGGTTTTAAACTCGGTAAAATAATATGTCGAATTCTTTGCCAACTGTTAGCCCCATCAACTTCTGCAGCTTCGATCATACTTGAATCTATACCCATTATTGATGCAAAATACACAACCGATCCATATCCACTTGATTGCCATAATTGAGCTAACACTATAATAAAAGGCCAATAATTTGCATTGCTATAAAAACTTACTGGTTCAGATCCTAATCCCCTTAAAAAAGTATTTATAGCACCTGTATCATAGTTAAGGATATTAAAAGCTATCGCACCTATAAGAACAGCCGAAATAAAATAAGGCAAAAACATAATTGTTTGAGAAACTTTTTTAAACCATCTTAAACGGATTTCATTCATCATAACCGCTAAGCTGATCTGTAATATATTACCTAAGACAATGAAGGCAAAATTATATAGGACTGTATTACGAGTTAAATCCCATAATTGCCCTGATTTGATAAGAAATTCAAAATTTTTAAAACCTACGAAAGGGCTTCCAAAAATACCATCTCTAAAATTGTAATTTGTAAATGCTATCCATATTCCTGGGAGAGGGAAATAACTAAAAATTAAAAAGAAAATAACTGCTGGCAAACACATTAATAAAAGCACTCGGCTGTCTTTTACTTTTCTTAAAAAACTCTTTTTACGAACCTTGCTCTCAGTTTTTACTCTTTTCTTTTCTTTACCTGAAAATTTTAAAGGTACATTCATACTACACTTCCTTTCATAATTACAGCAGACAATGGTTGCGCTTTCTTTACTAAATCATATACTAATTGAAGTAAAATGACAACATTATTTACTATATTTTTATTTTTATTTATTTTTTCTTTTGCTATTTTTTTAAACAACTTGGATTAATCCCTTGAATTTCGTTGTTCATTACTACCATTCCAGTGTATTTTACTAAAATATTTTGTATATATTTATTTTTTTAGTGAAATGTATTGAGTTTTTAATTTATTAAGTTATAATTATTTTTAAATGATATCGCTTACAGGAGGCTAATATGCAAATTCAACAATTAGTAGATTGGAAATTCACTTTGGACTCATTATCCCAAGCCGAATGGCAAAAAGATTTTGATGATTCAACATGGGATTCCGTTACCGTTCCTCATGACTGGTCAGTTCATCAAGCTTTCAACAAAAATAGTTCAAGTGGCACCGGCTACCTACCTGGAGGTGTGGGTTGGTATCGTTGTAATTTTTCATTAGATGAAAATGACTTCCAATTCAATAAAGCTATTGAGTTAGTTTTTGAAGGTATTTATAAGAACGCTCAGATTTGGATTAATGGTTATAATCAAGGAATATTTCATTCAGGATATTCCTCAATTGTAATTAATCTAAATCCTATTATGAAACATGCTCTAGACAATACATTTACCATCGCTGTGAAAGTCGATAATGTTAAAACTGCAGATTCTCGTTGGTACAATGGCTCTGGAATCAATCGTCCAGTGTATATAAAGAAACACGAAGAAGTATTTATTCCAACTTACGGCACAACTATACAAAGTCATAACATTCAAAAAGATTCAAACGATAATTTAGTTTCAACCATTCATATTAAACAAACTTTTTCTAGCTTTAATTCTCATAAATCTAATTTCATCATTACTCACAAAATATTTGATCAAAATAGTCATTTAGTACTAGAGCAATCAAACAAACATTCATTTGAAAAAGCAATTCAATCTTCTAAGACGATAGACTTTCAATATGAAATAGAATCAGCTGTACTCTGGTCTCCTGATCAACCACATCTATATAAACTTGAGACCATGATTGAATCGGATGATATGAAAGCATCCATATATAACGATACTTTCGGGGTAAGATCTATTCACTTTGATGCAGATAATGGGTTTTTCCTAAATGGTGAGTCACTTGTGCTTAAAGGTGTTTGCTTGCACGAAGACGCAGGTGTTTTAGGAACAGCAGTACCAAAAGTCGTTTGGCTCAGGAGATTAGAGAAGTTAAAAGCAGTAGGCTGTAATGCTATACGAATGGCGCATAATCCACACGACCCTAGTCTGTATGATTTGTGCGATGAGTTAGGATTTTTGGTCATTGATGAATGTTTTGATGAATGGGAAAATCCAAAGAATAAGTGGTGGCAAGGTCATAATGTCTATCCTCCAAAATTTGAAGGTTACGCTGAATATTTTCCATTTTGGCATAAGCATGACCTTGAGAATATGATTAAAAGAAATATTAATAGACCATCAATTATTGCATGGAGTATCGGAAACGAAATCGACTATCCAAACGATCCTTATGTACATCCTTCTTTTAACTTAATGGTTGGAAATAATGATGCTTCTAAACCGGAACAAGAACGAATCTATAACCCTAATCGCCCTAACGCCAACCGACTTGTCGAAATCGCAACCAATTTAACTTCGATCGTGAAAAACATCGACAAAACTAGACCTGTAACATTAGCTGCAGCATTTCCAGAATTATCAAGCATTACTGGTTTACTCAATACGGTTGATGTCATTGGCTATAATTATAAAGAACATTTGTATGATAAAGATCATCAGCGATTTCCGACCCTTCCAATGCTTGGTAGTGAAAATTCACATGGTTATCAACAATGGTTAGATGTGGTTAACCGCGAATATATTTCTGGGCAATTCTTATGGACTGGTATTGATTACCTCGGAGAAGCACACGGTTGGCCAATACACGGCTCTGGTCCTGGGCTACTCACTTTAGCAGGTTTTGAAAAAGATGAGTATTATTTACGTCAATCCTGGTGGTCGAATGAACCTATTATCCGAATAGCTACATCACCAATTACAGATACTAATCATCATATAAAAGGAAGAAGAAAATGGGATTATGTTTCGGAGCAGTTAATTGAAATAAAAGTATATTCAAACTTAGATGATATTCAATTATTTATTGATGATGAACGGATGGAAGATTTAAGTTTTAGCAACGAACATGGATATCATTATGTTCAAGTCCCATACAAAGGAGACCAAGTAAATGCTATTGGCTTTAGAGACAATCAAGAATTCAATGATTCAATTTGTTCAACAGCCCAAGCAGTCGCAGTACAAACAAACATTTGGAACCCTACTTACCCTCTATTCAGCAAAATAAATGATGAATTATTAAATGAATCAGAACGTATTTATCAAATTGAATGCCAACTCGTCGATCGATACCAAAATCAAGTGGAACAAGATATTTTACTTACAGTAAATGTCGATAATGGTTTATTACTTGGTTTAGAAAACGGTAATCTAGCTGATAACACTGAGTATACCGCAAATTATCGTTCTACTTATTTAGGAAAATTAATTGTTTTCGTCAAAGCAACAGGAGAAAGCGAACCACAAATCAATATAAATTCAACAGAAATTAAACCACATACTATAAAGATAAAAAACTAGTAAATATCTATATTTAAATATCTTATTGGAGGCAATTATGAATAAACTGAGCAACAACAATAATCCAATTTATAAATTATTTGAAACAATTGGGAGCTTAATATTATTAAATATTTGTTTTATTGTTGGTTGCTTACCTATATTTACTATTGGAACATCAATAACATCTTGCTATTATTCTCTCTTCAAGTTAATAGAAGAAAAAGATCAAGATGTGTTTAAAAATTATCTGCATTCTTTTAAATTAAATTTTAAAATCGGGACTAAAGCAACCATATATTTTTTATGCATCGTTTTGGTAATTTTCGCTTGGTCAATTGTTGAATCTCAGATGCGAAACGGCACAATAAATTTAATCGTTAAATTGTTTATTTACATTTTATTTATTGTCACCTTTTTAATGCAACTATATTTTTTTCCTCTCTTAGCAAGATTTGAAAATTCATTCAAACAATTGTTAACAAATTCCTTACTCATGCCCATTAGGCATTTGCATTTTACGATTATCGTTGCATTAATCCAATTTTTGTGGATCATAATAAGTTATGAATATCCTGTAATTATTGGATATGGGCTTTTTTGGTTACTAATTAACTTTTCTCTGCTTTTTGGAATATCTGCTTATTTTTTCTTAAAAATTTTTAATCAATATATCCCCTCTTAAATTTTTAAGTACACATATCAAAAAAGGTTGGTGACATAATTTTGTCACCAACCTTTTTTGATAGATAAAGAATAGATATAGAATTATCTTTTTGTAATCTTACTGTACCACATACCCCTCAAACAACTCATGCTCATGCGGTCCTTTACCTCTTAAAAACACCTTTCCAAAATTCAATATCTGCCCTCTGAAATCCTGCCATTCTTCCAAACTTAATTGCGTTCGCTCCTCAACATATCGCTTCAAAGACATATAGTCAGCAGCTTCGGCCAGCCCAAAACCAGTAAATAACTTCCGAGCATAATTATCCGCGACAAATACAGCTTGGTCAAAGATATATAGCAACAAAACATCCGCTGTTTCATTCCCAATACCCTTAAATTGTAAGAGACGCTTACGTAAGCCTTCTTCATCTGGATAATCATGCAAAATCGCTAATTCATCAAATTGATAACTTTTCATCCATTGGAACCATTCAAAAATTAAACGTGATTTACTGGAATGGAAACCACTTGAATAAATGAGAGGGACCAATTCTTCCGCTGTTAATTCGCTAATGACAATGGGATCTAACCCAGTGACTTCACCTAATTTTTTAATGGATATTTGTGTATTATGCCAGGTTGTATTTTGAACGAGGAAAGCACCTAGGGCAATTTCCCATTTTGTCTCAGCCTCCCATTTCCCACTTAATCCATAGGTATCGAGTAATAAACGATATACTCCTTCGGGATCAATCACTTGTTTATCCATTATACCACCTCTTTCATGATCGAAACTTAAAACTTGTCAGCAGTATGCCAAAATATAGGTAAAGGAAACCAATCTCTTGGAATGTGATATTTATTTAAATTAGCAAAAGGGGTTAAAATTAAGGCTTGAGCCTCCAGTTTACCCAATCGCGGCGCATCATCGTCAGCGGTTGACTTCACACTCAAGCGCTTATCCTTCATTTCAATTGTCAGCGGCTGACCATCGAAGTAAGCAGAAAATCTCCCTTCGCTTAAACCAACCATTGCATGTTTATAGGATAGATAAGCATGAATAACGGCTCTAAACTGCAGTATATTAATGTTCACGTTTTGCCGAATACTATAATTTTCAGCAACTTGAGCCAATGCATGCATACGACCAATTTCGTAAGCGGCTGTGACGATTTCTACTTCGCCTTTTTCACTTGCTTGATTCATAAAATATTTTAAAAACGACAAAAATTTTTCTTCGTCATCTAAATATAGTTCATTTACAGCAGTCAATTCATCGTTCGCTAAAAAATAGCCTGCCCAATTTCCATCCAAGAAAATATTATAAGCTATCAAGTCAAATGTATGTAAAATTGCAAACAAATCCGCTTCTTTTCTTTCTATATAAATATCTCTTTCTTGAACCGCTTGGGCAATATTCTTTAAATACTTACTATCACTTTCGAGTTTTTTAAAACTAAAATCAAGTTCATCCACATTTTTCAACGCATGCCGTATATTTGAATGATTGATGTTAAATGTATATTCCATCCCAGCTACGGTATAACCAAAGTATTCGTAACGCTGTCTTTGGCCGCTTAAAACACTCATCACATCATGTTCGGCCATTTCATTTAACCAATTTTGCATTAAGTGCTTCATATGATTTTGACCGCGATAATCTGGATGAACCGAAACTGTTCCTACATAGTTCACTGGCAATGATTTATCCTTAATGTGCAACACTTGAGGTAAGACTGCTACTTGGGCAACGATTTGATTCGACTCTGTTACTGCAACTTTTGTTATATCTTCAGCCGGAAACTGACCAGCATAAACTTTTGGGATTAGCTGACCCGCATCCATATTAAAAACGTTATTCGCTAATGCTACTATTTCAAATCGTTCAGTTGTTAATCCATTACGATATATCACCATTATCTCATCCTCTTTTAGTTTATAACGATTCTTGTTATAAATGTTTTTTATTGTTATTAAAAAATGATACCAAATTATATTAAGTATGCAATTTAATCCAAGCAAAACAAAGCTACACATCATTATCGTTTACACAACAAATAGAATTAGCTGTCTCAATATTTTAAACACAAAAATATTAATAATTATTTTCAAAATAGATGATTATCTTATAATTCATAAATAAATTTTATGTTATACTATTACTGCTGTGATTATTATCTTAGGAGGTGTCTAATTGAGATATCAAACCTTATTTCAAAAAATAATTTTTCTTTTATGTTTAAACAGTATCGTTGTCATTGTATTTCTACTTAAATTTAATTATCACCATCCGGTAATCAAGTCATATAGCCTACTTCCTAGCCAACAGATAATGACTCCACTCTCCATTGAAAGTAACAACGTCTCTTATCAAGCTGTTATTAAAGCTAAAGAAGATCCTGATCCATTTTTTTACTCAATTCATCCTAGGAAAGTCAAAAAGCTTATTCATAATTATCTTGCAGCTGTTTCTAAACCTGACTCAGTTGTTCCTTTTCAACGTTTTTTCTCTCGCTTAAAATTACCCACGAAACCTATTATTCACATACTCATCAGTTTTGTTAGTTGCATCCTTTTATTGATTTTTTATTACAAGTTCTTTTTAAGCAAACAAATTGAAGCCCTTTCATTAGTTGTGGATAATGGTTATTATTCATCCGATATGGTATTATTATTTTCCCATCCACAATCTGAGCCGCTACAAGATGAAACAATCTCTTATCAACGTTTTATACTCTCACTCATTGAAGGTAATATTATTTACTCTGAACTCCCTAGTTACATTAAGCAACTACAATTAAATGACTCATTCAATGACCAATCACGCTATATCATTCTCTTATCACAAATCCAACCTACTCTTATTGATTCTCAAGTATCAGAAGCGCATCAATTGATAAGCAATATGATTGAAACTTCTTTCAATTTAAAACCTATTACTGTAAATCATAATCAACAGCTTGTTATTTTGCCTTTTAAAGATAGCCATTCTAATATTGAAATTGAACAAACAGTTATCGAAATTGCTAAATCTATTCAAAAGCACTTTATATCACACTTTAATCAAGATATTTATTTTGGATTAAGTCATGTTTTTCAAGAGTTAACTAACAGTCATCTTGCCTTTGAAGAAGCGCAAATAGCTTTACAAAAGCTTGAGGATTCTAATAAAGCGACCATTCTAACATATAACAATGTTAGCCCTTCCGATTCATTGTCTCTGTCTGTCGCCTATCCTAAACCGATTGAATATCAACTCATTCAGGCATTACATTTTGATACTTTAGAAACAGCAACCCATCACTTAGATGCATTTTTTGAACACTTCCATTCAGATCCTTCACTGATTGGCATGTTAGAGGTTAGTGTTGTTCAATTAGTTAATACTTTACTTATTTTAACATATGAACAGAACGACGACACAGAGTTTGAATTTATCTTTAAAAATCGGGAAAATATTTTGAAAAACCTCATTCGTTTTCCGAAATATTTTTATATCAAAACCTTTCTTGTTCAACATTTCTTATTGCCTATTTATGAAGGTAATCAGAATACTACCAAAAAAGAATCCAAGCAGATTTCAAAAGCGATGATTGAACTGATTCAAAATCATTATAATCTAGATATAACCTTGGAATGGGTTGCTCAAAAATTAAATTATAGCCCAAATTATTTAAGTAATGTATTCAGTAGCGAAATGGGGATTCCTTTTACTGAATACTTGAATAAAGTACGCATTGATAAATGTCTTTATTTGTTAGAGCATACTAATTTAAAAATTTTTGAAATATCAAATGAAATCGGCTACACACAACCGCAAAATTTTAATCGATTTTTCAAAGGCATTGTGGGTATTTCGCCAGGAATCTATCGTGATTATAATAAAAATAAACTGATTGACAGCACTGATTCAAACCAATAAATAATCTCCTAAACACAACCAGTTATGACTAGCTTCAGTCATAACTGGTTGATACATTTCATCATAAAAAATCCCAGCGACTAAAACAGTCCTGGGATTTTTCTATTATAAACTTACGCGAATCACATTCCACGATAATGGTTTAAGTTGAGCTTTAACACGATGTTTTTCAACTGAAACATCTGTATTTTCATTCGGTTTTACAACTTCTTCATCTCTATTGTTGATCGCTTTGATATTAAAGCCAGCAAGTTCTGTTGCTTCTTTTAATTGACCTAATTCAATATCGGATAGTTCACAATCTAATGCGATACTCTCGTCTTTTGAACGATTGACAGCAAATATAACTAGCTCATTTTCATCTTCATTCAAGACAGCAATCGATTCTAAATAAGGAACATCCGCAAAATCTTTTGAATCATAGGTATCCACTTGAACATTCGGTGTTAAAGCAATGCCTCGTCCATATAAAGACGCATGCATAAATGGATAAAAGATTGTTTGGCGCCATGCCGGACCATCTTTTTCGGTCATAATAGGTGCAATGACGTTAACTAGTTGAGCTAAACAAGCAATTTTCACCCGATCACTATTTTTCATCAATGTGATTAATAAACAACCTACCAACAAAGCATCTTCAAAGTTGTACACATCTTCTAAAATTGGCGGAGCAATTTGCCATGGCTCATTTTTAGAATCTTGTTCATTAGAGTGGTACCATACATTCCATTCATCAAATGACAAATTAATGGTCTTCTTACTTTTCTTTTTGGCTTTTACATAATCACAGACAGCAATTACTGACTTAATAAAATTATCCATATCGATTGATTTGGCTAAATAATTTTCTAAGTCATTTTCTTGATTCCCATAGTAGCGGTGTAATGATAAGTAATCGACATAATCATAAGCTTCTTCCAAGACTTCAGCTTCCCAAGATGCGAAAGTTGGCATTTCAGAACTTGAACTTCCACATAAAACTAACTCAATACTATCATCGACTAATTTCATCGCTTTTCCAGCTTGAGCCGCTAGTTTTCCATAATCAACGGCAGATTTTTGTCCAATTTGCCAAGGTCCATCCATTTCATTTCCTAAACACCAGGTTTTAATCGCAAATGGTTCTTCGTGTCCATTTTGACGTCTTAAATCAGATAATTCAGTTCCCGAAGGAAAATTACAGTATTCAACTAATCTGCGCGCATCATCTACCCCACGTGTTCCTAGGTTTACTGCCATATTTATTTCCGCATTCGCTTCTTGCGACCAATCAAAGAATTCATGTAAACCGACTTCATTGGTCTCAATCGTCTTCCAAGCTAAATCTAAACGTTTTGGTCTTTCTTCTCTTGGTCCAATCCCATCTTCCCAATTGTAACCAGACAAGAAGTTACCACCTGGATAGCGAATCAAGGGGATATTTAATTCTTGAATCAATTCTTTTACATCATTACGAAAACCTTTTTCATCTGCTGTAGGATGGTCTGGTTCATAAATACCTTCATAAACAGCTCGTCCCATATGCTCAATAAATGATCCATATAATCGATCATCGATTTTTGAAATCTGAAAATTTTTAGAAATTTGCATACTTGCCTTCATTTATATATCTTACCTCTCGTCATAAAATTATTTATTTGCTTCAATTAAAAAATAACTCATCGATGGCATCTTGGTGATATTGATTCAATAAGTCGGTTAATTCTTGCGCCACGTCCGCTGGATTAACGATGCCGTCGTAAGCAGCTTGTGAGATGCTTCCATATTCGCCATTGTGGTAAACTTCGTCCAACCAGCTTGCAAAACCAGGGATAACTACGCCTGAAACATATAGCCATCTTGTTGTATCTCGACTATTTCCACCGTAATATTAGGATACTTTTCCATAAAGCGTTCTGCTTGTAATTCTTTTACTCCAATATATTCCCAACCAGCAAATGTCAAAGTAATTTCATCCGTTGTCATTTCAGCTAGTCCATCTTCAGCTTGAACTTGACTTAAAGGTAACATACCATTAACTAGTATCGATGTTAGCAACATACTAGTTATTGTTTTCAATAACTTTTTCATCTATTCTCACCTTTTAAAAAGAGGGAAGACACACAATGTCTAACATGCGTCTTCCCAGCAACTTATTAATGGACCTGTTTGAGACTAGTTAAAGAATAATTCATCCAAGGCTTCTTGATGGTGTTCGTTTAGTAAGTCGGTTAATTCTTGCGCTACGTCAGCAGGGTTGACTTCCCCATTGTAAGCTGCATGCTCAATGTTTCCATACTCACCATTAAAGTAAATTTCATCAATCCAAGTTGCAAATCCAGGGATAACTGCACCAGACAATGGAATTGGCTCTCTAACACGTTCTAACATATCTGTATAGTATTGTTCTTGAGGCAATTCAGCCGCTACACGATCCCAAAGAGCTTCATCGTTCACCAGTGGTAAACCATTTGGATAAGGGAAGATCATATTCCCATTATCATCCATTAAAACTTCACGAGCATCTAAACGTACTGCCCAACCTTCTGCACCCCAACCCATGAATTTCAATAATTCATAAGCTTCTCTTGGGTATTCAGTTGCTGAAGAAATACCACCAAAGTCTACAAAGGCAGGTTTATGTAATGATTCTGCATTAGCTCCACGAGGTACTGGATATGGTTTGAAGCGGATACCACTATCAATATACTCTTGAGAATTGAATAGGTCTTTTGTCCACCAAGCATCTAATTGCATGGCGATACGTCCTGAACGAGCTGCCCATAACAGACGGTCACCAAAAGCTGCTTCAGCTTCATCCGTGTCAAAGAATGGGGCATGCACACCTGTTCTTACATATTCTGCTTGTTGTTGCATAGAATCTGCCCATTCACCGGTTAAGTCAAAAGTTTCGCCATTCCAGCCAAATTCTCCGTCTGCATCCGTATTAACAATTGGTGCATAAGTCATAATTTGTGAGAAGTCATTGTATCCGTAAATACCTTGCTCAGGAACAGTCATTTTTTGCATTAACTCAATCATTTCGTCATAGGTCCAGTCAGGACTTGGCATTGGTTCATTTAAGCGTTCAAATACGGCTTCATCCAAGAAAACTGTTTGTGGTTGATAAGAAACAGCTGCTGCTAATTTTCTTTCCCCATCTAAATACCCTTTGTCTTTTAATGTTTCTAAAACAAGTTCGTTATCTGGGTCATTTTCCCAGTATTCTGTCATATCGCCAAACCAGCCATTATAGATAGCAACGTCCACATTCCCCATATACCAGAAGGCATCAGGTAGGTCACCGGCTGCAGCCATATTTACTAGTTGATCCATATAGCCATCTTGTTGAATTTCAACGATTTCTACAGTAATATTTGGATATTTTTCCATAAAACGTTGTGCTTGTAACTCTTTAACGCCAATATATTCCCAACCAGCAAACGTTAAAGTGATTTCGTCAGTTGTCATTTCAGGTAAGCCTTCTTGAGCTTGAACTTGACTTAAAGGTGCAAGTCCACCTAATAATGAAGAGGCAAGTAAAACACTTGTCATTGTTTTTAATAGTTTTTTCATTAATATTCTCCTTTAAAAATATGATTTGTTATCATTTCTGACATTAAAGCAAAAACTATGCAACGGCCAACTTTTTCAAAAAGTTAATTGTTTGATCACCCTCTTTGAGATATATATTCATTTATTACTCACCAGTAATCCCTGAATTATCAACACTTTCAGTGAAATACTTTTGTAAGAAAAAGTAAGTAATTAATAAAGGTATTAAGGTTAGCATGGTTCCGGCCATGGTAATCCCTTCATTAATATTCATCGTTCCAGTATCACTTGCTGGATACATCCGTTCATAAGTCGATCTAAATGATGCTAGTGACATTTGTAAGGTAATCCAGTTACGACTGTCTGTTGATGCTCCACCTGTTAGGTAAAGATTCACTAAGTAAGTTTCATTCCAATACCAAACAAATGAAAATAGAAAAACGATAATAATCGCTGGAGTTGCCATTGGGACCCCGATTCTAAAGAAATTGGTCCATTCACTCGCGCCATCTACTTCAGCCGCTTCATAAAGTGATTTAGGCGTTTGCTTAAAGAATTGATAGTAAATTAAAACGAAAATCGTACTTTTTATCCCTTGCCCTAAAGCAGCTGGAATAATAAAGGCATTTAATGATCCTAATAGACCTAAGTCACTATATAAAACATAAGTTGGCATCATCAATACTTGAGGCGGCACAATAAAACTAAATATCATTAAGAAAAACAAGGTTCGTTTAAAAGGAAAATCAAAACGAGCAAAGGCATAACCAGTCAAGGCTGTTACAACCACTTGGAACAAAGTAGGAAATAGTGATATCACAATACTTCCTAAGAGAGACTCCTTAAAATTCAAAGCAGAAATTGCTTGACGGTAATTATCAAAAAATAATTCTGAAGGTATCCAACGAATTGATGTATCTAATAAGTCGGTTAAGGACTTAAAGCTGGTTGTCACCATAAATAAAAGTGGATATAAGTAGACAAAGCCAATCGTTAGTAATAATAGATATATCCCTGCCTGGATTAACCAGCCGCTGCGATCATTCGTACCGAATAATCGCTTGCGGACCGGCACCCAGTACTTGGTCTTGTATTGTTCCCACTTACTTGAATAGGAAGGATCATTTTGTTGAAGTTGTTGTTTGTTGGTCAACTGGCTTTGTTGCATAATGTATTCCTCCTTCGTAAGTTGGTGTTTTTCTACGTTTGACGATTTGAATTTGATTATTTTTCTTACTAGTATCTCTAAATAAGAAGAAGATGACGCCTACTAAGCCTAAAACAATAATCGCATACATCCACGCCATAGCTGATGCAAAGCCGTAACCTCGAGTTGCAGCAAACATATTATTGTAGATTAAATTAATAACACTATTTTGATCACTATTAGATAAGGTAATCAGTGTATACAAAGCATTTAAGAGAATCATCGGCTTTAAGACAGGCAAGGTGATTTTCCAAAAACATTCCCAAGCAGATCCCCCATCAATTTTTGCTGCCTCATAAAGGCTTTTATCGATTTTTTGTAACGCTGCCAGGAAAATTAAGATTTGTACCCCAGAATTCCACAAAATAAGAATCATCTCTGCAAATAAGGTCGCAATAGGTGTTGCTAACCACATCGGCAAGAAACTTAGCAATATTTGGTTAATCGTAGACATATCTAACATCGGAATTTGTGCGGCACCTTGTGACATTAACTGATTCATTACTGGACCTGAAACGATTATTACAGGTAGGAAAAAGATAGATCGAAAGAATCCTTTTAATTTGATTTTCGAATTTAACAACATCGCAATCAATAAGGAAAACACGACAATGACAGGAACTCTTAGCGAAACACTAATAAAGTAGCCTAGGAGTTCTTGTACAAAGAACATATCTTTTAAGAAAATATCACGGTAATTATCTAAGCCATCAAAACGATATACCCGTCCTGTTGGTCGCAGACGAATCGTATTTAAACTGAAATAAAATGACTGACCTAATGGCCATAATACAAAA
Source organism: Fundicoccus sp. Sow4_H7 (assembly GCF_052115865.1). Lineage (NCBI taxonomy): Bacteria > Bacillati > Bacillota > Bacilli > Lactobacillales > Aerococcaceae > Fundicoccus > Fundicoccus sp. Sow4_H7. The sequence continues at coordinate 54,290 of NZ_JBQKME010000001.1, read as the reverse complement.
ATGAAGAATCCAATCAGCCATGGTAAAAGGAACAGTATACCTGTTATGGCTTTACGACGATTAATTTTATTTGTCTTGATACGTTTCTTCATTAATTCACCACCTCATAAGATTGACCGGCTAACTGAACACCGTCAATTTCTGTATCAAAGTCATTGAAGTTCACATATACTTTGCTGCCGTTATCATAAGTAACGATTGAAACACCCTCTGTCGATTGGTAATCTAAGATAAAGCCTTCACCAATAGCTTCTTTGACTGCTTCTAATTCCTTATATGTTTCAACAATTTCATCATAATACAGTTCATATTGTGATGAATAAACCCATGACATATTGGTTTGATGCAACTCACTAGAGTTTTCATAAGTTAACAAATATGACGGATTAACAGCGGTTTCAACTAGTCTTAGGAAAAAGTCACGCGAATTGGGTTCAAAGTTTGAATAAGTTGCATACAATGGTAGCTGACCATTTAACGCTAAAGAGATAAATGGTACTTGTTCATCTTCAAATATATAAGAGGATGAATTTAAAGGAATATTGTACATGGCATCCGCATATTGCCAATAAGGCATAAACGGTTCATCTAGAATAAGCCCCTTATTTTCACTAATCTTGGCTATCATGTCTTCAAAAACCGTTGATGTATGCACGCGGTCATACTCAACACTATCTTTTAAGTATGAAAACAAATGATTCGAAATACCTGTTAAGGCAATGTTATTGACTTGATCGTACGAGTCCATTCGACTGGATAAGCGATTAACGGCTTCTTCTGGTTCGAGGAAGTTAAAACTTTCAAAAACCTTCCCAAAAACAGCCTCATTATAGACACGTCGGTTAAATTTCTTCATCACATTTGATCCAACTTCGAGCGAAAGATGTGGATTAAAGCGTAAGCCATCATCGGCTAAATAAATTGGGATATGGTCTTGATATTTATTTAATAAGCTCTCTAACCCTTCATTTCCTCCAAGTCCACTATCAACAGAATAACTACTGTTCCCAAGTGCCCCTGAGTAACCATTGGTTTCCCAGCCTTGGTAAACGACGGTCATTTGATCTAAACCTGCGGAAGAAAAGGCATCGATTATTTCATCTGCTTGTTCAAAGGTTGTCATTGATACAGCTGAATTATTAATCAGACCTGTTTCTAACTCTGTCCCGATTAAATCTAAGCGAATCCTAAAATTATCTGGTTTCTGAGTTTCTGAATCCACAAAAGTTTTCGAATCAGTTAAATAATTTCGAAACTGTTTAACAAGCCCCATTAAATTAGCATCGTCTTCTGACACAAAATAATAATTTAACTTCATATCAATATCATTTTGTTTCCGTTGCCTAATCGTGATAGTACCACTCGTACGACTGGTCGACTGATTGTAAAATTGGCGTAAAACAAACTTACTTGTAATCCAGTTATAGGGTAGGATGGCACCATTTGGATAAGCCTCAATCCAAGAATGATAATCTCCTTTTTCAACGGTTGCCAAGAAACCAAAAGCTTTATCTTCATGTAGTAAACCAAAATATGGCGCTAGTATTTGATGCGGGGTATTGGTCGTTACCATATTAAACAAACGCGAAAGGACATAGGACTCATCAATCCCCACATTTTGCCCATAAATCATTTCAGAATAAGGTTGTTTAAACTGGCCTTGATTATCTTCCAAATGAATTAAGGCCCCAGAACCATCCGGTATCAACATAAAGCCGTTTTCTTCATCTAACTTAGAGTAACCTAGATAGGGGTAAATAAAGACATTCCCCATTTTGTAGGTGTCAGAGTTTTCATAAATACTCTCATTGGGTATTTCAACACTTAATTTATTTTCATCAAGCGAAACAATTAATGTATAACCAAATTCAAAATCAGGATAATCAACATCTGCTTCAAAACCTGTGTCTGTTATCCGAATATCTTTCGTCGGTTCACCTGTGTACATATCGGCCTGCGAATAGACAATATTCGTATTAATCAAATACTCAATGACAACGGCTGATTGCACAAAATTTTGCCATTTTTCATTACTTTGAACAGGTTTTTCTACCGTTGAATACATAACGGCTCCACTCTTTTTATCCCGGACAATAATAGATAAATTTTCTTCTTTTAAATAAAGCGCTAAGAGATCATTTTCAGCGACTTTTTGATGACCGTCAATGTCATCCGCATCGTCTTCGACGACACTTGGTCGATTTTCTTTCTGCTCATTTTCACTTGTAAAATCCTCTACCGGCTCCGTTTCGACTGGAGGCGTTGGCACTTCTTCCCCATCAAGCACCGCTAAATCGTCCGTACCTTCAGGAACTTCCTCAGTTTCAGCTAATTCTTCTTCAGTGACTGGCAACTCAGTGGTTTCAGCTGGTAAAATTGGCGGTGGCGTTGAACTAAAACGTGTATCGATAAAAAGATACAGTGTTAAACCAACGACAAAGACAATAAATATCACCAAACGTAAATTGTTTTTTATGAAATTACGAAAATCCAAAACGTCTCACCACCTCTGAATATAATGATTCAATGAAATTCCACAATTGATTAAATAATACATAAAGGACAAAGATAACAATCGCTGCTATAAAAATAGCAAAGACGGTTAAGAAGAAGGTTCGTATGATTTCGCGCATATTGTAGCCATTTAATTCAATTAAAGAAGCTACAATTAAAACGACTACCCAGGTAATCATAATTACCGTACCGAACTGTAAAATAAATTGTTCATTTAGTGTGATTAGATTACTTAAAATCAATAAAACCCACTGGATGGTGATGTATGGACCTAAACTATAGACAAAAGCATGAACAGTCTGCCTAAAAGTTGCCTCACCTTCCGTAATGGTTGTAATCAAATAGGTAAAAACGATAACAAAGAAACTAACAACAACAAAGATCAAAATATCTTGAACTAAGGTATATTGACCATCTTGAACCGTTGTGAAAATAAAACCTGTGTAGTATTTATTAACGACAAAAGTTAGAATCGCAAACAAGTAAATAATTAAGGTTGATAAATTACTTGTCTTTCGTTCATATTGAATACCATATGCCCCGTCGATCGGATGTTTTGAAAAGTAACCAACAAAACTCAATTCTCTGACCAGCTTTAAGTCTTTAAAACGACGATAGCCTTTTCCAACTGGCGTATCTTTTAAGTACTTATCATACAACCAACGATATAAACGATACAAAACGTAAATTAGTATCAGAACAAAGATCATCAAAATGATATTTTCACGTAACCAGACATTACGCACTTCCCAATATGAATCGGAATAGCCAAAGGTATTTTTTGCATTTCTAAAAGATGTCATGGCATTTTCAAAATCTTCATCACGGAAATAAGCCTCTCCTAAACCTAAGTAGGCAAAATCGAATTGGGCATTCATTTTAATTATTTCATCCCAATATTCCTTACTCTCTGAATAGCGACCATTTTGATATAAATCTAAGGCATGGTGTAGGGTATTAGTAAATTCTGTCGGTTTAAACACATCAATTTTGTTGTTGAGTTGGTCTAAAGTATAAATATTCCCTTCATCATCGACATCAATCCCAACCCCCCGACTGATTAAACCAGCTCTTTGATAACCTACATCGGGTCCTGCAAAGAGAAAGAGGAATTCACCTTCTGAAGTAAATTCATAAATATAACCATTCTCTGCTAAAACATAAATATTTTCGTAATTTCCAACTGCAACACTGCTTGGGTAAGGAATATAATTCGAATCGAGTAAATTCAATCCACCCATATTTAATTTTTTCAATACATCATTGATGCTTTCATTAGCAGTTACAGTATAGATTAAACCTCGATCATCAATCGTTAAGTTTGTCGCAGTATTTGGTGCAGAATCTAACATACGATCCAATTGTTCATCGGTAAAAATTAATTTCCTAAAACGGGTCAACAATGATTCAATGGTTGAGTTTGGAGCAAAGTAGCCTAAAAACTCACCTTCTGTTTGAGCATTTAGCATGATAATCCCATTGTTATTCCCCCGGGAAATCGCATACACATTTTCGCGGTCATCAACGGCAAGCTTCAAGGGATAAAAAGGTGTATTCATCCCGTACGAAGGCGCTTCAGGTTTTTCGAAAACATGTTCTTCATTACCATTAGCATCAAAAACAAAAATCTTTTGTGCAGTGTCATCTGCAACGAATAACTTTCCTTCACCTGTCACAAACAAGCCAGTTGGTGTGGCGAATTGATCATGGGTAATTTCAGAGACAAACTCCCCTTCAAAATCCATGATGACAATCCGTCGATTATTTGTATCCGCAATATATAGCGTCTCATTTGGACCAATTTTTAAATCAGATGGATTTCGAAAGCTTAGCGATTCAGTAATAGTAAATGATTCAACCGGTTCATAGCCCGTTTGCGTCTCAACATACTGATCGTAACCATTTTGTGTATATGTTCGATAAGCAGTCTCAGCACCAACTAAAACTGGCATCACGAGATCCAACAAAGGAAAAAACAACATAACTACTAGACTGATACTTAAGAGAAATTGATTTCTAATATTCTTCATTCACTCACCTACTTGATTCCAGAATGACTCATCGTATTCATTACATTACTTTGAAGAATAATGAATAAGACTAAGTTTGGAATAAACATAATTAAGGAAGAAGCAGCTGCTATACCTTGCCCAACAACCACATTGGTTTGAGCAGCAAAGGTATTTAAGTAAAAGGCTAATGTCCTCAATGAATCACTCGTAATAAATAACTGCGATGTTTCTAAGTTGTTCCAAACGGCTTGAAAGACGAGTAATGCAGCTGTTGCAATAGCTGGTCTTATCAGTGGTAAAATAACTTTCCGGTAAACCACCCAGTCCGTTGCCCCATCAATTAAAGCCGCTTCAATTAATTCATCTGGCACTTGATCAATAAACTGTTTAATCAAGAATAAACCAATCGGCATAGCTAAAATAGGTAAAATATGCGCTAAGTAAGAGTTTTCAATTCCAAGTAAGTTAATAATAATGTAGCGCGGAATTGTCACTGCAGTAGGCACAAACATTAATGCAGCGTTATTTATTTCAAGACCTAAATGTTTACCACGGAATTGGCGTTTGGATAAGGCAAAAGCCGCCATCGATGAAATCAAGATTGAAACCAACACAACAATCACAGTTACAACTAAACTATTGAATAAATATCGACTAATTGGAATGTTCGATATTTGTGATACTTTCAACAAATTTCTAAAGTTTTCTAAACTAGGATTTTTTACAATAAAGGTTGGCGGGAAAGCAAATAACTCGCCAATCGGTTTAAAGGCATGATTAAAGATAAATATCAGTGGCAAAATCATAAAAGCAACAAAAGGAGCTAGTATGATATAAAATTTGATTTGACTACGATCAAATTTTTTCGGATTTATTCCAACTTTTCTGTATGCCATATTAGACTCCTTTCTTATTCTGAAAATAGACGTTTTGCGACCATACTAAACAAATAAATCATGATTAAAAGAATAACCGATACGGCTGCAGCATATCCCATTTCATATCTTTGGAAACCATAGTCATCGATGTGGTTAACAATTAACTGACCGGCATAAGATCCGGTAACCGGATTAGATCCAGTTAACTGAACCCCTATGAGTCCGTTTGAAAAAGCACCTACAATTGACATAACGGCACCAAATAACATTTGAGGTTTCATAGATGGAATGGTGATATAAATCAATTCCTGAAAACGATTACTTACCCCATCAATAGCAGCAGCTTCATAGAGCTCACGGTCGCCATTCAAAACACCAGCCATCATCGCCAGAAAGCCAACCCCCATGCTTCCCCAAAGTGCGACAACAATCATAATTGGTAAGATAAACCGTGAATCAGTGGTCCAAATAATCGGTTCATTAATCATACCCAATTGCATCAATATCCCGTTTAAATAACCTGCCTCATTCCCACTAAAGATAATACGCCAAACGACTGTCATAGCAACTCCAGCTGTCATGGATGGCGAGTAGAAAATCAAGGCCAAAATGGTTCTTGGTACCCGGGTCAATTGTGCAAGTATCCAGGCTAATAGAAAACCAAGGATATAGCCACCCGGACCAACGATCAGTGAGAAAATAATGGTATTGGGTAGAACATATTGCATAAAAATATCATCTTGTGTTAGTAAGTTAATATAGTTCAAAAAACCAACAAAAGTAGGAAACTCAATGGAGTTAAAATTTGTAAATGATAAAGTGATAGCTAAAATAATGGGAACAATGATGAAAACTGAGAATAAGATTGCGTAAGGTAAAACAAAGGCATACGCTGATCGTTCTCTTCGTTTTTCAAGCGATACAGACCGTTCCATTAATCATTCCCCTCCTTAAATGCAGCTGCTGGATCAATTTCTGGTAAAGGATATGGTTGTGACCATTGTCCTTCTGTAATGTAGCCGAATTCTTCTAATTTTCTTAATATTTCACGATTAATCCGCTTAATGGATAAGTCAGCAGAACGTCTTAAATTATCTCCATCAACAACCACTGATGTATATAAACGACTAACTTCACGTTCAATCATATAGCCACCTAAAACACGTGGCACTTCTGCAATCCATTCAGATTGTTCTAAAATAACTTGTTTATGTTTAGTAGACCAAGGTAGTTCTTCAAATGCAGCTAGGTTAGCGGTATTCCACATATATTCTTGGCCAAAGGTCGTCTGTAATGAATTACCAAACTGTAATTGAACATCAGCTGAATGCCACCATTTTAGAAACTCCCAAGCCTCGTCTTTCATCTGGCTACCTGAGAACATGATTGAGCTTTCTGCTCCCCCAGACGTCCAGCGTTCAACAACACCCTCTTCATTTTCAACTCCAGGAGTTAAAGCAATATCCCATAAGTTAGCAATTTCAGGTGCCGCATTCAGTAACAAGTTGTAGTTACCATAGTCTGAAATACCAATTGGAATGGTACCATCACGAAACTGTTGGTAAAAACTAGGTACATCAACTGGCATACTGTAAATCGTGAATAAATCCGTCAAATTTCGAACACCTGTCAGTGTTTCTTCTGTACTTAAACCAGTCCTTAAAATATCTTCTGTAAAGAAATTTCCACCACTTTGATAGACTAATGGCATTGTCCAAGGGAATATTTTAAACGCTGTTCCGAGTGTTGCGGTTGGATAAAACATGTTCATTCCTCTTTGGTTTAAGGCAGGTAACATATTAACTACATCTTCCATTGTTTCAGGAATTGGCAAGCCCAATGACTCTAAAACATCAGTTCGATAAAAGAGAACATAGAAGTTCATAGTCTCAGGTAATGCATAACTTTCTTCACCAATTGAAGCTGGAATTAACAAGTTCGGTGCATAATCACTAACGACTTCATCATAGTCTTCAAAACTTGATAGCTCTTCCAATGCTCCCCTAATAGCCAAATCAAAAGGTACAGCATAGCCGACTCCTAGGGCTACATCTGGTTCATTTCCTGCACTATTAGCTAAGATTAGTTTATTTTGATCCGGCATAATCGATAAATCTACGGTAATACCTGTTTGCGGTGTGAAACTTTGGTCAATCATTTGCTGCATAATCTCAATGTATTGTCTTGGTCGATTCACCCAAACTTGTAAGTAATCTGAGTTTATTTTCACCTCATAATCTTGTTCACCAAATGTTTGTAAAAACCGTGAAACTGAATTACTTGCCCGTTGCAAGAAATTAAGTGTTTCAATTTTTGGTGCCTGTGCTTGATGTAAAATTAATTGGTCAATCGAGATACCATTATTTCTTGAAGTTTGGATTAAAGTTGCTAATTGAGCTGTAACGGAAGAGCCACCTTTAGCTAACTCATTCCAACGGTTAGGAATTTTTCGAGGTTCGTTACCCAAATTTTCTAATTGCTTACGGGCAATATCCAGTTGTTGGAACGCTCCTGGTACCTCTTCAATCCCTGCCAACGATTTAATTGTTTCAATCATTCCTTCTAATTCAGCCGCCCAATTTAAAATTCTATCTGGAATGCCTGGAATATAATTTTCTAAATCGATGTCTCGCCTTAAATCAATATTAGCTCCTAATAGATTTTCAATGTCTAATGATAAAGCTTGAATTTCTAATACCATTTCTTCTAAGCGTTGCATAATTTCTTGAATCGGACTCAAAGTAATGGTTAAGGTAATTTCTTGAGTTCCTGCTTCTAAATACAGAGGAATTGCTTCTTTGCTTTGTGAATTTTGCATAGTATAGACACTATAAGATGAACTATAAGGAATTTGCTGATCCAAAAAGCTTTGCGATGGATACTCTCCATTCGTTGTCACATTAACATAGACAGGAAAATCAGGTTTTGCATCTTGTTGGTAATGTAAACTTAAATAATAATAACCTTCTTCTGCCACATCAACTGCATAAGTGACTGAATCTCCTGCTTGTTTAAACGAAGCACCATCTAAATAATTTAACACTCTTGATGTTGCATTATACGGAATCAATACGTCATTAAATGCTGCAGCGGGTCTAATCGATGAATCACTTTGATAAACGGGATTCTCACCTTGTACAACAAGATTTACATTTCCTTCAGGAACCGCATCACTATCTGCTGCTAAATTCAATGAAGGAATTTGTGACTCATTCATCAAATGTATGCGTTTGAATTTTATCGTACCTTCAGTACTTCTAAAAGAAATATCATTGTCCCCTTCTTTTAAATGCAACATAAATGGATGATTATAGTAACCATTACGTGCAGTTAAATAACCCAATTGATCTTCAGCTACTTTATAAACATCAGGGGCAATTTCATTTCCATAACGGTCTTTAATAATCTCGCCATCACGCTTCCACAAACCATTAAAGGCTAAGTTTTGCATTTCTTGATACTGAGAACTCCCATTGACTTCCATCATCAACGTTGTTGGTAAAATACTATCTTTATCGTCTAAATATTCAATCACAAAATAATATAAACCTTCTTGGGGTGCTTCTATCTCAAATTCAGCTTCTCCTAGGTTTTCTATAACGAGATAATCATCTTGGATGATTCCCTCAGAAACACCTTCTAAATCAGATAACTCTATCGTTACATTTTCGCCATCGTATACTCCCACATTTGCTTGTGCCATCTCGTCGAGGAAAGCATTATAAAGTGGTAATGAATTGGAGCTTGTCTGTGCGGCCACAGTAGACGGGCTAATGCTATTTGATGCTACTAAGATGAATACAATCATCACTATTTTAATTGCATTAAATATTTTCATCTTCTATCTCCATTCTTTGATTAATTCTGTTTCCTCTCGTTAGAGAATTCATAGAATAAATCCAAGCACCTTCATAAAAATAAAGCTATATTCTTTGATTATTTGAACAAAGGTGCTCGTAAATAACTAATTATCTAGTTTTTCTTTCATTTATTTTTCTAATTGCATCAACAGGTAATTTAAAATCACGATTGCCAAAGAGTAAACCATTAACTTCTTGCTCAACATCCGTTAATTGGGTGTAGCAGTAGCCATTGAAATAAGGAATTTGCTGAACCGCTGCATGGATTGCATCAAACCTTTCCATAAAGCTCTTCTCATCCGACATCTGTTCACCATAACCCCAACCACTTCCATCTTCAAAGGCAATCCCACCAAATTCAGAAAGAATAATCGGTTGACCTTGGTAATGGTGACCTCTAGCAAAGGCATACCAGTCTTTATTAAATTGAACTTGATCATTGACAATCGCATCTTTATCTTTGTAGCGGTTAAATAATTCTTCACCTACAGCTTCATAGTCATGTAAGGTAATCACATCAGAAATGGTATGTTCCCAGCCATCATTTGTTACAACTAAACGACTTGGATCAATTGCTTTTGTTAAATAATAAATACCATTCACGAAAGCTTGTTGTTCCTTATCATCACGGATGTTTTTAATCCCCCACGATTCATTAAATGGAACCCATGTAATAATACTTGGATGATTTTGATATTGACGTACAATTTTAACCCACTCATCGGTGACTGCTTCCATACTTTTATCTGTAAATGTATAATGCGAAGGCATTTCAGTCCAAACAAGCATTCCACTTAAATCACATAAGTATAAAAAGCGTTCATCCTCAATTTTTTGATGTTTACGTAGACCGTTATAGCCTAATTCTTTGATTCTTTGAAGATCAAGTTCAAGAGCTTCAATACTTGGTGGAGTGATACCACTTTCTGGCCAATAGCCTTGATCTAAAATCAATCGTTGATATAAGCCACGCTTGTTAATTAAGATTTGATTTCCATCAGCTTCGATTGTTCGCATTCCAAAGTATGATAATAATGAATCAACAAGCTCGCCAGCTTCATTTGTAATCCTTAGCGATAAATCATATAAATGTGGATGGTATGGATGCCAAACCCTTGTGCCCCAGTTATCATCAATCCCTACTTTGGTATCCAATGTATAGGTTTTCATTTCACCTGTTAAAGGTAAGCTGATTGCATCGACACGTTCATTATCAAACAAAGCTTCCAATGATAAAGTTAAATTCTCCGAATTTAATTTATTTAATAAATGCTGATTTAAATCGAGTGAAACTTTGACTTGGTCATTGAGCAAATCTGTTTCTAGCTTAATTTGATCGACACGTGCTTGCTGAGCTTTTTCAAGCCAAACAGTTTTCCAAATTCCTGTTGTTTGAACATACCAGCATCCAAAATTATCTTTTAGCCAACGCTGTTTACCCCGTGGTTGATTGGTTGATAGGGAGTCTGTTACTTTTACGGTAATAACATTTTCACCCGCTACTGCGTAATCGTGTAAATCAAATGAAAAACGTGTATAACCACCAACATGGTCGCCTAATTTAAATCCGTTTAACCAAACCGAAGTGACATAATCACTACCTTCAAAATTCAAGACGTACTGATTGTCTTCTAAATCCACTTTTTTCTGATACCACACAGCCGGATGTTGTGTTTCATCATGGATACCACTAGCTTTAGTTTCATATGTAAATGGCACAATGATCGTTTGGGGTGATTCAAAATCACTTTCAAACCAACGCTGTAATTCACCTTCATTGTGGTCATCAAATTTAAAATCCCACTCACCGTCTAAATTAATCCAATCGTCACGCATCAATTGAGGTCTAGGGTATAATTTTCTATTATCAGTCATGTTTTCTCCTTCGAATGATATTAATATAATTTCTGTTCAGACATTGTCGGTCCATCCAACTTTAAAACACCATCTTCAAAATACAAGCGATCAATCGACATTTGTCTATTACCAGAAGGTCTTTCAGGATCCGCATGGATATGGTAAACCATATATAAGGTCTCCCCATCCAGTCCTGTTGTAACACTATTATGTCCTGGTCCAGACACACCAATTTCTAAGTTTTTTGATAAAATAGGATTGTTTTCATATTTAGTAAATGGCCCCATTGGGTTATCGGCAACTGCATAACCTACACCATAATCAGGATCTAAAAACATATTCGCTGAATACATTAAGTAATATAGATTGTCATGTTTTAAAACAAAGGGTCCTTCATTCCAAGTTTCTTGACGTAAAGGATGCTCCCAATCTTGATCCGGTGTTAAGACTAAAGTTGGCTCGCCAACTAATTCATCGAGAGTTGGTGACATTTCCTGAACTAAAATTTGACTAACTCTTCTTCCATTGATGACATTATCATGCACATCCTTGACATAATATAAGTAGAACTTACCCTCATCTTTTAAAATATGTCCGTCGATATAGGAACCAGCTTCATTAACTAAATCCGCATTTAAATCAACGAACTGTCCGATTTCAGAATCTGATTTGGCAATACCTATACGCAACGTTCCTTCTTGCGTACGCGCACTAAAGGTCATATAAAAATGACCGTCATGTTCAATGACTTCTGGTGCCCAAAAGTCACCTGTCCCCCAAGGTTCTTCTTGCCGGCGATTGTCATATACAAGTCCTTGTTCTCGCCAATCCACTAAGTTTTCACTATGCCAAGCTTTAAAGCCATATCCAGCTGCTGAAGTAGCATACATATAATAGCCATTATCTGTCTTCATAATAAAAGGATCACCTATATTTTTAATCCTTCCTAAAGGATTTTGATAGGTCAATTCTTCTGCATTCACTTGATTAACGCCTCCAAAAGTTATCATCATTACGATAGTAATTAATATAAAATTCATAAAATTTTTAATGGTACTCACCTCATAGCTAGTAAAGCAATACTAGCTTTTTAGTTAAATGCTGTTGTATACTAATAGTAAATATCTCTGCCCTCCTCTTTGTGAACAATTAATAACGTTATTCTCGATATCAAAATTACCATTGATAGAAAGCGGTGTCAATCCAATTGTGTTATTATTTGCATTTACTACTTATCAGTTAAATCCTGCAATACAATTAAATTTACTCAGTATTTAAATTAACCAAAAAGTTAAATGAGGTGTAATATGGAGCTCGATTTATCATCCCACTCCTTAAAAGTTTATGAAGCATTAGCCAGTCAAACACGTTTAGACATTTTAAATTTTATTGGGGCAGACGAAAAAAGTATTTCAGAAATTTCAGAATTTTTGAACTTAAGCAACGCCATTATTTCTCGCCATGTTCAACAACTTGAAGATGCTGGTTTATTGAATTCAATCCGTGGTAGAAATGAAAATCGTAACAAAAAATTGGTGAGTATGAGAATAGATCAAGCTCGAATCGTCTTTCCTTTCCGCGTTTATCATCCCTATGATTTACACTCTTTAGATATTCGGCTTGGACAATATATTGACTTTATGGTCTTTCCAACTTGCGGCTTAGCCAGCAAAACACATATGATTGGTGACGTTGACGATGAACGTAGCTTTATGCATCCGGAACGTAATGAAGCAGATATTTTATGGTTTAGCGATGGCTATGTGGAATATAAAATTCCCAATCCATTGAAAAACGGTCAAGAACCAAAACTGCTTGATATCAATTTAGAAATTGCATCTGAATTTCCCCTATCTAACAATAAATGGCCAAGTGATATATCCATTTATATTAATAACCACTTAATCGGTGTTCACACGATTCAAGGAAACTATTCAGACACACGTGGACGCTTAAACCCAGAATGGTGGCATGATCAATTCAGCCAATACGGTGAAATGTTACACATCCGTATGAATACATTTGATACAGCCTTTAATGGGGTTTATAGTTCGCCTGTTTCTCTTAACCACCTTAATTTAAACGCAGAGCCCTTTATCTATTTGAAATTTGCTATTGATAAAAATGCAATCAATAAAGGTGGCCTAACTATTTTCGGAGAAAGTTTTGGCAATAATGACCAAAATATCGCACTTAATCTGTACTATGTTGAACAAAATTAAATATTATATCGATAATGAATAGCTAAGCTTACCTTGGCTATTCATTATTTATTTGAATACCCCAGACCGTTTGATTATTTTGGCCGTAGGCCGCAAAGACAAGTCGATTTTGGTCGAATTCATCCTGTTGTTCTACAATCACACCGTCAAAAATCTCACCGTTAATTTCTAAATGGATTTGACCATTAGCAGTCAATTCATATGTCCCAGCTTGGTCTCCTTCAATCATTCCATCCGAAGTTAAACGTATTTCTTGATTAACAATCATATCGCCACTTGTGGTATTACCGTGGTCGACCCATTGATATGTTCCAACGACTTGCTCAGAATCTTTAGTAATTGATTCTGCTAAAACACCGTTATAGCGGTAAGGCAAGGTGACTGGCCAGCCTGATTCGGTGTAGACCATTTGATGAACTCTTAAGCGGTGCATTTCATTATTGGTATTAAACCGAACATGGAAAACATTAAACCAGTTATTGTTGGCATCCACTAAAACAGAGTTATGTCCTGGTGCTTTATAGCCTACTCCTTTTAAGCCCGCAATATTGTAATTTCCCATTAATTTAATTCCGAAACTATCGTTGACATCGCCCCAATCAATGATTCCATCATTACCATTGAAATCTAAATACGGACCATCTACTGTCTCAGAGCGGAAAAGACGCATATTATATCCACCATCACGGTTTAACCCACCATAAGTTAACCATAAATAGTAGTAGCCAGTATCTTTGTTGTAATGGATGTAAGGTCCTTCACCTGATTGATGATGACCTCCTGAAATTTTAGTTCCAAAATAGCGATCAATCGAGCGTCCATCCTCTGTTTCTCCATCAACAGCTGGATAAATGGGTGTACCCGTTTCTGGATCAAGTGGTAAAACATGAATTCCTCCTGACCAAGAACCGTAAACTAACCACAATTCGTCATTTTCATCTAAAAATACAGTTGGATCAATGGCATTTGGCGCATAATCTGTATTGTATTCTCTCCCTAACGTTTTCGTCCATTTAGGGTTAAAACCATCGATTACTCCTGCTTCAATCAATTCATCCAGATGTGTCCCATGGTAATTAATATTGCGATCACTACCGTCTCGCCCATCTTCTTCTGAAAATCCCGAATAAATAATGGTGTCAACGTAGCGATAAGGACCTTCTATGGTAGGTGATACCATTGTGACAATGGCTGAACGTCGCCAAGTTGAACTAGCAGAATAGTACATCTGGAAAGCGCCAAGGTCTCCATTAGCCCATTTAAAATCTGGGTTCCAAATCACGTCAGGTGCCCAAAGGTTAAATCCTCCTTCTGAATCTGCATCATTATGCCCGGACCACTCAAAAGTTTCAGCTAAATTCTCAACCGTATTGCCAAAGATTAAGTTATCTTCCATATTTTGATATTCACTATTATTAGGAACATCCCAAGTAATTAAATCTCTTGATTTAGCTTGCGCAATATGGGTACCAAACACATAAAAAATCTCTTTTCCATCCTCATCTAAAAAAGAATAAATGGATGGATCATGGACCGATATTTCTTTATGCTGCACTGTTTCCCATGGTTTTTGTTCCATTTCTTCCACCTCATTTTTACTAACTGGTTGGTGAGGGACCGTTTGTAAAATTAACAAAGCAGATGTCACCAGATTTAATAGTGTGATCATTAGTTGATATCACTCCTCGTTATACAATAATCTTTCTACTCCAATAACATGAATTTTGAAATAAATACATTCTTTAGTTGTCAAATGTACTTAAACTACAATTTTGAATATTAATGATAATGACGAAAAACCTCCGTTTTATTGGAATTGTAGAGTAAAACGAAGGTAAAAATTATTTAATAGTCCAAATTATTTAGGATTAAAAACTTCAACTTCAATAATGACATACTATACGACTAACGCATAGAAATACAATATAAAAGTTACTGATAATATTTTTTATTAATTGTTCCTTGATGACTAGACTATACCAACCAAATACTCTTGTCTCCCATCCCGCAAATAGATAGGAAGTGTATCAATTTTTGCTTCAGATAAAATCCATTGACCACCTTCATAGATAACACCATCTCTAGCATCAGTCCAATTCGCCCCTTGTGGTAAGTATACTTTTCGTACTTGAGCACCGGCTTCCATTATTGGTGCAACTAAGACATCGCCACCGAACATATACTGGTCATTCAAGTCCCATGTTTCAATATCATTTGGAAACTCATAGAACATCCCTCGTAAAATCGGAGCTCCTTGCTCATGGGCTTGGGTCATTAAGTTTCGGTTGTAATCTCTCATTTTTTCACGAATATCAATAAACTTTTTCATGATTGTATAATTTTCTTCACCATAGCTCCATATTTCATTCGCTTCACCACTTTGTTCAGTAGTTTCACCATTCGAATTTATTATTTCGCGGTGAGGTATACGAGAACCATGGATTCGCATGACTGGGCTAAAAGTTCCAAATTGGAACCAACGAATTAAAAGTTCCTTAAATCCATCTGTATGAACATCCCCTCCATGGAAACCACCAATATCTGTTGTCCACCACGGAATTCCGGCAATTCCCATCTGTATGCCTGCCACTACTTGATTTTTGAAATCTTGATAAGTAGAGTGGATGTCGCCGGACCAAACCAAAGCACCATACCGCTGACTACCGGCCCACGCACAACGCACTAGCTTAACTGTATTTTCACCGAAATCTTTCATTTCTCCTTCATGAAATCCACGAATGTACTCACGAGGAAATAGATTTCCTTTCTGTAAAACACTACCAGTATAGTAACGATAAGCATCAAAGTCGTAAGTTCCAAACTCTGGTTCTGCCTCATCTAACCAAAAGAGACGAATTCCTTGGTCCCGATAGTTATCTTTAACCTTTTGCCAAATATATTTACGTGCTTCTGGATTGGTCGCATCATAAAAGACATTATTACCATGAAAAATCATTTGAACATCAATCCCATGGGCAGTTTGAACCAACAAACCACTTTCTTTCATCTCTTGGAAATTCTCACTTCGAACATCGATTTGAGGCCAAATAGAAACCATCAACTCAATACCATAAGAACGACACTCTTCCACCATTTCTTTAACATTTGGGAAAAAATGGTTATCAAAGCGATAATCACCACAACGCGGCCAATGATAATAATCAATCACTAAAACATCAATTTTTACACCTCGACGGTTATACTCTCTTGCTACTTCCAAGACTTCTTCTTGACTCACATATCTAAGTTTACTTTGCCAAAAACCTAACCCGTATTCAGGCATCATTGGAACCCTACCTGTTACTGCACTATACTGTTCTTCAATTTCCGCTGGAGTTTTCCCTCTAGTTATCCAATAATCTAATTGTTTTGTGCTGTCAGAACGCCATTCGGTATTATTCGAACCAAAAGATACTGATCCGACAGCAGGATTATGCCACAAGAACCCATAGCCTTTATTTGATAAGTAAAATGGTACAGAAGCTTGAGAATTACGATGAGCCAATTCCAAATTACAACCTTTTAAGTCCAATATATCTTGTTGATATTGACCCATACCGTAAATTTTCTCACCCTCATTAGCAGAAAAAGTAGCTATTAAACGGTAATCACCACCTATTTGAGAACGAAAATTACGAGGTTTTTTTAGTAATGCACCTCCACCATCTGCTTCCGACAAAAGAAGTGTACCATTCTCATCATAAAAGCTGATGCGTCCAAAAACATTAGACCAACCTTTTGAATTGACAACAGCTCTAATATTGCCATATTGTATAGCAGCTTCATTTTCTAGGATTTCGATAATCACCTCATCTTTAATTATTGGCTGTTCCAATAGTGCTGTTGAAGTTAAATCTATAGGTCCGTTAGGAGTCGCTACTACCCGAAAACTATTTAATCCCCAAGGTATTATTCGTACACGTTCATTGTTATTTTGAAACTCAAGATAAGTCTCACCATTAGTAAAGACAGTCATATTAAAATCCTCCTATATTCAATTAGGAAAACAGCTAGCACTCAATTGTAATTGCAGTGTTCTCCCATCCTCAATCCAACAATTGATTTGATTATTTTCATATGGGTGTTTTAAAAATATTGCTCTTAATGGTACCGCATCTTGTGCATTAACTATATTTACATTTTCTATTGTCAATCCTGCGAATAAACTACTCACCAATCCTACTGTTAATAACGCCTTTAATTGTTTTTTCATTAAATAATCTCCTTTATTTTTACTAAGAAATGCATCAGCGGAATAAACTATTGAGATATTGTTTCAACTTAAAGCAGAATCGTTTTTTTATATTAGGATATACCACTCCTTTCCACCTAAAAAAAAGATAGCGTTAACATAGCGGCAAATAAATATCCCCTCCTTTTTAAATTTACATCCTAAAAATATAGTTATACCAAGCTTACACGTATAACATTCCATGATAATGGCTTTAATTGAGCCTTCACTCGATGTGCTTCGACAGTCACATCTTTGTTATTGCTTGTTTTTACAACTTCTTCATCTCTATTGTTGATCGCTTTGATATCAAAGCCAGCAAGTTCTGTTGCTTCTTTTAATTGACCTAATTCAATATCGGATAGTTCACAATCTAATGCGATACTTTCGTCTTTTGAACGATTGACAGCAAATATAACCAGCTCATTTTCATCTTCATTCAAGACAGCAATCGATTCTAAATAAGGAACATCAGCAAAATCTTTTGAATCATAGGTATCCACTTGGACATTTGGTGTTAAAGCAATGCCTCGTCCATATAAAGAGGCATGCATAAATGGATAAAAGATTGTTTGGCGCCATGCCGGACCATCTTTTTCGGTCATAATAGGTGCAATGACGTTAACTAATTGAGCTAGACAAGCAATTTTCACACGATCACTATTTTTCATCAATGTGATTAATAAACAACCTACCAGCAAAGCATCTTCAAAGTTGTACACATCTTCTAAAATTGGCGGTGCAATTTGCCATGGCTCATTTTTAGAATCTTGTTCATTAGAGTGGTACCATACATTCCATTCATCAAATGACAAATTAATGGTCTTCTTACTTTTCTTTTTGGCTTTTACATAATCACAGACAGCAATTACTGACTTAATAAAATTATCCATATCGATTGATTTGGCTAAATAATTTTCTAAGTCATTTTCTTGATTCCCATAGTAGCGGTGTAATGATAAGTAATCGACATAATCATAAGCTTCTTCCAAGACTTCAGCTTCCCAAGATGCGAATGTTGGCATTTCAGAACTTGAACTTCCACATAAAACTAACTCAATACTATCATCGACTAATTTCATCGCTTTTCCAGCTTGAGCCGCTAGTTTCCCATAATCAACGGCAGATTTTTGTCCAATTTGCCAAGGTCCATCCATTTCATTTCCTAAGCACCAGGTTTTAATCGCAAATGGTTCTTCATGTCCATTTTGACGTCTTAAATCTGATAATTCAGTTCCCGAAGGAAAGTTACAATATTCAACTAATCTGCGCGCGTCATCTACCCCACGTGTCCCCAGGTTAACTGCCATATTTATTTCTGCATTCGCTTCTTGCGACCAATCAAAGAATTCATGTAAACCGACTTCATTGGTTTCAATTGTCTTCCAAGCTAAATCTAAACGCTTTGGTCTTTCTTCTCTTGGTCCAATCCCATCTTCCCAATTGTAACCGGATAAAAAGTTACCACCTGGATAGCGAATCAAGGGGATATTTAATTCTTGAATCAGTTCTTTTACATCATTACGAAAACCTTTTTCATCTGCGGTAGGATGGTCCGGTTCATAAATACCTTCATAAACAGCTCGTCCCATATGCTCAATAAATGATCCATATAATCGATCATCGATTTTTGAAATCTGAAAATTCTTAGAAATTTGCATGCTTGCTTTCATCTGCTATTTACTTCTCCTCTCTAGTCGTTCACTTGCCCCAACAAGACTCCATGACTCGGAACCATCCATGCCTCATCTTTCAAATTTGTTGTTCCATGCCATAAGTCTTCTATACTATTACCTTCAACTAAAGCCTTCAATTCCTCAGGAATAGGCATTTTATAGTCACTTACATTGAAGAAAGCATAGTAAGTGTCTGTTTCCGATTGAGCTTCCCATACGATCCATTCAGCCTCACGATGTATTTGTCTTCTTTCAACAATTTGATGGTACATTTGTAGAACGGATGTATTCGTTAACAATTTTAAAGTAAAGTCATCAATGTCTGGTAAAGTACCTCCAAACATTAAAGGCGAGCCGAATATAGTCCATAAACTCATTAATAAGTATTGCTCATTTTGAGTAAAGCGTGTCCAATTATCTCCACCACCACCATCAACGGCTCGAATCCCGATATGGCCAAGAGGCAACATGTCACAATCCGGCCAATTGCCAGGCCGAACATAAGGTGCCCATTCTGCTGTACGGTCAAACATATGATATAAGGCATCCCAATGATCCCAAAAATCATCTGTTAAGCGCCACATATTAGCGTGGTCTTGGAAAAAAGTACCATTTTTCAAAGCAGCAGGGCCGGGTGATAAGGATAACACCATTGGTCTGCCAACTTTTTGGATTGCTTTTTGAATTGCTGCAATTTCTTTTTTATGTGCATCATGATAGATTTTTGAATCAGCAATATCATCTACCTTAATAAAATCTACACCCCATGAAGCATATAATTCGATTAATGAATCATAGTATAACTGCCCTTCTGGCATATCCACATTTACCCCATACATATCCGAATTCCAAGGGCAAATATTATTCAAAGCGATGTCACGGGCTCTTTTGTCTGTACCTTTAAGTGCCGTATTTTGATGGACTGCTTGACGCGGGATTCCGCGCATCATATGAATGCCAAACTTCAATCCTTTGGCATGGATATAATCGCCCAAAGGCTTAAAGCCGTTTCCGTCTTTAGCAGACGGAAAACGATTTTCAGCCGGAATTAACCGTGAATACTCATCCATATTTAAAGGATAAAAGTCATTGTAACGTGTCGAAGACGCCTCAGGTTCACTCCACTGGATATCCACTACCACATATTCCCAACCATAGGCTGACAACTTGTCAGCCATGACATCTGCATGCGCCTTTACTTCCTCTTCTCTTACGGATGCTCCAAAACAATCCCAAGAATTCCAGCCCATTGGCGGTGTGGGAGCATAAGATAGATGTTTTTTCATTATTTACTCCTTTTTCGTTTTTTGCAGTGATATTTATTTGATTTTGGCTCTTATACTTATAACAGACATTGGTGGTGCTGTTACTTTTAAATTATCGTTTGATAGATCATATTGGTCAAAATCCAATAACTGGATATTGTCTGGTTGTTCAAAGGTATTGTGGTCATCATTATGTTGACCCACAATGTATTCAGCCGACACGAGTTCGCCTAACTGCTCGATGGTTAAGGATAAGTCTTGAGCTTCATCCATTGAATAGTTACATAAACTTAAGGTTAAGACACCATCTTTTTCAGATAAGGTATAGGTCAGTGGATCATTGCGATCAACATGCGTTTCGATTTCAACCGCATCTTGATGGTATTTATAAAGGTAGAAAACATAAAAACTTGGTGTTTTAATCATTTCTTTGCCTTCTGTTAAAATCATGGCTTGTAAAACATTCACTGTCTGTGCAATATTAGCCATATGGACGCGGCCTGCGTGTTTATGGAAAATGTTTAAGGTAATGGCAGCTACCATGGCATCACGAATCGTATTTTGTTGGTATAAAAAGCCTGGATTCGTCCCTGGCTCAACAGCCAACCAGCTTCCCCACTCATCGACAATTAAGTCAACACGGCGGTCAGGATCGTATTTATCCATAATGGCACTGTGGTTGGTAATAAATTCATCCATTTTGTAAGCACTGGTAATGAGAGAATCCCAATGTTCAACAGGGAAATCAGTCGCAGGACCTTTATCTTCCCATGGTCCTGTTAGGGCATAGTGGTGCAAGCTAATTCCATCCATAAAGCGGGTAGAATAGCGCATCAAGATTTCCATCCAATTGTAGTCATCAATATTAGGGCCACAAGCAATTTTATATAATTTGTCATCACTGTATTGACGGACATAAGTCTGATAGCGGTTATATAAGTCAGAGTAATATTCAGGGCGCATATTTCCACCACAACCCCAGCTTTCGTTACCCACTCCGAAAAACTTCACTTTCCAAGGTTCATCTTGACCGTTTTGACGGCGCCAGTTGGACATCGGCGATTCGCCATCCATTGTCATGTATTCAACCCATTCTTGCATTTCTGATACACTACCGCTACCAACGTTTCCGTTAATATAAGCTTCTGTTCCTAGTTGACGAACGAGCTCAAAAAATTCATGAGTACCAAAATGGTTGGATTCTGTAACACCACCCCAGTGGGTATTCACAATGGCTTGACGGTCTTCACGAGGGCCAACACCATCCTTCCAATGATACTCATCCGCAAAACAACCACCTGGCCATCTTAAAACCGGAATATCGATTTCTCTTAAAGCACGAACGACATCTTGGCGAATCCCATTCACATGTTCTATCTCTTCTTCATCTTCGCCCACCCAGTAACCTTCATAAATACAACGGCCTAAATGTTCTGAAAAATGTCCATAAATATACTTGCTAATTTCGGGTCCTTTTTTGTTTAAATCAATTACTTTATTCATTTATTTCTCCTCTAATGTTTGAATTCTATATGAATTTATTCGCCAGCTTCACCAAACTTTGGAAACCCTTCTTCATCCCAAGTAAATACCTTAGCAAAGGCATGACGGTTAGGATTGGCTAAAGGATCGCCCGTCTTATTCGCTTCAGGTCGAGCATGATAAATTAAAACATCATGTGCATCATCTTCTGATTTGGTAAAAGAATTATGCCCCGGACCAAAGGCTTGATTTTTCTCAGATGTAACAAACACTGGATCAGGACTCTTATGCCAAGAATAACCATCCAATAAATCACTGTCCACATCCGCCCACAATAAGCCCATCGCATAATTTTCATCAGTTGCACTGCCAGAATAGCTGATGAACACCTTATTATTGCGAATAATCACAGCAGGCCCTTCATTAACTAGATAAATTTGCTTTTCCCAGTCATATTCCGGAATCGACAATAAGGTTTGCTTCCCTTTTAATGTCCACGGATTTTCCATTTCTGAAATATACAAATTGGAATTCCCAGGGATACGCGGGTCTAATTGTGCCCACACATAGTACAAACGATTATTCAAATTAAAGACGGTCGCATCTAACGAAAAACTTTCAAATTGGGTCTTCACTTGCCCCTTTTCTTCCCATTCACCTTCTAATGGATTAGGCGAATCATTGCTAATCACAAACATCCGGTGATGGTGGTGTTGATCGCGAATATGTGGATGATCACTTGCTGCAAAATAGATATACCAACTGCCATTAATAAAATGAATCTCAGGTGCCCAAATTAATTCACTTTGTAATCCTGTGTCATGAGCTTGCCAAACCGTAACAATTTCAGCATTTTCTTCTAAATCATTGATTTGTTTTGCTCGTCTCACTTCAATCGATTGATAACCTGGCACGGAACCAGTGAAATAGTAATAACCGTCTGTATGCTTATAAACCCAAGGGTCTGCCCGTTCAATGACAAAGGGCTTGTTGTAAATCATGAATTCTAATCTCCTATCCTAATAAATATATACCAAAAATTCCTACGCCAGCTCCAAAACGAATAGACAATTCGCCTGCCTCTTCAATTTCAATTTCTTTTTCAATAAATACCTCTGCATTTAGTCCTTCAACTGCTATTGAATAACGCTTATCATTAATCGTTAACTGCAATTCTTTATTTAGGTCTTCTTGATGGAAAACGAAACGAACTTTATTAACTGGACTCTTAAGCTTTCCAAAATCATAAGCGAACCAACCATTGTCTTCTGCGATACGATAGTTTTTGCCTTCTTTTGTTGCAATAAATGAATGGTTGAATTCTAAACCTTTAGCAAACTCACTATTGTTATGATCAAAATTATTGAGCGAATCGACAATTTGATCCGATTTCCCATTTTTTTGTTTATTGTTTGCTGCAGTTAAATAAAGATGGTAAATTCCATAACGCTCATCATGAATTTGATAATAGGGAACAAATTCGACATGCTGGTTGCTAGCCTTGAGTTCAAAAGCCATTGAATATTTTTCGCTCTCAATAGGCTTTATGTCACTTAACCAGTCTTCTTTTTCAACGATAATATCCGTTTCTAAATAATCTAATTTTGTACCTACACGAACTAATATCCCATTAGGATTATCCGCATCCATGGCTTCATTACCTAAGCGACTAGCTAATACAAAGGGTCCATAAACTAATGCACCATAATTTGGATTATCTGGTGTCGCTTCGAATTGAAGCTGAGGATCAAATGACAGCTGGATTTCCTTACCCAGTGCAACAAAAATAAAATCTGCCTCATTTGAAACTTCCTGACCTTGGCCATCAACTTCAATCCTTGTCTTCTGTGACCAGTTCGGGATTCTAAAAGCCAATTCTTGAATTAATATGGGCTGATTAGAATCAATGGCAGTGGCAGTGATATTTATTTGGCTAAAATCGGCATTTGATTGTAGGTTTAGTAATAAATTGGCTTTTGCTAAATGTAATTGGTTAGAAAAATAACTATTGATAAAGAGTGTATCTTCATCACTGAAATAGAAAGTGTCGCTTAATTTAGCAAAACTTTCGATACCTGTGCCTGTACAACACCAAAATTCATCATAAGGGCGGTTGTAGACTTTGTTATAGCCCGCATCCATCGGCTGGAAATACATCATCATACCTGTTTCTGGGTTTTGTGATGCTAAAATGGCGTTAATGTAAGTCCGTTCGTAATAATCGAGATACTTGCTATCGTGAGTCAATTGATAAAGTCGTCGCGTGAGTTTCAACATATTATGAGTGTTACATGTTTCACATGTACAATCACCCACACGAATAGCTGCATCATGATAAAGTTCATCTGCTAGATGAAAATGCTCACTTTGGCTATTACCACCCGTTGCGTATGTATGGTGGTTGATTACAATATCCCAGAAGTTAATCGCTGCTGTTAAATACATCTCCTCTGGATTTTCAGTCGTCTCGTAATGACTAAGTGCACCTAGAAACTTAGGAATCATAGTATTGGCATGCTTGCCAGCTAAGACATCTTCCCCTCTAGCTAAGGCTTTAAAAAGCTCTACTTCATCAAAATAAGTCGCTGCTGTATGATGATTTGGATTTTTACTAAAAGTAAATAAGCGATAGAGCGCATCATTCATACCACCATACTCAATTTGTAACATCAGCTGTTTATCTTTTAGCCGCATCATCCGCTTGTAAATGTAATCCCCAAAGCGAGTCGCAATCTCAAGAGCTAATTGACTTAAAGCATCATTTTTTTGAATAAATACCTCATGCACATCCAACAATCCAGCTAAAACCTTGTGGAGGATATACCAAGGGACTAGATTGTTTTCAGCTTGATTTGCTGGCGCTGGAATGCCTTCAACGGCATCTAAAGATGCTTCAGTAAATGCAGATAGATAGCCTGCACTAGCAGGATTAATGGCAGCATATGCTTCTTGAATATGACCTAATTGCTTGACCATATTTTCTAATTTCTGCTCGAGTTTATTTTGTATAGCTTGGTCATCACTGGCTTTAAAAGCGAGTGCTGCGGCTGATAAATAGTGACCTGGGAAATGCCCTCTAAAATTGATTAAATCACTGCGTTCCCAACCTTGATAACCGGTTGAAGTAGGGGCTTCTAGTTGAGCCACTTGGTAAAACTCGTATAGTAATTTATCTTCGTCAAAACTTAATAAGTAGTCCAGTAACTTTTGTTCAGCATTCACTAAATAGGGGTCTGTTAGTGTAATGTGATTGGTTGCTGTCCATTTCATTTAATTACTCCTATTTGATTATTATGGCTGATATTTATTTGATTAATGTAACCTCTAAGCCGGTCAACTTGGCCCAAGTTAAAATTTGGTCAGTGTTGACATTCAGTGAAACAACCGTATGGTGGCCGCCACCTGCTTCAATCCATGCTTTAACGCCATCGTGGAAGTTTGGTTTTACTTTCCAAAGTACACGAGCCACCGGAAGTTTTGGCGCTTTGGTTGTTGGCTCAAAGGCTTCAACTTCATTGACTAAGAGTTTAAAGTGGGTACCAAAATCAGCGAGAGAAACAACCACACCATCTCCTGCTTTACCATCGAAGACTAAGCGTGCTGGATCTTGACGGTCACCAATTGAAAGTGGATTAACGACGATTTTCGGTTTGTTGTTGGCCAGTGTTGGGTCAACTTCTAACATGTGTGACTGTAAAATAGCTTCTTGGCCAGGGGTCAATTCATAAGTGTAGTCTTCCATAAAGCCTGTATTTTGATTATGGGACATGACTTTTAATTGACGCGATAAGGCGGCTGTTTTCCAATCTCCTTCTCCTGCAAAACCATAGCCTTCTGCCATTAGGCGTTGAACAGCTAGACCAGGTAATTGTTGCATTCCATGTAAGTCTTGGAAGTTGGTCGTAAAAGCAGTATAGCCTCCTGCGTCTAAAAAGTTTTTTAGAGCAATTTCATAGCGGGCCTGGACTTTAACTGCGGATTCCCAATTTTCTTTTTCATAATTACCGTAATCGAAATCATAGAGTTCTTTGTATTGGTCAAAGAGTGTATCAACTTCTTCATCTGTAACTTGGTTTATCACTTCAACTAAATCACCAATTCCAAAATAATCTACTGTCCAACCTAATTGAATTTGAGCTTCAATTTTATCACCATCTGTTACTGCTACATCACGCATATTGTCACCAAATCGTGCTACTTTGATGTTAAAGCCTTCTTCATAAGCCACGGCTGTATCCATCCATGCTGCAATTTGTTTTTGAATCTTTTCATCTTCGTAATAGCCAACCAACACTTTATTGTGTTTCTTTAGGCGAGCATTGATATAGCCGTATTCACGGTCACCGTGAGCGGATTGATGTAGATTCATATAGTCCATGTCAATGGTATCCCATGGAATGGCTTGGTTTACTTGTGTGGATAGATGTAATAATGGTTTATGGAGCAATTGTGTTCCCCTAATCCAAAGTTTTGCTGGTGAAAAGGTATGCATCCAAGTAATTACACCTGCAACCTTGTCATTATAATTTGCTTCCTTCATGACTTTTGTGATGGATGCCGCTGAGACTGCGATATCTTGTAATTTGATTGAATAAGGTAAATTTTCTGTTTCATTCAGGCTAGCAGTTATTTTTTCTGCATTTTGCTTTACCTGTTTTAAGGCTTCATCACCGTATAAGTCTTGTGATCCAACAACAAACCAAAATTCTTTTTCTGTATTTTTTAGCATAAGCATAGGCTCCTCATCATTGATATTTATTTTTTGGATTGACCGTAGTAAGCATCTTTTCCATGTTTTCTTAAATAATGTACGTCTAAAATAGCTTGCGGTAGTGGTTCAGCGTAAATATTCAGTTGGCGGCTATAAAAATTCATCCGGCAAACTTCTTCTAGAACAACGCTGTTCATAACAGCTTCATCAGGCGTCTTCCCCCAAGTAAAAGGTCCATGTCCATGGAGGAGGACAGCGGGAATCGCCATTGGATCTAAATTACGTTCTTTGAATGTATTGACGATTAATTCACCGGTATTGTGTTCGTAGGCGGTTTCAATTTCTTCTTGAGTCAGGAATCGTGCACAAGGGACGGTTCCATAAAAGGTGTCCGCATGAGTTGTTCCCATTGCTGGAACATCTAAACCTGCTTGCGCCCAAATGGTTGCCCAAGGTGAGTGAGTATGGACAATGGATCGAATATCGGGATAGTTTTTATAAATCACGGCATGAGTTGGGGTATCCGATGAAGGTCTTAAATC
Source organism: Fundicoccus sp. Sow4_H7 (assembly GCF_052115865.1). Lineage (NCBI taxonomy): Bacteria > Bacillati > Bacillota > Bacilli > Lactobacillales > Aerococcaceae > Fundicoccus > Fundicoccus sp. Sow4_H7. Next base: position 27,040 of record NZ_JBQKME010000001.1, on the reverse strand, counting down.
GCCTTCAATGACGTTGTTATCTAAGTCCAAAACAACCATATCATCTGCCGTCATGGTATCGTAGTCAACACCACTTGGTTTAATCACAAAGTAGCCTGATTCTGGATCAAATGCTGAGACGTTTCCCCAGGTATATTTAATTAATCCGCGCTCGGGTAACTCTAAATTCGCTTTAAAAACGGCTTCCTTCAGTGCTTCTAACATCTTTTCACTCCTTAATTATTTGTGTACAACAATTCGCCTGCTAACTTTTCAATCGGTAGACCTTCTAGATACCTTTGAATAAAGACATCGTAACCTTCAATCGATGCTTGACTCGCTTCGATCGTAACTCCTTTATCGGCTTGGAAAACTTGATGGGTTAAGAAGTTTGGCAGTGATAGCGGTTTGTTAGTTAAATTGTTATTCAAGTATGCAGCTAGGACTGCCATTCCCCATGCGCCACCTTCACCAGCTGTTTCCATAACGGTTACAGGTGTTTTCATAGCAGCAGCAAGAATTTCTTGTGCGATTTCAGGGGTTTTGAAAATGCCACCGTGAGCCACGAGCTGATCAATTTCAACTGCCTCATCTTCTAAAATCGTCATCCCAATTCGCAAGGCGCCAAAAGCGGTTAACAATTGCGTTCGCATAAAGTTTCCAAGGTTAAAGGATGCATCAGGTGTCCGTGCAAAAAGTGGTCGTCCGACTGGCATTTTGGTAATATTTTCGCCAGAATGATAACCATAAGCTAATAAGCCACCCCCATCTGGATTAGCATCACGGCTTGTATTAAATAAGGCCGCATATATGGTCGGAAGATCGATATCTAAATTTAATTGGGACGTAAATTCTTTGAAAATCCTTACCCAGGCGTCAATTTCAGTTGAACAATTATTGGCATGAACCATGGCAACTTGTTCGCCCGTCGGGGTTGTTACAATATCAATTTCAGGGTGGACATTTTTGAGTGCTTCTTCTAGGACAATCATGGCAAAAACGGATGTTCCAGCTGACACATTTCCAGTCCGAGGTAAGACACTATTGGTGGCAACCATCCCAGTACCTGCATCACCTTCAGGAGCACAAATCGGAATACCAGTCTTTAACGTGCCTGTTGGGTCTAAGAGTTTAGCGCCTTTTTCGGTCAGCGTTCCTGCGAGTTCACCCGCAACTTTAACCGTTGGAAGCAGTTGTTGTAGGTCAAGATCGAATCCTTCGTCTTTGGCTAATTGTTTAAAGTCTAATAAATACCGCTCATCATAATCTTTCGTTTGACTATCAATAGGAAACATACCAGAAGCATCGCCGATACCTAAAACTTTTTCTTCCGTCAATTGCCAATGGACATATCCTGCCAATGTCGTAAAAAAATCTATTTTATCTAAATGTTCTTCTCGGTTTAACATGGCTTGATAAAGATGAGCGATACTCCACCTTTGAGGAATGTTAAAATTGAAAGCTTGAGTTAATTTCTTTTCAGCTTCTTCCGTCATGGCATTTCGCCAAGTTCGAAACGGGACAAGTAGCTCGTTATCTTGATCAAAAGCTAAATAACCATGCATCATGGCGCTAAAGCCCATGGCTCCTATTTCAGTTAATTCCATTTGATAATTTTCTTTAACTTGATCTGCCATTTTACGATAGCTTTCCTGCAAACCCTTCCAAATGTCCGTTAAAGAATAGGTCCACACTCCATCTTCAAGTCTATTCGCCCATTCATGTTCTCCACTTGCAATCGGTTGGAAATCATTTGCAACTAATACTGATTTGATACGAGTTGAACCTAATTCAATACCTAAATATGTCTGTTTGTCTTTTATTTGCTGTTGAATCCATTTTTTTCTATTTTCAGCCACCCATTTATCCTCCTTTGACACTTTTCACTTTCATTATACTTTTTTGTCCGTATATGTCAACAATTATTTTTTATATGTTCGTACATCTTTGTAAGGGTTTTTAATTAATGTGAGGATTTTCTCGTTGATAAACTAATTATCACTAATTATTTAAGTTGATTCTTAGTGATAATCCCGGTATCACTAACTATTGACGAATATTGTTAGTGATAATCCCAGTATCACTAACTATTGACAAATATTGTTAGCGATAATCCCGGTATCACTAACTATTGACAAATATTGTTAGCGATAAACCCAGCATCACTAACTATCAACGAATATTGTTAGCGATAAACCCAGCATCACTAACTATCAACGAATATTGTTAGCGATAAAAGAGCATGCAAAAACTAATCTAGTTTAATTTCATAGTATTGTTTTCTAATACTACCTTTTTTCTTATAATTTCTTTCAAAAACCTTTAAAATACTTACTTTACTTATCGTACCGCCAGCTAATTGATATAAATTATTAACCGTCACTTTTTCTGGATGATCATAAAAAAGAATACGAAGTTCACGCCCCATTCGAAGAATGACATCTGATTTTCTCTCTGCCATTCCGCAAAACTGACAGGATACTTTTTTATGAGTCGTTTGTATTCCAAGATTTGTGCAATTCATACAAATGATACCTTTCTTTAATTTAAAAAAATCCTCATCAGATAATGATCGAGCTTTAAATGGATTCTCAATTCGAACAGCATTCAACACATCGCAACACTCTTTAATATACTTTGAATGCATTGGATAATCCGTCAGTTCTCGTATTTTTCTCAACCAACACTTCAACTGATGTCGTTGTAAAACTTCAAATTCGAAAGAATTATTTATTTCAATCTCGCAATTCTCACCAATAAATACTACTGCGCCATGAACACGAATTTGCGGATCGACATTAGCTGCAATAATTTTTAGTCGATTTAATCGATAAGTCATTTGATTAAAAATATCAGAATCTATAAGAACATGATTGAGATAATTTTTCCCATCAATCAATTTAAATTGACCATCATAATTTTTAACTTCTAAAACTAACCTTTGATCCTGCATAACGATAATAAAATCAGCTTCCATCCGTTTTCCGTGTTCAAACCAAAAATTACTAAATATTTTCCAATAAGAACTGCCATAGCATTCAATAAACCGAAACATATCTGTTTCCCCTTTGTTACCTTGGTTCAGTGTATAATATTTCTTATTTTGATCTGATGTGAAAAACATGGCTCGTTGTTTAAGTAACTTCAACTGCTCTAATTCAAAATTCTCTCTCAAATAAATACCTCCTGTAAAAAATATTCCTATACATATATACACCAAAAATGAGCATTTCCACTTTTATTTTTGAATTTAAAGTTAGATAATAGATAGTGATATTTATTGAGGGGGTTTTGATTTGAAATATCTACATACGGTGCAGTTTTACGAAACCGATGCGATGCAGATTGTCCACCATTCCAATTATATTCGGTGGTTTGAAGAAGCTCGAATAAGTTATTTGAGTGAGTTAGGTTATAATTATAAGAAGATGAGTGACGAGGGAATTAGTATTCCTGTATTGGCTGTTGACAGTCAGTTTAAAAAGCCTTTAAGGTTTGGCGACACTGCACAAATTCATGTTGCCGTTGAAATGTTTACAGCCTTTCGAATGGAGTTATCTTATGAAATTTATAACGAGGAAACGGGAGAATTAACGACAACAGGTTCGTCTAGCCATTGCTATATTTTAAGTGAAACTGGTCGACCAACTTCGTTAAAGAGGACGCATCCACATATTTTAGATGCTTTAGAAAAAGCATTGAAAAAGGATTCATGATAACGTTCATGAATCCTTTTGTTTTAATTTAGGTTTTTTACCGTTGAACCGGCGATTAATTTCGGTTCATAGAAAATACTCTTGCCATATTGTTGATTATGAATGGCTTCTACAACCCACTTGGCTGCATCCATCCCCAATTGCTCTTTTGGATGCTCAATGGTTGTTAAGTCGATTTGATTAATCGTTGGTGCTATATAGTGGTCGTTACCTACAATGGATATATCTTCTGGCACTTGAATATCATATTGGTTTAACAAAGCGATAATTTGATAAACAATTTGATCATTGTAGCCGACAACCGCCGTAATATTGGGTGACTTTCTCAATTTCTCTAATGCCTGGAAAGCAATTTCTTTACGGGTTTCTGTCGTATATGTCAGGATATTTTCTGGTTTGAAATCGATTTTGTATTGCTCACAAGCCTTAAAGAAGCCTTTCATTCTCAGTTTCCCTTGCAAGTCGTCAATTTTGCTGACTAATAAGATATCTTTGTGCCCTACTTTCATTACGGCTTCTGCTGCGACAAATCCACTCTTCACATCGTTTAAAGCGATTGAAGGAAGGTCTAACTCTTCGTAGTTGGCATTTATCATAACAACTGGAATCCCGCTATTTCGAATACTCGTATATAAAGCTAAATTGGGATTAAATTGATTACTCTTGGTCGGCTCCACAATTAATGCTTGAACACCTTGGCTTATCATTTGCTCTAAACATAATTTTTCTTGCTGATAGTCATTCCCTGTACTTGCAAGCATAAAGGAATAACCGTATTGCCGAAGGGTACGTTCAATTCCTCTCACAATATCTGGAAAAATATAGTCAGACATATAAGAAATAATGACCCCCACTGTTTTTAAAGTTGTCTGGTTATTTTGTAAAGTAGGTTTGTTGGAATCGACATAAGTTCCAGATCCCTTCCTCTTTCTTAGGTAGCCTTCATTAACCAAAATATTAATCGCTTCACGTACGGTATGGCGACTTACCTCGTACATCTCTTGTAACTGCAATTCTGATGGAATAGCTTCGTCTGGTAAATATTCATTCAGCAAAATCTTGTTACGTAAGTCATCGGCCACAATTTGGTATTTAGTTTTGTTCATTTTCATACTCCTAGATTCATCTCAACCTGTTCGGACAGGTTATGCCCTCTTATCATAATTGATTCGAATAGAGATTACAAGGAGAATGTTGTTATCACAATTTTATTAATAAATAAAATAGCCCCAAATGTTAGAATTTATGCTTAACACTTGAGGCTAGTCATCTTTTAATTTTACCTATACTTGCTCATACAAATCAGCAATATAGTCTAAGCTCTTTTGTAAATCTTTATCTTTCGTATCTTCAAAACTAATTTGGACTCCTGGACGGTGGTATTTGGCGTACTCGATATATGGTTTATGATCCATCAAGCCTTGTCCAACAGCTACTGGGACAAGTTTGCCATCTTGAACATCAAAATCTTTCAGATGAATCACTTGAATATATGGATCCAGACGTTTAAAAGCATCTTTAGTAATTTCTGTTTGATTATGATAGTTTTCAAGTGTCATTAGATTTACTGGGTCAAGAATTACCTGAATATTCTCAGAATTCACATCCTCAACGAGTCTCAGTAAATGATCGACGGTATAAATAGGATGATTAACACCGGCTTCGATAGCTACAATTTTGCCAAATTGCTCTCCAATTTTAACCATTTTTTGCACTGATTCTTTAACGATCTGGTACGCTTCTTCTGTAAAGTTATCCTCTGTATAACCTTTTCCAACGCTACCTGTTTCTGTACCAACTAAACCTGCACCAAAACTTTCTGCCATCTTCAATGAATAATAAAATTTATCTAATTCATCTTGTCTCACATTTTCATCAAGATGTGATAAGTTGATATAGCTTCCTAACACACAAATATCAACGTTATATTTTCTAAGAATTTGTCTACTTTGCATAGCAAAACCTTGTGAAACATCTTGAATTTTAGTTAACTCATCATAAACCTTGAGGGGAGCTAGTTGAACATGAGATAGCCCAAAAGAAGCTACCTTTTTAATGCGTTCTTCAAACGTTTTCCCTTCTACATCATGCAATCGGATACCTAAATTTAATGGATAAGTCATGGATCCTCCTTGTTAATTAACTATTTTTGAAAATATCTTACCGCATTATTAAACGAGATATTTTCAATTAATTGTTTCAACAGTTTCTCATCGTTTGGTATTTTACCTTTTTCGACTTTTTCCCCAATCAATTGACACAAAATACGTCTGAAATAATCATGACGTGGATAGGAGACAAAGCTACGTGAGTCTGTCAACATTCCAACAAAATGCATCAATAAGCCATGGTCGGCTAATGCTTCCATTTGGTGAATCATACCGCGTTCTGTATCATTAAACCACCAACCAGAACCTAACTGGATTTTAGACTTCACGCCTTGGTCATTCACTTGGAAGTTGGCAATTGTACTTGCAATAGTATCAAATTGATTTGGATTTAAGGGGTATAAAATCATTTTTGGTAGTCTTTCATTGGCTGAAAAAGCATCTAAAAGACGGTTTAGTCCAAACGCATCATTGGCTGTATCACGAATAGAGTCAAAACCAGTATCGTAACCTAGTAAATCAAAATATTTAGAGTTATTATTTCTTAATGCACCAAAGTGAATCTGCATAACCCAATTTTTCTCTGTATAAAAGCCAGCTAAATCATATAATAATCTACTTTGATAGGCGGTTTTCTCTTCTTTCGTAAGTGTATCATTGTCTACTGCTTTTTGAAACACAGCTTCAATATAAGTGTCATCTTTCTCGATATAATCGATTGTTTCCAAAGCATGATCAGAAGCTACTGTTCCTAACTCATCAAAGAAATCAATTCGTTTAGCTAAAGCACTTACTAAAGCTGCATAAGAGTCGATGGTTTCACCAACTACTACTCCAATGTCTTTAATGAATTTTCTAAAACGATCACTTGCTACATCTAAAGCAGCATCGGGTCTAAATGAAGGAACAACTTTCGGACCAAAATCACTATCTTTTAAAGCCACATGATACTCTAAGGAGTCATCTGGATTGTCTGTTGTCCCAACTAAATGAACATTGGACATCTCAATCAATTTACGTGCCGTTAATTTTTCATCCTTAATTTTGGCATTAGCTTGTTCATAAATTGATTCCCAGTTATCCTCATTTAATAATTCATCTACACCAAAGTAGGTTTTTAACTCCATTGCTGACCAGTGGTACAATGGATTTCCAACTGTATTAGGCACAGTTGCTGCCCAAGCTTCAAACTTTTCTTTATTCGTCGAATCTCCTGTAATTAATCGTTCAGGAACACCATTTGCACGCATAGCTCGCCATTTATAGTGGTCTCCTGCTAACCAAATTTCACCAATATCTTCGAATGCATAATCTTCGGCAATCAATTGGGGTGATATGTGGCAATGGTAATCGAATATTGGCATATCTTTTGCATATTCGTGATACAAACGTTTAGCTGTTTCGTTTTCTAACATGAAATCATCATGAATAAATGTCATTATACATTCTCCTTTGCAACATTCAGTAAATCGATGTGTTTTTTAATATGTTGATGTAATGTATCGGCATACTCATTGTCATACTTATCTAAACTCGCATAAATTTGATCACGGAAAAGATAGTGTTCATCATTTTCATCTTTATTTGTCAAGATTAAGCCATAAGTGACATGCAGTAACTGTCTTGCATTATCATCGGCTAAATAATTGACCAATTCTTCATCTTTTAGATCATCGATATTAGGAAGGTTTGAAAGATCAGGTGTAATATAATAATATTTTTGTGCTTCTGCAAAATTATCCATAGCAAACTTGTATAATTGTCTAAATAAATCATAGTCATGTGACGCAATCACTTTTAGCGCTTCTAACCAGTTTGTTCCTGCCGTTTTTACATGGAAACGACCTTTGGTATATTTAGCTACAATTGGAAAGACGCTAAATTTATCACTTCCAGAGTGAACAGAAATTTTATAACCAAAATGATCTGCAATTTGACAATGTTGACTGAAGTCTAGTTCAAAGGCTTCAATATCTCCCATATAGTCAATACCTTTTTGGAATTGACCAATAAAGCGTGGTGCTAAACTATTTACTTTAATATCATGCTTATATAGTTCATTCGCTACAAAGAAATGGGATGCTGGTGAAGTAACTGTCATGGTTTCATCAATAGAAACTTCAAAATCAATTCCCTTATCTAATGGACGAACATATTTATTGAAAATTTTAATCATATATTCGATACCGGCATGATATTGAACCGCATTGTACATTAAGGTTGCTTTATCAAAGTGAATGCTGAAATCTTCAAAATCAAATTCTTTTTCTAAGTAAGTTGCTTCCCATTCTTTACGTGAATCAGCATCAATTTCTAAATATTTTTCTTCTAATTCTTGGGCGCTATACTCGGTTACTTGATTATCAATATAATCAGAACAATCGAGCGTTAACATTGAAACGCCTGTATTTAAGGCATATTCAATATCTTCTTCTAGTTTTAAATGGTCTCCGTCTGCGCCAAAGCCAAGATGATAATTTTCTTTGAAAACTGCAAAAGCGGCAGCATCTAAGACATCAGTTAAACTACGATTGGTTAGGTTTAACTCGCGGATACTTTGTTGCGCTAATACAGGACGAACAGCATGTCCTTTTACCGCTAATAATTGACCTCTACCCGCTAAACCTAAACGATCTCCAAGTCCTATTGTTGCTATTTCTGTTCCAAATGCTTGCGGAACAGTATAATCAAAGTATTTATTTAATACGAGGCGGGTTGCGTGGTTAGCTAAAGCTACTTTTTCGCCATTGTCCAAAATATCGCCTTCAAGTTCATCATAAAAATCACTTTGGCCTTTTACAACGACATAGTCTTGGCCATCTTTTTTTGCCATGTAAATATGACTACCTTCATAGCTTTGTTTTGAATTCGGGTAAATTGCATCAAAAAATTGATTTGTTTCTGTTAGTTCACTCATTCATTATGCTCCTTAAAAATTAATTATTTATCTTATATCCGAGTGGATTGAATAATTTGACCAATGATAAATTATTTTCAATAACCTTCTTCACAAAAAGTTCTGCGATAGTAAAAGCACCATAAGGTGAAAAATGTGTCTGGTCTACTATTCCATCAAAGTAGTTATGATGTTGATTACTTTCCATTTGTAAAAACAACTGCTTGCTATTTTCAAAACCTATAACGATTTGCAAATCATAACTGTATTGATAGATATCTAAAAATTCAGTGCCTAATTCTTCACTCACTGCTTGCATTGCTTTAGGATATTCCCCAATGGTATCGACTCTTTTTTGACCATCTAAGTCAAAAGCTTGTCGACTACAAGAGGTCAGTAAAATAGGGTAGGCTTTTCTTTCTCTGATAATTTTTACAAAGTGTTTAATATTTTCTTTGTAAGTGGTATTGGGGTCGGTATAGCGTGTTTCATCTTCTAATTTTTGATCATTATGCCCAAACTGAATCAGAACAAAATCACCTTCCGATAATTTCTCCAAAACTAAACCCCAATCACCTAAATCAACAAATGATTTTGTGCTACGACCATTTTGTGCAAAATTGTAAAGATTAACTTCTGTTTTTAAAAAGAAACGCAGAGCTTCTCCCCAGCCTGTCTCAGGATGTTTTTCAGCCAACTTAATTGAAGCCGTTGAATCTCCCATAATAAATAAACTTGTCATACGATTTCCCCTAAATGATTTAATTGAGTACGTTCCAATCTAAAAATTGTTCTTGAATAATACTTTCTAAACTTTTTTCATCATTTTTAATCCTTACCCATGATGGGCGGTTATATTTCTTAAATTTCGTTTCAGCAGGATTTAAATCAATTTCACTATAACGTACTTTTTCAATATTATCACTATGCTTTGCCCAAGTGTCCCAAGCTAAAGGATTGATGCCTTCATCCATATAACAATTCACTAAGCGAACCATGGAATATGGACGCCAGGGTCTACCAAGGAAATGCGTTTGTCTCGGTGTTTCTGATGTGAAAATTGAGCGATAAAAGGTAAAACCATAGTCCCACTGGCTGGATGTAGAAGCAGCCGTTACCCAACAAGTATCTCCCTCGTTTAAACGATCTAGTGTGTATAATTGGCAAGCATTAAAAATAGCATTGCCTCCTCCAAAAATATAATCAACAGTCCCAGATATAAAACAATGGCAAAAATATACCCGCCTATGTCCAATCATTGGATAGTTAGGATTATTTATTTCGTTATGTGCTCCAGCAGCCGGAATAGGACCAATACACAAGGTATCTTGATAACCATGAAACTCACATTGATCAAAAATAATTTTATCTCCAGTAACAAAGACCGCCACAGCTTGACCTACAAGTTCGCCTTGTCCGGATGAATTTACAAATTTAAGATTGCTGAATTTCAAGTTTTCACCTTGTATGTAAACCGTTGGTGATTTAAAGGTACCTATTGCTTGACCATTTTCATCTAATTGGTTAGCGCTGGCATTATATTCAATTTCTACTTCCCCTAAACCAATAAAATGGATGTTATCCAATATTATTTCTATTTTTTCATGATAATGTCCTTGTAAAATAATAACAGTTTGCATTTCATCCGCTTTATTGGCGACTAAGTAATCAATACAATCTGCCAAGTTTGTAAAATCAGCGGAATTATTTTTTCCTACTATAATCATGGAATCACACTTTAGTAAAAGATGAATTAGCAACTTGATAGTCGTTTTCATCAAATATTTCAAGGGCAACGCCATCTACATTATGCAAATTAACAGAGTTAAATGTAATGCCTTCTGTGTTCCCCATTAAAATACCTCGTTGCGACATAGCTTCAATACCCGTCATCATTGCTGGTCTATCTGCTTGAGCATTGTCAGCCATCGTAATTTCAACTTCATTGAAGCGAATATTCGTGATTTTACTTTCAGGCAAGCCATACATAAAAATCGCACTAGCAGTTGCATCGACCGCACGAACTTGGCTTATCGTCACATTTTGAATGGCAGGTGTTCGTTCATCAAAAGGATAAAAATCCTTATCCCATACATATTTATCTTTTCCACCCGGTCCACAGAAGTAAAATAAATTCATGACAATTGGACACATTACTTTATCCATAATAATGTTACTGATATTAATATTCTCAATCGTACCGCCTCTACCACGGCGTGATTTGAAACGAATACCGCGATCAGTTTGATTAAAGACACAATTGCTAATCGTTACATTACGAACGTCTCCACTCATTTCAGAGCCAATAACGACACCACCATGCCCATGGATCATATTGCAGTTTGTAATCGTAATATTTTCGCAAGGAATCCGTTCTTCTGTTCCTTCAGTTCCTGCTTTTAAGGCGATACAATCATCCCCAACATTAATATAGCAATTACTGATACGGATATTACGACTTGATTCAGGGTTAATTCCATCGGTATTTGGTGAGTCCCATGGATTTTCGATGCGAATATTATCAATATTTACGTTATCACATAATAAAGGGTGTACCGTCCATGATGGAGAATCGTAAATAGCAATATCACGAACCACGACATCATGACAATTATCAAAGCCAATCGTTGTTGGACGTGGGTATAATAATTGTTCTCTTTCATTTCTAAATAAATGCCACCATTTACTACCATTGCCTCTAAGAATTCCTTTTCCAGTCACAGCAATATTTACCGCATCTTTAGCATAAATTAGTGACTGATATATCTTTGAAGTTGCCCCTTCCCATCTAGCTTCGATAACAGGATAATCTTCCTGATTATCTGAAAACTCTAAAATCGCTCCTGGAGCTAAATTCAATTCAATGTTTGAAAATAACTGAATCGAACTTACGGAGTACTTTCCAGCTGGGACATGGACAATTCCGCCACCATCTGAAACTGCTTTTTCGATTGTTTTATTAAAGGCTAATTGATTATCTAAAGCCAGCTTATCAACAGATGCCCCAAAATCTAACACATTTAACATTTTGACTCATTCTCCTTCGTTTGAAACCGCTTTTTAACTCTATAATATTAATCTATCATTAAATCGCATTCTTGTAGATAATCAGTAAATAGGAAGTTGGAATGAGTATAATCATCGGCATCAAATAAGGTTTAACCGCATAAACAGTTAAACCTTACTGATGAAATGATTATTATTTGTTAGCTTATCTAAGATTTTGATTGTTTAGCTAAAATCACTCAAAATACTACCTATTATTCATTGAGGACTTCATTTATTTATCAGTAAATTATAGTAAGCCATCGTAGCAAATAAGAATGTCCCTACCCCGTGTAAATCATTATCAGAAGCTGGACGCTCAACATAATAATTATATGTTCCCGCAGAAGTTCCGATACAAATTCCTTTTACGACTAAAGAATTGTCTTCTTCATCAACCATTTCTTCTAGCAAGCCCTGATAGCCTTTAACCAATACTTCTTCATATGAATCATCGACAAAGCCAATTTCGATTGCTTTAGCAATGGTATACAAATATAAGGATGAACTTGAAGATTCCAACCAGTTATCTTCACGGTCTCCTTTATCAACCACTTGATACCATAAAGAAGTTGTAGGATCCTGGAATGGAATAACAGCATCGATAAAATCTTTGGTTTTGCCTGGTAAGGCTTCTTGTCCTAAATTAGCATCACCGATTGCTTCGTAAATATCAATGAGAGCGGCTCCTATCCAGCCATTTGAGCGGCCCCAAAACTCTGGTGAACGACCTGTTTTAGGATCTGCCCAAGGCTGTACTTTCTTTTCATCCCAAGCATGATACAATAAGCCCGTTTTTTCATCTAACATATGTTTACGCATTAAATGCTCTTGATACAAGACAAGTTGAACTAAATCAAGTTGATTGAATCGTTTACCATATTCAACTAAGAAAGGTCCTGCCATAAATAAACCATCTAACCACATTTGGTAAGGGTATTTATCTTTATGCCAAAAACCATTTTCAGATGTCCGGTTTATGGTATCGAGTGTGGCGCGCAACTTATGGGTAGCGATGAGATATTTATTTTCATTCGTTAAATCATAAAGTTTAAACAATAATAGTCCTACTTGTATGGCATCTAATTGATCTCTATCAAACACGAGGTTACCTTGGTCATCGATTAATGAATCAAAATAGCCGCGTGTATAATCTAGATATTCTTGCTTGCCAGTCGTATCATATACCATCATCATTCCCATTAAGAAAACACTTTGGTGGTAATGAAACCGTCCTGCTGGTGGTAATGTTTCTGGAGTAAATTCTTTCATTAATGTTTGACAACTTTTCTCGGCAATTTCTAACAATCTTTCTTTAGTTAATGTCATTATTTTTGGCACTCCTTTAATTAATATAAATAATTAACCCATTTAATCAACATTACTCAGTTACATTGTATTCGAAATAATCAAAATCAGCAAAAATGCCTTTATAGCGATTCATATCATGGCAAGCTATACCTACAAAGTTTCCAGTAAAGCCGCCTGACAAGAAAGAAAGATCTGTTTCTTCAAAAAACAATCTTTTTTCTTCTTCAGATGATTCACTATAGAAAAATTTAGCATTTTCATGGTCAACATCAACCGATAAAAAGAGTTCCTCTTCCTCTAATGAATTGAGTTTTACAATTGTATCCTTAACTTCTACTTCACCTTTATCGGCTTTTAAAATTCTTAAAACTCTTTTATTATCTTCGGAGCTAATATATGCATACAAATAATTTTCTGCATTTAAAAATAAAATGAGTCCTGCCATTTGTAAATAATTATTCGGGTTGAAGGCAAATTGTGTTGAGGCTGAAAAAGAAAAATTAGTTTGACGTATTGCTAAGAGATGATGTTTGTATAAACTATGTAAAGATTCCCCACCATATAAACGAAGTTTACCTTCTACTTCTGATAAAGATAACCATTCTTCATTTGGCAGCATTCTTAGACTGTTCCATTGCGGATGTAAATCAGAACTAGAAAAATCATCTTTAAAACTGTAATCTATTGGCTTGATTTCACCGTTAAATACTTTCGGTGGTTCGACTTCAACTGCTGGGAGCTTCCCACCATGAGCAAGTTCTAACCAGCCATCATCATTCCACTTAATTTTTTGAATAAATGTTTCTCTACCCATAATGGCACGTTGATCTTTTAATGGTCGTGTCCCTAAATGAACCATATACCATTCATCTTCATCCGTTTGAATAAGACTCGCATGTCCCGCACATTGAATAGGATGGTCCGGATGTTGACTGGAGGTCATCATTGGATAGTTAGGATCGACTTCATAAGGACCAGTAATATCTTTCGACCGTGCGATGGTCACTGAGTGGTCACTACCTGTTCCTCCTTCTGCCATCACTAAATAATAGTAATCATTGACAAAATAAATATGAGGTGCTTCTGTTTTAGCTAACTCAGTCATATCGAAAATTTTATGAATCGGACCTACTAATGCTTCTTTTTCTGGATCAAATTCTTGTAATACGATACCTGAAGACTTATTAGGGGTTGTCATACGATAATCCCATAAGGCATTACTTAACCATTTTCTACCATCTCGATCATGATAAAGTGATGGATCGAAGCCACTAGAATTTAAATAAATAGGTTCAGACCAAGGACCATGTATATTTTCAGCCGTTATTAAGTAATTATGGGTATCTTTAAATGGACGAATCGATGTTTTTACATCGGTATAAAGCAAGTAAAAGAGCCCATCATGATAAGATATTTGTGGCGCCCAAATCCCACAGGCTGTTTGCTCACCAGATAAATCGATTTGATCTGTTAAAATATCTGTGGTGAATTTCCAATTAACCAAATCTTTTGATTCATACACCCTCACCCCAGGAATCCACTCAAATGATGAAACTACAATGTAATAGGTATCTTCAGCTTTTACAATACACGGATCTGGATTGAAACCAGCCAGTATTGGATTTTTTATCAAGTTTGTCATTTTATTCTCCTAATTTAATTTTAAAAAGAAGACAACTAACGCTGTCTTCTTTATTTTTCAATGATGCGAAATATTTACACATCCATATAAGGTTCTAAATCAATTAAATCTTTAATTTCAACAGCATTCCCGGTATCAATCGATTTATTTGCAGCAATTCCGGTTAGAATGGATAATGCTCCATCAAATGTTGATGCCGCACGGTTTAATGGGTCCTCATCAGGAACGCCAAAAATATCATTTAATAGAATTGGGTCTCCTCCACCATGTCCACCTGGTTTTTCAATAATCTCAACATCATATGGTTCGGCAAACATTGGGAATACACGAATGGATTTAACTTTTAACGCTCCTTCATTTTCCTTGTCGCCACCAGCATTAATATATGATTTTTCAACAACTTTCATTTCAATACGTCCTTTACTTCCGTTGATTGAAACGATAAATCCTTCCCAAGGCATATAGGCATTCAATGAATAAGTCAGAATTGTCCCTTGATCGTATCGAACTGTCACACCAAGTGTATCTTCAATCGAAATATCATCTGAAAAGACACTTCGGTCTCGAATATAACCACTATCTTCTTCAGCATTTAAATATAACTCACGTAAGTCTTCTGAACTATTTAAATCAATTGCAAATGGATCATTCTCAGCATTTTTTGCACCTGTTGATCGGTAGTAGAAGTTTGTTACACCTCTTTTTTCTGCATTTTTCATGCCATAGAAATTCAAATCCCCGAAGGCAAATACTTTTTTAGGAGAAGCATTTAACCAAAAGTTAACTAAATCAAAGTGGTGTGTCGACTTATGAACAAGTAAGCCACCACTGTTCAGTTTGTTACGATGCCATCTTCTGAAATAATCGGCTCCATGTTCTGTATTAAGTAACCATTCAAAATGAATTGAGAATACATCACCAATAACACCGTCGCGAATTAACTCTCTTATTTTTGAGTTATGTGGCGCATAACGATAGTTAAAAGTTACACGTAAAGAACGACCTGTTCTTTTTTCTGCTTCTAAAATTAATTTTGTTTTTTCCTCGTCAATCGTCATCGGTTTTTCTGTAATAACATCATAACCTTTTTCCATTGAGCGAATAATATAGTCATGGTGGTTACGGTCTACAGTTGTCACAAGAACGTAATCAGGTTTTAAATCATCTAACATTTGATCAAATTGAGTATAATCGTATGTTGGTACCTTTGGATGACTGTGTCTTTCTAGTAACACATTTGCATAGTCCATCCGTGTCGGAGATATATCGCAAAATCCGACCATCTCACTTGTTTCTTTATAGGTAGATGCTACTGATTCATAAAAAAACCTTGCCCTACCACCAGTCCCAACTTGTACGTACCTTTTTTTCATTTTTAAGCCTCCAAGAATTTTTTACTAAATAAATACTAAATTAAAATACTGACTAAAAACTAGATAATTTATGTTATAATATTATTTAACCGCTATCATCCCTTTCAAATTAAGTTATAGTTTACATTTATATGATTATTGAGGAGTTCAGCAATGTACCAATACTTACTAAAAACCAATGACAAGCTTCGTAATTTTTTTTGGGAACGAGGAAGTTCATTTATTCAACTATTCGTAACATTTTCCGTCATTGGAATTATCATTACTGTATTTTTTACCACATCTATTTATTTCGCTATGTATGATTCAGTTAAGACGAATACTCAAGACAATTTGATCATTTCAAATAATCAAATCAAAAATACAATAGAACGTGAGATCCAAACGGTTGAAAAATTATACAGCGGTTTTAGTACAACAAATGAGTTTTCTGAATTAGTTTCTGAACCCTTTACCATACAAGATTTTCAAAAATATCGAGCAATTAATACGCAACTCAATTATTTCTCTACATTTAGTCTGCCTAACACGGTATATTCGATTACTAGTTTAGACGAGAGGTGGAATATTCGTGATGGTCGTCTAACCCAACTGACAGAAGAAGAAGTATTTGAGTTAGAAAATACCTATATCAAAAATAGTCAGGACAATTTGTATTGGATTCAAGAAGATAACAAACTACAACAAATTAGCTTATTGCCTATATTCTCGAACAGAAAAAAAGCAATTGGTATGGCTGAATTCCCTCAGGAAAACTTATTAGCTCTCATTAATACTGACAATGATGCCATTCCTTTTTATATTATTAATAGAAATAATGATATTTTATTTTCAAGTCAATCTGAAGAAGAAATGTCATCGGATGCCTTTATTAATCAGCTTTTGAATCAAACCAAAGATCTTACTAAAAAAAGAAATAGTGGTGCGATGGATTTGGCATTTGATTCAAAAGAATATTCAGGCTTTGTCTATACAAAATCAGATTATAACGATTGGCTTTATATCACACTGCTTGATAAAGAAGTCATTAGTTCAACCTTAGGATTTGTTCGCAACGGCCTAATTCTTACTGCTATTGTCATTATTCTGATACTGCTCTTAGGAGCATATTATTTTGCGAGTAGAGTAACCAAACCGATCAAAACACTCATGCAACGCTTAAATTATTCAGCAATCGCTGAAGAACGCATAAATGATTGGGATTTTATTGGTTCAAAGTTCGATGCAATTGAATCAGAAAAAAATAAGTTAACAACCATATATGAACTTCAACACCCTGATTTGAAAAAGCAGTTTATGCGTAATCTATACAAAAACCAAGTTCTCGAATCAGAATTAAGTGATAAGTTATCTTTGTTACAATACCCTGATCAATCTGATAAAGTATTTTCGATTATGGTGATTCAAATTGATGGTTATGGTGAACGAACAGTCAATAATCCTGATATTTTTCTTTACGGTGTCAACCAAATTGTGACAGAAATTGTAGCCAAGGATAAACGTTTGACCCCAATCGTTCATAATGACAAACATCAAGTCACTTTACTTTCATTAGATTGCAGTGATGATTTAGCAAAGAAAGAACTCACAGAAATTGCTAACCATTTGATAGAAACCATTGAGCAAGTATTAAAAATATCCATCAGTATAGCTTTTTCGCCTCAATATAATAATTTACTGCATTCTAGAGAAAACTTGCATCTGGCAGAACAAACATTATCCTATCAGCTTTTATTAGGGAATCAGTCCATTATTTTTTATGATGAAGTCAAGCAAATGATTTCTGAACCAGAAATTTCAAGCTATCCCTATGATCTAGAATCACAAATTTTACAAGCTATTCGTTTAGGTGAAACAAGTCGCGTGGAACAATTGGCTCCTGATTTACTTAGTCAATTGTTTAAATCTAGTAATAGTCCTATTAATGTACAAGTAGCATTATTGCGTTTTGCTTTGAGTCTTCTTCAATTAGCTCAATCAACCAATGCTGAGAGTTTGGATAATAGTCGAGCTTCACAAATGTACAATAAAATTCTGCAAATGGGCCCTGCTAATGAACTAGAAGATTATTTATTGAATCATGTCATTTTCCCATTAGTCAATGAGCTACATCAAAAAAATGCTGAACAGTTTCAAGGCATTTCTGACCAAATGATTCAAATTATCCACAATCAATACGATCAAGATATTTCGCTCGATTCAATTGGTGATGAATTACACTACAATCCAAATTATTTAAGTAACTTATTTAAGAAAGAAACAGGCGTAACGTTTTCTGATTACCTTACATCTTATCGTTTTGAAATTGCAAAAGATTGGTTAATCAACACTGATATAACAATCAAAGAAATTTCCGAACGTTTACAATATAATAATTCACAAAACTTTATCCGTTCCTTCAAAAGAAGAGAATCAATTACACCTGGAGTTTTTCGCAAAGAAAATCGCCCAGACTAATTAGTGACACCTTAACAAGCTCGTTAAGGTGTCATTTGATTTTCATCAAGTATTATTTCTTCAGACTCATCTGTCGTCTCTTTTCGAAGCAAGGCTAAAGACACTATAACAAAGTAGATAAATGCCAAAGGATAGGCAATAAGCTGGCTTCCAAATAAAACAATTAATCCTGCTATCAAAAAAGCTAAAGCAGCTCGTTTGGGATATTTATCTATAAAAAAGACACCTATAGCCATTGGAAATAACGAAAGAAAAGCTGTAAAACCAAACCACGATGCCAATGAACGAACACTTTCAAAGCCTTCTTGACTATAAATATTAGGGATAGATTCTGCAAAGATGGGAGCAATCACATTTTGATATTGGTCATACTCAATATTCGTAACGATTAATGAAAAACCACCTAACCATACTAGCACAAGCGATGCAGTAACGATTGCTAGTATCTTTTCGATTTTACGATTTATCAAAATGACACACTCCTCTATAATTGCTTTATTTATTTAAATGTTCAATTGTATGGCTAGCAGCTAAAAACGCTCCATATCCTTTAAAATCATTGGTTATAATTGGTTCACTAATATAGTATACAAAGGATCCATCGCGATTATCGTCGCCACCTAATCCAGCTACTTCACAATTGCGAATTAGGTTTACTTTTTTATCCTGCGTATAAAAAACAAATTCTTCTTTAAATAAAGTAAATAACTCCTGAATTTCTTCGTAGGTATAGCTGGCGCTAAAATCTAATTCATAAGATTTTGCGATTGCATAAAGAATCATGCTTGTTGCAGAAGCTTCTAAATAATTTCCTCTTTCATGTCCTTTATCCAATACTTGATACCAGAGTTTCGTTACAGGATCTGAAACATTTTTTAATGCATGAAGTAAGGATTTTAATTGTTCAACTAACACTTCACGCTTTGGATTCTCTTCTTCTAATAACTCGATGACATTGACTAAAGCCATAACATACCAGCCCATTGATCTACCCCAAAAATTAGGCGAACAACCTGTCTCGGGATCAGCCCAAAACTGTTCTTTCTTTTCATCCCAAGCATGATATAAAAGGCCTGTTTGAGAGTCTAAAGTATGTTGATAACATAGTTCAAATTGTTTAATCACATCATCCAAGCCACTGCCATTCTCAAAGCGGATTAAGTATTCAGCATAAAATGGCGCGCTCATATATAATCCATCTAACCACATTTGATAAGGATATATTTTTTTGTGCCAAAAACCACCTTGACTCGTCCGTGGCATGTTTTGAATTTGATTAAAAAGAGTATCTAAAGCATTTTTATAACGTTCAAGTCCCGTTTTTTCATACAGCAGAAATAATAATTTACCATTATTTAAATGATCTAAATTATACTCTTCTTGTCGGTAATTTTTTATTGTTCCATCTTCTTGAATAAAATAATCCATATTAACTTGAATATACTCAAACAAAGATTCATCATTGCTATTTAAATATATTTCTTTAACAGCATTTAAAATCACACCATAATCATACGACCATTTTCCATTATATTTTTTTGATTGAGCTAAAATGGGGTGATCTTCTTTAAGTGTTTTTAATACATCTTCATATAAATACATAATTTACTCCTAGTAACTTTGACTTATTATTAATCAAGAAACTTCCTTTTCAAAAAAAGGAAGTTTCTTCGATATAATTAAATTAGTTAACTTCTGCGTAAGCAGCTGTAAACTCATCAATGATAGCTTGTCCACCATTTTGTAAGAATACTTCGATAGCTGCATCAAAGCCCTCGATTTCGATGTCACCCATCATATATTGATAGTATGCATCTTCGATACCTTGGATTAATGAACTCCATTGGCTTGTATATGTTTCTGAGTCTAATGCTTGAGCAGGGTTAATAATGGTATACTCAGCATTTTGTGCGATTAATTCATTCGCAAGATTTGATAACTCTGAAGTTGTTGTAAATGTATGAACTAATTCAGAAGGACGTGATCCAGCATATGGCTGAACTTCTTGTTGCCATCTTGTATCATCAATACGTTTGTAGGCACCATTTTCATCGATTTCATAGTGCTCACCTTCAATACCTTGCGTCATCCAAGTATAAGGATCTATATCAATTAATTTATCGATTACACCTAAGACAACAAGTAAATCTTCTTCTGTTTTAACATTTGTTTTTGGAATAGCTAACCATCCACCCATACCACCGTTAGTGTCTGATAACAATTGACGTTCACGACCATCATAAGTCATGTCATTAATCAATACCCATTCCATTACTTCTTCTTGAGGTGTTCCTACAGCATCCATTTGGAAGTTATTCGCATCGAATAATCCTGAGAATACAATCCCTCCACGACCGTTAGCAATGTAGTCTCGTTGGTCTTGTTTAGCCATAACTGCAAAGTCTGAGTTAATCCATCCATTTGCATAGATATCACGATACCATTCCATGGCTTCCCTAAATTCAGGTTGCATAAATGAAGGAATCACTTGTTTGTCTTCGTTTACGTGGAATAAGTTATCAGCACCGAAGATACCTGTAACATATCTAAAGCCAACTGCATAAGATTCTGCACGGTCAACAATCCCAACTGTATCATCTTGACCATTTCCATCCGGATCATCTTCTGTAAAGGCACGTGCCACTTCTCGTAATTCTTCCATTGTATGAGGTACTTCTAAGCCTAAATTGTCTAACCAGTCTTTACGAATAATGGTTCCATAACGACCAATTGGTTTTTGGAATGGTACACCATATATATGACCATTAATTCGAGATACATCCAATGTTGCTTCTGAAATTTGTGATAAGTTTTCGAATTCACTTAAATATGGTTCAATATCCCAGAATAATCCTGACCCCAAGGCTTGTCTAACCGTTGTATTATTAATTTGAGTTAGAGAAACGATGTCAGCTAAAGTGTTTGATGCTAAAGCCGCATTAATACGCTCTTCTTTTGATGCGTCTGGGACCCAGTTAATTTCTAATTCCATACCAATATATTCTTCTAATAAACTTTCAACTTCCCCTGATGGTGGAGTTGGTGTATGTAGCATGGTCATCCAAGAAACAGATGTTCTTTCGCTTCCTTCATTAGCTAAAACTCCTACTGAGCTACTCAATGCCATTAAAGCACTAGCAAATACCGTTCCGACTTTTAAAAATTTTTTCATTTTAAGCTCCTATATATTTATTTTTTGTTCTTCAGTTTGAATATCACCAATTATTTTCTTGGCTACATATGCTATTGATAGTGCGGTTAAACCAACACCTACTATTAGAATCAATAAAGGGTAACTAATTGACATTAAATAATAACAAGCAAGAATAACGGTCCAAAGGATAATGGTGTAATGTAGGTATCCAAAACCCATCATCATTGAATAGCGAAAAATATCTTTTATCGTTTCCCCATCTAATAAGACCATAGAGTTGAAAACATGTGTAAATGATACCGTTGCCGCTATCAACATTAGGACATTGATGATTTGTAAATACCAGATTTGTAAATTAAATATATTAACAATTAAAACATAAAAGATAAAAATGATTATCCAACTTGTTAACATCGATTGCAAAAAGTTTTCTTTATAGTAAGTAAAGAAACTTTTAAAAACAGCTGGTTCTTCTTTGTATATTAGCCACCGACTTAAATATTTACTAATTGCATAAGTGGCTGGACCTATCCCGAAAATGCCTAAACCTAAAATTGTGAAAAGGATCCACAAGATATTTAAATAAATGATTTTCCAAAAACCGACTAACAAATCATTCAATGAACTTAATTTCTCTAAAGAAAACATGTGATATCTCCCTTTCCAATTTCACTTTTTAATAGACGCCTTCTTCGCCAAACTTTTTGGCTAACCAGTTTGCCGCCATTACTAAAATAAGACCAACTATACCTTTAAACAAACCAACCGCCGTTGAATAACTCAACTGACCATTTTGAATCCCAGCCGTATAAACAAATGTATCAAAAATCTGAGCCACTGAACGGTTCATCGAATTCATTAATAAGAACATATGCTCAAAACCTAACTCTAAGACATCACCTATTTTTAATATCAGTAAGGTAATAATTGTAGGTCGAATCGCTGGCAAAGTAATATGCCACATTTTTCTTAAACGATTAGCTCCATCCATATCCGCAGCTTCATACAACTGCTCATCAACGTTGGTGATGGCAGCTAAATATACAATTGTACCCCAACCAGCACCTTTCCAAATTTGTTGGAAAATATACATTGGCCTTAACCAATTTGGATTGGTTAAGAATGATACTTTTTCTCCACCATTTGCAACAATTATGTTATTAATTACACCTCCTTCAGTTGTTAATAATACGTAAAATATTGAAACGACAATTACCCAAGACATAAAATGAGGTAAATAAATTACCGTTTGGATTGCTCGCTTCAATTTTTCACTACGTAGTTCATTAAGTAAAACGGCTAATAATATTGGAAATGGGAACGAAAATAAAATATTCATTCCAAATATAATTAGCGTGTTCTTCATTAGGAGAACAAAAGTATCTTCAGTAAATAATCGTATAAAATGTTTGAGCCCGACAAATGGACTTCCTAAAATTCCAAGCCA
Source organism: Fundicoccus sp. Sow4_H7 (assembly GCF_052115865.1). Lineage (NCBI taxonomy): Bacteria > Bacillati > Bacillota > Bacilli > Lactobacillales > Aerococcaceae > Fundicoccus > Fundicoccus sp. Sow4_H7. Next base: position 3,912 of record NZ_JBQKME010000001.1, on the reverse strand, counting down.
TGGTTGATAATCTTGAAAAGCAATAATGAGTCCACCCATAGGCGCGTATTTAAAAACTAAGAAGTAAAGCAGGCCCGGCAAGATCATTAAGTAGAGGGCTCTATTCTTTTTTATATCTGCCCATTTCTTTTTTCGATTTCTTGCTTTGATTTCTGCTTTTGATTCTTCATCTACTACAGCAGAATTTGGACGCAAATTTCTTGGTGTTATGATTGATTTTTGCAAATCATTTCCTCCTAAACAACCTCCAGTAAGGAGGCTCAAAGTTCTACTTTTATCTCGGCACCTATATGATAAGCAATTTAAGCGATTACATAAATAATCATTTGCTTATGGGCTGCAATCTTGCATAAATCGGCTATTAATAGCCAGTTCAACACGGAAAACGCTATCATTATAATCTTTTATACATCTGTAAAATAGAATAATGATTGTTGCCTTTTTATCCTATTTTACGACCTTTTAGATTGTTAAATGTGACTGTATACATGATTATTTACGTAACACAATTTTGAGTGATACACTATTAGTATCTAATATAGACTACATTTATTTCGGCAAAATAATTGTGATACCTTATTTTAATTTAGGAGGTCTATACGCACTATGAGTCAATCAAATACAAATGGTAAGAATAAGATCCGTTTATCCGAACTTAACAAATGGAGACATTCTACAACTGGAGAAAAAGTTTTTGATATTGTTAATATTTTATTCTTAGTAGGCTTTGCTCTATTATGTTTAATTCCTTTTATTAATATTTTAGCTACATCATTTGCAACTCCAGGTGAAATTACAACCCGTTCCTTTATTCTATGGCCTAGAACTTTTACTCTAGATGCCTATCGCTATATTTTATCTACACCTACTATTTTCCGTAGTATTGGTGTTTCATTGTTTGTTACGGTAATTGGTACAAGTTTAAGTATGGTACTAACTTCATTTTTAGCTTATGGTTTATCAAGAAAATATCTACACGGTCGCCGTATGTTTAACTTTTTAATTGTTTTTACGATGCTTTTTAGTGGTGGAATGATTCCATCGTTCTTAGTTGTTAATTCTCTAGGTCTAATTGATTCATTATGGTCACTTATTTTACCTGGTGCAGTCAGTGCTTATAATATGATTATTATGCGCAACTTCTTCCAAGGAATTCCTGATAGCTTGGAAGAGTCGGCAAAAATGGACGGTGCTGGACACTTTAAAATATTTTTCAATATCATCTTACCCCTATCATTACCATCTATTGCAACTGTGTCACTATTCTATGCTGTTAATTACTGGAATACCTATCAAGGTGCTATCTTGTATATTAACGATCATACGAAATGGCCTGTTCAAGTTTTACTACGTCAAATCGTACTTGTTTCAAGTGGGTTGAATGCTGATGCTACAGTTGTCGATGTGGTACCACCTGCTCAATCAGTTAAAATGGCCGTTATTATCATTGCAACGCTTCCAATGTTAATTGCTTATCCTTTTGTACAAAAATACTTTGTTAAAGGTGCAATGGTAGGATCGGTTAAAGGTTAATTCTATTTACGCATTCAAAAAGACTAAAATTGGTTCTTTGTTATTCAAAAAACCAATTTTAGTCTTTTTTTATAGATTGAATTGAAGATAATCTACCCAACTTTTACGCATAGCAGCTGTTTCTTTATGTCCGCAACCAAATAGCCGGCTTTGCCAATTTTCACTGGCACCTAATGAACGATAATGTTGAGTTAAATGTTTATCTAATATTTCTATCCCCTCTAGCGGACAATTGCCATCAAAACGTCCTACTAGACTGAGCCGTTTACGTGGCGCAATCATACTCTGAATATCTGTTGTTGAAAAATGCTTTAGCAAGCCAGGTACATAAGAATAAAATCCATGCTTGCTAAACTTTCCTTGTTTTAATAAGGTTTGAGCATCCACTTGGCCTCCCATATCAACCGTCACTTTAATTCTTTCATCTAAAGCAGACAGCCACCAAGCTTGTAAGCCTCCCATTGACATACCAATCGTAGCAATACGCTTCTCGTCTACCTCTTCTAATTCAGTCAAGAAATCTAAAAATCGCATGTTATCATAGAGCATTAATCCCCATACAACTCTTCCACGCCACAACATCTCTTTAACTAAATCACTTTCATTGCGCTCTCGCTCTCCAAAACACCACATATCGATTGAAGCAGCAATATATCCCATATCCGTCAATGTTTTAGCATAAGAAGGTTTTTGTAAATAATGCGAAGGCGTAATAAACTCCTCTTTTCCTTGTGCATACATGCCACCATGAGAGTGATTAACTAATACCAAAGGTGCTTTACCCTCTAATTCAAGCGGTTTTGCGATATATGCCGGTACCTCTTCTTCTCCATTTAAATCTAATAGCCAGTTTTCTAAGCAATAACCGTCAGGATGTATTTGAGTAGAAATTAGTTGCGATGAGATTGTATGATGTTCAGGAAGATCTCCTAAAAGTTCCCATAATTCTTCTTTCATTGACATATCCTTTCTTCAAATAAATATTTTTGATGTAAGCCTTTTAATCTATAATATCACATTTACCTACAATTTCATTTAAAATAAAATAAAACTCAACATTTTCCCTTGATTATCACATTGGTTTTGATTAATACATATTATAACAACGCTTACAAAATAGGAGACTTTGCTATTATGATCATCAAAATAACTTCAAATTTTTGTTCCTCCCATAAAGGACGATGCGATTGAAACAACGCTTTATTTCCTATAGTTTCTTATTTTCTTTGCCTATTATTATTATCTCATTGATTATGTTGTATTTAATTGAAATTCCAATTAAACAAACTTATTTAAATGAGCAGACAAAATCTTTTGAACAACAAGCAGAATATATCGATAGAACTCTTCAACTAATAGAATTATATGTTTCAAACTGGGGAAATATTTACTCCAACGATGAAATCATTCCTTACGAGAATATATCTGAACATTATTTAGATATCCAAGAAATTAGTACTAATTTGTTTCATCTCGAGAATAGTTCACCTTTAATTAGCTCAGCAGTCATTGTTGTACAAACATACAATCCATATTTCATTAGTACTGGTGGTACTTGGCAACCTAGTTCATATGCTTATACCTTACCTATTGAAGAATTGGATAACGAGAAAACATTCCAATATTTAAGAATAAAAAAAAATGACAAACAACAATTACTCTTTGTCCAAAAAGTATCCCAAAACAACAAACAAGAGAGCAGTTTCTTGGTAGCTAATATTCATTTAAATTATATATCAAATTTACTAGAAATCAGCTCTAGTTTTGAAGGTGGATTCTCAGTCTATTTAATGGATGATTACGTACTTGCATCCACTAAAGACGATATTGATTTAACAAAAACATTGAGTCAAATTGACAACAATGAAAGTAGTTTTGTTGATTTAGATGATTTAACTTATTCCTTATCACGTATTTCAATTAATCGATTTGACCATAACTGGTCTTACTTATCATTCATTCCTGTTAGTCAAATCATTCAGCAATTGTCGCGATTTTCTCAGTTACTTTTACTTATATCATTAGCCCTTGTAATCGTTACTTTTGCAGTAAATTATTATTATTCGTTGAATTGCAATAAGTATTGCGACAATTTTTTATTTACTCAATTAATAAGAGTTCGTGTAAAAATACTTCCAAGGGTGTTTGGTAATCTAAGCATTTCCTAGGTCGATTATTCATTAACCACAAAGCTTGGAAGAGTTCTTGGTGCGTCACTTTAGCGAGGTCTGTTTTCTTAGGAAAGAACTCACGTAGTAAACCGTTCGAGTTCTCATTGGTTCCTCTTTGCCAAGCGCTATAAGCATCGGCAAAGTAAAAATCAATCCCTGCTGCTTCGACCTCAGCGTAACAAGCAAATTCTTTCCCGCGATCTGAGGT